>JBHJMN010000084.1:0-6598 GCA_042219835.1 Paenibacillus elgii
GGCAAGCTTGCTCGATGGAGCAAGCGCCCGGTTGGCGACAAGTGCGAATAAGATACGCTCTATGGGTATTTGAAACTGCCGTTCCGTCAGGCGCTTGGTCATCGCATTGCCGATTCCGAGCTTCTGCCAGAGCTCATTCAAGAGCCACGCGCCGCCCAGTGACTTACTCCGTGTGAGCCGAAGCGGAGCGATAGGAGAAGGGTCGCGATCAGCTGCCTGCGGATCTTCGCCAAGATAACGTCCGATGCTTTGGGCAAGACCCCGCAACGCCGCCATATTCACCTCATCGTCACGACCAAAATTGTAGAGGATCTTCGCTTGTGACTGACCGGTCTTAGGATTGCGCTCGTTATGGGCAAGTTGAATATAACGGACCGAAGTGCCGTCTTTGTTTTTACGAGAAGTGGTTCGTATGTACATAATACGATGTTACTACTAAAATAGCTATAGATCAACAAAAAATATGAGTTATCCACATAAAGCGTGTGCCTACAAATTTTTCTGTGATTTGTCCACATTTTTAAAAAGCCAAACCACGGAACCTGCGCCACTACAGCATTTTACTTATCCACAGCTAAGCACAGTTGCCTACAAAACGGGGAAGACTGTCGAACCCGGGGCAAGCTGAGTGTATGCTGCCCGTGAAACGTGTCCTTGAAGAACTGGCTGTAGTTTTTCTCGGCATGCGCCCACGGTACAATCTTCGCCAGCTGAACCCAACGATTTTCTTTATCCAGCTTCCCGCCGAAGGGCAGAAAGAAATCGTCTGGCAAAATCAATTGGTTTTCCAGATACGCGATCGGCTTGTACACGCTCATCCCTCCGTCTGCAAGGTTTTTGTTGCTCTTTTCGGGTTTTCTTTGCATATGAATTCGACAAAATGAACTCATATCCCTTGCTGTGATGCGGTTTTTAGTAATTTTTCGAGCGTTCATCAAGCCCTAACTACCACAGTCCATGGATTTTCTACACTCGTTATTATGTTGTTCTCTCCAATATAAGAGCACTCTCTAATGTGAACTAGATAGTCCTTCTATTAAAACACGTGCGACCTCAGGACGTGTAAACTCGGGTGGTGGACATTGTCCATCACGCAATAGAGCACGGACTTTAGTCCCGGATAGATGTAAATGATCTTCCTGACCATGAGGACACGTCTTACTAGAAGCCATATTATTGCATTTTTCACAAAAGAAACTATGCTCAAAAAACATAGGTGTGATTCCTAGTTCTTCATAAGAGAAATGCCTAAAAATTTCCTGAGCTTCATAGGTCCCATAATAATCACCAACCCCTGCATGATCACGTCCTACTATAAAATGAGTACATCCATAGTTTCTCCTTATTAATGCATGGAAAATAGCTTCTCTAGGACCTGCATATCGCATAGCAGCAGGAAACACCCCTAAGAAAACACGATCTTTAGGGTAATAATTTTCAAGGAGAACCAGATAACTTGTCATCCGCACCTCTGCAGAGATATCGTCTGACTTAGTTTCACCGACTAAAGGATTCAGGAAAAGTGCATCTACTGTTTCTAATGCACATTTTTGAATATACTCATGTGCTCGATGAACAGGATTTCTAGTTTGAAATCCTACAATTGTTTTCCAACTCCTCTCTTCAAATATTTTTCTAGTATTGATAGGGTCAAAATAGAAATCTTCAAATTTATCACGTTTTGGCCTCTCCAAAACTTTAACAGGGCCACCTACATAAACTGAAGATCTTGAAAACAATTTTTTTACACCGGGATGTTTCAGATCATCGGTCTTAAAGACTTTTAGGGCTTCTTTTTTGTGATCAACCGAATAGATACTTTCAACTTCTATGATGCCATATATAATTTTGTCCTCTTCACCAACTAAAGCGACCTGCTCCCCGATTTTTAATTGCTTGCTAAGTTCATAATCAACAGGCAAAGTGATAGGAATGCTCCACACGGTTCCATTTGAAAGTCTCATATTTTCTACCACAGCATGGTAGTCCTCTTCCTTCATAAAGCCCTGTAATGGCGAGAAAGCTCCAATTGCAACGAGATCTAGGTCAGAAATCGTCCAAGAATCGATTTCAATGCTCTTGAGGTTCTTTACTTGTTTTACTAGATGATCTCTTTCTTCTCCATCAACTAAGCGATTAATTAACTGGCCACCATGAGCCATAATATTTTTAATCACTAAAATCAATCCTCTCTACATCTAAAATATTCAAATATTCTCTTTTATTAACTCATTTACCTTGTGCATAACTCTTGTTTTATCGTAATTGATGTACTGGTTGGCAAACAACCTGACAGGGTCACCGGCATAATAACGTTCATAGAGTTCATGCCTTGAACCTAGCGGGCTTCCTACCAGATCCCAAGCTAATTTAAACAACTTTACGCGTTCCATTGCCTCCATATTGGTTCCCTGCAAATACTTTTCGGTTAACGCAGATAACGTACCTCTCATATCTCCCATAGATGAAGGCATTTGGAAATACCCACCAGCACCTATCTGCTTTAAGATTTCGATGGCACGTGGATAATAACGTGTACCTAGATTTCTTGCTGTTTCAATATAGCGAAAATTGGGCAAAAAATTCCCGTAAGAATCGAGACTAGCCTCCCTCTCAGAAGCTAATACTAATGCCCTGATACTTTCAATTTGGGAAACCAATTCTCCAAGTTGTTCTTGCACATTCAGATATTTCTCTACTCCAATAGCTTCAGCTATTCGGAAGGCAATTCCAGCAACAAACTCAAGCTTAACAACTAACCGAACAATAGTTTGATGATATGCAAGACTGTTTGACGCTTCATTTAATCGGATTTCCCATAACGCTTCAGGATTATCATACAGAAGGACCCGTTCCCAAGGTATTAAAACATCGTCAAAGAACAAAACTGCATCCATCTCATCATACTGAAAACTGAGTGGATGGTCCTCACTGCTAGTAGAAAAAAAGGCTTCCCGACAAAGAATATGAAGTCCTTCGGAATTTGCCGGTACAATAAGCATAGTAGCGCACTCTTGTGCCGATGAAGGTATTTTCTGTACTGGATACACAATAAAGTCATTAGTATAAGGGCCAGCGGTAGCAATCATTTTAGCTCCTCTTACTATTACTCCTTCAGAACACTTACGAACAATTCGTAAAACAGCATCCTCATTTTGCTCACCCCATGAAGCAGATCGATTGATTTGAGGTTCCCTCTGCACTGCAGTTAAAAATAAATTCCGATCACGTGCCTCTACAAAATATCGCTCGATTTTTTCTGCAAATTGATTGTCGTACTTCCGATAATATTCACGAGTAGCATACCAACCTGTCAATCTTGATCTTGCATAATCTGATAGTCGACTCATAACCCCGTTTGTACTTTCAGCCCAGAAGGCAAAGGCCTTAGATCGTGCCATTAGATCTTCATAGTTTCGAGGTACCATGAACGCATTATGGACGTATTCTCCTGTAGTTGGACTTTTAAAACCTACTTGTTCCCTTGAAGATGAATCATCAAGCATATCAAATAGTTTTTTTATTGTTAGCAATGTTCCATTAAACGCAGTATGAGAGGTAACGTCGATTTTTTCTGAATCAAGCCAAACATTTCGATCATCTTTTAGACTATCAATGTATTGTTGCCCTCTACTAATTGACATAGCTATTCCTCGCTTTACAACGTTAAATTTTCTCAATAAATCTGGAAAGAGGATTTTTGTAGATTCCCTTTGATTAAGTCATCTAGTGTTGTTTGATCAAGTACATAAGCGACAACTTCCCTAACAAGCATCCAAAGGGGCTTTAATAAACATGTCTCTTCTAGTTCACAAGGTTCATAAGCTGTCACACTAGCACAACTCATTGGAGCCAACGGGCCTTCCAAATATCGAATGACCTCACCAATAAATATATTTTCGGGAGGGCTTTTTAAAAAATAACCTCCCTGAAGCCCCCTTTTGCTATCCACATAATTCATTTTCTTTAATTGTAACAATATTTTTTCAAGATATTGTACGGTAACCAAGGTCTTGTGAGAGAGTTCGCTAATTGCAATTACTTGATTGGGATTTTGTGCTAGCACTAGTAATGCTCGCAGTGCATATTCTCCTTTAGTCGATACCTTCATCTGATTCCTCCCGTATTCAAATGTGGACTAATTAAGTCGACTTTAAGACAATAATTTAAACCCGCTAATTAAAATAATAAGGGTTACCGTGATCTTTAGAAGCTTAGTTGGTATTATGGATGAGAGTTTACTTCCAATTATTACTCCTGGCACTGAACCTATAATTAAATTTAGTACAAGAAGAAAATCAACTTTCCCAATACCAACATGAAGTAAAGCAGAGACAGTTACAAGAAAGAATGCATGCACTATATCAGTACCTACCAATTGAGATGGAAGGATTCGATACATGAATAACATTGCTATAGCAAATAAAGACCCCGAACCAACCGATGTCAAACCAACAATAAAGCCAAGAACAAACCCAACTACGATGGTAAGAATCACTTTCGTTTTTGAGTTAATATTATCCTCGAGAACATTAACTCTCTTAAGAAAAAGAGACTGATACGACGTTACACACGCGGTAAATATCAAGACATAGCCTAAAGAGATTTTCATGAACTCTTCTTGCTCGTGAAATATAGAATCGTAAAATCTAAGAGCACTGATCGCGACGACAGCTCCCGGAATACTTCCGAAAACCAGCAGCTTTACTATATCCCACCTTACAGTTTTTTGTCTGCTATGTTGAATGGCTCCAAAAAACTTAGTGATGGAATTGTACATTAAATCTGATCCAACAGCTATTGAGGGAGAAATCCCCATAAACATTAGTATTGGAGTGAGGAGAGCCGCGCCACCTACGCCAGTTATTCCAACAAGTCCTCCAACTAGTAGTCCCATCACGGCAATTCCAATACTCATATCGATCCCTCATATTAAATTTTGATTTTGTAAAAATTGCATTATTTCATCTACAGATTGGTCAATGGTAAGCTTATCCGTTTTAATAACTAACTCAGGATTTCTAGGAGACTCATATGGTGAAGAAATTCCAGTAAATTCTTTTATTTCCCCGTTTCTTGCCTTTTGGTATAAGCCTTTGGGATCACGCTTTTCACATTCTTCTATGGGACAAGAAACATATATTTCTATGAATTCACCTTCGCTAAACATATGTCGAACCATTTCCCTGTCCTCTAAGTACGGGGATATGAACGCAGTTATAGTAAATAGCCCTGCATCAACAAATAATTTGGACACTTCACCAATACGACGAATATTTTCCTTCCGGTCTTCCGGGCTAAAACCTAAGTTTTTATTGAGACCATGTCGAATGTTATCTCCATCTAGTACATAAGAGCGTATTTTTTTAGAATAAAAACGTCTATCAAGTTCAGTTGCTATAGATGACTTACCAGAACCCGAAAGACCGGTTAACCAGAGTACACAGCTCTTGTGTTGATTTAATGCTTGCCTGTCCAACTTATTAATCGCGGATTGTTGCCAAGTTATGTTGTCTGACTTTATTTGCATACCCACCCATCCTTACACTATATATTTTATTTAACGTATCATACCAGACTTTTGTTGCAGAGGCAAAATCATATTAGCTTATAGGATGGTATCAATAAGATAAAGCTCATCATTTTTTATAATAGTTTTAAATCAAAGTATGAATCAATTGCATTTTTCTCCATTTCTATTATCCCGTTGCTAATCCTTAAAGTTTCAATATTACTTGTCGACTTTATATACTTTAAAATTTCATCTGCGTACATACTTTTTTTCCCAGAGGACATGCTTATAGTTATGTTTTTAATTCTAACAGTCCGTGCTTTAGTCCCCGGATAAACTCGCAAGTTATTTATATTTCCATCTGGAATAGAAAAATACAAAATATTCCCGTCAACTTTGTTATATATATAAGATTTGGTTGATTCTATTTTGTTAAATCCTTTTCCAGAATCGTAATAGATTTGATAAGAATCGCGATCAGGGTTATCAAATTCAATACTTATAAATGGGCTGTTAATTTGTACTGTTTTGAGGCCATAATATTTGGCAAAATGCACATTTGTTGTGTAATTGGGGTTTAAAGTTATATCATAAATAAAAGTGTATCGGTCATTATTCACAGTAAAAGAGTCAAGTTTTAGATCAAAATTACCCTTAGCCAATTGTTTTTCTATTTTTCCATTTCTTTGAGTAGCTTCGTAATTTAAGGTATTGTATTTTTGAAAAACATGGGCCATAGAAAATATCATATACGTCAATATTGGAATTGCAATTATGATTTTAAGATTTTTATTTTTTTTGTTTATTAATCCCGTCTTTAAGAAGATAATAATAGAAATGATAAAAAACACAGATCCCCCAAAAGTGGCCCTGGAAGGGAATTCCGGTGACAGAATCATTGCACAAAAAGATATCATTCCTGATAAAACAAATACAATCGCAAGTATGAATTCTCTTCTAGTTTTTTGTTCCTGAAGTATTTTTTTAAAATGTAATAAATGAATTACCAAAAAGACGAATAAAATTAAGGCTCAAAACCAAAATTAGCGGTTGTGGAATTCAGATGAGCGTAGAACGAGGAGCAAA
>JBHJMN010000085.1:0-6455 GCA_042219835.1 Paenibacillus elgii
AGGAGCGACGAAAGTAGAGTTTCCTACGTGGACGGAGCATAATGGACAGGATGATTTAGAGAACCCGTGGTTGCAGGGGGAAAAGGTAACTGAAGGCGTATGGAAAGCTACTATTCGTTTCAACAAACATAACAACGAAACGGGAAAATATATTACCCATATTTACATCGATGGTGCAATAGCTCATATAGTCTCTACGCAAGTTAATCCGGCAATGGTCACGGCACGAGCTCCCAAGGATGTAGTTTAAATACGGGTCGTACGACATCTACGTAGATGGTGTAAGCAATCAGGCGGCTGGAGTGTTACTCCCGATATGGACGGAATACAATGGACAGGACGATGTAGAGACATAGGATTTAAGTCGTCCTAACTTTATCGAGGGTAATCATGCTAAAAAAACCGAAACTCGTTCAGCAAGCCCTAAAATGATTATGATTCACTCAACAGAATTGAATTTGTGGCAGTAATAATGATGGGGTTTAATCCCACCGAACACTACTTATGTCGAGTTTATGCCATACTATGAGGTACTGCGGACAAGCTTTAGGTACCATATGCTTAGATTTGATCGGGCTAAAGTACTTACAGTAGCAAATTGAAATATAGTTGTCTTCAACCAAATCTGTTGTATACAGGAACCACTCGGTGAAGGTATAATTTAACAGGGGAAATATTCCTGACAACATCAGAGACGCGTTATGAACTGGGCGTCAAAGTATAAAATGGAGGTTCATATGAAAAGAATTATCTCATCCTTACTAAGCTTGGTCCTATTCTTGTCTCTAATCACACCTACGGTTGCCGCAGAGCAAGATGTCTTGGGCTTACTCCTTACAGGCTTTAAGAGCGATAGGTCCAAAGGCAGTTCACTGACGAATACTTCATCATTAAACGGAGTTTTAAGTGACAAGATTATTGGTTCAGCCATCGGCGCTATCAATTCTATAGCAAGTATTACAGACTCCGTATATGGTTCGGTGTATGATTCCGTCTATAAAAACAGATTGAAGAGATCACTGGCCTCAAAACCCATTGTTGAGCCGGTGAATCTTAAACCCGACGAGTCCCCATATCTGATCAACTCGGAATATGATTCTGTCTCTACCTTATCAGGTAGTCTATCGCTACAAACGACGGATATGACGATTTACGGAAGAAACGGATTGTCGTTTTCCTTGACAAGAACCTATAACAGTACTGATGCAAACATGTATGATATAGGTCCCAATGATGCTCAACCTGAACCTCCCGGGCCTAAGAGTGATTTTCCATTTGGTTGGCTCGGTACAGGTTGGGAATGGGATCTTCCGTATATGAAATACAATGGCGCGAACTGGTATATTCATCTTGCCGGTCCGTTAGGATCTGGTACATATGAAATAGGTAGAAATATAGTAAGGGGCGATGAAAAACTAAACCCAAACTACGCTTGGGGTGAGACATATTTGTTGAAATACCCTTGGAAGAATTTAAAAGTAAGTCGAGATTTGGATGGAGGATACGATTGGCAAGGAGGATACTATTTAATTCAGACTCTTGAAGGAATTACGTACCACTTTAAATTAAAATATAGTGGTGAGGCTACGGATGGAGCGGGTTATTTAAGTAAAATAAGCGATGCGTACAATAATGAGATTCATTTTAACTACGAAGATGGCTGGGGTCGTTATTCCAAAAAGTTAAAAAGCATTTCAACAGATGACCCCGGCCAAACTATTACCGTTGATTATCAGGCCGAAGGAATAACTTTAACAAAAGGAGGGCAAAAAGTACAGTATATTCAATCTTTCATTAAAGCTCCTTCCCATGAGACTTTCTGGAATGGGACTAGTATGGACATAGCGCGATTGGATAAAGTGATTGATGCTGAAGGAAGAACAACCGTCTATAACTATACCATAAAAGATGAATATTCCGATTACTATCTTGCTAGTGCGTATGGGGGTACATGGGAGAAGAAGCTATATCAGCGTAATTTGCAGCTGAGTAACATAATTCACCCCACAGGGGCAAAAAGTTCATATGTTTACGAGGATAAGAAAAGTAGCTTGACCCTATTCAAGCAGCATTACCGTATAAAAGAGAAGTCCTTGCAGGACGATTCTCATAGAACATTCAAGCATGAGAAGTTCACATATGATCGCAACGTTTTTGACAATTTTATTTATACTTTTCGTGATGACGGTGTATCTCAAACAAAATATACAAATAAAGTTAACTGGGACGAACATCCCCATAGGCCTTGGCTAAAAGATATGTATTACCAAACGAACATTACCAAAACATCAGTCAGAGACGGCATGACATACACCATCTCAACAGATCAGCAATACGACGAAGCAAGACAGCAGCCGTACCCCAACAAAGTGACCACCACCTATACGGCTCAGGGGCAATCATATACAACAAGCACGTCCCGGGAAATCGACCTCTATGGCAATGTGCTATGGTCGAAAGATCCTACGGGGGTTACAACGAACTACGATTACGACCCGAACACGCACTTGCTTAGCAGCATAGCGCAGCCGATCTATAATAATCAGAAGCGGTATACGCTGCTCGAGCGCAATGAGCAGAGGAAAGTAACCAAGGAAAAGGTGTTCGAAAACGACCCTAACGGGAAGCAGCTGTCGGAGACGCGCTATGAAGACTTCGATCCGCACGGCAACCCGCGCAAAATCATAACAAAAACCGGGGACGCCAAAGAAACCGAAACGCTTGTGGAATACGGCCCCCAATACCACAGCCGGTTTCCGACCAAAACGACAACGGATGTGACCAATGTCGATGGAGCGATTACAAAGATTACGCAGCAATATGAGTATAATCCGACGCTTGGAAAAGTAACGAAAATCATCGACGGCAAAGGCAATGCGACAAACTATGACTATGACAAGCTGGGCCGGGTAACGAAAGCAACCAATCCGGATGCCAGCGTCGTCAACCTGCAATATGACGATGCGAAAAATTCGATTCTGATCACGGACGAGGAAGGCGTAAAAACGTATACGCAATGGAATCCGTTCGGCTGGAAGATCGCAACGGGTGTGAGCGAGCAGGATATTAGAAGCAGATTCGGCTACGACTCATACGGTCGCTTGGAATGGAGCGAAGATGCCAAGGGAAACCGGACTTCGTTCGGCTACGACCAATGGAGCCGTCAAAATAGAATCACGTACCCGGACGGTTCGTCAGCTACGGTGGAATATAACGATATTCAGCGAACGAAGGTATCGACCGATGCTGAAGGCTACAAAGTGACGGAGACATTAGATGCGTTAGACCGGACGATTAAGAATGAGGAAACGAAAAAAGTCAATGGGCAGCCCGTGGTCCAAACATTGGGTACGTTTATCTACGACGCGGCCGGTAAAGTCCGCGAAAGCACGGACGGCAACAATAACCGGACGAAGTTTGATTATGATGCCCTGGGGCGCTTGACGGGAGTCACCAATGCG
The DNA here is from genome assembly GCA_042219835.1 of Paenibacillus elgii. GTDB lineage: Bacteria > Bacillota > Bacilli > Paenibacillales > NBRC-103111 > Paenibacillus_G > Paenibacillus_G elgii_A. The sequence goes on from JBHJMN010000085.1 coordinate 3,462, forward strand.
AAGAACGAGTTTACGAAGTATGAATATACTTCAAAAGACCGTTTGAATTTGTTCAAAATTGTGTTCCCGGACAACACGGAAAGGTCCAAGAAATATGACGAGCTGGGTCGTACGATTCAGACGATCGCACCCGATCAGGCGGTAGAAAAGTTTTATTACGATGAAAATAATAACTTACGGACGTATGTAGACCGTAAAGGTCAAGTGACAACGAACGAGTACGATAACCGCAATAAGCTCATCAGCAGTGCTTTAGGAACCGAAACGATAAGTTATGGTTACGATGCGGCTGGAAAACGAAAGGTCATGCAAGACAACACAGGTACCACGAACTATCACTATAACGAGCTTGGACAATTGGACATTCTCACGTATCCAGACGGGAGGACGATCCGATACTCGTATGATGAGCAAGGAAATCGAAAGATGATGACCGATCCGTTTGGCAATGTTACGGAGTACGGGTATGATAACCGTAACCGGCTGACAGGCGTAGGTCCAAAGCTTAACGACTGGGATGCCACGTACAAGTATAAGCACAACAATTTATTGGAAGCCATCGTGCAGCGCAATGGAGTGAACGGGACTTATACGTATGAAGGATTGAATCTGACCGGACTGTCCCAGAATAAACAGGGCGCGGCTCTCAATACCTTTGCCTACGGCTATGACAACAACCGTAATCAGACGAGTAAGACAGAGAACGGAACGCGGCATGAATTTAGCTATGACCCGCTAAACCGGATCGGAACATCAAGCCAGTTTGGCGAACAGTACACGTACGATTCCCGCGGCAACCGTCAAACGATGCAGAGTAGCAATAGTCCGAACCTGAGCGGAGCAAGTTACCGGTACGACGAGCGGAACCGGCTCGTTCAAGTGACGACCGATGACGGGAAGAACGTATCGTACCGTTATAACGGGGACGGACTGTTGTACGAGCGGACGGAGAACGGGCAGACGGTTCGTTATTACTATGACGGAGCGAATGTGATTGCCGAGGGGACAGTAACGAACGGTTCAGCCGCGTTAAAAGCTCGGTACATTCGTGGAAACGGACTGGCAGCACGTGCAGATGCAAGTGGGAATAAGACATATTATCTTCAAAATGGTCATGGAGATGTTGTAGGGCTAACCGATGGCAGCGGAAATATCTTGAACCAGTATGCGTATGATATATGGGGAAATCCATTGACCGTAAAGGAGCAAGTGCCACAGCCATTCCGCTATAGCGGAGAGTTCTGGGACAACAGCGCGAACCTTCAATATTTGCGGGCAAGATGGTATGATCCGAGTGCAGGCCGGTTTATGAATCAGGATACGTATGAAGGGGATATTGGCAATCCGCTGAGTTTGAATCTTTATACGTATGTGGAAAATAATCCTTTAAAGTTTAATGATCCCACAGGTCATATTAAAAATAGTACATATTTTGAAATCGATTTAATGATTTCAGAATCAATGTCTCTGAGGAAAGACTCTAAAGAATATTTGACAAATCGGAGTCAACTCGGTACGACCTTTCAACCAGTGTTCAATGATGCAAATAATAATCGGTTTAACTATTTGTTCGGTCTGTTAACACAGACCAGTTCATACGAAAACAGCATTGGTAATGCAGAGTGGGCAAGAAGCGAACTATTAAATGCACTTGATAAGAACACTGATTTCAAGTGGGAGATTGGAGTATCAGCCGAAGAGACACTTGGTGCTGCTGCTGCTGTAACTCCATCTCGAAGAAATGCGCCACTCCCTCAACTTTCAGGCCAGCATTATATACCAAAATCAATTGTTTATCAGTATGACGAAATATCTTTAGGAAGAGGGACACCTCGGTTGGATAGTAACGGAAACCAAAAGGTATTTAATGCAACTGAATTAAAGGGCATCTCAGGACCAACGAACGTATGGGCAGGTTCACTCGAGTATGATGTTCCGGGTACAAATCATAGAATTTTAAAGAGAAACGACGGGAAATTGGGTTATGTTGAAGGACATGATTATTCTCAGCCTAAGTTATTTCCTAGTCCTTGGTTTCCAGATGGCGGTAATTTAAAAAAATAGTTTTTTGGAGGAGTGTTATGCATAAATATTTAATTGTGGATGATGAAAGTAATATTATCGTTGGATACTGCAAGGATATTATTGTAATTTCAGAAAATAAAGCTCAAAATTTCTATAATATAACTTTGATGGGCTTGAGGTTAACTGAAGCATTTATCAAGTATTTTACTGCTTCAAAGTGCAGAATATCAGGAATCCACATAAGTATGCTGGAGCAAGACGGTAAAATAATAGGCTCATATTTTTTTGTACCAGAAAAACTAATTTCTTTTCATAAGGATGTCATCTTTCAGGAGGAGATTAGTCTCAATTTATCTGGTGGTTTTTCGTCCGCGCCTTCTTTTGAAGCGTTGGAAATTTGGGATAAATGGATGATTTCCAAACCAGTAGTAATTAATACATGGGCTAGTTTATCCAAGAAGCAAAGGTTAGGTTGGTTAGAAGTTGTTCGCATACATTCTAACTTTAATAAAAATAATACGGCTGAAAATAAACATTATTACTTGGACATGACTTATGTAGTGGACAGTATTTCTTTTTTTTGTGCCCTAGGAGAAGCTATGAATGGACCCGGTGGTTACTATGGTTTCAATTTAGATAGTGTTGAGGATTGTTTTTGTGGAGGTTTTGGGGCTGAGCCCCCCTTTTATCTTCACTTTAATAATGGAAACCTTAATGAATTAATAGATCAAAATAAAATTGCGAAAACTGATCAAGTAAAATTACAACAACTCAAAGATTTACTTATTTCAAATCAAGTAACATTGATTTTTTAATTAAACAGTTAGCAAAAGACGAACCTACATACAATGGATTGCGTTAAGTTTTCCATTTTTGCCGCGAGGAAGTAGATCATATACCACAATGCGATTAATCGTATTGTGGTTTCTTTTTTCTTCCTCTTCGTCGTTTACATTCCGATGTTAAAAC
>JBHJMN010000086.1:0-6357 GCA_042219835.1 Paenibacillus elgii
CTGGATCGTCAACAAACTATTGTGAATGTCATCAAAAAATTGACCCCCTTGGCAAAAAAACAATGCGTTAGTCTATCGACTAGGGCAGCAGTCCAAACCTGAACAGTGAAAACCTTGCTGTAAGCCTCCATCCCAAGAGCAATAGAAAACTGCGTAGTTCCTGTTCCTGAAGTCCCAATAGAAATTTACATTCTACGCCTTTCGACGCCTCGAACGGAGAGGCAGTATTTGATCTTTCTCCTTATGCTTTGATTACAGTCAGAGGGAAACGTGGAACTTTTTGATTCTCGTACGCCATACATCTTTCTCATAGCCAATGATTCAATTCATCTAAGGGGGCACAAAAGGCATTGAAATAAAGAACTGTCGTCTCGTGCACTTGACAAGGTTTCCACCTCGTCTCTTTTGGATTGCAAGCACGCACTGAGTAAAACGTTCTTGTTCCTCTCTGTTCTCTTTTACGAAAATTATCTTAACAGCTGACCTTAGGTTTGATTTTTCACGACTTCTCACGTTTTATGTATTGTTCAGCAAGCCTTGGATTATTTATCTGTGACAACAAAATCAAAATTTCCTGCTTCAACATCTACTTCGACAGCGTGCTCACCCGCACCTATTTTCCCGTTTATCTTATCGCTTGACTTAACTTGGTAATTCATACTTAAATTTACATTACTGCTTCCTGCCTGAACTTCAGAATCAAGTTTGAGGGATGTTGGTTCCTTATCTAAATTGATAGCTACATCTCCACTTGAAGAATGAATTTTAAGATTTTGTTGTATCGTCCCTAAATGAATGGTTGTATTTCCTGCGGCGGAATCAACAGTAATATCTCCAGTTACATTATCTATATCCGTATTTCCTGCCGTTGCATTCAATTTTAGGGATTGGCTAGAGATGTTCCTAAGGGAAATATCCCCTGCGGATAGCTGGATATCCACGCTATTGGCATGCAAAGACTCAGCTTTTACATTTCCCCCGGAATTTTCCACCTGAATCCTTTGATATAACTTCTCAGGAAGAGTAATATCTAAGTTAGCGGTTAGATGAGAGAAACCAAGAGAAGTTTGGGATAATTTAGTATAAATGAGTAATTGGTCGTTCTTCTCTTGAACTTCTAAAGAGTGCGAATTATTGACAATCCCTTTTTTATTCCCTGTTCCATAATAACGAATGCTGATATCCCCTTCTTTTGATGGGTAAAAATGTAAATTACCGGCATCCATATAAATTTTTATTTGGTTAAAATTCTCTGCATTCACTTTCTTATTTTCTTCAAATGATACTTTCTCTTCCGAAAGTATGTCTTTAGGCAAACCATTAACTAATAAAACAACTGCTAAACCAATGCAGCCTATTAGGGCTACTATGGCAGAAGGTATAATCCATCTCTTCATTACAATCTCTCTCCTTTTGCAATTCTTACATTCATTTTAATGTATTTTAACAATCCATTATAAATAGAGATACCTAGATACTTCATCGATATACCAAGGAGTACACCTATTCCACCAGAAGCCAGCGAGCAGAATAATTTAAACAATATCTGAGAAAAGTCTGCCATAATAAAAATTAGAAAACCAATAGAGCCTATAATTAAGGCTACAGATAGTAAACATAGACCTATATATATTCCTAGGACAACAATTAAGGGACCTACAAAAAATATAAGATTAAACAAACTAAGACTAATGCTTGCAAAGACTGCTTTGGTTATATTAGAGACAGAACGATCAGACTCTGCTCTGTCCAAATGATAGTTTGCTAAAATATCTCGTGCAATTTCAGGCGGAGAACCCAATTCGCTAATAATATCCATCTCTGACTTGCCTTCCGCTTCCCCCATATTAAAATGCTCCTGAAAATCATACAGAATTTCACTTCTCTCCTGTTCGGGAAGTGGCATGATAAGCTCAGTTAGGACACGAATGTATTCTTCCTTTGTTGATGGATTATTCACTAATTTTAACCTCTCTTGTTAGTTGATTTACTCCTTGTGAAAACTTGTTCCACTCTAAAACAAGCTCCATCATATACTTTTTCCCCAAAGACGTTATCTGGTAATATTTACGAGGAGGCCCCTCCGATGATTCCTTCAAATAAGTAAGTAGATATTCTTCTTTCTGTAGACGACGCAATAAAGGATATAAACTTCCCTCAGCGATCTCAACATGTTTTGATATGTTCTGTGCCAACTCATATCCATATTGGTCTTTCTCGTCAATCAAGACTAAAACACATAATTCTAAGACACCCTTTTTAAATTGTATATTCACACTTTCTGGCTCCTACTCGATGATAAATTATTTACTTTATCTACAAAAAGGTTCCACTACCGAAAAATAATTACTACTGTGCATTAATCAGTAGTTAATAATAATATACAAAATACCTAGCGAATATGCAAGTTACGTAAGGGTGCACTGTCAAGAGTCAGTGAGAATGTCATTCAAAACATCAGGGCTATTTATCACATCTTTTATCGGTTTCCTCTTGTAATTCTAGCTTGTGTCGTTCCGTCCCCAAGGGTATTTGCTAAGCACTAGCTGACGCTCGCCTTGATTCCATACACGATACAAGCTCTTGGGAGTTTTCTTGAACCAGTTTCTCTTTGTTACTCCGAATCTTACACCTCATGGATTGCAAGAAAATTGTCTAACACTAACTTTTTTTTGTGAAAGCAAAGCAAGAGTGGTCGACTAATGCTATAGACTTTCGGCATACCGGCTGGAATGATACCTATCCACAATCGTTCGATTGAAAACCTCACTATATCTTAGTCATATTTTAAGGATTCAATTAATGGTAACCTTGCAGCTCTTCTAGCTGGCAATAATGCAGCAACTAAACTAGTAAAAATACCCAATATACTAACTGCTGCAATTGTTGACCAAGGGATTACAGGATTTATGTTCAAGTTGATCGTTTTAGTGTATAAGTAAATCGTGATAAACCCTATAAGAATCCCGCTTATCACACCTGTAATTCCGATCATAAGTCCTTCAGATAATATCATTTTAGTTGTTTGAGTGTTAGTAAAACCTATGGAACGCATGATACCTATTTCTCTTGTTCGTTCCATTACATTCATCATTAGGGTATTTACAATACCGATGCCTGAAATAAGGATTACCAGTAATAATAAGGCGTGAAATGGAGTCGATGATAATGATTGTTTCATTCGGTCTAGGTCTGAGTTAACGGTAGTTAGTTCGTTAATTTGCCCACCGAAGTTTTTTAGCATTTCTTCTTTGATACTCCTCTCATGACTCGGATTGTTATACGTAAGCAAGATGTTTTTTGCATCCTTCATACCAAACTCATCTTGAAAATGTGAGTCCAAAGCGAAAGCCAAATACCCTTTGTATTTCAGAATAAAGGAAGTATCGACAACACCAACAACCTCAAAGGATTGCTCTCCTTTGGGTGTATTGATCATAATTTTGTCGCCTATTTTTCCTCCCCATTCCTCAAACGAACGCTGTCCAAGAAGCACTGTATAGGGTTGGGAAAGCTTATACAATAGTTTTTCGTTTGAATATTCCTGCGATCTGAACAATGGGTACTGTTTTGCCCAGTCTTCGTTAACACTGATGACAGGGAATTGACGTTGTTGTCCTTTTTGCGTTTTCCAAGTTACTTTTTCTTCCTTATATATTGCTACACTTTTTACACCGTTCCATTCCTGAATTGTTTTTACATCAGAATCCGTAACTATTTTGTCTAGTTTCACATTCATATCTCCACCCGAAGTAGTTTGAATGATGTCTTTCGCATACTGACTTCCAGTTTCAATGGCAGAGGTAACAAATATAGTACAGATAATCCCTATAGACAGTATAAATGAAGAATTTGCAGTACGGTTAATGTGACGAGAGATACTTTGGGAGGCTACAAATCCTCCAAATCCCCACATCTTATGATTTATTTTCGCAAATGCTTTACATATGACTTTAAGAATATTTGGGAAGAAGAACATAGTTCCAATAAATAGAAAAACACCAAAAAACATTTTTGCGAAAAAACTGAGTAGGATGAGCAAAAAACCTACATAACTTCGCCATCTCTGCTTAGATCCGATTTGTGGTCCCATTGCGCTTTTCATCATAAAGATTATACTTACACGGCTTGCTTGAATCATTGGGAAACATGCTGCTAAAATAGGGGTGGCTATTCCTATTAGTATGGCCATTAGAATAGCGAATTGAGATTCAGTCGGGACGTTGTAGGTAGCCTTAAAAGAGATAAATAACAATTTTTTTAATACCTCCGCCAACTGTAGACCAATTGGAATCCCTACTAGTAGCCCAATGAAAGAAAAAAGACATACCTCTATCAGAATTGACTTAACAATTTGATAAGGAATATAGCCCAAAGCTTTCATAATAGCAAATTCTTTCTTACGCTCACCAATACTCATATAAAAAGTGTTGAATACAATAAATCCACTAATGAGAGTGATCAAACCGCCAATCAAATAGAGAATTTGATAGATCGCATCTACTTGATTTGTCTGTTTTGCATCTAAAACTACAGGTCGAAGTACAATGCTATTATCCTGGGTGACTGTTTTCAATTCACTTTCAATTTTTTCACCTGTCTCAGTTGTTTTCACGCGAATTTCACTTACTATATTCTCAAGCTGATACCAAGATTGAAGGGTAGATAATGGAATGACTATTCTCCATCTCTTGCCTTGAGCAGCTTCCCAATTTGAAGGACTTTCAAAAAAACCTCCATTGGCCACAATAGCAGAAATGGCAATCTCCTTTCGCCCTGTGGGGGTATCAAACCAAATTTTATCGCCAAGTTTTACCTTCCATAATTTCGCTGCAACCTCAGGAATAATTGCACCAGACTGATTGATGTCTCCATATTTTGCTACTAACTTTCTCATACTATTGTCTATACTGCTAAGTCCAGTGATACGTATTCTGTTATTTGTCTCATTTAGTTCGCTCAGGTTTGGTATGGTAAACTGGGTGTACACATATAGGGAAGCAAAAGCATCAGAAACAGCTTTGACCTGTCTAACTTTAGATAAATAAACAGAAGACATTGCGTTATTCTTACTTTCTAAAACATAAGTTGCATTTCCTTCGCTCTCTTGCACTTGCTTTTCAATTAATTTTTTTGTAGAATCAACAGAACTAAATACTGCTAGTACGATAGCAACACTAGCTATCATTGCAATAATGGTAAAGAAAGTACGTAGTTTTTTACGCATTAAGTTTCGCCAGCAAATTTTCCATGACATGATCTTTTTCTCCCTCCACCAGTTTATGATCAGATTGAATTTCTCCATCTTTAAAAAACAAAATTCGTTCTGCAAATTTAGCTGCATATGGATCATGAGTTACCATGACAATCGTAAGACCAGTATCATGATGCAAACGTGAAAGGAGATGCAGAATGTCTTTTCCCATCTTTCGATCAAGATTGCCTGTAGGTTCATCTGCTAAAATTAATGACGGATTCATGGCTAAAGCTCGTGCGATAGCTACACGCTGTTGTTGGCCTCCACTTAGCTGAGAGGGGAAAAAATGTTCTTTTCCTTCTAAGTTAACAGACTTAATTAATTCAGCAATTCGCTGTTTTTGCTTTTTTTGAGGAACTCCATCCGCGTTCATGGTAAAAGCGATATTTTCTGAAACAGTCATTGAAGGTAGAAGTTGATAATTCTGAAAAATATAACCTACCTTTCTTCGCCTAAAATACGCAAGTTCTTTTTCGGAAAGGGAAGAAATTTCAGTACCATCGATACGTAACTCTCCATTACTAGGTGTGTCTAATCCCCCTAATAAATGCAATAAAGTACTTTTGCCAGAACCACTGGGCCCCATAATGGCGACAAACTCACCTTTGTTGATTTGCAAATCCACCCCTTTTATAACCACATGAGATTGCTCACCTGATTCATAAACTTTTCCCAAGTTCTTTGTTATGATCACACTAATGCCTCCTTAATATTAAGCAAAAATTATCAACATTATAAATCTAATTGAAATAGTTGTATGTCCGTGGTTGTGTCAAACGGAAATCCCCAATAACTTCATCTAATTTTGCATCATTACTAGGTATCTAGGAATAGTTGAATATCAGTAATTGTATAATCACACTTACCCCCCACTATTTAATCAAATTCACTACTGAATATTATTCATTAGATAACCACAATATACCAAATGATCACCAAATACGCAAGTCGCTAACAAAAATTTGGGTGCATAACTGCCATATTATATCTCCTCGTTGCAAAAAAAGGCCAGAAAACCGTGATTATCAAAGGTTTCTGGCTCGTGTTTTTTTAAAGGTACCGATTACACTTCCATTATTATTAAGGTCATTTCAGAACTA
>JBHJMN010000087.1:0-6075 GCA_042219835.1 Paenibacillus elgii
TTTTAAACGCCGAACATGGAACAGTAACAACGCATCCAAGAAAGTCGTATGGCAATGCCGAACCTATGTGAACGAAGGTAAAGACGCTTGCGATGCCAAAGCGGTTGATGAATTTGTACTACAGGATGCGTTTGTACGAGTGTTCAATCGGATGCATGAGAACAAGGATGGATTTATCCGAACGCTGAAGGCTAACATTGAAACGATAGTAACTAAACGAACAGGACATGAACCACTATTGGAAATCGAGCGGCAAATGGAACAGCTAAAATTTGACCTCAAAGGGTTGGTAAACCTGAAGATTCGGGATCAGATTGACGAAGCGGTGTACAATGAAGAGAATACCAGAATCTCGGGCGAGCTGAACGAACTTCGGCAAAAGAAATCCCTGCTGGAGAAAGATAATGACCAAAAAGCCCAAATCAAGGAACGTGTCGATGAAATCATACAAGTACTAAGCTTACGGCAAGAATTACTCGAACAATTTGACGATAGCCTATTTCATGCGCTGGTGGAGAAGATAACTATTCTCTCACCAGCGCATTTTGTTTTCACTTTAAAAAATGGGATGGAAATAACTGAGTTAGTGGGCTAAACGATAATCTGACGAGTGTAAGGCGGGGTAAATGATTCAAATCCCGTCTTGAACTCCTTGCATATAGAGCCACTCTTTTTCGATATTATGCTTATGGTTTAACGTATCCTCCCACTCGCTCAAAAGAACGAGTAGATCATCGTCTGCCCGATGTTTAATGGCATCGTTTAAAGCAGCAAGCTTCCGATGGACCGGAAACAGAGCATACTGTTTTTGAGCAGTAAGCGCTGAGGTATCGAATCTTAACTTTAGAGCATCGAGAAACCAATTTGGCCAATGTTCCATAGGAAATCCCCTCCGTTGTTTGAGTGTGTGTATCTTAACTCTGTTCGGAGAGGATGGCAAGTTGTTTTTATCTACTCTACGCGGTAGAAAAGAAATTTTTTAGATAGCTGAAAAAACGAAGGTTAGTCGCATTCATTTAATTTCCCAACTAAAAATCAAATGGCCATTTTCCAATTTTTCTCCATAAATAACAACAGTATATATTCCGGATTTCTCCGCTCTGATCTGCTTATGTTTTGTTTCCAACGATACACCACTTGGATCAAAAATAGATAATCCTAATGTTCCACGCTCGAAATTCCATATATTATTAAAAAATAATAATTGTCCCTTTTCGATCTGAATAGGGATTTCTTTTTTGCTATTAAAATAGGAGAAAGTAACTTCATATTTGTTTCCTTCGAGGTTCTCATTCCAATTAACTTTCTTATCGGTGAAAACATAGTAAGAAACTATAATCAACACTAGGATAGCAAGAGAAATTAAACGTTTTTTCAACCAATAACCCCCTTGTTAAAAAGAACCTTCTCCTTGTATTTTCATATCGCCATAGCCGTCAACTAGATACTCAGCACCCATAGGCGTCAGTGGAGGTGTATTAAACATTCTTTTATATTTACCATCTTTTCGCCTTATGTAGCATTCATAAGCAGGAAAACCGTCAGTAGTTCCTTCATATTTGTACGTTTTGTTATCTGGATCAATGTTTATATTAATATTATAATCAATCTTCGCAATAGGGGCTATTGGATTACCAGAAGAGAGAGACGCAGTTAACTTGAATATCCCTTCTTCCAACGAATATGAAACATACATCCCATCGTTATTAACAGTCTTCTCCTTTTTATACGGATGGGTCTGGTGGGATTTACCTGTATAATTAAAATTATACATCTGTTTGTTGCTGAAGTTTATAACACTATACTGGACTGTTCTATTGCTTGTGGCATCAACATCAAAATCTCTACCGTCACCTGTTCCTTCAAATACATTGTCTAGAAGGTATAATGTTTCTGAGGGAATGAAAGTTTTTATTCGTAGGACGGCGTAGTCATCCCCACTTTTACCGATTTCTCTCAAGAAGTTTGCAACAGTATGGATCTCTTTTTTTATATTTTGCAACTCTTGTTGCTCCCACAATTGCTTACACCAATTGATTTCATCTTGGATTTGTAGAGGCAACTTTTTGTCCTCTTCGTCTGTTTTATCCAAGGGTTCAACATACTTCAATAAATTGTCCACAGGATAAAGAAAAAGCTTACTCTTACTTCGATTATTGGACTCCCAGTTTTCTATCTTTGGCGCATGAGCAGCAGCGGTAACACGTTTTCCTTTGTTTTCAACGACGTTTGGTTGTGCTTCAACCAAACCAAACCGAATATTATCTAGTTGATCTTTTTTCTGTCTTACAACAAGTTCAAACTCTAATACCCCTTTTAAGCCGTTAACCTGTTCTTGATACACGTGAACGTATGCATGTGTAAATACGATTTCCCGAATTATCTTCTCGTGTCTCACGATTCGTACGGTCACGGTTCGATAATAACCATTGTCCGGCCTATATTCAGTAAGCGACCATGCATACAGCGTATTGGAGTTATCCGCATCTTTTTCCACAGGAGGAAGCAGTCGAAGTGGAATCTCCCCCCGTATCTGAATCGAATGCTCCGCATTATATGCTTTGGCAAAAAAATCTGCCGGGCTTGTGTTGATATAGCTATAGCCAGTAATTTTTCCATCGCCAAGCTCAATCGGTGGATGACCGGATTCTCGTTCAACCCTCAATAAAATGCTCATTCTGCATATCTCCATTTCAACCAAGTCGTTATCTTATTTATATCGGATATATACGTCTTCTATTTAATGTAAATTTCAACACACTTTCGTAGATTTGGGAAGGGCATATTTGAGAAGCGATCTACGATCTGTTGCTCGGGTTTGGCTTGCAAGCTCATTTCCATATTTGAATTTTAACAGTATACTATACAATATGGGAACAATGAGTATCGGCATCGATGATATATCCCTTTCACCGTCTCCATGCATGTGGAGTGCGTGGTAAGGATATATCGTGAGGGACAGTGAAAGGTAAATGTTTCAACAAGGTCTGCTGAGAAAGCAGGCTTTTCTTTTATGAACTATCCTAAAGAGTTAATAGTTAAAATGAAAGAAGTTGAATTTATTTACGACTCCAGTATAGGTAAAGTGTTGAATGGTAACTACGTTGATAGCAAGTTGACCTCTCCCCACAGCGGTGGAAGAAAATTGAGAAACGCTAGGTTACTTGTATTTAGTATGATCGATGTGTTGGTTATTGTATTATGGATAATAGAACGACTGCCTCAATTGGTATTTATAAAACATAGAACATAGGAGGATTACATGGCCTGGAGCAAATTGAAGCAACATCTGGAGAGTTTTCTCTGTCCTGCGTTATATGGAAGGATCGAATACCGTGCAACCAGCTACCGTTATTTACCTGATAAAGCAGGACTTTGTTATATTGCGGTAGATAAAAAGAACGTATTCAATATGAGTGATATAACTACCTTAATCAGATGGTATCAGACTGAGCTGGAAGTTAAGAATGATCCAAGTATCCAAATTCCTATCAACTATGAAGAAATTGAAGCGGTCAGAAAAGATACCAAGGGGATAGTTCCGGAGGATCGTCTAAAAGTAATTGCAAGAAGTAGAAAAATATCAGAATATGCAAAGGAGCTTTTGTCAGCACAGTCATCATTAAGTAAATCAAATTTTGTCGTTGTAGCTAATAAGTTTTTATCCATTTCTATAGAGGAAAGCATAGAGAGCAATGATATCTTATTGAATATTTTAGCTTTGGTGGACAGAAGAGTTGGGAAAAAGCGGATTTTAAATATGGCCGAGAAGATGAAGTTAAAGCATCCAGTTGTGCAGTATTTTTATGAACTACGGCTTAGTACGTTATGAAAATAAATAACTCATTCACCTCCAATCGGGAGGTTTTTTCATGCCATCATACTTTTTCAATCAATTACCTATGCCTATCGGTAGTATTCAGGTCCATTATACAAGCCTGTTCCCACGTATTGTCCAACGCGGCTAAAGAAGTCGCGTGTGAAATTTGGTTCTCAAGATTGTTTTTACGACATGTTATATGGGATACTGGACTTGAATAAACATGAGGCAGTAATTTAACGGAGTTTATTTTTTGCAATAGAAAGGTTGATGGATTATTACGAATACGATATATGTCCGTGTTCGACATTGGTTATTTTGGTATGGAATTTACGGATTATGTAGTAAAAGCAGTAATGATGAAATTTCACTGTATTCGGATAAAGAAAGAAACAATTTCTTAGGATATTTTGATCTTATGACAGAACCTTGTCTCCTATATTCGTTAAACAACGAACTTGATAAAAATGGAAAATAAAGAATTATATTATGAAATTGACGAATTCTTAAAATGAAGTAAAAAGATAGGTTATAGTTACATATATCCTAGAGATAAAGAGGATCTTGCTCATCAAGTTGGCCATTTTGCACCAATAAATGCTAAAGGTCATAAACCCGTTTACATTTATATGTGGTCAAAGTTATCCAAAGCTTGGGATATACAAGAGATTGAGAAAAGCGTAAAGATACTTGCTCACGATTTTTTGCACATGAATATTGAAAAAGTGGAACTATTAGAAATTCCGACATACGAAGAGACAAAATTATCATATGAGAGGGATTACTCACTCTTCATTAAATGAATGCCTGACTTTTAATAAAAGACGTAAGTAATCATGTGGAAGCCGTGGAGTAGCGATATCTCACACACTTTTGGATATATGGGAATAGCAAATTTTCGAGGAATGATCGGCAGCGATGCCATTCCTCTTGAAAGCTCGAGACATATGAAGTCCGTGGTAAGGATGTAATTGTGAGGATTAATTGATGGAGGCTGTACTCTTGGAGAATAATTGGAAAAATGAATTCAATGAGCAAATGCAAGAGGGTTACGATCTGGCTATAGCTGGAAATGGCTTGGCGGCTATTCAATTATGGATAGACCTATGGAATAAAATTCTGGATACTATGCAGATGCTTCAAATCCATTATGTTGATGAATTTGATAAGGCTTTTGATGGCGAACAGTACATTGGAAATTGGGCAATTGATTTTGATGTGGAATTAGAGAATGCTTCAAGAAAAAATAAAGAGTTCGCTCAAATGAGGATTGATTTCTGTACGCAGTACATCTCGAAAAGTAAAGATCATAAAGATAACAATATATTAGAAATGAGAAGAGCAATTGCGGAGTCGTATTTTGAGTTGGGTAATAATGACAAGGGTGAAAGACTGTTTAAAGAATACACTGAACAGCACCCTGATTTTGGATGGTATTGGATTGGTTGGTCAGATCAATATGGATTGTATGCAAATGAAGGTAATCAAAATTTCGAGAAGGCAATTGATATCCTAAAGCAAGCACTTAAAATTGAAGGGCTTCGGGATCGGTTTGATGTATTGGAGCGTCTTGATGATCTGTACATGGAATTGGGAAAACATCAAGAAGCAGCTGAAGTTAGACAGGATATTCTCGATCAAATGAAAGCAAAAAATGCTTCTCGCCCCAAAGTGACCTTATCGCCTAGAATAAAAGCAATCCCCGTTACAAGCGTAAAAATTGGTCGCAACGACCCCTGTACTTGTGGAAGCGGTCAAAAATATAAAAAATGTTGCGGGAGGTAAAAAGTGAATATGAATAAACGCTGGATAAGCAACCCCAAACCTGCTAAGCTGAGTGCATCGGATAAAAGTAGGCTTGAATCTGTCGTCAGCCAATTCATATCAGGGTCTTCGCACCTCAGTGAAATTGTATACCGTGTTGATATCAGAGCAGGACGAATTTATTTGTATCGGCTGCATGAACAATTCGGCTGGGATAAACCTGACGTACAATTCATCAAACCCTTAATTGATGGGAAATATGCGGAGTTTCCGATGGCACGTATCACTTTGTTTGATACAATTGGAGAAACGTGTGAAGCGGATTATCAGAGACATACAGGGCAATGGGCGAACTTATTTTCCGGCAATATTACGGAGTGCTTGTCTTTTATTGAAGAGAACGAGCAATGGTTTCAATAACGTAATAAGTGCGTGGTAAGGATGTATCGGGAGAACTGAACTTAATATACTAATTTATCTATAGGGAGAAC
>JBHJMN010000088.1:0-5929 GCA_042219835.1 Paenibacillus elgii
GATGTCCTTCACTTGATTCGAAGGTAACAACTTCACCAGTATTATTATCTTCCAATTTTCTACCTAATTGCTTTTCGAGTGCATTTCTACCTTTAATCTCCTGTTCTATTCCATTTGCTCTATTCTTTCTTAATTGTTCAGTTAATGCATCCCAATTTTTACGAGAAACCGGCTTTTCACCCTTGTCTAGCTTCTCTTCACAATAACGCTCATACCGAGCATCATCGGCTGCTTTCTGATCTCCTCGTGCGTTCGCTTCATCAATTTTTTGCCGATAATACTTTTTCCTATCTAGAGGTAGTCCTTCACCGCTAGGTTTACCCGTCCCCTATGTTGTAAAGCTAAACTATTGAAAAGTAACGGTGGTTGCTAGAATACTAGCGATACCACCTATTAGCTTGCCTGTTGTTCAGTTTGTTCGGGGAGACGGAACGCTGTCTTGTGCTTCATCATGCCGTAGATAATGTTAACTAACCGCCGCATTACACAAACCAAGGCTTGTGTTGGCGTTTTACCTTCTTCTTTCTTACGGTTGAAGTATTCGTAGAACAGGGGATTGCGCGGCTTCTTGCTGCCTTTTGAAACTTGAACTTGTTGAACAGCAAGGTTGTAAAACAGTCCATGCAGTACTCGATTCCCCTGTCTGCTTTTCAGATTGACATGCTTACCGCCTGAACCAATTTTTACAGGGGCAATTCCAGCAAAACGAGCCAGCTTATCTGCACTAGCAAATCGGTGTATATCACCTATTTCAGCTACCAATGCGGAAGATGTGACCAAATCTATACCTGGCATCGTCTCCAATTGAAGATCGAGTTGCTTCATCATATTATGTAATTCGCCTTCCACTCGGGCGATTTCCCTCTTGTTGAACCGGATGTCTCGGACGTGGCTCCGAATGAGGAAGTCACGCTGCTCCTGATACGTTCGGGTGGTATCGCCATCTGCCTGAATCCACGTTAGTAATTGCTCTGCTTTCCGTGTTGAACAGGCGTTGTTGCTGGTCAACCGCAGAAAATGAGCCAGCGTTTCTGCCGTCTCGTCTTTCAACAAATAAGGCGATGGGTACTTTTTCCAAAATGCTAATGCACATTTGCCATCCAGCTCGCTAAAGAACTTTTTGTAGCTTGGATAGTGGTAACTGAGCTGCATGTGCAATTGGTTTTTAAGGG
The DNA here is from genome assembly GCA_042219835.1 of Paenibacillus elgii. GTDB lineage: Bacteria > Bacillota > Bacilli > Paenibacillales > NBRC-103111 > Paenibacillus_G > Paenibacillus_G elgii_A. The sequence goes on from JBHJMN010000088.1 coordinate 1,173, forward strand.
AGGTCAATGCCTTAATCAAGCCATTCCTCCTCGTCACCAATTGACCAATCGTCCAGTATACGTCCTGCGGGTTTGCGTCGGGCAATATGTCTAGCTTGTTTAGCAGGATTTTTGCTAGACATTCCGCATCCCAGCTATCGCTCTTTTGCACGATGGGATTGCTCTTGCGTTCGGCATACGATAGGGCAGAGTTGACCTCTTTTACCTGTTGCTTCTGCTCTAGCAAGTACACCGCCAGCGCACGACCATAGCCGCCTACGTCTTCTAATCCATAGATCGGCGTAATTCCACGCTTCTTGAACTGCTTCACAAATGCAATCAGTTCTAGGAATGCCGATGGTTTGTTTTCAAATGTAACCTCACCCAGTTTCTCGTGCCAGCAATTGACCACCACCGCTGTATGAGTTTTCTTATGTAAGTCAATGCCAATATAAATATGCTTCGCTTTGTAATGCATGTCATCCTTCCTTCGATCCAGCAAGTACAATGCTTGATGAAAACACGTCGGCAACCTCAGTTCAAGCGTTAGCTGCTAACGCAGCCCGCAACGGGACGCTAGCCAATCCATGATTTCCTTCTGCATCGTCTGATGGACATATATCAAAATCTTGCTGTTTTTTAAGCGCCGAGAAAAATTATTTTTCAACCCTCCCGTACACCTACAGGAAACAGTGATGCGTAGTATACGATATTCTCCAAAATCTGCACAACCCGTATTTTATTGTCGTTTTCGTCTGTAGGAAGATCGTATACTGTATATACGAAATCGTTACACCAATCGCTGTTGAATCTGCGGTTTACGCTACCCCCCAGCAATGCCGCACAAGGTACTTCAACTAGCGATACCCATTGTTCCCTTGCTAACCTGTTGAAATCTACGTGATACGGGTTTGCAAGGGTTTCTTTTACCCCTTTACGTATCCGTTGCGTATACATCTCTGCTCCGTCCCGCATGTTGCGAATCTGTTCCACCCTTTTTCTAGGGAGTACATCCCAATCTGTTACCACTGCCGCAAAATACTTGTCGTTCTGCTCTGGTGGATACCTCCCCACATCCGACAGTAATATTTTCTGGTCTGGTTTGTATACAATCTCAATGCGGCTTAATTCGTGGTCGAGCATGATCTTCTGTTGCTCCCATAGCTCCAGTCGCTTATCGTAAATGCGGCAGTATCCGTTCGTCTTGCGCTGATGAGCTTTACCAAAATATCGTGTTGTTCCCTCATGAGTCATCTCCGCCGCATATCGGTAGGGATGACGATGACATTTTCCAATGAAGTTCCTCACATCATACGCCACATCACAGCCAACGAAAGTTATCCTGCTTGCCACCTTGCGCATCGGTTCCAGCAACTCATGAAAATGTAATGTTCGGGGCGCGTCTCTAGTCGCAATGTATGCAAGTGCCCATCTGTTTCCCTAAAGTTCTTGTAAAATACATGTAAGTAGGCTTCCTTCCCTTTCCGTATATGCAACTCGTAGCAGTAGTCGCCCCAATAGATCGTTGGCTTCGTTTGAAACCCGTTCATCGCCGCGTCTCTCATCAATCCGTAATAAGCCCCAAGCGGCACATCCTTATACTCCATAACAAATTTGTCAATGGATACACTTGCTTTCATCACACGCTACACTCCCGTTCTCATACGCGATTTTTGCTCCATGCGATTGTAAAATGTAACACTTACTCGACTAATTAAGTAATTATCGGGCGCTGTCCGTTTCAACGTGTTAAACGCAAAAAAGCACTTGTCGCCCATTACAGACAATCAAGTGCTCTAAGAGTAAAAGTTCTCCAAGTTAGCAGTATCCCCTGAACCACAATCGAATACTGTACGGAGATTATGACACACGCTTTGTTTGGAGTCAACAATAACGTATGACCCTGTGAGATGGTTCGCTCTCGTTTGTTTCTCCCTTCATCGGTGTCATTTGTGGTAATCCTACATGAGAGCGTCGTCTCGCCCGGTTCTCGTGGGTCTGCTGTATAGTATGATCGTATCCTAGTCGAGTACACCTAATTCGCGGCGCATTTCAATCTCCAGTTCACGTAACCGCTTTTGCTTGGTAACCAGTTCCTCAAACCATTCCTTGTCCTTCATGGCTAGAGCCATGTCAATCATTTCGTCGTAGTCTTCTGAACACATCATCATCGCTCTTTGAATTCGCTCATTTGTCCAGCCTCCCATTGTTTACGTGATGATTAGCTGACCTGCCTTGCTTTGTTCCACAACTGGCGGCTAATGATACGAGGGAACACATCTTTCTGCCTAATGCCATTCTTCTCTTTTTGCCCGTTGTACATGTTGAACCCTGTGTACGTCTCATTGTTCAAAATGTTTTGTACCTGTACGACTGTCCAAGCCTTTCCTGTCTTGGTTTGGATACCAGCGTTGTTCAGCAACTTGGCGATGCGATAAGGGTTTGTTCCTTCTACATATTCCTGAAAGATGTATTTTACGGTGCTGGCTTGCTGTTTATCCAGTTCAATGTTTCCGTTCCACAGCCTGTAGCCATAAGGAATACCCCCGCCAGCATATTGATTCTTTCTTGCCGTAGCGATTCGTCCGTTTCGGGTACGTTCATTGATGGTTGCACGTTCAAACTCAGCAAAACCGCCAAGCATTTGCAAGAAAATCTTCCCTTGCGGAGTCGAGGTATCCATTCGCTCCGTCACACTAATGAACGCCATGTCGTGTGGTTCCAGTTCCTCTTCGATCAAGTCCAGCAGATGATTCAATTGACGATGGATACGGTCTGATTTCGTCACGACAATCCCGCCAACCTCATGTTCGGGCTGCTGAATGTAATGCAGCATCTCTTGATAACCCTCTCGTTCTATTGTGCTGCCGCTAACTCCTTCGTCCTTGAAGATCGCTGCCAGTTGCCAGCCCTGACTCACGCAAAACGCTTCAATCTGCCTTACCTGTTCACTAATGGATGTGTTCTCCATCTGACTGTCCGAGGAGATACGCACATAGCCTACCCATTTCTTGACCTTCGTTTCCTTCATGTAAATGCCTCCTGTTTTTTGTAACACCATACGACCTTACGGAAGGCATTTACAACCCTCTTTATCCTTATTGCCGCTCGTTAACCGTGATCGTGGTAAGCCATTTTTACATTCATTTTTAGATGCCACGCCTTCTGCGGTAGTAAAAAGGAGCGAAACAAAGCGTGCGCTCTGTCTGCTCCTGTCTTCATCCTTGAAACTTGCTTCTCGCTTGTTGCAGTATCTCGACCAACTGGTCTAACGAGCCATCACTTTTCTGCTTCTGCATATCCCTGAGCTTGCCGTTCTCCCGAATCAGTGCCGCAACATTCATCTGTACTTTGGTGATGGCGTCTTCCATCGCTCTGATTTCAGTAGGGTCAGGCTTGTCCTTCTGTTCCTCCTGCTGAATACGTTGAAGCATTCGCCTAATGCGTAACGCTGAAAGTCGATACTCGCTATCCACCTGTACATTCGGGTCGGTTGAAACCTGATGGTACAACTCTTGCTCTTCCTCCGTTAGCGTATCTAGCCAGATCGTTTCATACAGTCCATGCTTCAAGGCGTTTTTGTTGCCTTTTAGACGTTCGCTATGCTTCGCCCTGTCCTTCGGACCCGTGGATTTTCCACCATGCAACCTGCAACGTCCATTCTTTAGAGCCGCTTTTTTACAAGCTTCACCGCTTTTCGTCTTAGCTCCGCATCGTTTCTGTTCCATTTTTACATCCCCTAACCCCATTTCATGGGGTATCGTTTCCCCGACCGGGGGGAGGTCATCCTGCCTCCAAGCTGTTTATCTATCTGTTTCAATACATGTTCACTATTCTTGTTCATCTTCTTCAAGAAATGACTCCTTTAATGCTTTCCTTCTACTTTCTTCCCTCTGTTTCTTATGCAACCGAAACTCCTCAAGCTGTTCCGTTTTAGCAATAAACGTAAAGCAGTCAAAGTACATATGTGTTAGTTCTGCTTTCGTATTAATCTCGTGAAGTAACAGTTCCCATAAGAATTCTTCATGTTTCGTCATTGTGCTATTTCCCCCTGTGACGTTCATATTTGGTTGCTCTCGTGGTTTCGTGCCTGCTGCGGTAAAATGTCCTTGGTTGTATGTTTGAATCGGTGCTCAGCCTAAGAGCGCCTGGCTGCATGTGTTATTCCTTAGACTGCTTCGCTTTACGTTCCCAGTATCTGTGCTCGTATTCTTTTTCCTTTAATCGGTTCTCCGGCTTCTGCCGCCATTTGCGCCGATATTCTCGTTCATACTGTCTTCTGTATTCCCGACGTGCTTCTAATGCTTCTGGACTTAGTTTCAACATCTCTCTATTCCTCCCTCTGGTTACGTTCTGCCTGTAGCGCTATTCATCGTTTCACGTACTGCGTCCTGAACCGTCACTCTCAATTCTTCTGTTGAGCCTATATCATCAACTTCAATGACTTCACTATCGTCTACGATCTCAATTACAAAGCTATCGCTGCTCTTGTTGGCCTGCATCGTACAGGCTCCCTTCTCCGTAATCAGTTCAATTCGTTTGCCTGTGCCCTTAAGATTCTGCAACAGATCGCGCATCACGCCTTGATATTTTTGAGGTATCCCGTTATTCATTCACCTAGCTCTCCAGTTCTGCAAGCTGAGCCACTTTTTCAGCCAATACTTGCCTTGTTTGTGCCAGACGCTCTTCTGCATCCTGAATCATTTTCACCGCTGCTGCCTTTGCATTTTCAAGTTCTTGCTCCTGACGTGCTTGAACTGCCTCGTTATACCGTATAA
>JBHJMN010000089.1:0-5762 GCA_042219835.1 Paenibacillus elgii
ATATTCTTCCATTTGTTCCATCCGTCGGCCGTTCCGTTAGTTCCCGTTACAACTTCAAAACTGGAATTAACCAATAAGTTATTTGTTTTGCTTCTGTTTACCAAGTTTCCTTTAGCATCATACTGATATTCAACAGTACCGTTAAAATCATTCGCTTCCACTAGTCTACCGTTTTTGTCATAAAGATATTTGGTTGTCACGTTTGCTACCGTAATTGGAGCAATGAGTGTAATCAAAAACATAGTACTTAGAAAGATGGATATGGTTTTCTTTAGCATAGTACCTCCAATAAGTTCTATTTCTGTATAGGAGCTTTTTCCTGCTGTTAAATTATACTTCATTATTTAATGCTGTATACAAGGCAGTTTAGAAAATAAAAGGGCGTGCTGAACGGGGAAAAATTTATGGCGATAAAGGTAGTAACGGAATACGAGGATCGACCACAGCCCGGTTCCCTTCACGATCGGCCTTACGTGCGGCTGTGCGATGCTGACGATCCGATCAAGCACACAAAAATACGTGTACCCCATGTTTCCTCAGAAAGACTGTATTTTATGTGATTACTATATATTACTTTCTTATTCTTGCAATCCGGATACCATCCCTCAAGTTAGCTCTTTTTAAAACTAACGGCATCCATAATGAAGGTTCCGGGTGCGGGTGATTCCAAATGCAAATGGATTCTAGCCATAACCGCATTACCCGGTGCAGTGGTAATGCCCCCGATTGTTGTCCATTCATTCGTCAAGCCTGTTTCCGCCGGTCGTACATCACTTAGCAGGTTACCCGAAGCATCATAATATTGAACAACCATCTGTACTTTACCGCTGGATAGCGCCGTAATGTTTACCCGTCCTTTAATTTCATAGGTACTGTTTCCTGTTATGGCTACTTCTTGGTAAATTCCTCCCAAGCCTTCCACTGATATTTGTTGCGCTCTGCTTCCTGATACTACTGGCGTCGTAACCACCTTAAAGTCTCCCGCCACTCCATATCTTGTCCATCCATCCGCTATTCCGTTTGTTCCTGTATAGACTTCAAAATTTTCGTTATACAGAAGATTTCCATCTAAGCTTTTCTTAAAACTTACAGCGTCCATAATGAACGCTCCGGGTGCCGGTGATTCCAAATGCAAATGGATTCTAGCCATAACCGCGTTGCCCGGCGCGGTAGTAACACCTCCGATTGTAGTCCATGCATTGGTTAAACTCGTCTTCCCCGGACGTTCATCCCTCAACAACTTGCCCGCTGCATCATAGTATTGAACGACCAGTTGAACTTTGCCGCTGGATAGCGCCGTAATATTTACCCGTCCCTTAATTTCATAAGTACTATTCCCGGTTATAGCCACTTCCTGATAAAGTCCACCTAACCCCACCATTAATATTTGTTGCGCTTGGTTGCCAGACACTATCGGTGAAGAGATCACTTTGTATTCTCCCGCTGCTCCATGCCAGTATCCTGTCCATCCGTCTGCTGCTCCATTGGTTCCCGAATACATCTCAAAGCTTTCATTATACAGAAGATTGCTATCCGCGCTTTTCTTAAAACTTACAGCGTCCATAATGAACGCTCCGGGTGCGGGTGATTCCAAATGCAAATGGATTCTAGCCATGACCGCGTTACCTGGGGCGGTAGTAATGCCTCCGATTGTAGTCCATGCATTCGTCAAACTAGTCTCCGCTGGTCGCACATCACTTAGCAGGTTACCTGAAGCATCATAATATTGAACAACCATCTGTACCTTACCGCTGGATAGCGCCGTAATGTTTACCCGTCCTTTAATTTCATGGGTACTGTTTCCTGTTATGGCTACTTCTTGGTAAATCCCTCCCAAGCCTTCCATTGATATTTGTTGCGCGCGGCTTCCTGATACCACTGGCGTCGTAATCACCTTAAAGTCTCCCGAAGCCCCATATCTTGTCCATCCATCCGCTATTCCGTTTGTTCCTGTGTAGACTTCAAAATTTTCGTTATACAGAAGATTTCCATCTAAGCTTTTCTTAAAACTTACAGCGTCCATAATGAACGCTCCGGGTGCGGGTGATTCCAAGTGCAAATGGATTCTAGCCATAACCGCATTACCCGGTGCTGTAGTAATGCCTCCGATTATAGTCCATGCATTCGTCAAACTTGTCTCCGCTGGTCGCACATCGCTTAGCAGGTTACCTGCAGCATCATAATATTGAATAACCATCTGTACCTTACCACTGGATAACGTCGTAATGTTTACCCGTCCTTTAATTTCATAGGTACTGTTTCCTGTTATCGCAACTTCTTGGTAAATCCCTCCCAAGCCTTCCACTGATATTTGTTGAGCTCGGCTTCTTGATATTACTGGCGTCGGAATCACCTTAAAGTCTCCCGAAGCCCCATATCTTGTCCATCCATCCGCTATTCCGTTTGTTCCTGTGTAGGTCTCGAAACTCGAGTTTATAAGAAGGTTATCTGTAATATGCTTTCTTATTCTATTTCCATTTGCATCGTAATCGTGATATATGGTTCCGTTAGAATTTGAAGCCTCTACTAACTGACCTCTAGTATCATATTGATATTTTGTATCGCCGTTTGCTGCCATTGTTGGTGGACCGTATGTAATCATTAGCATGAAACATAGTAAAAATGATATGATCCGTTTTTCAATGACTACCCCCCTATAATTTTGATGCTGAATATTCAAAATATTGCCATGCTAAATTATACCTTCGGCTGATGATATCTGTATATATCAGTTTTTGTGAAAACTAAAAAGACAATCACCACGAAAAGTTTGTTCTTTAATCTTGTACCCCGCCAAACAAGCTCAAGATTCTCCAAACCAACGCTTTTAAGACTAAAAAAGAAACCACAACGCGAAGGATAGTCGATTGTGGTAGTTTTAGTTTTTTTGCTTATATTGCTGCTTTTCTTCCTTTTGCAACCTGCTTATCTGCTTATATATCTATTTTTGTTGTAACGCAGCAGAGTCCAAATAAACCGTACCCAAGCCATTATTGTCCGTTCCCATCAATACAAGCCATACGCGAGCGTATGCTGCATTTGCAGGAGCTTGTCCTGTAACAGATAGTGTCGAAAATCCGCCGCCCGTGGTTGTATTCTGGGAAGTCTCGAAATGAGCTCCTATAAATCGATATTGTGCATCAAGATAATCTACAGTCAAGTTTACCCTTGCATTCGTCAGGCTCTCTACGAAAATACGACTGCTGGCCGTATACGTTTTTCCCGAGTCTATCTTCGTATCCTGAAATACGTTTATTTGGTTATATAACCCTAGCCCCGAACCTGTAATCTTCTGCGCGCGTCGACCGGAAGACGCATGATGAGCTACAACTTCATACTCCCCAGTTATTCCTTGGTCCTTGTTACCGTACCAGCCGTCAGCTAAGCCGCTTGCTCCCGTATTTACCTCAAAACTGGCATTCGCAAGCATATTGCTATCAGGATCATATCGCAGACTTGTCTGATCAAAATAAACCGTACCCGAGCCATTATTATCCGTTCCCATCAACACGATCCATACGCGTGCGTATGCTGCATTTGCGGGAGCTTGACCCGTAACAGAAAGTGTCAAAAATCCGCCGCCCGTAGTTGTATTCTGGGAAGTTTCAAACTGTGCAGCAAATTGATATTGCGCATCAAAATAATCAACGGTCAAATTTACTTTTGCATTCGTCAGGCTCTCTACAAATATACGACTACTGGCCGTATACGTTTTTCCCGGGTCTATCTTCGTGTCTTGGAATACATTTATTTGGTTATACAGCCCCAGACCGGAACCTGTAATCTTCTGCGCACGTTGACCGGAAGACGTATGATGAGCTGCAACTTCATACTCCCCAGTTATTCCTTGGTCTTTGTTTCCATACCAGCCGTCAGCTAAGCCGCTTGCCCCTGTTTTTAGCTCAAAACTGGCGTTTGCAAGCATATTACCATCAGGATCATATCGCAGGCTTGTTTGATCAAAATAGACCGTACCCGAGCCGTTATTGTCCGTTCCCATCAATACAAGCCATACGCGAGCGTATGCTGCATTTGCAGGAGCTTGACCCGTAACAGATAGTGTCAAAAATCCGCCGCCCGTGGTTGTATTCTGGGAAGTCTCGAAATGAGCTCCTATAAATCGATATTGGGAATCAAGATAATCTACGGTCAAGTTTACCCTTGCATTCGTCAAGCTCTCTACAAAAATACGACTGCTTGCCGTATACGTTTTTCCCGGCTCTATCTTCGTGTCTTGGAATACGTTTATTTGGTTATACAGCCCCAACCCAGAACCTGTAATTTTCTGCGCACGTTGACCGGAAGACGCATGGTGAGCTACAACTTCATACTCCCCAGTTATTCCTTGATCCTTATTGCCGTACCAGCCGTCAGTTAAGCCGTTTGTTCCCGTATTTACCTCAAAACTGGCGTTTGTAAGCATGTTGCCGTCAGGATCACTTCGCAGGCTTGTCTGATCAAAATAGACCGTACCTCTCACATTCCGCACCCTTCGTGAAAATTCGAAATACATTAATTTTCAAGCATTTTTTTCATCTAAAACCAATCCGATTATGGGATTTAATAACAGTAAATGTATTGTTTAAAGCCTATCTAAAGTAAAAATTTTGCATAAAAATAAAAATCCTTTGAATAAATAAACAAGGGTGCGGAATGTGAGGTACCTGCGCCATTTTTGTCCGTTCCCATCAATACAAGCCACACTCGAGCGTATGCTGCATTTGCAGGAGCTTGACCCGTAACAGATAGTGTCAAAAATCCGCCGACCGTGGTTGCATTCTGGGAAGTCTCGAAATGAGCTCCTATAAATCGATATTGGGCATCAAGATAATCTACGGTCAAGTTTATCCTTGCATTCGTCAGGCTCTCTACAAAAATACGGCTGCTTGCTGTATACGTTTTTCCCGGGTCTATCTTCACGTCTTGGAATACGTTTATTTGGTTATGTAGCCCCAGACCAGAACCCGTAATCTTCTGCGCATATTGACCGGAAGACGCATGATGAGCTACAACTTCATACTCGCCAGATATTCCTTGGTCCTTGTTGCCGTACCAGCCGTCAGCTATTCCGCTTGTTTCCCTATTCACCTCAAAACTGGCATTTGTAAGCATGTTATCTGTTAGATTTTTTCTTATTAAGCCCCCATTTAAATCATAATCGTAATAGATGGTTCCATACAAGTTAGTGGCCTCTACCAACTGACCTTTATGATTATACAGATATTTTGTTTCTCCGTTTGCAACCGTGATTGATGAAGCATTAGCGATCATGAATATGAAACATAGGAGAATCGAAACAATTCTTTTTAGCATAACTACCTCCCTAGAGAACTTTTGATATAAAATCATGCAGATTTTCCCTGCTAAATTATACCTTTGTCAAGCGATATCTGTATATAGAAGAGAAGGTATTACAATACAAAGACTAATAGTAATGTTTTCACTTCAGTGTATGAAAGGCAGGTGTTCAAAAGTCTTTCTTAAAAAACCATATACAATACTTTCCAGTTCCGCTATAATTTCAAAAGAAAATTCCTCCATAGTCCTCTCGTATCAAACAACTTCATCTATTTTTTTAGGAGGTAAAGAATGATACAGAAGCTTCTCTCGTAAATAGTATTACTATTCTTATCTTTCATTTTTTTTCGATCATTCCAGAAGCTTCGGCATACACTGATAATTTAGCTATCTACAAATACGATGTTTCCGGAAAACTGTTATCAAAGGAATTACCATATGGTCTTATCGACCATTATTACTAT
>JBHJMN010000009.1:0-156460 GCA_042219835.1 Paenibacillus elgii
CGGACGTTTTCCTTGCTTTTTCGTCTTGTTGTGAATGCTTCGCGCATCTCGAATGGCTTGGTTCTTTACGGCGGATGGAAGTTTGGCGTCCTTGTCTTTTGTTCTTCAACATAACGTTGGATCGTTTCACTCGAAACATTCCCTGCCGTGCTGACAAAATACGAACGTGTCCAAAGGCTTGGTAGCTGCTCCAAGTGCTTAAATTCTTGGCGCAAACATCGCGAGGTCGTACCTTTCAATTTTACCACACAAAATGATAGTTGATGAGTGATACGGTTGTTGTCGTTCTTCTATATTGTTATCCCGTACACCGATTGCGTCGGTATAAACATAAAAACTGCAACAACATGAAACAATGTAGGACAATGAAGCTGTCTAAAGACAGCCCTTGTCCTAAGCTGATTCATCCCATGCCTAAAGGCAAGGGCTTTCTCGGCTAAGATCTGTAATAGACGACATATTAAGTCTGGGGATACCCCCGGAGGTGAGTCCGATCGGAACGATCGTTTATTTCGTAAGACATGCGGAATCACTTTATATTGCCGGTAAGGACCGATCGAGGGGATTGACGGATAAGGGAAAAGCCGATGCGATAAAAGTGAAGGACATGCTCCTTCATGAGCCTATCGATCTGTTGATTTCCAGCCCGTATGAAAGAGCCGTTCTGACCATTCGGGAATTAGCCGACCACCTGCGCAAGCCCATTGTTCCAGAAGAGGATTTAAGAGAACGACAGGTGTCCGGGGAAGACTTCTTCCTTTCGAAAGACCGGTTCATCCAATCGAAAAAACAGCTATACGACGATCCAACCCTCGCTTTCCCGGGCGGGGAGTCCAGCCAACAGGCGCAAGAACGAGCCGTAAAAGTATTAACCCGGTATCTGGAGCAATATTCGGGCAGATCGATCGTCGTAGGCACGCATGGAGATATTATGACGTTGATGTTAAACTATTTTAACCCGGCATATCACTTTGATTTCTGGGAATCAACGACCATGCCGGATATTTACAAGCTGGAGTTTCAGGGCAAAGCTTTATCGAACGTGACGAGATTGTTGAAGTAATCTGAATCGGTCTGGGGAGGAAACGAATGCTGCGGTTATTTCGCTATAATTGGATGGTGCGGGACGAATGGTTTGAGACCTTCGGGGCGATAAGCGAGGAAGAGCTGCTGCGCGAACGCGCCGGCGGAGTCGGCTCCATCCTGAAGACGCTGTTTCATATCGTTGATGTAGAGTGCAGCTGGATTCGGGCCATCAAGGGCGATCCGGACCCGGAGCCTGCTTTCAATGACAACGCGAGTTTGGACAAAATACGACAGCTATCCGCGCAGTATCGGATCGAAGTCGAGGACTTTCTCGTCCATTGGACAAGTGAATCCGACGGACAACCTGTTACGCCTTCCGGGATGGACGAAACGTTCACCCAAGGCGAAATCTTAAGACATGTGATCGCCCACGAAATTCATCATGTCGGACAATTGTCCGTCTGGGCCAAGGAACTCGGCTTGCGGGCGGTTTCGGCGAACTTTATCCGGAGAGGCTTATAGGTAAGCAATCGCAAGGACTTGATACTAGCAACGCACGCAGCTCCAGATCGGAGCCGTTGGCGTAGGCTACGTCGGCGATTAGACGGCGGTGAACGATCTCGTACGCCAATTCGGTCAATTCTGACGATATTCCGTAGCACGGTAGCACGGTATGATCCACGGTTCGGATTGGCTGAGCCCGCTCTCCGGCCTCGATCATCTGCTTTCCCGGCGATATGGCAATATAAAACTGCATTTTGGACAGGCGAACGACTGGAAGAGCACCTCTTCGGTCGTCCGCCTGTTTTCGTTTGGTAGCTGTCGAAGACGGCGTCCTTTAGCATACAATTAATCTCGGCCCTCCGGCGGGCGGTCCTTTAGCGCGTCTCCGGCCGATGCTCCGGCTGCCCCGTCACGACCGTTCCGTCCGCAAGTCGCAGCCAGCTCTCGAAGCTGCGCTCACCTTCGCGCAACCGGATAACGCGCGCTCCGCGCGGGAAATCGTCCCGGCCGTACGTGTTGTAGCCCGTCGCCCGGCCATAGCACAGGCGGATGCCGTGAAGCGTGCCGCAGTAATCGTTGACGTGGTCGTGGCCGGCGAACGTGCCCATGACGTCGCCCATTTCGACGAGCGCCGCAAACAGTCCCGTGTTGATCTTCGGGCAGCACACGTTCTCGTGCTTATGCCCGTAGCATACTTCGCGCTCCCATACCTCCGCATACTCCGGCAGCGGGATATGGAAGAACGCCAAGGCCGGCAGCGGCGTGCCGCCGTTGTCCGACGTATAGGCTGCGGACTGCTGGACGTACCAATCGATCTGATCGCGGCAAATCCAGCCGTAGCCCTGAACGCGCGGCAGCGTGGACATGCAGCCGGAGTCGAAGCCGTACAGCAAGGCGGCCGGACGGCCGGACGCATCCCGAACTTCGAGCACATAATTGCCTTCTCCGGCGATGTCTGACGGACCGCCCGCCGCTAACGCGTACTCGTAGCCCGACACTTTGTCCATCAGTTGCTGCCGGGTGATTTTCATCTCGGTATCGTGATTGCCGAAGACGACCGCCCACGGGATGCGCCGCTTCTCAACGACGGAAATCGCCCGATCGAACCGGCCGAGCGGATCGTCGCATTCCTTGTCCTCGATGACATCTCCAGTGAAGTAGACCAGATCGGGCCGCTCCGCTTCGAGTATGTGCTCCATCAGCTCCAAGGTGCGCCGGTCTGCGTCGCCTCCGGCTTTCATATGCACGTCGGTAAACTGCAGAATCGTAAACGTTCGATCTTCCCGAAAAGTTAAAGCTTGCACTTGAATCGCTCCTCTTCGCTAGTGTCTATCGCATTACCGTTCGCCGGAAGCGGTCGCCTGCCTTATTGTTGACGCGGCGGCGGACCCGCTCCGGCGTCGACGGTGAACCTCAGGCCGTCTTGCCCGCCGCTTCCGTTTTATCCCCGGGCTCGAGCGGCTTCCAACCCGGCGTCTCTACCTTCACTATGCCCGGAAGCACGATCAGCTCCTGTATGACGTGCTCGTATTGCCCGTCCGTCGTCTTGAGCGCCATGCGTACGCTTAAGGCATTGCGGAAACCTTTCTCCGTTTCCTTCGGCCGGCTCTCCAGATGCAGCACAGTGACGGAAGCGCCTGCAGCCTTGATCCGGTTCAGCATCATACCGAGATTCCCGTCCCCGTCCCAGAGCTCGACCTCTACCTCGCGCTTGCGCTTCGTCTTCGCCAGAGCCGCCTTCTCCACCTTGTTCAAAAGGAACAGGCTGACGATGACCGCAGCCGTCGAGACGACGGCTCCGTAGTAAAAACCGGCGCCAACCGCAAGACCGATAGCCGCCACGACCCATAGCGAAGCCGCAGTCGTCAGCCCCGACACGGTCGACCCCGTGCGCAGAATCGTACCGGCGCCGAGGAAGCCGATGCCGCTGATCACCTGGGCGGCGAGACGGGCCGGGTCCAGCCTCACGTTCGTTTCACCCGCAAAATCCGAAAAACCGTAGCTCGACAGCAGCACAATCAGAGCCGAGCCCATGCAGACGAGAATATGCGTGCGAAAACCGGCCGAATGCCCGCCGATTTCCCGCTCCAAGCCGATCAGACCGCCCAGCACCAGCGCTATAATAATACGAAGCGTCAGCTCCGCATAGCCGATATGCCACACATCCGGGGTCAACGACAGTTCCATGGGGACCTCCCCTTACCGCCCGAGCGGAACGGCGATCCGTTTCTTCTCGTGCACGTAGATGATTTCGTTGTACCCGGTCCGGCCCAACAACTCCATCGCCTCGTCCAGCTGCGTCCCGATGTCGTCCGGAAAATGGGAATCCGAGCTTAACGTAATCGGGACGCCGTGTTTATGCAAAATGTCCAGAAAAGCCGGACTCGGGCAAGCTTCCTTGACCGGGTATCGGTAAGCAAGCCCGGTATTGATCTCGGTCGCCACATCGGCCTGCTTGAGCGCACGGGCCACGTCTTCGTACATCGGCAGCAGCAGCTTCTCCTCCGGCCGGTAATTGAACACCTTCAGATTGTCCAGATGCGCAATAATGTCGAACAAGCCGCTGGAAGCCGCCATCTTCACGTAGTCAAACAATTGCCAGTACAGGGCAAGCAGGTCTTTTTCCTTGAACAGCTCCTGGGTTTCCGGGTTGTCGAAGCCCCAGCCCTCCAGAAAATGGACCGACCCGATCACGTAATCCAGCTCGTACTGCGATAGCAGCTCACTGAGTTCCGCCTCGCCGCCCGGGAAAAAGTCCGCCTCGACCCCGAGCGATACGGGCACGCCCGCGGCCTTCGCCCGGCGCACCGCCTGAAGATACGGCTCGATAGAGCTGACGCAGACACGGTCCAGCCAGTACCGCTGCAGCCGGCCAAGCGGCGTATCGTCCACAATCATGTGCCGTTCGTAATACGGCCGGAACTCGGTAAACCGGTACAGGTGATCCACCATCCCGAACCGCTCGATTCCGCGCTTCCGCCCCTGCTCGAAATAGAACGTGAGCCATTCGTCGCTGAAGCAGCCCGCCGCAAGCCGCTGCTGAAGCAGCTCTCCCAGCTTGTTCATCCATTCGAGCGAATGCGGCCGGTCGCCCAGCCGCCCGCTCTCCCGATGCACGTTCTCCAGCGCCCGCACCGTCCGCTGCAGCCAGCCGGTCGAGTACGGCCCCTCCTCCAGGTGAAAATGAAAATCCAGCTTCATCCCGCTTCCTCCTCATTCCCATCGATTTAAAAAACTCGGACGAAAAAGTGTTCCTCCGCTTTTGACGATTGGTGGTCACTTGTTGTTTATTGTTGATTATATCACTTTGTTTTTGTGGTTTCTTGTTGATTATTGTAGTCCTTTCTTCATCATCCGTCAATCTCAAAATCAATGATGGTATTGATTATTTTGGAAAAACCTTTCAAATCCCTTATACTAAATAAAAGGATGTCTTTCTGCCGAAGCCGAAACATACACCCAAAGGAGCGATCCCCTTGCTAATTGATATCAAATCCAGATTAGACCAGCCCGAAATCGCGGAGCTTCTCGAATATTCCATTTTTCCGGACCCGGTTCGGCTGGAGCAAACCTTAAGCGACTACAAGCGCAGCGAAGAGCTTGAATTGTACGGCTACGAAAAGGACGGAAAGCTGCTCGGCCTCGTCGGCTTCCGGATCGGCCCCGGGCGCGTGATGGAGCTGCGGCACATTGCGGTTCAGCCGGACTACCGGGGACAAGGCTATGGCCGGGGCCAAATTTTGGAGCTGATCCATCTCAAAACCCCCTCTGAAATCGTTGCGGAAACGGATGAGGACGCGGTCGATTTTTACCGGAACATCGGGTTCGAAATCGTCAGTCTGGGCGAAAACTTTCCGGGTGCAGAGCGGTTTCGCTGCACCTATGCAGTTGAAGCAGAGGAGGAACAAGAAGCATGAGCCGTTCCTTGGAAATCGTTGAAATCCGGGCTTACGAGCCGGAATCGTTGGAGCAGCTGGCCGAGCTGCTGATCGATACCGTGGAGAGCGGCGCTTCGGTCGGCTTTTTGCCGCCGTTAAGCAAGGAAGAAGCGGTGGATTATTGGAAAAGCGTGCTGGAGCCGGGCGTCGTCTTGTGGGCAGCCAAGCTCGGTCAGACGATTGTCGGCGCCGTGCAGCTTCAGCTCGCGCAAAAAAAGAATGCCGCCCACCGAGCGGAAATCGCCAAGCTTATGGTCCATACGCGCAGCCGCAGAAATGGCATCGCCCGCGCCCTGATGCTGGCCGCCGAAGAACGGGCCCGCACCGAAAACAGATCGCTGCTTGTGCTCGATACGCGCGCAGGCGATCCGTCCAACCTGCTGTATCGGTCGCTCGGGTATGTGGAGGCGGGACGCATTCCCCGCTATGCACGCTCCGCGGACGGCAGCCTGAACGATACCGTATTTTATTACAAGGAGGTCGAGGTGTAGCGCCATGAATCATCTCCTGCTCCTTCTCGCATGGATGCAGGTCATCCAGCCGGTTACGACGACGCCAGAGGCCATCACGCAACCCACGCAAACCAAGACTGCTGTTGAAATTGCGGAGCGCTGCCCGGAGGCTTACGAGCACTTCTGGCATCAGCCGGACCGCTTCCACGCCGCCCAAGCGGAGACGTTCGCGGAGGTGGAACGGCGCGCCCTCGGCAAGCTCGGCACATTCTGCGCGCTGGACGCCAAAGGAAAAGTGTTCATCGAATACTTGCCTGCCGAGAACGCTTGGGTGCCGATCGATGCGCCGCACTACATGTTTATCAACTGCTTTTGAGTGTCGGAAGCTACAAGGGACAAGGATACGGGGCGCAGCTTCTGCAAGAATGCATCCGGGACTCCGAGGGCAAAGCGGGCATCGTTGCGGTATCGAGCCATAAGAAGCGGCCTTATCTCTCGGAGAAGTCCTACTACGTGAAACGCGGGTTCGAGGTTTGCGATACCGCTCCTCCCTATTTCGAGCTGCTCGTCAAGCGGCTTGATCCGGATGCCCCGCTTCCCCGCTTCAGAGAAAGCGCCAGGCAGCAGGCCGTTGCGGACGATAACGGTCTGGTCGTGCGGTATACGGACCAATGCCCTTTTACCGATCATTATACCGGCGAAGAGCTCGATGCTATTGAACGGGCGTACGGAATTCCCGTAAAACGCGTGAAGCTCACGACGAAGGAACAGGCGCAAAACGCCCCGACTGCCTTCACGACGTACAGCGCGTTTTATAACGGACGTTTTGTCACGCACGAGATTTTGACTAAAGGCAAATTCGATAAGCTATGGAGCACGCTCGGGAAGCCGCAGGGTTAGAACGAGTACAGCTTTTTCCGGGGCCGCGTGACAAGTCCGGCGCCTGCGGGAGAGTCCGCTCCAGAGCCGGATTTCCGGCGTCGGGAAATACCGTTCGAGCTGAAGGAGAGATTAAGGGTGAAAATTGTATTTTGCAGCGATCCTCTGGATCCGAAAACGGCGGATGCCGACTACGAGCTTGAGTACCGAACAGCCGCAGGACTGGGGCTCCCCGTCGAGCTGATCTCGCTCGAAGACTTGTTGGACGGGAAGGCGGCCCGCGCGGTCCAACGGGTCCGGGAAGCGGACGCGGCAGAGCCTGCGATTTACCGTGGATGGATGATGAAGCCTGCGGACTACGAGCAGCTCTATTCAGCCTTGCAGCAAAAAAACGTCCATCTGGTCAATACGCCGGTACAGTACGTGCTCTGCCATCATTTTCCCCATAGCTATAGCTTCATTAAAGAGCATACCCCTGAGAGCCGCTGGCTGGACATCGCTGCGGTCCACTTAGACATCAATCGCGTCCATGAAATGCTGGCTCCGTTCGGCAGCCGACCGCTTCTTCTGAAGGATTACGTCAAATCGCGGAAGCACGAGTGGGAGGAGGCCTGTTATATTCCCGATGCGTCCGATCGGCAACAAGTGGAGAAGGTGCTGCGGACCTTCATCGAGCGGCAGGGCGACGGGCTGAACGCCGGAATCGTGTTCCGCGAGTACGTCGAGCTCGAAAAGCTGGGGATGCACGGGAAAAGCGGTATGCCCCTGTCGAAGGAATACCGTCTTTTCTTTTACCGGCACCGGCTGATCGCGGCGCAAAATTATTGGGAGGAAGCGGCCTACGACGGGGAACAGCCGGATCTGAGCGTGTTTGTTGCGGTCGCGCAGCGGATTCGCAGCAGCTTCTTCACCATGGACATCGCGAAGACGACCGCGGGCGAATGGCTGATCATCGAGGTCGGCGACGGTCAAGTATCCGGCCTTCAGGATATGACGGATGTAGAGGCTTTTTACCGGTCGTTTCTGGACTGAGCGGTCAGAACAACGGCAGGGCGAAGTTCAAGACGAATAACGCGGCGATGATCGCGAACACCGGGGAAATTTCCCGCCGTTTGCCCGCCGCGAGCTTCAGGATCGGAAAAGCGACAAAGCCGAGCCCCACGCCGTCCACGATGCTGGGGTGAGCGGAATTCCAGCCACAATCAGAAAGGCAGGCAGTCATTCCGACAAATCGTCGAACGGAATATCCATCACGCCTTGAAGCATCAATCCGCCGATTAGAATCAGCCGCATAGCCGGACCGAGCGGCACCGCGCAGGCGAAGAGCGCTCCGGCCGTTACAGCCGTTAAGCCGATCCGGCCACCGGCAGACGCTATCGACTACTTTTATTTTGCAGGAGGACACGTCATTGAATTATACTTCGTTTTTTGTCGATCTGGCTCAGCAATATGCGCAGCGGCAGCTGATCTCGCAGCAGGTTGGCGCTTTGGCAGGCGGTTCCGTGGGGCGCGGTGAAGCAGACCGGTTCAGTGACTTGGACTTAAATGTCTATACGTCGAATCAAGAACAGCCGCATTACAGTACGAATGTGCTTTTTCAGGAGCACGTCATTCAGCTTCATGTCCACCCGCTGCCGCAGACGGAGCAAATTATTGATTCCTCTTGGGATTTCCGCTTTCTGGAGGAGGCCCGCATCGTTTCGGACCCTTCAGGACTGCTGCAAGCTTTGATTGACGATGCTTCGGCATATTTTCAATCGCCGCAAGGCAGAGAACGGATGCTGTCGCAGGCCAAAGCCGCGATCGCCGAGCATCAAGCTTGGCTTCAGGAAAGTCTCGACGCCCAAGAACAGATGACGGCCAGCTTCGCCGCCGATGCCGTTTGGGGGGAAGCGGCTCAAGTCTACGCTTATTTTGTCCATGGCGTGATGTCGACCGGAGGATTGCTGCCGATCATGAGACGACTGGACCTGTACCCAGCCTACCGGAAGATTCGGTTCGGTGCAGACAGCATCGATTCCGATACACTGCTCGCGTCGCTTCAGGCTTACCGCGCTTACTTGCGCGAGCGGAGCGGCGATGCGGATGCCTTCGGGCTGCAATCCGTTCAAGACGAGCTCACGGCTCGCAAGGCGGCACGGTACAAGGAAACACGCGACCCGGATAATCTCGCATGGCAGCTTTATGCCGAGGCCTTCTGGTGCTATCTTGCCCTGGATGATGGCCTATCGTTCGAACAGCATGTCCGGGGACTGCCGGAAGCGATGCAGGCGCACCTTGTCACACTAGGCTTCCGAACGTATTCGGAGGAGCAGATACACACCTTAATGAAACAAGCGAAGCACTTGATCGGTCTTTGCGAAGAAAGCCAGAGGCGGTAGTGATACCATGAGGAGAAAAAAGAAGGGAAAACGTAATCCATGGGCCGCCATCGCATTCATTTTGTATACGTCCTGCATGCTGTATATGATGTTTGTCGGATTCGGGCGGACGGTTCATGCGGACGAGCTTCGGTACAACCTGCATCCTTTTCGCACAATCAGCCATTATTTTATTCATTTTGACTCCATCGCTTTATCCGTTGTGCTTATCAATCTGGGTGGCAACATCGGGATGTTCATCCTCTTCGGAATTTTGCTGCCGCTCCTATACCGGAGATGCCGGACGTTTCTCGGTTTTTCGCTCGGCTTCATCATTCCGCTGATCGTCACCGAGCTTCTGCAGACGGTATTGCGCGTCGGTACCGGCGATATCGACGACGTCATTCTTAACTACGTGGGCGCCTCTCTCGGGTACATGCTGTACAGGGTTGCGTTCGGCAAGAAGCGTCACAAAGGATCGTCCGGTATTTCTATGGGATGAGAATACCCGTATATTGATAAAAACGCGCTGCACGACAAGCAATCAATTCTCGATCTTCATGCCCGCACAGCGGACGGAAAGCAAGTGAACATCGAAATTCAACTGTTCAACCGGTATGATATAGAGAAACGGACGTTGTATTACTGGAGCAAAATGTATTCCAGCCAGCTTGAAGAAGGACAAAAATATAAAGATTTAAAAAAGACGATCACCATCAATATCTTAAATTTCAACTTTATCCCGAATGATCGTTACTATAATCTTTTTCATTTGCGGGAACACCATAGCGGATTGAGGCTTACCGATGATATCGAGATTCATTTCTTGGAACTGCCCAAGCTGCAATCGCAGAGGGCTAGCTTATCGGATAAGCTGGTAAAATGGCTGTTGTTCCTGAAAGGCGTGGATAAACAAGAACTATGGGAGGTCATCGCCATGAACGAACCGACATTGCAAAAAGCGATGGATACGCTGGAGTTTCTGAGCCAGAACGAAGAAGCCCGGCGATTGTATGAAATGCGGCAAAAAGCGCTGCACGACGAAGCGTCCATGATCGATGGAGCCAAGGAAGAAGGTAAGCGCGAAGGAAAGCTGGAAGGAAAACGGGAAAAAGAAATTGAAGTCGTCAAAAATTTGCTGGAGATGGGCATGGATGTGGCCAAAATCGCCAAAGCGACAGGATTACCCGAAAGCGAAGTCAAAAAACTAAAAGAGCAGCTTCACTAATTGCCCTTTGCTAAATTTCATTGCCGTCAGGAAAACACGTTCAAAAGAACGTGTTTTTTCTTAAACATCCGCTGCCTTGCAAGCCTGCTTAATCTTCTCCCTTCGCTTCTTCTTCCCTCTCGGCCGAAACGGATAGCACATCACATCGTACTCTTGCCTTAGGCTTTTTCCCGTCTTGGGACAAGCAAATCAAATTCTTCATAATTTCTTAACGTAATCATTCATTCCACTTTACACAGCTCCCCTATAATCGAGTTGTCCAATTCAAGTGGAGGTGCTTATTTAAAATGAAGAAAAAGGCTTTTAAAGTCTTAACCACCATCGCGATCACCGGCAGCCTGCTCGCTACCGGCACGGGGTTCGTCTCCGAGCCCGCACCGGCGGCTTATGCGGCGGAAACCGCGCAAGCTCCATCCGTGTACATCGCACCGATCGACCGAGCGAAATTTTTAGCCGGAAGCCTCTTCGACTTCCGTGTGGAATTAAATCACCTGACGGCGATGCCGTCGTCCGTCAGCATTACGGTGAACGGCAAAGATGCCGAGCCATTTTTCGGCAAGCCTTTTGTCAAAACTAACACGGACAAAAGCCAGGAATTCACCATCCGGGACGTTAAAATCAATGAGCCCGGCACCTATGAAGTCGCCGTCAAAGCCGACAACGGTCTGGCGAAAACCGTGAAATACGAAGTCGTGCACGCCGACCAAGGCGGCAAAAAAGCGAAAAACGTCATCCTGTTCGTCGGGGATGGCATGGCTTTCCCGGATATCACGATGTCCCGCATCATGTCCAGAGGCATCACCGAGGGCAAATACAACAGTTTGCTCGAAATGGATAATTTCGATCAGCGTGCGGTCGTGACGACCTCCGGGATGGATGCGCTGGTAACAGACTCCGCCAACAGCGCCAGCGCGTACAATACCGGCCATAAGTCCGCCGTGAACGGCCTGGGCATTTACCCGGACAATACGGAAAGCTCGCTGGACGATCCGAAGGTCGAGACGCTTGCGGAAATGCTCAAGCGGACCCGCGGCATGTCGGTCGGCGTCGTCACGACATCGGAAATCGAAGATGCCACCCCGGCAGCCGTCGTCTCCCATACGCGCAGACGCTCGGACAAACCGGAAATCGCCGAAATGCTGTACAAGCTGCAGCCGGAAGTGATTCTGGGCGGCGGATCGGCTTATTTCCTTCCGAAATCGACGCCGGGCTCCAAACGGAAGGACGAGAAAAACCTGTTCGACATGTTCCAGCAAAAAGGCTACACGATCGCGGAGAGCGCCGCCCAGCTGAAAGCGGCGAATGCGCCGGACAAGCTGCTCGGCCTGTTCCACACGGCGGACATGAGCGTATACTACGACCGCTCGACGAACAACAAAGCGGAGCTGAAGTCGTTCACGGACCAGCCGAACCTGTGGGACATGACGCAAAAAGCGCTCGATACGCTCAGCAAAAACGATAAAGGCTTCTTCCTGATGGTCGAAGGCGCAAGCATCGACAAGCAGCTTCACCCGCTGGATTGGGAGCGCGCGGCTTACGATACGATCGAGATGGACAAAGCAATCGGCGTAGCCAAGCGGTTCGCCGAGCAGAACGGCGAGACGATGATCGTCGTCACGGCCGACCATTCGCACTCCGTCAGCGTAGCGGGAACATACTGGGAAGGCGACGGCAAGTCGGGCCGCGAAGCATTCCGCACGTACGAGGATTCTAAATTCCCAACGTATGTCGACAGCAACGGCGATGGGTTCCCAGACACGCCGGACGTTGACCGCAAGCTGGCTGTCGTGTTCGGCTCTCACCCAGACTACTATGAGGATTACAAATTCGATGCGGTGCCGACTTCCCCGACGGTGAAAAACAAAGACGGCCAATATGTAGCCAACCCGGCCAAGCTGGCGAATCCGGACGATCCGAACCGCGACCGTTTCCTGCGGCCGGGCACCATTAGTTCGGCGGATAGCCAAGGCGTGCATACGGCCGACGACGTGCCGCTGATGGCCTACGGCCCGGGGTCGCAATATTTCAAAGGCACGATGGATAACACCGATGTGTTCTTCGGCATGGCTAACGCGCTTGGCCTGAACGTATCCGATGCGAAATCGGACGGCAAAAATTGGATTCCGCTGGCCAACTTCGTCAATATGATGGGCGGTACGGTGAAATACAATGCGTCGGCAAGAGAAATTACGATCCAAATCAACGACGGCACGATTGTTTTGAATCTGAATAGCGGCAAAGCGACCAAAAACAGCAAAGACGTCGCGTTGGAGCATAAATTCGAGAACGGCACGACGTTCGTGTCTAGCAGCTCCATCTTGGAAGTGCTCGCGAAGTAAGCAAAGCTCGCGAGATAAAACGATACACAGAAATTACGGAGTGAATGGAGGCGTTACCCATGCGGCTTGAACCAAGAGGCATGACCGCCTTAACCGTCGGCCTGATCGCCGTTACGCTCCTCGTTCCCGGCTGCAATCAACCGGTTCCCCTGTCTTCCGGGGGGCCGGTTGATTCTTCCGTCTCGGCGGCCGCCCCCGAGGCAGCGGACAATATCCCCGCGGCCTCGGCCCCGGCGGGCGATGTAACTACGGGGAGCGCAGCGGCTCCCGGCGGCCCACAAGCAGCGGCCGACGCGGCCGTCAAAGGCGCTCCCGCGGCAGCCGGAACGAAGCCAGCGCAAGAGAAGCCGCCTGCGAACGAACAAGCGACGTCCAAGCAAGCTAAACCCGAGACGCAGAAAAATATTGTGAAGGAAGTTGGCAAAACACCTGTTTTGACGTTCGAGGACCTGTACGCTGAGATGACGGTGCGCGGTGTTAAACTATCGGATAAAGTGAATCAACTGGCTGGAAAAAAGGTGGAAATGACCGGGTTTATGGCTCCGCCGTTAACCGCCAAAGTCAATTTCTTCGTGCTAACCAAAGTCGCGCTCACCGTCTGCCCGTTCTGTTCGACGGATGCGGACTGGCCGACGGATATCGTGGTCGTCTTTATGCCCAAGGGCAAGGACGTTACGCCGACGGAGCATCAGGTCAAGGTGACGGGCACGCTTAGCGTCGGCTCGCAAACGGATGAAGAGACCGGCTTCGTCAGCCTGATCCGCATTAACGCGAACAGCGTGGAGGTGCTGAAGTAATGCTGCACGCCGAGAACTTGACCAAGTCGTACCCCCTTCCGGGCAAGCGGCAGGTGGATGTGCTGAACATCTCCCACTTTGCCATGAACACTGGCGAACGGGTGGCCTTGGTCGGACCGAGCGGCTCGGGCAAAAGCACCCTGCTTCAGCTCATCGCCGGCATCCTGCGGCCTACAAGCGGCTCCATCCGCCTGCTGGACCGGCAGCTCGAACGGCTGAGCGAGGCGGAGCTGGACCGGTTCCGCGCGCAGCATATCGGCTACGTGTTCCAGAACTTCAACCTGCTGCCGGGCTTTACCGCGCTGGAGAACGTGCTGGCGGCCATGCAGTTCGGTAAAACCATCCCGCCAAAGGCGCAAAAACAGCGCGCCGGTGAGCTGCTGGCGCAGGTTGGCCTTGAGCACCGGCTTCACCACAAGCCGGGCCAGCTCAGCGGCGGCGAGCAGCAGCGCGTCTCCATCGCGCGGGCGCTGGCGAACCGCCCGGCCCTTGTGCTGGCGGACGAGCCCACGGCCAGCCTGGACCATGCCAATGCGGAGCAGGTGTTTTCGCTGCTGGCCGAAGCTTGCGAGCAGAACGGAACGGCCCTGCTGCTGTGTACTCACGACCCGGAGCTGGCCGGCAGACTGGACCGCGTCGTGAGCCTCCGGGAGCTTTCCATTGACGATACCAGAGAGGTCGGGTAATTCATGTCTTTGCTGCACATAGCTTGGCGCAACCTCATGAACCGGCGGGTCCAAACGTTCATCACCGTCATCGTCGTAAGCATCGGCGTCGCGATGACGCTCAGCATCATGATGCTCTCTGCGGGCATCAAGCAAGGCATCGTCAAAGCGAGCGAGCCGTTCGGCATGATCGTCGGCTCCAAGGGCAGTGCCAATCAGCTCGTGTTCAACACGATCTTTTTGATGGACAACCCTTTGGCGAATATTTCGCTGGACTATTACCACATGCTCGAAAACGATCCCCGGGTCACACAGGCGATTCCGTTTGCGCTCGGCGACAACTATAAAGGGTTCAGGCTCGTCGGCACGACCCCTTCCTTCTTCGCGCTGAAAGGGAAGCCCAGCGATCCGCCTTATTTTCAGCTCGCGACCGGGCGGCTGTTCGACAAACCGTTCGACGCGGTGCTTGGCGCCAAGGTCGCCAAAGAAACCGGGCTGAAGGTCGGGGACCGGCTCATTTCGGGCCACGGCATGGCCAAATCTTTGCAGCACGACGAAGGCCACAAGAACCATCCTTACACGGTCGTCGGCATCCTGCATAGCGTATCGGCCCCCTCGGATCAAGGCATCTACGTTAGCATGGACAGTTACTGGATCAGCCATGAGCAAGTGGAAGAGCAGAAGCACGATGAAGAGGAGCATGGCGTGACCGCCGCCTTGGTGAAGCCGCGAAGCTACGCGGATCTGATGAAGATGTATCAGGAGATCAATCAGGGCAAAGAGGCGCAGGCAGTGTTCCCCGGACAAGTCATCGCCAAAATCTTCGATATGATGGGCAGCGGCGAACAAATTTTGAACTATATCAGCTATGTCGTTCTGGGCATGGCCGGGCTGACCGTCGTTCTGGCCCTGTACGGCTCCACCGTGGAACGAAGACGGACTGTCGCCATCCTGCGCGCCATCGGCGCAAGCCGCAGCGCTGTCGTCACGATCGTGCTGATCGAATCCGTACTGGTGGTCGTCTTCGGCTGCGTGCTCGGTACAGCGCTCGGTGGCGGACTCACTTGGCTGTTGTCGGACTATATCGGCTCGCAAATATCCGTGACCGTCTCGGTCGCGTACAGCTGGGACGTAGCTGCCGTTATCGGCGGCGTTGCGCTGCTGGGCATGTTCGCGGGCATTCTCCCCGCCGTCAGCGCTTACCGGACGGAAACGGCCCGTTATTTGCACACGACATAATAGAGTTTGTAAAAGACGACCATCGCCCTCGCTTCAGCTCGGAAAAGGCTGGAGGAGGGCGATTCGCCGTTTTAGCGCTGCAGCAGCGCCGTTATTTTTTTCTCA
The DNA here is from genome assembly GCA_042219835.1 of Paenibacillus elgii. GTDB lineage: Bacteria > Bacillota > Bacilli > Paenibacillales > NBRC-103111 > Paenibacillus_G > Paenibacillus_G elgii_A. The sequence continues at coordinate 15,533 of JBHJMN010000009.1, forward strand.
AAAGTGGCATAGTCGGCAGCGCCGGTAATTTTATCCGCGATCATCCCGCTGCGGTCCACCAGGTAAGTTGTCGGGATCGGCACAATACGGTACGCCTGGGCCGTCTCGGCCCGTTCGTCTAACAGCACCGGAAACGGCAGGCCATGCTCCGAGACGAACGCCCGGACGGATTCGAGCCGGTCCTTGGCCGTAATGTTAACCGCCACCAACTCAACTTGGTCCTGATACCGCTCATACAGCCGGACCAGCGCCTGAGCCTCCACTTTGCACGGTTCACACCACGAGGCCCAGAAATTGACGATCAATGGCTTGCCGCGAAATTGCTCCAATGTGTACGTTTGTCCGTCCAGCGCCGTGAGCGCGAATGCGGGCGCTTGGGCCCCAATCTTCGTGGACGTCCCGATACGAGTCGGGAACTTGGAATACAGCGCCAAGGATACCAACGCGACCAGAAGCAGCAGCATCCCTTTTCTTTTCATCGTTTCTTCGTCACCGTCCGTCCTTGTCCAGCTTGTCCTCTTTATTGTATCGGATGATTGTTTTCCGAATGTCAACATCAATGTTTGTAAAAGAACGATCTCAAATGGTAAAATCAGGTGTGGTGCCTCACGACCGGGAACATATGGATGGACGCGCCGAAGTTACGTTCATGGAGGAAGGGAAGCGCCAATCGTATGACCTTCGACCTCGACGGCGTGCATCAGGCCTGCATTCTCTCTCCCCAGACGAAGCATACGGAGGCTTGGAACAAGATCAACTGCCACTATTAAGCCGTTTTTGAGCTAAAAAAATCATCTTCAGGAGTGGAAAAGCAAATGAAAAAACTTTTACTTTTGGCATTGTGCCTCTCTTTTACCGGAACGACAGCGGCTTACGCCTATCAACCCCAGAACGATCCACCGGGCGTAAGGAACAAGTCGAATGACGTTATGGATTATTTCTCTGTTGAAGCCTCGAAAGAGGGCAGCTTCTTCTTTACATCCGGGGACGGAAAAGAGGAGCTAAAACCTGGTGTAGACGGTTCGATTTATCGGGTCGTGATCAGTTCCAACGCGAATGCCACATTTACAGCCGTGTTTCCGAATGGTTCCGAACAAGCATTTGAAATGGACAAATCCCATCACGGATACTTGGTCATTCCGGTCGAGTCCGGCGTCAAGTCGCTCAAAATTAAAGTTGGAACGGACGGATCTCGAACGGTCAAGGCCAACTTGCACCAGTATCGAGTACATACGGAAAAAAATAATTTCATTTTCAATTACAAAAAATGGAATAAAAAAACGAAATGAAGAGGGAACCATCACACAGTCCCCTCTTCATTTCCAAAGCAAGCAGCTGTTAACCGAAGCTTGCTTGCAATAGAAGCCCTCCGTTGCCTTTCACGATCATTATAACAGAAAGGACGAGCCGGGGCCGATGGCATCTATGTATTCCGTTCCTCCCCGGAAACGCAATAAACAGACATGGAGCGGATTTTCGGCACAGCGGCGTTGTCCAGTACGTTCAGACGAATCCGGTCCGTACGGACCGGAGCAAACCGGTCGATCTTCTTATGGCCGACTGCGCTGCCTCGGACCAGCTCAACCCACCGTCCATCCAGCATCGCCTCCAGCGAATATTCCCGGATACGCTCGCCATGGCGGATATCTTCCATGAGCACCGCATGATCCAGCTCCATAGGCTCGTCCAGCGCCAATTCCGCCGCGCCTTCGGCGTCCTTCACCTCGGCGAGCGGGCTGCCAAAACGGCGGCGGATCTCCTCCCCGAACGCCAGTACGCGCTCCACGTCCACCTCCGGCAGCAGCCCCCGCCGATCCGGAGCCACATTCAGCAGCAGCGTCGCTCCATGCCCGACCGAGCGGTAATACACGTCCATGAGCTCCTCCAGGCTGAGCAGGCTGGCTTCGTCGTCCGGATGCCAGAACCAGTGATTCCTGCGGATCGGCACGTCGCACTCGGCCGGAAGCCAGGCCGGCGTTTCCGGCAGCCAGCTCACGGACGTCTCGGTAAACATACTGACCCGGGCCGTCTCGGCCGTGTTCCAGCACGGATACGGCGCGACGCCGTCCTCGTTCCCGACCCAGCGGATCGTCGGGGCCCCCATGTTAAAGATCATCGCGTCCGGCTGATGCCGTTTGACAAGCGCGATGATGCGCAGCCAATCGTACTCCCGCCCCTCGGACCCGGCCCCGTCGAACCACACCTCGACGAGCGGCCCGTACTGCGTCAGCAGCTCGGTCAGTTGCTCGGCGTAAAAGTCGTCATATGCGGCGCGGTCCGGATAGCAAGCCGCATTCCGGTCCCAGGGCGACACATAAATGCCGAACCCGAGTCCTTCGCTTCGGCAGGCATCCGCACAAGCGCGCACAACATCGCCGTTTCCGTCAAGCCACAGGCTCGACTTCACCGAATAGTCCGTCGTCCAGGTCGGCCACAAGCAGAAGCCGTCATGATGCTTTGCGGTCAATATAAAATAGCGGAACCCGGCCCGCTTCGCCGTCCTTACCCACTGGACGGCGTCCAACGCCGTCGGATGGAACCGCTCAGGCGAGTCCGAGCCGTCGCCCCATTCCTGATCGCAAAACGTATTGATGCCAAAATGGCAGAACATCCCGAGCTCCATATCCTGCCAGCGGAGCTGCTGTTCCGTCGGTAGAGCAAACGATGGTTCATGCTTCATCATGCCGTAATCTCCTTCCGTTTCTTCGAAATTTTTGGGGAAACCTCGCAGCCAAGCCCGCACTGCCACTCCGTTGGGAGTACAGGCGGGCTTGACAAGCGTGACTCGTTCCTCTGCAGATTACTTTTGACCCTTGGCTTTAAAGCTGTCGTTCATTTCCTTGATATGGCTTTGATAGCCCGGATCGTCCTTCATCGTCTTGACGAATTTGTCCCAATCCTCGATCGTCGCTTTGCCGATAATGACGTTGATCATCATATCGTTGATCTTTTTGTTCCAGTCGGCTCCCTTTTCCTTGAACGGCGCCGATTTCGGCAGCCCGAATTCCGGATTCGGCGCAGATTGTCCCGCGATGGTATCGATCAGTTTTTTATTGTATTCGAGGACATCAGCCGGCATGCCCGGTACGCTGGCACGCTGGTATTTATTATAATAACCGGTTAACCATTGGCCCGTAGAGTCGCCCGAATAGCCTTTCTTCTTGCCTTCTTCCGTTTGCGTAACCGCTCCGTCCGCGCCGATCGTGTAGTCCGTATCCTTGATGCCGTACGTTCCCAGATTATAGCCTTCCTCGGTCGCGGTATAATCGTACACTTCCATAATGCGCTTCAGCTTCTCCTCGCTTACTTTCTTGCTGACGAGGAATTGGCCGTAATAGCCGATGGCTTGCTCGTAATGCGCCTTGCCGTCCGCAGCCTTCGGAATCTCATAGGCCACCAGGTTGGCGTTCGGATTCGCTTTTTTCAAGTCTTGGTTGAATTTATAAGCATCATAAACGTTCGTGATCGCCGCTCCGGCTTTTCCTTGCACGAGCATGTCGCGCACCTGCTGGCTCTTCATAACCGGGAGATCCGGCACAATGCCTCCGGATTGGAACGTTTTGTTCCAGAACTGCATCGCTTCTCTCGCCTGTGGCGTCATCCAGTTCGGGGTGATGCTGCCGTCCGCTCCTTTCTGCCAGCCATATCCCCCGCCGAACATACTGACCAGAAATCCGGCCGGGCCCGGCGAACCGAATAGCGCCAATCCGTACGTGTCGGCTTTGCCGTTGCCGTCCGGGTCGTTCTTCGCGAAAGCCGTGAGCACATTATTTAGCTCTTCCATCGTCTTCGGCGGCTGCATGCCGAGCTTGTCGAGCCAGTCTTTGCGCAGCAGGAGCGCCTCGGAGCCGTCCAGCGGACGCACCCGCGGCAGCGAGTACAGCTTGCCTTTAATGGAGGCGTTATCAAAAACGCTTTGCGGATATTTGGATAAGTTCGGGTAATTTTTGATAAACGGCGTCAGTTCCCAAAACGCGCCTTTGTCGATTGCATTCAGGAAGCTCGGCGTCGTGTTGAAGTCCTCCACGAACATCACGTCGGTTATGTCGCTCGACGCAAGCAGCACATTCAGCTTTTCCGTGATGTTGTTAGCCGGGATATAATTGATTTTCAGATTGACGTTAAATTTCTCGCCGATCTTCTTGAGCCCTTCCAGTTCCCCGGTCGGCGCCGCGCTGAATGCGATCGTCGTGATGGTGATATCCATCGGCTTCCCGGACTTGCCGTCCCCTTGAGCTGCCGGAGCGTCACTGGACGTCTTCCCGCCGCAGGCGGCGAGTGAAGCGACCAGGGCGACCGATACGGCCCCTGCTGCGATTGTTTTCATCGTTTTCATTCTAGATGACCTCCCTTAAGTATGTTTCCGCATGTGAGGCGAAATGTCCTTTATCGGCGAACGGCCGGACACGATCAGACTTGAATGCCATCAGCCTTTGACCGAGCCCACCATCATACCCTTGACGAAATATTTCTGCAAAAACGGATAAATCACAACGATCGGCAGCGAGGAGATGACGACAGCAGCCATCTTGATGACATCGGGCGGCACGGTCTGCTCGCTTTGGATCATGGCCGCAACGCTTGGGTCGGCCACCTGCGTGGACGCCTGAATCAGCAGCAGCTGGAGCAGCACTTGCATCGGCCGCAGCGAGTCGTCGTTAATGTACAGCACCGCGCTGAAATACGTATTCCAGTACGCCACCGCAAAAAACAGTCCGAAGGCAGCCAGCGCAGGAAGCGACAGCGGCAGCATCACCCGGAAGAAAACGCCGATGTCTGAGCAGCCGTCGATGTTGGCGGCCTCCTCCAATTCGGAGGGCATGTCCTGATAGAAGTTTTTCATCAAGAACACGTACCAGGCCCCGGTCAGCACCGGCAAAATAAGCGCCCAGATCGTATTGGTAAGGCCCAAGCTGTCCACCAGCATATAGTTCGGGATCATCCCCGGCTGAAACAGCATCGTGAGCAAAATTGCCACGAGGAAAAACTGCTTTCCCTTCAGCCGCTTGCGCGACAGCACATACGAGAGCGAGCTGGTCACCACAAGACTGAGCAGGGTGCCGACAACGGCCAGCACCGCGCTGATTCCCATCGACCGGATGAACGTCCCCGTCGACAAGATGTACCGGTACGAGTCGAGACTCCATTTTTCCGGAAAAATAACGACCGACTTCGTCACGTACTCGTTCGCGTCGGTGAACGAGATGATCACCACGTACAGAAACGGCAGCAGCGTCAGCAGCGAGATGGCGGTCAACAGCACGTAATTCGCCGCTTGAAAAAAACGGTAAGAGGCCGATGCTTTCATGTTAGTATAGCCCCTCCTCTCCGAAACGCTTCGCGAGACGGTTGGCCGTAACGACAAGGATGAGGCCGACGACGGATTTAAAGACGCCGACGACGGTCGCATAGCCGAACCGGCCATTCAGGATGCCTACGCGGTAGACGTAGGTGTCGAACACGTCGGCCACGCTGGATACCGGCGCGCTTGCCATCAGGTAAATTTGCTCGAAGCCGACCTCCAGCACTTGGCCGAGTCGCAGAATGAACAGCACGATAATCGTGCTGCGGATGCCCGGCAGCGTAATGTTCAGCATCTGCTTCCAGCGGTTCGCCCCGTCGATCTGCGCCGCTTCGTAGAGCTCTTGGTTAATCGCCGTAAGCGCCGCGAGGAAAATAATCGTCCCCCAGCCCGCTTCCTTCCAGATGCTCTGTGCGGTCAGCATGAGCCAAAAGCCGTCCGGGTTCGTCAAGAAAGCAATCGACTTGCCCCCGGATTCTGTAATCAGTTGGTTGACTACGCCGGTGCCTTGGCTGAGCAGCAGGAAGCAGATTCCCACAATGACGACCCAGGACAAAAAGTGGGGCAAGTAAATAACCGTTTGCACGAATTTCTTAAAGAACAGCAATCGCACTTCGTTCAGCAGCAGCGCCAGCACGATCGGCATCGGGAAGAACAATAAAATGTTCATGAAGCTGATCCCCATCGTGTTGCGGAACAAAATCCAGAAGTCGGGGTTCGAGAAAAATTCCTGGAAATATTTGAACCCTACCCATTCGCTCCCCCAGAAGCCGCTCCAAGGCGAGTAATCCTTGAAGGCCAGAGCCAATCCCCAAATCGGGAAATATTTGAAAACGAGAAAAAACAGCAATCCCGGCGCCGCGAGCAAGTATAAGCCTTTGTCTCTTCGCAAAGCGACCGCCCATTCCTTAATGAAGCCGTTTGTCTTCCGTCCGGCTTCGCTCTTCCGCAAGCCGGCTGGAGTGTTCGCACCGCGAACCGCTTCCGTTTTGGATGAACTCATGCTTGCACCTCCTGCGTATGTCAGATCAATCCGTCTTCGATCGAATATGTCTGCATCGTACAGCGAAGCGAAGGCGGCCGGCAAGGCGCAATTCTTGGGACGATTTCCGGACAAAAAAGGAGCATCTCCCCTCTCGCCGGAAGCAGAAATGACGCGTCAGCGCACGATGGATCGGCGTCATACTCACTTCTTAACTTCGCCGGCATTACAAAAAATGAGCACGACCGCAGCCCGCGCTTTCCAACCCATGGTTGAGTTTCCCAGCCGAAAGGTCTATAATCAGTACTGCTTTCATCTATGATTCTACTACATACATCCAGGAGGCAACATTGCATGAAATCTGGAACATGGAACAAATGGAAACGCGGTCTGGCCGGGGGATTGCTCACGGTCACCTCAATGCTCGGAACGATCGTACCGGCACTAGCAAACGAAGCACCGCAGGTTACGCCTCAGATCAGTAAATGGTCTGCAAGCATACTGAACGAAGGCGAAAAATACGGCATTTTCCCGCTGTCCTGGTACTATGACGGAACTTTTCAAAAGCCGATTGCTTCTGATAGATTTCAAGCGTTAGTTCAAGAGACCGGAACGAAGCTGGATGCGCTGGGATTAAGCAAAAAGGGTAATTACGTTCTGCCTACGGGGAATACAACGATAACAAGAGATACCGTTCTGCAATCTTTGTTCGGTTTGTTAAAGCAGTACGAGCTGCCGGCAGCCTTCGAGATGGATAAAGACGCTGCTCCAGTTCCGTATTTGCAGAAAAAAGGCATCGTCCAAGGAACCGGCAGCGGTCTGGAGCTGGATCAACCGTGCACCGTCGAGCAAGCGGTCGTGCTGGCCAGCCGGGTCATCGAATATGCCTACAAAACCGCCGATGGCGGGGCCAAAGGGCTGTTCTGGAAAGTGACAAAGGGAAACAATACGATGTATTTGCTCGGATCGATTCACCTGGGCATTCCGGAGATGTATCCGCTGCGAAAGCAAATCAAGGATGCCTTCCAGTCGTCCGACGCGCTGCTGGTCGAAGTGGATCTCATGCCGGAAGACACGGCGGGGTTGGAGTATTTTACCGGTCTGACGAGCTATAATGACGGCACGACGCTGAAGGACCACGTATCCAAGGAAACGTACGAAAAGCTGGACCGCGTGATCGACAAATTGGGGCTGTCCAAGCAAGCTTTCGATCAGTTGAAGCCTTGGGTGATCACCTCCAACCTGTCCCTTACTACGCTCATGAAATCTCCTGCGGAGTTGGCACAGGCGACCGCTTTAGGTGTCGATATGCACTTCCTGTCGAGTGCCAAGCTGGCCGGAAAACCGGTTCAGGAGCTGGAAGGATTCAAGCTTCAAGGCGATGTTCTGAGCAGCGCGTCTCCGCAAGAGCAGGAGAAAGAATTGAACGCGGTGCTGGATCATCTGTTATCGCCTGACGCTAACGCTCCGGATGCCGCCGCACAATTCAAGCAGTGGCAGCAGTTGTGGGCCAAGGGGGACTTGGACGGCTTTAGCCAGTCTTTCTCCGCTTCGCAGCAGTTTACCCAAAGCGAGATGGGACAAAGGCTGTTAGGGGAACGGGACAAGAACATGACGAAAAAACTGGCGGAATTGTTGGAGAAGGAAGGCAAGTCCACCTACTTTGTCGTCGTCGGTGCGGCGCACTATGCGATGAAAGATATGGTTATCGATCAATTGAAGCAAAAAGGCTACGACGTTCAATTTATTAAATAAATGGATCAAAGGTTTTTCAATCAAAACAGGTCCGGCCTTAGGCCGAACCCGTCTCACGGAACTGACCGGGCGTTTGCCCGGTTTGTTTTTTGAATACGCGGATGAAGTTTTTTGGCTGGTAGCCAACATTCTCCGCCACTTCGGCGACGGACAGGCCGGTCGCCTTCAACAACGTCTTGGCGCGGTCGATGCGGTAGGCCGTCAAATATTCGATGAACGACACACCCACAATACGTTTGAACAGCTTGCTGAAATAAGGCGGGCTGAGTCCGCAGCGCTCGGCGACTTGATCCAGCGACAAATCGATATGATGATTCGCCTCGATATAAGCGACGGCGGTCTCGAACGTCCGCTCGTATTCCTGATGGTGCCTTTGCTGCACTTTCCGGGCAATTGGACGGATCAGCCGCTCCCGGAACCAGTCGTTCAGCTCTTGGATCGAATGCACATTCTTGATCTGTACGTACAGGTCGGTTTCGTCGCTGGTCCCGTTACCTTCCTTAAGCGACAGATTAAGAAGGAAGACGACCCGCAGCGCGGCAGTGAGAAGCTGGTAATAGGCCGTCCGAATGCGGTCCGTCTCCCGCAGCGTCTCCTGCGCATAGGCGGCGAACTGCTCAAGCTGCAGCTCCGCTTCCGCGGCATCGCCGTTGCGCAGCGCCTGCTCCAGCCCCGCTTCGAGCTCGAACGGGTACGGGTAGGACTTCGCTTGGCCGGCGTCTCCGTCCCCGCTGCAGATCACTTGACCGGTCCCGGCCCAAAACCGGGAGCGGATCGCCATCGCCGCCTGCGCAAACAGCCTTGGCAAGCCTCCCGGCTGCCCTGGCCCGTCCCCAAGCCCTGCCGTAACCGGCAGCTTCAAGTAGTCGGCCAGCATGGCGCGCAGTCCCGCGGCCAATTCCTGTACCTGCGCGAACCATGCCGCGGGGTCCTCCGTATCTTCCCAGAGCCAGACGGCAATCTGATCGTTCAGCAGGTTCACGACCATGCCGCTTGCGCCCCGCTGCGCGAGTACGTCCTGCGCGATATTTTTCATCGTAAATACGATCAATTCCTTGTCGCTTTCCCGGAACCGGCTGCTGCCGTCCGGCGACTGATCGTAAGCGAGCGCAAAGACGGCATGCATGTATTGATAAGGCACGTCGTAGCGTTCGAACAGAACCGGAAGCTGCTCCGACGTATAATGCGCGTAATGCCCTTGCAGCCACTGCAGCGCGAACGCCTCGCGAATGGCCGGAAGCTGCCGGTTCAGCTGCGTCTGGAGACGGGTTGTCGCCTGGTTCAGCTCCGCCCACCTATTCTGAACGTAGCCGATCTCGTCGGCCTGAAGCTCCTCGTCACGGTTCCCGCGCACTAGCGAAACCAGATGCTCGATCGGCCGGTACAGCCGCTTCGTGCTCCAAGCCGTCGCCGCCACGCCCAGAAGCAAAAACACCAGCACGATAGCAATGGTGATGATGGCGATGCCGCGGGATTTGGCGTTCAGCTCCTGTAAGGGCACCATATCGAGGTACGTCCAGCCGTTGAACGAAGAATGAAGGGCGGTGACCAAATAATCCCGCCCTTCCCACGCGAAGGAGAAAGCGCGTCCGGGATGCTCCCCCACCTGCTCGTACAATCCTTGAGGAGCGGGCTGCCCGGCCGACGAGACGACCTCCCGGCCTTCCTCGTTCAATACGAACGAAAGCTCACCCGGATAAGCGGAAAATCGCGTCATATTTTCCTGAAGAAACGACGGATTCAGCTGCAGAAGCAGCAGCCCGATCGGCTCCGAGGCTTGGAACGGCACCTGGCATACGAGGGTCACGCCCGCCTCTCCCCCGGGGGCGTCCCCCATAAACCGGAACGTATCGTTACTCCAGTACATCGCTTCACGGGAAGCAAGCAGGCCTTGCAGCTGCCGGCGGTCCTCCTCTCCGGCTACCGTATGACCGCCTTGATCCGGCGATACCAGATAATCGTCTTCGGAAATATACATGACAATGCGGCCAATCTCGGCGTTGCTATTTTGGAGAGAGGACAGATTTTTGAATAAATTGGAGTAAAAGCCGGCGTAGTTCGTCCATTTCTGCTCCGTCAGGTTGCCGTTGAAAAACGAACCGAGCAGCATCTGGAGCGCATTGCTGCGCACCCGCTGGAGCGCCGTATCGATGGAGTACGAAGCGTGCTTCAAGACGCGGGCGTTAGCTTGGTCCACTTCCTTACGGATGGCGGACGACGAAAACCAATAGCTGGAGATCCCGACAAAGATGACGGGGAAGATCGAGGCAAAAAGCGATACGGCGAGCATGCGCCGCAGCATCGACTTGCGAAACAAAGCAAACGGGTTCCGTATGCGGAAATAGGTGCGTTTCATGGTGTGTGACTCCCCCTCGCTTTCTCCACTTTAGTCTAATGCGTCATCCGACCTTTGGCAAGACCGCAGGCGCACCGCTCAAAAGACATGGTGCGCCCGCGTAGATGCTTTCTATGGTTGTCTGGCTAGCGCTACTTCCCCTGGGGGTCGGCTGCCGTGATCATGTGCAGCAGCACTTGAGCGACTTCGGCGCGTACCGCGTGGACCCGCGGAGCAAGCCGGTCTTCCGCCTGCCCCTGCAGGAAGCCGAGCTTAACCGCCTGCCGGACCGCGTCCTCCGCCCAAGCGGAGATTTGTCCAGCGTCACGATAGGCCGCAAGCTGCTGCGCATCCGGCGCTGCCGCCTTGCCGCCCTGGAAAGCGTAAGCCCGCATCAGCATGACGGCCATTTGCTCCCGGGTGACCGGTTCGCCCGGGGCAAACGACGTGCCCGTCACCCCGTCGACTACCCCTGCTCCATGGACCGCCGCAATCGCGTCCGCATACCACGCCTTCGGGTCCACGTCACGGAAAGGCGTCCCCGACAGGCTTGCTTTCAGTCCAAGGGCGCGAACAAGCATGGCGGCAAATTCCGCACGCGTCGTAGCTCCTTGGGGGTTGAATTCGCGTTCCGTCACCCCGCTGACGATATGCTTGGATGCCATCACCTTCAGCGTGCGGTGCGCCCAATGATCTTCCGGCACGTCCTCGAACGATTTGTCGTAATCCAGTACGGCGAACGTGCAGCAGGCCGTAACGGCCGCCGACACCGTACCCGCCGCTTTATCGACCTTCGCCCCGACAAAATCCCATGTCTTCGACGTTTCGTTATAGGCGTAAATGCCCAGCCGGTCCGGGTCGGTTGTCCGGGCGGCATCGTAAGGCAGCTTCAGCACGACCGGCGCGGAGAACTTCTCCGGACGGAAAACCGGTTTGTTTGGCGTGACGGCGCTGATTCCGAGCTCATACACCGTCCCCGCCAAGCGCAGCTCCGACGACGGGTCCGGCTTGGCCGCATTCGGCGCGACCGCCTGTTCTGCCGCCGGGTGCAGACGCAGCACAATCCGCGCGTCCGCCGTATCCGAAGGCAGGCTGCCGCTCACTTGTTCCAGCACCGCGGCCGGAATCGTGAGCGCTGCCTTGCCGATTTCCACTTCCAGCGGATTATTCCGCAGCAAGAAGGCGGCTTGCGCAGGAAGTGCCAGTTCGGCTGCAGTTTCATCCATACGCAGCGTCACTTTGCCATCCGCTGCCCGCCGAAGCTCCTCTTCCTTCACGACGACCGTCCCGGGCTTCTTCGACGGATCGTTCGATCCCGCCGCAGCAGAGCCGGATAGTGCGGGCTGCGAAGTGGAACTCGGTGAAGCCTCGGGTGTTGACGAGCCCGAGCCCGAACCGGAATCCGAATCGGAGCTCGAATCAGGCTTCGGCGACGGTCCGGGGCTAGGGCCTGGTTCAGGCAGCGGGCCGGGACCAGGCTTTCCGGGCTCCATGCCCGCCGTGGTCATCGTCACGCTCGGCCCCCCGGCGCTCCAATTGCCCGCGCCGTCCATCGCCTCGACGCGGAACGTATACGCCGTGTTCGGGGCCAAGCCCCGGACCACGGTCGAATACACGCTGCCGGCCACGGTAGCCGATTGATCGGCACTCCAGCCGACGCGGTATCCGGCTACACCGTTGTCATCGGCGGCTGGCGTCCAAGTGAGCGTGACTTCGCCGCGGTTCACTTCCGCCGCGGTCAGCGTACTGCCTAACGGCCACGTAGGAGCGGCCGTATCCGGCCGCTCCGTACGCAGAGTCGTTACTGTTACGCTTGGACCGTCTGTGCTGACTCGTCCGCCCGCATCCGCCACCTGAACGGCGAACGTATAAGTCGTACCCGGCGCCAATTGGCGCACGTCATACCCGTAAGTGCTGCCGCTGACGCTGGTGATCGGGGCTCCGTTCTGATAGATGCGGTACGTCGCATCGGTTACCGAGCTCGTCACCGCCCCGGACCAGGCGAGGGATACGCCGGTTTCCGAGACGTTAGCGGCCTGCAGCGCGCCGCCCTCCCAATGTGGGACAAGCGGGTCGCGCAGCTTGATCGTGCGCGTCGCCCCTGCCGAACCGGCCACGTTGATCTGTACGACCAGTTTAGGCGACGTCTGAATGACCTGCACCGTGCTGTCCTGGCTTACCGGCACCAGCGAGCCGCGGTTCAGCTCGACAGTCACCGACGATTGCTTCTGCGTCGGATCGGAGACGGAGAGCGTAATTTCTCCATTCTGTTCCTTTGCCATTACGGATACCGGATTTCGCGCCGTCAACGAGTCGACCGTGCCGGCCTGCCAGAAATTCGCAGCCGTGACCCCGAGCGACGGCTTGCTCACCGCCTGCACCTGAGCATTGTTTGCGAGAATCGACACCGGCGGCTGCGCGCTGTAGCTCTGGGTTGCTGCCGCATTCCGGTTTGGCAGCACGACGTAAGCGTAATCCGCGTTCACCGGCTTGACGCCGTGCGGAATAGCCAGACTCAAATAATTGCGGGTGATCGGCGTCGCGCTGAACCCCGTATTGATATCCTTCCATGCCCCCGTGCGAGCTTCCCGCTTCACGGCCACATTCGCGCCGCTCGGAAAATAATACCCGATATCCATCCCCGGAACATTCCCGGTCAGATGCGCCCATTGAACCGTCTGATTGAGATTCGTGGTCTCCTTCGGCACGACGGAGCCGTCGATCGTCAAAATGTTATCGTTCCCGTCCGTGAGCTTCCGGTTCTCGGCGATGGTCTCCACAGGATTGCTGCCCGTAGAGGTGATGCCGGCGCCGAGCGCGACGATTTCGTCGTCGAGCAGGAACCAAGATTTTTTGCCCTGCAGGTCGCTGCCAGTGAGCTTCTTGAGCGTAAAGTCCATGCCGACCGCGCTGTACAGACCGTCCAGCGTAGAGCCGCCCACCCACGTTTGGGTGTTGGGATAGCTCGCCCAATCGGTCGCCGTCAGCGTTTTGCCGGAGCCGTCCGTCGTCGTGCCCGGCAGCCGGAACGAGTCTACCGTCGGCCAAAAATCGTTGCGGTACTGCGTCTGATCGTCATTGTACAAATACGTCATGCCCACGCCCGTAAACCAGCCCTTCAAGTTCTCGCCGTTGCCCTTCTCGAACGAGGAAATCCGGTCGGAGAAGAGGCTGACGCCGAACAGGTAGCCGGGACGGAAATGAAACACTTTGTCCATGCCCGCCATGATCTGGCTCTTCACCAGCTCGCCCCGCGGCTGCACGCCGGGATCGTTCAACAATCCTTTCAGCAGCTTGATTTCATAAATCGACGAGGATGCCTGATAATAATTCGTCGTGATTTGATCCTTCGTAATCCATTCCTTGACCATGCTGCGATAAGCGGCCGCTTTATCCGCCGGTGCGCCGTCGGACATGCGCAGGATGGTCATCATCAGCCCCCGTGCGGAACCGGCGGTTTGCCGGGAAATCCCCCGCCCGTTTGTCATATCGAGTGCAAGTCCGTTATAGATGATCGGCTCGAAGCTTTGACTCACCCAATCGTACACGGTGTTCGTCCGCGGGTCCGTAATCGGCCAAGGCGAGCCGTTCAGCATGAAGCCCATATCCGCGGCGCCCTTCAGCCATACCCCGCCGTACCCAGCGGTATAAGCGATGTTCGTGTGCTGCACCAGCGAGCCGTCGCGGTACACCCCATCGCCGCTCGTCGTATAGACAAACTCGCTGCCGATCGCATCGCGGCCCTGTACGATTTTCGCGCCGTTCTTGCCGATCACGCCGCGAAGCGTGACGACCAGCGCTTTGTCCAGCAGGTTCGCGCCGTTCTGCTTCTTCCCTTTCACTCCGAGAACGGAGGAATAGACCGGGTCCGGGCAAAATTTGTCGATCGCTCTTATGTACTGCTCCACCTGCGCCGGGCTCAGATCGTCATACAGCAGTACAAGAATATCGTTAATGGTTTGAGCCGCTCCGATCTCCCAGTCCCACCAGTTGTCATACGGCGTTTTGTTCTCGTTGTACCGGTTCGCGTACATCCAGTCCATTGCCTCGACAAGATCCTTCTTCAGCGCCGGATTGTTGTACAAGGCCGAGTAAGGCGTCTTATAAGCGACCGCCATCGTTCTTAAGCGGGAGAAGCTCGATGTCATCTGCGCGGAGACGGTCGTGCTGGCCAGATCGCTCCACAGATACGTGCGCCCCGCCGCCGTGTTCAGCTTGTTCCAAAATCCGGTTTGCTCCGCATTGCTGACGGAGGAAGCAAGACTGCCCAGAAAATAGGCATAGTCGGCATCCGCAGGGTCATAGCCGGTACCGCCCGTCAGCTTGTCCAGCCATTTCAGCCGGATCGCATCATAGGCCTGCATCATCTGGGCGCTTTCCACGCTGACGATCGATTGCGCCGACAAACGGCCGTCATCGGTCCGCGCGGTAATGGTAGCGGAACCCGCCTGGTTGCCCGTAACCAAGCCCGCAGCCGATACGGAAGCGATCGAAGCGTTGGACGACGACCAGAGCGCCGTCACGTCGGATGCCGCGCTGCTCGGCGTAATGACCGGAGTCAACTGCACGGTTTTCCCCACTTCGACGGATACGCCGATAGGTTCTAAAGCAAGACCGGTCGCCCCGGTCCACTCCGTGAACGTCACATCGTCCACCCAAGCGGTGCCGGAAGCAAAATCGAAGATCGGCTCCACCACGACTTTGTTCACGTTGGATGGAATCGTCAGATACAGATCGTACAGCTGCCAATCGTTCGTTCCTTTTAATTTCGGCGTAAGCGGGCCGTCGCTGATTTTCGTACTGGAGTTAAGATACTGCGTCCGGACATACATGCCGCCGCTTCCGGCAATCACGTTGTCCGTCTTCATCCACAAAGACAGCTTATAGCTTTTGTTCGGTGTAACGAGCGGCGATTGCGTGACGGAAGCCCGGTCTGACGTCGCGCTTCCGGACAGCCTTAGAGCCTTCGTACCGCCGTGCGATTGCGAGGGGTCCACGGCAAACGCGCCGCCGCCGACTTTGAATCCGCCTGTCCAGTTGGACGGCGCTTTCCCTCCCGTCCACTTACCGGAGCTGTCTGTGATAACGGTTTCAAAATCGCCGTTCAACACCAAGCTCCCCGTAGCGGCCATCCCGATCCCTCCTCCTGTCGGGGCAAACCAGCCGGGCATCACTAATGCCAGGATCGTCAAAATTTTCACCATGTTCATTTTCATTCTGGTCCCTCCCAGCGGCTTTCGGCCAAACGTCCCCCCAGTTCAAGCAGAACGCGCGAGACTCCGGCCGCTTTTGCATCTCTATACTTACAAAAATACCGTCCGCTTGGCAAGGCTCAATTCTTGTATATCGGCCCGGGCAAAAAATGTTCCCGCTTTTTCCGCCGCAGGCAGCCATTTTCAAACGAAAAAACCCGTCTTATGAAGCCCATAAGGACGGGTTAGATATCATTGTCGTTTTCTCTGGCGCCATCAATCCTATGAGATAGCTTCCGCAAAAAAAATAAATCCAAGGGGAATCCCGCTGGCAGACCTGTACGAAAGCTTTGCTCTACCATCATCTTGGATTAATGCATAACCACCCCAAGGCTCAAAGGGGAACGGGACTCCTCCATCCATTTGCTTAACCGTTCCCTGCTGCACCAAACGCCTTTTTTTACACGCTCCGGGGACATCTCTAGAATTTCCCCTATCTCTTCATAGGATAGCTGACATTCGTACTTCAGCGATACGATCAGCTTCGCCTCATCCGGCAGCGCATCAACGGCTTCGAGGATGGTACGGGGTCCGAGTTTAACCTTCTTCAGCCCGCGTTTGCCCGAAGCTTTAGCCATTTTGCACCGGTGAATAAGCACCCGGTAGGCAACTGTCCTTATAGAACCGGTCATTGACGCAAACCCTTCCTCCGCATGTCTGCGAAACACCTCGACGAACGTACGCTCTACCTCTTGCACCGCAAGTTCGCGGTATTGGAGCAGCCGGTGCGCAAGCCGGTAGAACGGATCATGCAGCGATTCGACAAAGCTGCGGAATTGTTGAAGCTGTTCTTGGCCGTCCGCAGAAGCCTGCTGGTATTGCTGTGGATTCATGCTTTTTGCCTCCGTTCTCATCGTCTATTTCATTTTAAGTACCCGATGTGTACTTCAAGTGTCTTTTTTGGAAAAGTAGAGAAGCTTCACACTTTTTTTCATCGACACAAAAAAGCAGCCTAACCCCCGATTCGAGGTTTAGGCTGCCCTGCAGCAGTTATCTTATTTGTGCTTAACGCCCAGCGTGACAATCTCGTAAGGACCGACCGGCAAAGTCAAGCTCGGGCCCTCCGAAACGAGCGGCCCCGCTTCCTCCAAGACGTTGCTTTTGTAGACCGATTCCGCGCCGCGGGCCGAATGCAGCCCCAGCTCCGTTCCGGCCGCTTCCATGTTGAACCATCTCAGCATGAGATCGCCGGAAGCCTCGCTCACTTTCATGGACGAGAACGCAAGTGCCTCGCCCTCCCAGCGGTACGGAGCATAGCCTGAAGCGATCGAGCCGCCGTGCACACCGGTTTGGCAAACCGTCCACGGAACCTGGAACAAGTACGCCTCGGCAAAAGCGCCCGAAGCCGAGCCATCGCCGCTATGCGGAATAATCTCCAGCCGCACCGTCTGCTCGCCGAGACATTGCGCCTCCGGCGTCGGGAACAAGCCCCAGTCGCCCAGCTCGCTGACGGATCTAAGCAGCGTGACGGCAATCGTATTCCGTCCGTCCCGCAGCACTTCGTACTCCTGAAGCCCGAGGTTGGCGATCGTGAGGCCCGCCCCTGCTCCGCTTACGTCCACGAACGCTTGCTGATGCTGGGCATTGCTCGGATTTTCCCACTCGGCCGCCGGCTCGTTGTCCCGCGTCGCAATTTCGAAGATCGAATCGGCGCGGTGTACCGCCGTCTCCACGTCGGTCGGGAAGAGCGCGCGCAGCCGGTGATCCTTCGCCTGATTGTTGAAGGACGCCTGCAGCTCGACGCCGCGGCCGCTGCGGCTCAGACTGACCTGCGTGCGGATCGTGAGCGGCACCATGTCCTTGACGCGCTGCCCTTTGCGGTGCGGGAAATAGACCAGCTCCCGCTTCTCCTGCTCGAACACGGCATCGCCCGAAGCCGGAATCGACCATTCGTGCACGATTTCCACCGTCGCACGGTATGGCGTATCCTCGACGACGCGGATGTCCGCCTTCAGCCCTTTCGTCGTCAGCGTCGTCTCGCCGTTCGGCTGCTTGTACATATACTCGTTGCCGATATCGCCGGTATTCTCGTACACACCCAAATCGCGGAACGTACGGCCCGTTTGCTTGTCCGTCACGGTGAGAGAACCGTCCTCCGCGATCTCGACGCGAAGCAGGCCGTTCTCCATCACACGGTCGCCGTTCAGCAGCGAAGCGGCGTCGGCAGCCGGTGACGAAGCCCGGTCGGCCGGCTTAAGCCACGCGTACGCGGCAAGGCCAAGCGCAGGCACGTTCTGCGCCTCGAAGGTAAGGCTCACCCTGCGGCACATATACGGCTGACGAAACTTGTCGTCCGGCAGGTCGTAGCCGAACTGCAGGCCCAGATCCTGCATCGTGAACGGCACGGCGCGTCCTTCCGCATCGACCAGCGTGCGGCCGGAAACATCGAACTCCTGCATGCGGCGGCTCATCTCGTCCAGCGGGAAGCCGTCGCGGAAGTATAAGCGCTCGGCGTCCAGCTCGACGGTGACGACTCCGGTCCGATCCCAGCCCGTCGTATTGAAGACGACGAGCGGGCGCGCCTCCGCGCCCATACGGACGAAGACGGATGTATCGACTGCTTCCGCAATGACGCGTTTGCTATCGTCGACGATGGTCTCGGTCACATGACGGCTTTTGTCGAAGCGGGTAATCATCTCGCGGTGTACCTCATCCACGCTGCAGCCGCAGATACTGTCGTGCGGGTGGTTTTGCATCAGCGTTTTCCAAGCGTACGTGAACAAGTGGTGCGGATACTCCTTGCCCAGCAAGTACGCGAAGGACGCCAGCGGCTCGGCCACTTTCTCCAGCAGCGCCTGCCCCTGCTGGTTCATCTGCTTCAAGTAAATGCGGGCGGACGCGGTATTGACCAGTGTCGACCATCCGTCCGTGCGCTGGCTGCGCAGCTCGCCTTTCACCACGGACAGCTCCCGATCCACAGACCGGTTCACGGCTTGCAAGTAATCTGTCACGTTCGAGTGGACGAAGTCGGTGTCCGGGAACAGCTTCCGCGCCGTGCGGATCGCCTCGGACAAGTCCTGCTGGATCGGCTGGTGGTCACAGCCGTTCATGAACAGGAGCTCGCCGGTGGAAGCGTATTTCTCGGCATCCGCCAGCTTCCGCTCCCAATACTCCTTCGCTTCCTTCTCGTCCGTCGGAACCTCCATCCCGTTGCAGTACCAGTTCGCGAACAAAATGCCAAGCACCCGCGAGCCGTCCGGACCTTCCCAAAGCAGCTCGGAGAACGACGATTCGTAGTCCGAATCGGACACGGTATTGTTGAAGCCCGTCGGCTTGACGCCTCGGCCGAACATCGCGTTGTCGATGCCGGCCTGGCGCAAAATTTGCGGCGCCTGCCCCATGTTGCCGAACGTGTCGGGGAAATAGCCGACCTTGGTGATCGTCCCGTACCGCGCTGCGTCCTGATGCCCGATCAGCAGGTTGCGCAGGTTCGCTTCGCTGCTCGTCAGGAACGCGTCCTGCAAAATATACCAAGGTCCGATATGAATGCGGCCTTCCCGGATGAACGCTTCAAGCTGCTCCTTCTTTTCCGGCCGAACCTGGAGATAGTCTTCCAAAATAATCGTCTGGCCGTCCAGATAAAAGCTCTTGAATTCCGGATCGCGCTCAAGCGTATGAAGCAGCGTGTCCATCAGCTGGATCAGCAGCATATGATGCTTTTCGTAGGGCAAATACCATTCCCGGTCCCAGTGCGTATGGGAAATAATATGCGCGGTTCTTTTTTTGCTCATGGCTTGTGACGCCTCCTCCCCGGACTACTCTCCGGTCACTTGGATATGAACTTCCTTCGGCCGATACACGGACTTCAAGCGGCCTTCCCGGTCGACCGCGAAGAGCACCGAACGCTCTTTCTCCAACACAAACGAATACCGGCGGCCCGTGGCCGGGTCCTTCACTTCCACATCGGTATCGAAGGCGAATTCGGACACGAAGACGAACAGTGCGCCGTCTTGGAAAGTGAGCTTCCGTCCGTACACGCCCGGGAATCCTCCGCCGCGAAGCCATTCCAGCTCCGCGCGGAAGCCCGCCACCGTCAATGCGTGCTGATACAGCATCGCGAGCGGCTCGGCACGCTCGTTCAATTCGATCGGCAGCGGGCACCAGAGGAGCCGCCCCGAACCGAGCGGAACGTCGATCAGCTTGTCGGCCTTCGCCTCTGCGACTTCGTCCGCCCGGACTTCCTTCGCCACCTCGGCGATCCGGCGCTGTCCGAACGAGACGGGCAGCAAGCGGCCGTCGAGCTCCAGCATTTCTTCGCGCCGCACGTTGGCCGGACGGTAAGAACCGACCGCCTCCTTGAGACGCTCTGCCGGCTGCCAGTAGGCATCCAGCCCGAGAGGGCCGGTGACGAGCAGAGTCGCTCCGGTAGCCTGTACGATTTCGATCAACTTCGCAAATGCTTCGCTATCGATATTATGTGCGCTCGGCAGGATGATCAGCTTCGCCGGCGCTTCTGCGAGTGAATCCAGATGGTACTCCCCGACTCCGCGGAAAGGAACTTTCAGCTCGTAGGACAGCATCCGCGTCAGACGGGTCGTCGCATCGAACGCCAATTTCCGGTTGGAAAAGTCATTGGAATACGGGAAGACGACGGCGACCTCCTCCAGCTTGCGGCCTTGGAACAAATCCCGGCTCTCTTCCATAAAGCGGCCGAAGTCGTAGGAAACGTCCGCCTCCGGCTTCTCCGTTCCGTCCGCCCGCAGCGCCCCGATATGCGATTCGTTAGCATTGTCCATATAGAAATTGGTGTTCCAAATCCAATGAACCGCCCCCGCGCCGCCGGTCGAGAAAGCATAAGCGTATTTGCGCTCCAGGATGCCGCGCAGCTCCGTCTCCGAGCGCTTCGCCCGCCCGTCCGGCGTCTCCACGTACATGATGCCGGTCTCCTGCACAAGATTCGGCTTATCCGGCGTCTTCGCAAAGATGCCGTCCCAGACCAGATGATCGTTCAACCACCACGAGTGAACGGTCGTGTAATCCGACGCCTCCGCGTAGAAGAACGGCGATGGCCGCTGCGCGCCCAAGGCTTCGTCCTGCCCGACGACGACCAGATGGTCCGGACAGATGTCCTTGATCGTATCATAAAGCTGCTTCGCCCACCGGTTGTGCATCTCCATCGAGAACAACGCGTAGTCGAGCCAGCGGGTGCCTTTTTTCCCTTGGTGCATGTCCTGCACATTGAAGTTGATCTCTTCCGGCTCCGGCGGTACGGCCGCTTCAAAGTCCGGAAGCTGCTCCGGCGACATGTTCCAGCGCTCTTGCAGCAGGCCGATCGATCCGTGCCGCTGCTTCAGCCATTCGCGGTAAGCCGCCAGCTCGAACGGATCGCGGCACGACCGCGGGCCGTCGGAGAAAATCTGCGGCGGATCGAACATCGACGGCTCGTTGATTAAGTCCCAGTCGACATGCTTCGTATCCCGATGCCGCGAGACGATCGAGCGCACGAACCGTTTCTGCGCTTCCACGCTGCGCGGGTCGAGGTAAGGATTAAGACCCTCCCAAGGCTCCGGCGTAAACGAAAAGAACGTGAAGGTGATCTGCAAATCATGCTTCTTCGCCGTAAGCAGGAAGGCGTCGATCGAGCGCAGCACCTCTTCCGAAGCGTGCCCGTCGACCTGCATGATGTTGCGATACGCCGTCCAGATGCCGGTCCGAATCCAGTTGATCCCGGCCTTCCTCATCTGCGCCATGTCGCGGTCCCATACGGCCGCATTCGGCAGGAACAAAAACTTGCGCGCCACGTCCGATGTCATGTACGTCATCCCGACAACCGGGAACGGACGTCCGTCCTTGACAAAATAATCCCGGTCGCAGCTGACCGGCGCACCCTCGGCAAGCAGCTTGGCGTCGAAGCCCCAGAAGCCTTGACGCAGGATGCGCGTCTCCCCGTCCGGCGCTTGCGCCTGACAGACGATATGGTAAAAGCCGCTCTGAATGTCAAGCGGGACGGAAATGCGGTGAATATTCAGCTCCTCCGTGACATCCGCCTCAATGCGGTCTTTCCAGGAGGCTTTCCCTGCCTCGTGCTCCAGGGAAACCGAGAATTTCCAAGCCCCGTTGCCCGATCCAGTCCCGCGCCCGATCCGCTGCGTTTGCAGCGTAAGCATCGCCCGTTCGCCCGGCTCGTAAGAAGCGTAATTCGGCTTGATCCACAGCTCGGTCACGCCTTTGGCACAAAACGCGACCCACTCCTTCAGCGCTTCGGTCCCGCCCTCGTTCCAGAATGCCGCAGTCAGCGGCAAATGGACGAACAGCCAGCGGCTTCCGGTGAAGGGGCCTTTCGTTTGCTCCCAGAGCACAACCGGCGCGGCCACCTCGCGGCCTTCGGCCGAGATGCCTTTCAGCAGTGGATATATATGCGTGTCCATCGGTCCGGCAGAGCCCATCTGATGCGGCAAATCGCTGCTCTTCGTCACATGCGGCACCAGGTTCCACGTATCCGCTATCGTGAATAGCGCTTCCTTGCCGGCCAGCAGCGGAATGTCGGCTGTGGCTGCCAGCTTCTCCACCGGAGCTGCATCGACCCGGAGCGCTTCATGAATATGAAGCTGCTGATGGTAGGCGGTTTGCTCGGCTTCCACATGCCAGCTTCCGTTCTCCGCCCGGACCGGGTGCTTGAACGGCGCGCCTCCGACGCTAATGAGCCCGCCGCCCTGCCGGAGAAAACCGAGAATCGCGGGCCAAGCTGCTTTCGGAAAATACGGCGCATGCAGGTTGACGAAGCAGCCGCCTTCGGCGGAGCTAAGCGCCTCCGCCAAGCGGTCCGCCGAGACGACCTGCCCTACACCGTGCAGCAACCCAGCATCGACCTGCATCCCTTCGCCGAGCGGAAAGCCCGGATCGTAGAAAATGACGATCGGCCGTGTCATACAATCCCTTCCTTCATCGCTTCGTATACAAGCTGCGAGAACAAGCTGTTGGACCACGCAAACCAGCTGCGCGTGAAGACGGTCGGGTCGTCCGCATGAAAGCCTTCATGCATGAAGCCGGTATCCGCGTCCGTCGCCTCCAGCATCGCGAGCATTTCCAGCTTCTCCTCTTTCGTTACCGCCGATAGCCCTTGCATCGAAAGCGCCATGTGCCAAATATAATCCGGCGGCGTGTGCGGGCTGCCGATGCCTTTGGCTACTTTGCCCTCATAATAGAACGGATTTTGCTTGCTCAGGGCAAAGCGTCTCGTATTTTGATAAATCGGGTCGTCCGGCGTCGTATAGCCGATATACGGAATCGACATCAGTCCCGGCGTTCCGGCATCGTCCATCAGGCAGTAGTTGCCGAAGCCGTCCGTCTCGTAAGCGTAGATCGGACCGAACTCCGGATGGCGGTAAATGCCGTACAGCTGAATACCGTGATCGACATCCGCTTCCAGCTTCTTCAACTCGTCGACGAACGCCAGATCGCGGAATACCCATTCGGCCATCTCTCGCATCTGCCGCAGCGTCACAACCGCGAACATGTTTGCCGGAATGTTGTAGTGGAAATCGCAGGCGTCGTCGCTCGAACGGAAGCCCGACCAGATCATTCCCGTATAGTTCACCGGCATGCCCAGCCCGTTGTTGCGCAGCGAATCCGTCGGCATGTCGTTATTGCGCGTGAAGCGGTACGGCGACAGCTCGAAGTGGCGCTGCTCCGTTTTCCACAGGTCGACCGTTTTGCGCATCGCGGACTTGAAGTTCGTATCGAAAATATCCGTCCGCTCGGTTTCCTTCCAGTACTTGTAAGCTAAGCGCATCGAGAAGCAGATCGAATCAAGCTCGAATTTGCGCTCCCACACCCATGGGGACATTTCAGTCTCGTCCGTCGTGTTCCAGTGCCAGTCGTTCGCCGATTCGTTGAAGGCGTTGGCATACGGATCGATGTGGATATATTGAATGTGCCGTTTAATCAGTCCGGCGATCAATTGCTGCAGATCCGGGTCATTCTTCGCCAGCGGCACGTAATGAATCACTTGCTCTACGGAATCGCGCAGCCACATCGCCGGAATATCTCCGGTAATCACGAACGTCGTTCCGTCTTCCATCCGTTTTGTCGTCGTCGCCAGCGTGTTCGGGAAGCAATTTTTAAACAATTGCAGCAGCTTGGGTCGGTGAGCCAGCTTGACCTCCGCTTCCGCCAGCACGTCCTGCACCGCCCGCGGCAGCTCCATCGCAGGAATTGGAATTTTAGGTAATCTGAATTGTTCCATCTCGTCCGTCAACCTCCATTTTTTCTACTACTCACCGAAGGAGAAAGGAATGTTTTTGGGGGAATGGTTACGTAACTTATGCGGCCGCAGTAGCACGGCGGTGGGGTATCCACTTGAGGAGCGATAGCGTTCGCCTTGGTCCTCGGGAAATCTCCGCTACCCAGCGGCTTCCAATCCAAATTTCCCGAGGACCACAGCGACCGGAAGTGGATACCCTACCGCCACCGCCCATCGCCGCTCCTCACGTACACCCGATTCCCTAAACTTCCTTACTCCTTCACAGCTCCTACCGTCAACCCTTGAATAAAATACCGTTGGAAGAACGGGTACGCGAACACAATCGGCCCCGTCGCCAGAACGACCATCGCCATCCGCGACGTATCCTGCGGCAGCGATTGCAGTACGGCTACGCCCATCGACGGGTTGCTCGTATTTTGCAAAATAAACTGCATGCTCGTCTCGATCCGCATCAGCATGGATTGCAGCGGCACCAAGCTCGGCTTGTCAATATAGAGCAGCGCGTTGAACCAGTCGTTCCAGTACCCGAGGGTGCTGAACAAGCCGATCGTCGCGAGACCCGGAAGCGATAGGGGCAGAACCAGGCGGAAGAAAATCCCGAATTCGCCCGCACCGTCGATTTTTCCCGATTCGATAATGGCATCCGGTACGCTCGTAGAGAAGAACGTCCGCATAATCATGATGTAGAAGGCGTTCACGGCCAGCGGCAAAATGAGCCCCCAGATGGAGTCCTTCAGCCCAAGCAGCTGCGTGACGACAATATAAGTCGGGACAAGCCCGCCGTTGAACAGCATCGTAAAGAAAGCGAAAAACGAGAAGAAATTGCGGTATTTGAAGCTTTTGCGCGAGATCGCGTACGAGAACAGCGCAATCATAATCATGCTGAGCACCGTACCGATCACGGTAACGGCAATGGTGACACCGTAGGACTGCAGCAGCTGATCCCCGGCTTTAAACACATAGCGGTAAGCTTCCAGACTCCATTTTTCCGGAATGATCCGGTAACCGTTGCGCGCCAGCGTCCCTTCGTCCGTAAACGAAATGATCGTAACGAACACGAAAGGAAACACGCACGCAATAGCCAAAATGCCGGCAATCAGGTTGAAAATCACGTTCCAAGCCGGAGACAAATGATGAAAATCCCGGCTTCGTTTCATCGTTCGCGCAGACATGGTCATCCCCTCCTTTTTCCATGTGGATTAATACAATGCGTTGTCTTTATTGAATCTGCGAACAATGGCATTGGAGGTAATGACGAGCACGAAACCGACGAACGACTGATACAGACCGGCCGCGCTGGACATGCCGATTTCCCCGGTAAATTTCAAGCCGCGGTATACGTACGTATCGATGACGTTGGTAACCGAGAACAGCGTACCCGAATTGCGCGGTACTTGATAGAACAGCCCGAAATCCGCATAAAAAATACGTCCGATCGCAAGCAGCGTCAGAATGGTAATCAGAGGCGTCAGCATTGGCACCGTAATATGGCGGATCTGCTGCCATTTGTTCGCTCCGTCGATCATGGCCGCCTCGTACAGCGACTTGTCAATCCCCATGATGGCCGCCAAGTACACGACGCTGTTGTAGCCGATCGTTTTCCACAAATAGACGAGCGTCAAAATAAGCGGCCAATACGTCGGATCGTTATACCACTGCGTGGCGGTGAGCCCGAACGCTTTGGCGATTTGGTTGATCATGCCTTTGTCGAAGCTGAGGAAGCTGAATACGAAATATCCGACAATAACCCAAGACAAGAAATAGGGCAGGAACATCCCCGTCTGATACAGCTTGGCCAGCTTCTTGTTGGCGATCTCCGCCAAGATGATCGCCAGCCCGACGGCCAACACCAGGCCAATTACGATGAATACGGCGTTATACAGCAGCGTATTCTTCGTAATGAGAAAAGCGTCCTTCGTGCTGAACAGAAATTCGAAGTTTTTGAGCCCGACCCACTTGCTGTTTATAATGCTGGCCAGGAACCCGTCACGGTGGTACCGGTATTCTTTAAAAGCGATAATCGTCCCGGCCATCGGCAGGTAAGAGAAGAAAAGAAACCAGATCGTGGCGGGAAGCACCATGATGAGCATGGCTTTGTTCCGGCTGATATCCTTAAGCACACCCTTCACATTCATCACCCCTCGCGTTCAAAGAGACGGGGCGAATGAATGCCATTCGCCCTGTGCCCCGTTCTTATCGTTCACCCGAGAAAGCTTCGGTCAAGAAGCTCTGTTGCTTTATATTAAGAAGCTTTATTATTTTTTGGTTGCTTTCCATGCATCGATTTGACGCTGCGCTTCTTCCATGATTTTGTCGAGGCCGGCAGCTTTCAGCTTTTGGTTGGCCTGCGGAATAATTTGTTCCGGATCGACCGTACCGGTCATCAGCGGCGCCCAGAATTCTTCTTTGACGTTCTGTACCGCAGCGATTTCGCTCGTCACTTTGGACGGGTCGAAGTTGAAGCCAAGCAGCGCGGCAGGTTTACCGGTGCTGTTGAATTTTTTGAAGCCTTCCCATTTGTCCTTCGGATCGGTCGGGTTCAGGTACGTGATCATCAGGTTACCCAGCGAGAATGTCGGCATATCGTAGTTTTTCGATTCCGGCAGGTTCTCCATCACGTTGTCGCCGACTTTTTTGTAGTGCACGCCTTCGATCCCGGAGTCGACCATGTTGCGCAATACCGGATCGGTGTTCAGCAGGTTCAGGAACTCCATTGCTTTCTCCGGATTTTTGGAGTTCGCCGAGATCGCCTGCATCGAGCCCATAACGGACCAGTTGTAAATGTAAGCCGGGCTGGCCGGTGTGGATACGACCGGGTAACCGTAACTGGCAGACCACAGGTTGTCCGCGAACGGCTGCGTCGTTGCTTTATCTGTAAACCATTTACCGGTTTTTTGTACGTCCGTCGAGGAAACCATCGTTGCCGCTTCCGTAGGAATGTAGCCAGCTTTATAATATTTGTGCATCGTTTGGAGCGTTTGCTTCATCTCTGGCGTTTCCAGAACGTTGACGACCTTGTAGTCTTGGTTGTCGACTTTGACCGCCATCGGCATTTTCTCGATCACGTAGTCGTACGGTACGAATACGCCGTAGTTTTTGTCGACGGAGAACGGAATGACGCCCGGCTCTTTTTCTTTAATCGTTTTCAAGAGCGGCTCCAGGCTTTCCAGCGAGTTCACGTTCTTGATATCGAGGTTGTACTTGTCGAGCAGCTGTTTGTTGAAGCGCCATACCTCTTGCGCCGGCAGCTCTTTGTTGGCCGGAATGCCGTAGTTGTGGCCGTCGACCTTGGAACCGCTTAAGAAGGCGGGATCAAGCAGGTCCTTGATGCCTTTGCCTTGTTTCTCAAGCAGATCGTCGATCTTCATAAACGCGCCTTTTCTTGCGTTCTGAACGTAGTCGAACGCCCAGGAAGACGTGAACATAATATCCATCGGCGAACCGGAAGCGGTCATAACCTGCATTTTTTGCGAGTAATCGCCAAAGTCGATCATGTTCATTTTGACGGTAACGCCGATTTTTTCTTTCGTATATTTGCTGACCTCTTCCATGACCCGGTCAACGTCCTTTTGAGGCGTGCCAATCGTATACCAATTCAGTTCAACAGGTTTGCCCGCGGCGCCTCCTGCGTCCTGCGCGCTGTCCTTGCTGCCTCCGCATGCGGTCAAGACGACCGAAGCCGACAGCATGAGCGCGAGTCCGGCAAACAGGCTTCTTTTTTTCATTTTCATGTTCGCAGATACCTCCCTTTTTCTTTCAAGCAGCCGTTGAATCGTTTCAATGGCTACCTTTACATTAACTCAAGAAAGCATTTACAAATAGGCAAGAAACTAAAGGTATGCTGTACAAAATAAAGAAAGGGTCTGCCGGTTTTCACCCTTCACAGCAGCCCTTTGAAATCCGTCGGGGAAATCCCGACATATTTTTTGAATTGTTTGTAGAAATAACTGGTTTCCCAATACCCGACGGTTTTGGCGATTTCCTGAACTTTCAGATGCGTCTCCTTCAACATCGTCTTCGCCTTCTCGATGCGGTACTTGTTGATGTATTCCGTAAAGTTCTCGCCCGTTTCCTTATGGAACAGATGGCCGAGATACACCGGATGAATATTGAATTGCCCGCTGAGCGTCTTCAGCGACAGCTCTTCGGCGTAGCTGTCGTGAATCAGCTTCAGCACCTGCTGAATGACGGGGCTGCGGACGTCCTGAATTAACGAATCGACGGTTAAGCCGGCCACCGTCTTCACGGCCTCGGCCATCCGGTCCACCGTTCCCGCATGCAGCACACGGCCGAAGGCTTCCTGATACAGCTCCGACGAATCCGTATGTTTGATCGCTTTCAGCTCCATCTTGAACCGGATCATCAGTTCGACGGAGATTTGCTGGAGCCGGGCTGGCGTCATGCCCTCCTGCGTCAGGAGCCATTCGTAATCCTGATCGATGTGGGCTAGCAAGCTATCTTTATCTTTGGCCAAAATAAGCTTGGAATATTCCGTCCATTCGAGAGGAAAATCGAGACCGGCCGTCTCGCCGGAAACGGCGATTTCCTCGTAATCCAGAATGTCGCGATCGGGGTAAAGTAGAAAGAACTCCTGTGCCTTCTTCGCATGGGCATAGCTTTGCGCCGCCTCGTAAGGCAGCCGCTCCACGCTGCCAAGCGATATGCGGCAAGACCGGGAAGCCGCGGCGAAATCGACCTTCGTCCGGGCCAGCATCTCCAGCGCGGCGCGTTTGCCCTCCGTCGGCTCGTCCAGCGTAAAGACGACGACCAGCTCGCCGTCCATATTATGAAACGGAATGACCGACAAGCCCGGCAGCCTCTGTTCCGCTACAAGGTCGGCGTCGCCTGCGTCTCCCTCAGGAAAACGAACGAGCGCCACTAGCACATAGGGACGGTTCAACTGCAATTGCAGCAGTTCGGCTCGTTCGTCGAATTCGTTCGGCGCGATCTGGCCGGTCAGCCACCGGTGCATAATGTGCTCCTTCAGAATGCGCATGTCCTGTTCGCCCAAGACGCGCTCAGCCTGCGCTGCGTTTAGTTTGTCCGTCGTCGTGATCAGCGTGGAGCGAAGCTCCTGCACGTCGATCGGCTTGAGCAAATAGTTTTCGATCCCAAGCCGCATGCCTTCCTTCAAATAATCGAACTCATTAAAGCCGCTCAGAATGATGACCTTCAGACCCGGATTCCATTCACGGACGGCGCGGATAAGCTCCAGTCCCGTCATAACCGGCATCGAGATATCCGTAATCAGAATGTCGGCAGGCGTGCGCTTCAAGGCGTCCAGGGCCTTTTGCCCGTTCCCCGCGTGACCGACGATTTCCAGCCCCAACGCGGCCCAGTCGATAATATCGTACAGCCCTTCAATAATGAAAGGCTCGTCATCCGCCAAAAACACTCTATACATCGGATTCGCCTGCTCCTTCCTTTTCCGGGAACCATACAATCACGGTCGTACCGACCCCGGGCTTGCTATTCAGCTCCATCCCGGCCCTGCTTCCATGCAGCAGCTTGAGCCGCTCGTGGACGACCCGCAGTCCAAACGAACCGCCGATCTCTTCAGGCGCTCCGAGCGCTTCCTTGATCTCCTTGAGCCGCTGCGGCTCGATCCCTCTGCCGTTGTCCTCCACCTTAACGCGAATCGTCCCGTTCTCCCTAGAGAACCGGATGACAGTGCGGTTATCATCCCGGTCCGCCTCAATGCCGTGAACGATGTAGTTTTCGATAATCGGCTGGAGAAACATTTTGACGACGGGAATCCCATACAGCTCCCGGTCGCATTCGATGACGTAAGTGAACCTGTCTTTATACCGGATGCGGAACAGCTCCAAATACAAGCGGCACGCCTCCAGCTCGTCCTTGAGCGTATAGACGGCCTTCTGCTGCACCACGTTGCGGAACAGCGCCGACAGGCTGAAGATCATCTCGCCTACGTCATGCGCGCCTTGGGAGATGGCCCGCATCCGGATCACTTCGAGCGTGTTGTACAGAAAATGCGGATTGACCCTCGCCTGAAGCGCGACGAACTCCGTCTGCTTTTGCCGGATTTCCGCTTTATACACCCGCTCGATATAGCGGTTCAGCTCGTCCAGCATATCGTTGAAGCTGCGGGAAATTTGGCCCAGCTCGTCTTCTTTCGGCTCGATGATGCGCGAGGTCAGGTCCCCGGTCTCTACCTTTTTCATAAACCGGATAATTTTGTTCGTCCGCTTGGCGAAATTGATCACGACGAGTGACGGAAACAGAATGGCGATCAGAATTCCCAGCACGCTGGCGATGAGGATCGTCCGTTTCCAGCCTTGGGAAGCGGCTGCGACCTCTTGCTTCGGAATCGCGCCGACCACGACGTAGCCCGCCTGGTTTTGCGCCAGCGTCGTAATATACGATTCCTGCTCCAGCATGCCCGTCTCCTGTTGAATTTGATTCATGTAGGGATAAGGTTTGCCGTAATACGTACCCGAGGAATCGAAAATGACCTGCCCGTCCGGGGTCAGCACGAGAATCGTCCCCCTGAGCGTCTCTTTGTAGCTGGCCAGCGACTTCCAAATACCGTCGGAATCAAAATAAATCAAAAGCTGACCGATATATTTCAGCGAGTTTTTGTCGTTCATGGCAGCCCGAACGGCAAACAGCCGGGGGTTCCATTGATCGATTTCTTTGCGGATCCATGGATTCGGCACGGAGACGTTCTTGTTGTCCAACGCCATCGCGTCCGGAACATACGAACGGACGGCATTGGTCACATGAAGCTTCGCCGATTTTTGCCGGTTGTACACATACAAGGACTGCTTCTCCGCGCTGTACAGCATCAGATTCCGGATATCCGGATCGTCCTCAAGCCGGTTGGCAAAATAGGACAGGCCGTACGGAGCGACATCTTCTTCATAATATCGGTTCAATCCGTGCTCAATGTAATCCCGAAAATCATGCTGCAGGAAATATGAAATGTCGGCAGCCAGCCTTGGATCGCGGTATACGCCAAGCACCATCGATTGCACCGACTCGTATTTTTCACTCAAAAACGCGTTGACGCTTTCCATCGCCTTCTTCTGGTTGTCCATCTCCCGCTGTACGACAGATTGCGACATCACGTGAACCATCAGGTACGAGAGCGTAATAATGGTCAGAATGATGAAAAGGGCAAACGAAAGCAGCAGCTTCATAAATAAGTTGTTTTTGATATATCTCCGGTATACGCTTCCAATCATTCGTTCCCACCTCCTGCTGCCGTTCCTGCGCTTCGATCTCTAAATTATAGCATGTCTGAAAATGAATCGTGAAATGTTCCAAAATAGTTCAAAAGTTCGGATTTTCACAAACAAAATCCCGGGGTTGCTGTGATTTAAGTCATATTTTCCGGGACAAGCTTTCCTCACAATAGAGATAACCATGACAATCCTCACAACAATCCGTGACGGTTTGCCAAAACAACAGGTTCAGGAGAAAGGTGGAATAGGAATCCCATGGATGTAGTGATGCTCTCGCGCATACAGTTTTCCGCAACGACGATTTTTCACTTTATTTTCGTGCCCATCTCGATCGGATTAGCGCTGATGATTGCGATTATGGAGACGATGTACGTAGTCAAAGGCCGGGAAGAATATAAACGGATGGCCAAATTCTGGGGCAAATTGTTTCTGATCAATTTCGCCGTCGGCGTGGTCACCGGGATTTTGCAGGAATTTCAGTTCGGTATGAACTGGTCGAGTTATTCGCGGTTTGTCGGGGACGTCTTCGGCGCTCCGCTGGCCATCGAGGCTTTGCTGGCGTTCTTCATGGAATCGACGTTCATCGGCTTATGGATCTTCGGATGGGAGCGGCTGTCGAAGAAGGTTCACCTGGCCTGCATCTGGCTGGTGTCCATCGGCACCATATTGTCGGCGTTCTGGATTCTCGCGGCCAACTCTTTCATGCAGCGTCCGGTAGGCTTCACGGTCAATAACGGCAGGGCGGAAATGAACGACTTCCTCGCTCTGATCGCGAACGGCCAGCTGTGGTGGGAGTTCCCGCATACGGTGTTCGGCGCTTTTCTAACCGGCGCCTTCCTGGTGGCCGGGATCAGCGCCTGGAAGCTGCTAAAACGCCAAGACGTGCCATTTTTCAAACAATCGTTTCAACTCGCGATCGTGATCGGACTGATCTCTTCCGTCGCCGTCGCGTTGTTCGGCCACCAACAGGCGCAGTACCTGGTTGCCACCCAGCCGATGAAAATGGCGGCCAGCGAAGGTCTGTGGGAGACAAGCAGCGATCCCGCGCCTTGGACGGTCTCGGCGTTCATCGATCCGGTGAAGCAGCAAAATACAATGGAAATCAAAGTGCCGTATCTGCTCAGCTATTTGTCGTACAGCAAATTTTCCGGCAGCGTGCCGGGGATGAAAGACCTTCAAGCGGAATACGAGCAAAAGTACGGTCCGGGCAACTACATTCCGCCGGTGCGCACAACGTTCTGGAGCTTCCGCATTATGGTAGCCGCCGGCACGGTGATGATTTTGCTGGGCCTGTACGGAAGCTATCTCGCGGCCCGCAAGAAGCTGGAGCAAGCGGGCAAGTGGTTCCTGCACGCGATGGTGTGGGGCATCTCCATGCCGTTCATCGCCAACACCTCGGGCTGGATTATGACGGAGATCGGCCGTCAGCCGTGGGCCGTATTCGGGCTTATGCGCACCGAGGACGGGGTATCCCCAAGCGTCAGCGCCGGGCAGGTGCTGTTCTCGCTGATCTCGTTCACCGGCGCCTATACGGTGCTCGCCATTGTCATGGTCTACTTATTCATTCGAGTGATCAAAAAAGGGCCGAATGCCGTCGAGCATGCCGAAAACGCACATGCGGACGATCCATTCGACAGGGAGGGACAACATGCTTTCTCTAAATGAGCTTTGGTTTATTCTTGTGGCGGTTTTGTTCGTCGGCTTCTTCTTTCTGGAGGGCTTCGATTTCGGGGTCGGCATGTCTGCGTCGCTGCTGGGTAAAACCGACGGACAGCGCCGGGTACTCATTAATTCGATCGGTCCGTTCTGGGATGCGAACGAGGTCTGGCTGCTGACGGCGGGCGGCGCGATGTTCGCGGCTTTCCCGAACTGGTACGCCACGCTGTTCAGCGGCTTCAACACACCGCTTGTTGTTCTTCTGCTGGCCTTGATCGGCCGGGGCGTCGCCTTCGAGTTTCGCGGCAAGGTCGACAGCCGGCGCTGGAAGCAGACCTGGGACGGCGTCATCTTCATGGGCAGTCTGCTGCCTCCGTTCCTGTTCGGGGTCGTCTTCGCCGGCCTGCTGAAAGGCTTGCCGATCGACGGGCAGATGGAAATGCGCGCCGGATTGTTCGACATCGTGAACGTCTACAGCGTCATCGGCGGAGTGACGGTCACGGTGCTGTGCCTCGTGCACGGCCTGATGTTTACGACGCTGCGGACGACGGGAGACTTACAGGAGCGGGCCCGCACGCTGGGCGGCCGGCTGCTGATCCCGCTCGCGGGGCTGCTAGCGGTATTTGGAGCGATGACTTACGCGATGACGGACATATTCCAGGTTCGTGGCGGCATTTTGACAGTCATGGCCGCTGCCGGAGTAGCCGCCTTCATCCTCGCCGGAGCCTTCAACGCCAAGAAAAAGGACGGCTGGGCGTTCGGCATGACGGGAGCCGTGATCGCTCTGGCGATCGTTTCCGTGTTCATCGGACTGTTTCCGAGGGTGATGATCAGCTCCATCGACAGCGCGTTCAACCTGACGATCCACAATGCCGCTTCCGGTCCTTATTCGCTTAAAGTGATGACCTATGCGGCTTTAAGCCTGCTTCCTTTCGTGCTTGGCTATCAAATCTGGAGCTACTTCGTCTTCCACAAGCGCGTGCACGAAAAGCAGCACTTGGAGTACTAGCATGGGAAAGGCGCTGCTCGGTTATCAAGGCATTAAACCGGTTCTCGTCATCATCACCTTGCTGACCTTGGTGCAGAGCGCCGCCATCTTAGGTCAGGCGGCATGGCTGGCGGAGGTCGTCTCCGCCCTGTTTGCCGGGAAACCGCTGCAGGAGTTGACGGGGACCGCGCTGCGGTTTCTGCTCGCATTTCTGCTCCGTCAGGCGGCGGGACTCGTTCAACAAAAGATCGCCTATCGCTATGCCGAGAAGACGGGCGCGAGCTTGCGCAAGCAATTGATGGAGAAGCTGTTCGAGCCCGGGCCAAGGTTCGCCAAAACGGAGGGCACAGGCAATTTGGTCACGCTGGCGCTGGACGGCATCTCGCGGTTCCGCACTTTTCTGGAGCTGACGATTCCCCGCATGCCCTCCGCGGCGGTTACTCCCGTTATTGTGCTGGCGTACGTGTTCTGGCTCGATGTCGTGTCGGGCGTCATTCTGCTCGTAACGATGCCGATTCTCATCGCGTTCATGATCTTGATCGGACTTGCCGCGCGCAAGCAAATGCAGCAGCAGTGGCAGTCCTACCGCGTCTTGTCGAATCATTTTGTCGATTCGCTTCGCGGGCTGGAGACGCTGAAGGTGCTCGGTCGCAGCCGCTCGCACAGCGAGACGATCGGGCGGGTGAGCGACAAATACCGCTCGGCGACCATGCGTACCCTGCGCGTGGCGTTCTTGTCGTCGTTTGCGCTCGATTTCTTCACCATGCTGTCCGTCGCCTCGGTGGCCGTCAGCTTGGGGCTGCGGCTGGTGAGCGGCGACTTCATGTTGGTGACGGGGCTCACCGTACTCATTTTGGCGCCGGAGTATTTCCTCCCCGTCCGCTTGGCGGGGGCCGATTATCATGCCACCTTGAACGGCAAAGAAGCCGGAGAGGCGATCCGGGCGATTCTGGACCGGCCGTCCGGGACAAAAGCCGCGCCTACGCTGCCGGCCTCGTTCGTCTGGAGCAGAGACAGCGAGCTGACGCTTTCCCGGATTCAGGTGCAGCATGAGCCGGAAGGACCGTCATCGCTGCAGAACGTGTCCGTGCGAATCCGGGGCTTGCGCAAAATCGGCATCGTCGGCGAGAGCGGCGCAGGGAAGTCAACGCTGATCGACGTGCTGGGCGGGTTTCTGCATCCGACGTCCGGAAATATCGAGCTTGACGGGTTCAAGGCTAGCTCCATGCATGCGGAGGCCTGGCTTAGCCAAACGACGTACATTCCGCAGCATCCGTATTTGTTCCACGGCTCCTTGGCGGACAATGTCCGCTTCTACGCTCCGGAAGCGCCGCAGGAAGAAGTCGACCGCGCGATTGCCGCTGCCGGACTTGCCGGGCTCGTCGCCGACCTGCCCGGCGGCAGCGGAGAAATCGTGGGCAATGGCGGTCGGCCGCTGAGCGGCGGGCAAGAGCAGCGCGTCGTCCTGGCCCGCGCTTTTCTAAGCCGGCGGCCGGTCATGCTGCTCGACGAGCCAACCGCTCATCTGGACATCGAGACAGAGTACGAGCTGAAAGAGACGATGCTTTCCTTGTTCAAGAATAAGCTGGTGTTTCTGGCGACGCACCGCTTGCATTGGATGCCGGATATGGACTGGATCATCGTCTTGGATCAAGGACGTGTCGCGGAAACCGGCACGCACGAGGAACTGCTGGCGAACAAAGGAATCTACTACGAATTGATCACATCACAGCGGGAGGGGATATCATGAAGCGGGAAGCTTGGCTACGCCCGGAGTCGCGGGCCTTTTACTGGCGGTTTGCGGCGATTGTGGTATTAGGGGCGTTAACGGCCGGGTGCGCCGCTTCCCTGATGTTCACTTCCGGCTATCTTATCTCCAAGTCGGCGCTGCGGCCAGAAAACATCTTAATGGTCTATGTCCCGATCGTCTTGGTTCGAACCTTCGGAACGAGCCGGGCGGCGGTGCACTATGTCGAACGTCTCGTCGGACACGATACGATTCTGCGCATGATCTCGCACCTGCGCGTCCGGCTGTACCGGCTCCTTGAGCCGCAGGCGCTGTTCATCCGCTCCCGCTTCCGCACGGGCGACATGCTCGGCGTGCTGGCCGACGATATC
This sequence comes from Paenibacillus elgii, assembly GCA_042219835.1. Classification (GTDB taxonomy): domain Bacteria; phylum Bacillota; class Bacilli; order Paenibacillales; family NBRC-103111; genus Paenibacillus_G; species Paenibacillus_G elgii_A. The sequence goes on from JBHJMN010000009.1 coordinate 51,329, forward strand.
GAGCATCTGCAGAACGTTTATCTGCGCATCGTGTTTCCAGGCATGGCTGCTTTCATCGTGTTCATGTTGTCGGTTGTGGCGCTGGGCTCCTTTGACGGAAGGTTCGCGCTGCTGACGGCCGTTTATTTGTTGATTCTCGGCCTCTTGCTGCCCGCCGCTTCCTTAGCGGTCACGCGGAAGAACCATACGCTGATCAAGCGGCAGCGCAGTGGCTTGTATCAGAAGCTGACCGATGCGGTGCTCGGGATGAACGACTGGGTCGTTAGCGGGAGAGCGTCGAGCTTTATTCAAAGCTACGAAGCCGACGAAGCGGAAATGGCTAGACTGGAACGGCGAACGAGCGATTGGACCCGACGCAGAAACGCGATCGCCCACGGGGTTGTCGGGCTGATGGTCGTCTCCATGATCTATTGGGCGGGCCAGCAAGCAGCCGACCAGCAAATTGCCGTGACCTTGATCGCTGCCTTCGTGCTCGTCGTGTTCCCGGTGGCGGATGTGTTTCTCCCCCTTTCGGAGGCTGTAGAGAAGCTGCCACAGTACCGGGAATCGTTGAACCGGCTGACAGCCATTGGCAAGCAGGCCGACTCGCACGTGGCAGCCCAAGCCGATGGCGGCGCTCCAGCCCACCGGGAGGGTGCGGCGGTCTGGACGGCGGCGCACCTTCAAGTTGACAACGTGTGCTATCAGTACGAGCCCGGAAGCCGCCGGGAAATCGACCACGTATCGCTGGATCTTCCACAGGGGAAGAAGATCGCGGTTATCGGCCGCAGCGGTGCGGGCAAATCGACGTTGCTGAAGCTCGTTCAGGGGGCGCTCGTCCCCACGCAAGGCCAAGTGGCCATGAACGGCATGGCGGCACATTCGCTTGGTGACGGCATTTCCGGCGTCATCTCGGTCTTGAACCAGAGCCCGCACCTGTTCGATACTTCAGTGGCGAACAATATCCGTCTCGGGAAGCCCGAAGCCTCGGACGAGGCCATCCGCCAGGCCGCCAGGCTCGTCAAGCTGGACGCCCTGATCGAATCGCTGCCCGCAGGCTATCGGACGCCCATGAACGAAACGGGACAGCGCTTTTCGGGCGGCGAGCGCCAGCGGATCGCGCTTGCGCGCATTCTGCTGCAGGACACTCCGGTCGTGCTGCTGGACGAGCCGACGGTCGGACTCGATCCCCGGACCGAACGGGATCTGCTGGCTACGATGTTCGATACGCTGCGGGACAAATCCTTGATATGGGTTACGCACCATCTCGTCGGGGCCGAGCAGATGGACGAAATTATATTTATGGAAAACGGCCGCGTCGAAATGAGAGGCACGCACGTGGAGTTAATCGAGCGCTATCCGCGCTATCGGAATTTGTACCGTCTGGATCAGCCGGACGAGTCGGTTCTATAATTTCAGCCGGCCTTAAAGGGCGGTGAGTACCGCTGCTGACAGCCATTGTCAGCAGCTTTTTTGCATGCTGTCAGCTTTCGGTTATACCGCTGTTCGTTCTTCCCAAAACAACCGCTAATAGATGAGCGCAAAGGAAACAAGGACCACCTAAAAAAGGTCGTCCTTGCTCTTAAAACGATGGGAAAGGGAACCGTGACCGTTCAGATCTTGAGGAGCGCTTGTGCATGGATATGCGGGCACGGGCTACGAGATTTGTATGCCTTTCTTGAGCGACTTCAGGTCGCCATTCGGATTGACCAGCAAGGGCAGCATCTTCACACTACGAACCATTGGGGAATGGCACTGCCGGCATAGCGGCATATCCTCGAACGCAAAGTTGTCCCGCATCCACCCCTTACATCCTTCCTTGCTGCAAGACCAGATCGTCGTGTTTTCCTCAGGGATACCCTCTAACGATTTCTTTTGAAAATTCACAGTTAACCCCTCCCTTGATTTAAAAACCCTTGATCCTAAAAAAACTGCCCTCAACACAAGTTAGGGGCAGTTTGCTTGGACTTACATTACAGCTTTACAACATTTTCGGCTTGCGGTCCGCGGTTGCCTTGTACCACATTGAATTGGACACGCTGGCCTTCATCCAACGATTTGAAGCCATCACCTGTGATCGCGCTGAAATGCACGAATACGTCGCCGCCGCCTTCCATTTCGATAAAGCCAAAACCCTTGTCAGCATTAAACCATTTTACTGTACCTGTTTGCATCGTATTACCTCCAAGATTTGATTTAACATGTCTTTTTTACCCATTAAAGAAATAAAAAATTCACATATTGAAAAAGGCTCCATCACACAAATGATAACCCTTTACAATATGTGAATTAACAGGTCAAATTTATGATTAACTTTAACTTACCATAATTAGATCCAAAAGACAAGTTTGTTGCCGGAAATAAAGTTAGGATTTGACGCGCTATTTTCGTAAGATCACGTTCCCTTGATTTCGAGCGGCATCTTTTATCCTTAGCAAGGTAAATTTGGATAAGGGCGAAGGGAGATGATCTAATGAAAAAAATCCGACTTCGGTGATTTCTTTCCCATCCGGTACGGGCGTCCCCTCCCATTCCGTTACTTTAAAGTCAAAAATATAGGCATTTCGCCCGGATAAATAATAGATGCCCGACAGCGTAAAATCGGCAGGATGCATCGCTACCTGGATTTCTTCCTGACATTCGCGGATAGCGGTTTCCCATGCCGCCTCTCCTTCCCTTTGCCGGCCCCCCGGCAGCCCCCATTTCCTTTTCCCGTCCGCATGACGCACCAGAAGAACCCTGCCCGCATCGTCGAAGATGACAAAGCCTGCGCGAATGATCGATTTTGACGGCATACCCGCTCTACCCCTCCCATAGGAGCAGTGTATGCTGCCAAGGTACAAAAAGAGCGAGGCCGACTTTCCATCCTTCTAAATCCTGTGTCTAACGAAATCGCAGCGTGGTATAATGTTAGTGATTGGAGATGATCCGAATGACGGAACTGCTGGACCCGCGGAACGACTTTGTGTTCAAACGAATTTTCGGCAGCGAAGAGAATAAAGATGTACTGCTGGCCTTTTTGAATCATACATTCATGGAGGCGGGCGAACCGCCGCTGACCGAGATCGTGCTGCTCAATCCTTATACCGAGAAAGACGCTCCATACGACAAGCAATCCATTTTCGACATTTGGGCCAAAACTGCCGAGGGCAAGCTGATTAATGTCGAAATGCAGCTGTTCAACAAATATGACAACGAAAAGCGCACCTTGTACTATTGGGGAAAACGTTATTCCAATCAGCTTCAAGAGGGGCAAACCTACAAAGCCTTGAAGAAGTGCGTCACGATCAATATTTTTAAACTTTTCATTCCTGCCCAACGACCGTTACCACAGCGTCTTTCACCTGCGGGAGGATCATACGCTCATTCCCCTGATCGACGACATCGAGGTGCACTTTATCGAGCTGCCGAAGCTTGACGATCACGCTGTTCCGTTGGAAGGCGGCCTGGTCAACTGGCTGTTGTTCCTGAAAGGCGCAGATAAATCCAACTGGGAGGTGCTGGTCATGAACGAACCGACATTGAAGAAGGCGATGACGACGCTCGAATTCCTGAGTCAGGACGCCGAGGCCCGCAGACTGTACGAAGCGAGGCAAAAATATTTGCACGACGAAGCTTCGATGATTGAAGGAGCGAAGACGGAAGGAAAAGCGCAAGGATTATTAGAAGGAAAAACGGAAGGAAAAATTGAAGTCGCCAAAAACATGCTGTCGATGGGCCTCGATATTCAATTGATTGTTAAAGCGACCGGATTAACGGAAGAAGAGATTCACGCCTTGAAACCGATGTAAACCCATTTTCGGATACGAACGCCAGCCTTTCGAGGTTGTCGTTTTTTTGCTTGAAGAAATTAATGGCGGCGCGGGGATTTTCCCTAAATTATATCGCTTCAAATGCGCCTGGAATGTTGTATAATATTTTATACCTAAAATCTAAGGAGCCTTGTTCTCCCGGCACAATGAAAGGTACTGAATACGATGCGAAAAGTTTCTCTACGAACAGTTTTGCGCATATATACTCACGATATCCGGCGTATTGTTACGAATTGGGTCACCTTGACGGTGGTCTGCGGGCTCATTATGCTGCCGTCGCTTTACGCTTGGATTAACATTTATGCCTCCTGGGACCCCTACGCCAATACGAAGGGCATCAAGGTCGGGGTCGTCAATAACGACACCGGCGGCACGCTCAAAGGGCTCACCTTTAACATCGGGGACGAAATCGTTCACTCGCTGAAGAAGAACGAGAAGCTCGGCTGGACCTTCTATAATACGAAAGACGAGGGCATATCCAAGGCGGAAAATGGCGAGGTGTATGCCACCATTGTGATTCCCGACGATTTTTCGCTGAAAATGAGCACGATGCTTAGCGACCAGCCGGTCAAGCCCGATCTGGAATATTACGTTAATGAAAAAGAGAATGCCATCGCCTCGAAAATGACGGATGCCGGCGCCTCGACGATCCAGCGGGAGATCAGCACCACCTTTGTCAAGACGGTGACGGAGAAAGTGTTCGAAACATTGAATCAAGCCGGCGCCGAGCTGGATCAGCGGTACCCGCAAATCGAAAAATACAAAAATTTGCTCTACGTCCTGAATGAAAATGTGCCGAAGCTGAATCAAAATTTGGATGAGATGCTGAATCGGGCGGAGAACGGGTTTACCCAGCTGAATAAGACGGCGGATCATGTGCCTGCGGTTCAGGATACGCTCGGCAAACTCATCGAGCTGAACGACGGACTAAGCAAGGATATGTACACAGCCAGCGGCAACATTAAAGAAATCGCGCCGGATGTAAAAGAGAATCTGTATCTGCTCCAGACGATTTTTAACAAGTTAGCCGAGACGACCGAGGACGTGAACGAACAACTGACGTTGTACAAACCGGAGGTGCTCACTCAGCTTGATAATGCCGTCACAGATCTCGATCAGCTGCAGCAGCGGGTGAAGGATTCTTCGGAAACGTTGGAAAAAGCGGGCGTAACCCTGCCCAAAGAAACCCTCGAATTAGCGTCCGATATCGCAATGGAGCTGAACTTGTTCCGGGGGCTGCTGACGGATTTAAAAGCGAATATCAAGGATGTTGGTGCGGCTGAGAAGATTTTAAAGAAGCTGCAGCCGATCAATGACCGGATTTTGGATAAAATCACCAAATTCCAGACCGCCGTCAATGAGCTGCTTGCTCCAATCGATGAAGCCTTGAACATCCGGACGTTTGCCCGTCTCCGCGACAATCTGGAAAACATACGGCAGCTGTCTTCCGGGATCAGCTCGTTTACCAGAAACTTAAGTACGACGCTGGCCTATAAAAAGGCCAATGTGGACGGCAAGCTGTCCAAAAGCATCGACTCGATTAGCAACATGATAAACCGACTTCTGAAAAATGCAAATTCGTTGGCTCAATCCTCCGCGAAAGGCTCGTTTCAGCTTAGCAAGGACTTGAAAAGCCTGGCTCAAAGGCTGGAGGAGTGGAAGGGCAAGACAGCCGAGCTCCGTAAAAATATCGAGCAGAACCAAAACCTGGAGAAGTTGCTGCCGGATCTGGCCCGGATGAACTTTGCTCTTGCGGGAAGTATCGGCAAACTGTCACTTGAGCTTGACCAAACCCTGCTTCCGAAAACGGAATCCTATTTGCAAAAAGGCTCGAGCCTTTTCGCCGATGTGAACGTGATACTTGGCAACACGCAGGAGGATTTGGCCGCGGCGAAGGACTTGATGGCAGGCATGGCATCCGGGGGCAAAGTGGCGGTGGACGATATCCGGAATTTCAAAGAGCGCGTGCCGGACCTTCAGCAGCGCCTGAGTGACCTAACGGCGGTCTTCCAAAAAATCGACAGCACGGTTGATGTCAAGGACATGATCAAGCTGTTGAAAAACCGGGGCATCGCAGACAACAACTTCCTTGCTCTTCCGGTGACGATGAGCACGCACCCGCTATTCCCGATCTCGAACTATGGAGCGGGTATGACTCCTTTCTATACGACGCTGAGCTTGTGGGTCGGTTGTCTGCTGCTGACGTCTCTGCTCACCGTCAAGTTCAATCCGGCGGATTTCAGCTTTACCTCGCATGAAGAGTACCTGGGCAAATATCTTTTGTTTGCTACCTTGTCCGTCCTGCAAGGGCTTATCGTAGCGCTTGGAGATATCTTTTTGCTGAAAATCGGCATTCAAGAGGCCGGATTGTTCATCGGGCTCACGCTGCTTTACTGTGTTGTATTTTCCATGATCATATACACGCTGGTTTCGCTCTTTAACAATATCGGCAAATCGATCGGCGTTGTTCTGCTGGTGCTCCAGCTCGCCGGCTCGGGGGGGACGTTCCCGATTCAGGTGACACCGGCGTTCTTTCAAACGATTCATTCGATGCTGCCGTTTACCTATGCGATCAGCGGGCTGCGCGAAGCGCTCGCCGGGGTAAGCTACCCGACGCTGATGAGGGACGTTTGGACGTTGGTCGGATTTTTCGTCTCTTTTTTGGTCATAGGTTATATGTTCAAGCCGGCGCTCACATCGTTTCTGAGCAAGTACTCCAAGCAGCTGCATCATTCAGGAGTTATAGGGCACTGAGGAAAATACGCCAGCCTCCGGAGGTTGGCGTATTTTTCTTGTGCGCCGGAATGGCCGACACACAAATGGAAAGGATGATCGGATTGAAGCCGAATATCGGAGATATATATTGCGTATACGTCGAGCAGTTGCAGCGCTATGCCGCGTGTCAGGTCACCGGAATCAAGGAAAAGTGGGGTGGGCTGCTGGCCGCCGTGCTGGAGCTTGACTGGACCGGGGACAAGCTGCCTACGGAAGAAGAGCTCGACACGATGAAACCGCTGTACTGCGACCACTTTTCGAACAACCAGCTTGAACATTGGTATGTCAACCCGCTTGTCCCCAAACATTACATTTTGGCGGGAAATCGTCCTCCGCTCGTCACCGAAGATACAAGCAGATACAGCGGCGTTTGGCATACAGGCAGCAGTATGGTCTACCAATTGAAGTGGCGGAGCATTCCCGAAGACCGACGCCGTTCGTTCAAGGAAGCGGCAATGGACAATACGCCGGTTGTCGTGGGCGGCGTGCAGATGGCCCGCTCGACCAGCGAAATCCGTGACGCCACGCTCCAGCAGCTCTCCGACTTGTCCGAACTGAAACATCTGCGCTGCCTGACGCGCATCGCCGCCGACCGTCCCTATGAGTCACTGCTGTCGTATGTTAACGACAATCCGTTTATATACGAGCTTCGGTTGGAGAACCACGGCTATACGTCGATCGACCTCCGAAGCAGCAGCTTGGCGCGCCTGATCCTTCAGGCGGACGGATTGGAAGAGCTGTTTTTAAATAAAGGGTTAACCTTTCTATCGTTAACGGGCACCCCCTCGCCCAAACTGAAAATTCATGCCGAAGATGGCGGTCAATGTCTGACCGCCGCCTTTACGAATAACGTACCGCCGGTATGCGGTCTCGAACGTTTGTCGGGGCTGCACGTGAAACAGGTGAAAGACCTGGATCTTGGGCCGCTCGTCCGAAGCTACCCTCAGTTGAAGGAGCTGCGCCTGGAGGGCAAACCCGGCAACATCGTTAATCTTCAACAACTCGAACAATTAACGAACCTTAGATTATTCAGCACCTACGATATGTTCGGCTTCTCCGGCGAAGCATTTCCCGGCCCGGAACGGCTGTCCAACCTTACTTGGCTGTGGATGGAAAGCCTGCCCGCCGACGCTGCTAAAGCAATTAAGGACAAGTACAAGAAAGAAGTTCCCAAAGGTCTGGACCTATCGATCACCAAGCCGCGCAAGCCCGAATGGCTGGCCGAAAATTTCAATAATCCTTTCCGCGACTGGGACGGACGGGACAACATCACAGAGGCTCGGGCCAAGAAAGCAATGAATCTGTATAAAAAGACACTTGCGGCCATAACGGCGTTAGCGGAACAAATTCGGGGCGGCGGCATGACGGCAGCCGAGACGGAGTCTGCGCTGGACACGTTAGTGTCCGGTTACACCGAAGCGTTCAACAAAATGGACCGCAGAAGCGGCTTTATCGAAACGGTGGAGCGCGAGGAAATATATACGGTGCTGAAGGATCTGCTCAGCGTGGCACAGGAGCAGTTGTCTGCCGCAGGCGTCGAAGTGGACATGGATAAGCTGTTCAACACGTTCAATAAGCTGCGCGATTTTTAACGCCGGTAACCTTTAACGCAATAAGTAAAAAAAGGGAAGCCCCGCTATAGCAGCGAGCGCTTCCCTTGCTTCGTTCCGTTTAAAAAGGATTTATCACATGGAAAAAGACATTGGGCGACGCCATCCGGTAATAGTAGCTGCACCAGCCGACGCCGCGGTTGTTGAACCGGTTGGACGAGCTGTACACGAGCCGCTCCTGCTCCAGCTCTTCGATCTGCCCAATCCGGCCCTCCACATAATCGAGCAGCCTGAGCGAAGCCGTATCCAGCCGGTTGACGACCCCGCCGTAGCGGATATCGATGACTTCCCAGCCGAACGGCTTGAACATCCGCAGCCACTGGGCGCGATGGGCGGCCCGCAGCTCCCGTACCGCTTCCGCAATCTCCGGCAGCACTTCCGTCGCGATGCGCCGCAGCGTCTCCGTATCCTTATCGTCGTACGCCCGCTTAAGCTCGATGCCGATCTCGCTCTTCCGCTTCAGCACGCCGCACAGCTTCACCGGCACCTCAAACAAGTAATCCAGCTCGGCCTCCTTGACGCGCCGGCTGCGGATGTCCTGCTCCACCTTCGTATAATGCGCGGACAAGTCCAATCCTTCGATCTGCTTGTCGAACAGCCCGAGCAGCACATCCTGGTACAGTAAAAACTTGGAAGGATTGCTCTGCGCCTGGTTGTTCGGCTCAGAGCCGGGCACCTCGTCCAAATCCTTGAACGTCAGGAAGGCGTCGGCCTCGATGCCGGTGCAGAACTTGACCCGCTCCGCCAGTTTCGCTTCATCCGGCTTCGCTTCAGAATACGCGTGCTCCGCGTAGAGCTGCAGGCCGAGCAACGCCGCAAAAGGATTGCTCTCCATGCCGTCGTCGCCCCACATCGTCGCATACACCTCGCGGATGCCTTCTTTTTTGCACACCTGCAGAGCGGCATCGGAGGCATTCAACGACAAGCCGTAATTGACCCCGAACGTGTTAAACACCCAGACAGCGCCGGCAAACACCAAGTTGCAGCCGAGCGGACGGTGCTTAGCAATGAGGTTCTCGTAGTCCTCCTGCTCCATATGGTTATAATCCCAGTACACCATGTCCACATCTTTCGGAATACGGCGCGCCATCTCCTCCGGAATCTGCGTATCCATGTCATAGTAATCGCTGCCATTCTGCGAAGCGAGCTTCAGGAACATATCGCTCCACATCATCGCTTTCAAACCGCGGCGGCGCGTCATGTCCAGCACCTTGTCCAAATGCGCAATCATAATCTCGAACCGGCTCGTGTAGCCGTTGCGGTCCAAATATTTGCCGCGGCCAACCTCTTCCGCCTCGTCCATGCCGATATGGATTTTGCGGCTGCGGAACGGAGCGCTGGCGGCCTCGATCATATGTTCAACCAACCGGTCCGTCCGCTCGTCCCCGACCAGAAGCGCGCCTTTCGTATCCTTGTAATGCTTCACCGGCTCCCACTTCAAGAACTCTTCCAGATGCGCCAGGGCCTGGATGCTCGGGAACGCCTCGATGCCGAATTGGTCGGCGTAATCGTCAATCTCTTTCAGCTCCGCTTGCGTGTAACGGCCGCGCATATAGCCGAAATAAGGTTCCTCGCTAATTTCGTACGTATCTTCCAAATACAGCATGACGCTGTTTAATCCCATTAAAGCCATCTTGCGAAGCATAAATTTGAAGCTGTCGAGCGTCAACACCGCATTGCGGGACAAATCGAACATCGGTCCGATCGTATCGAACTGCTGTTTCTCCCGAAGGTGAAACGGCTCTCCATGAAGGCCGTGCTGTACGAGAAGCCCAAGGCCGCGAAAGAACTGATGCTTTTGACCATAGCGAATATAGGCCTTCCCCTGCTCCATGCCGACTTCCAGCTCGCCGGACGACAGCTCGACCCGGACGACGATGCCGTCTTCCGTCTCAACAATCTGAAGCTCCTGTGATAGTGCGCGAATTCCCGGCAATAAAGCGTTTAAATTTCCTTCAAACCGCAGCTTCATCTCTGCTTCCTCTCCTTGTTCAAGTATCCTATCTTCTTCTATTATAAGAGAAAGCTGCGGTTTAGGGAATGTTTTACAAGGATGAATCGTAGGTATAAAAGCCTTTGCCCGTTTTGCGGCCGAGTCGGCCGGCTTTGACGTATTTGCGCAGCAAAGGGCAGGGACGGTATTTGCTGTCTCCGAAGCCGTGGTGAAGGATCTCCATAATGGACAGGCACGTGTCCAGCCCGATGAAATCAGCCAGCTCCAACGGCCCCATCGGATGGTTCATTCCCAGCTTCATCACCTTGTCCACCGCTTCTGGAGCCGCAACGCCTTCGTAGACGGTATAAATCGCCTCATTGATCATCGGCATCAGGACGCGGTTCGATACGAAGCCGGGAAAATCGTTCACCTCGACGGGCGTCTTCCCCATGCGCTCAGCCAAATCGCGGATTTGTCCGAATACCTCGTCGGTGGTCTCCAGGCCCCGGATAATTTCAACCAGCGGCATCACCGGAACCGGATTCATGAAATGCATGCCGATTACCTGCGAAGGCCGCCCGGTCACGGCGGCGATCTCCGTAATTGGGAGCGAGGACGTATTCGTAGCAAGGATCGTATGCGGCGGGGAATGGTCGTCCAACCGCTTGAACAGCGTCGTTTTATGCTCCATGCTTTCAATAATCGCTTCAATGACCAAGTCGGCCTGAGCCGCTTGATCCAGCTGGGCACAAGGGACAATCCGCGCCAAAATGCTTGTTTTCTCTTCCTCGGCAAGCTTTCCTTTCTCCACGCTCCGGGCAAGACTTTTCGTCAGCCTGTTGATGCCCTGATGAAGGGATACTTCGGCAATATCGTGCAGCAGGACGTTCAATCCTGCCGCTGCGGCGACCTGGGCAATGCCGCTGCCCATTTGCCCTGCGCCAATCACCGTAACCGTCTGTATCGCCATACTCCACGCCTCCCGTTCTTCCATTTTTGTGTAATTCAATACATCGGGCTGTCCGAACGTCGATTACATATTTCGGCGATACTGCCCGCCCACTTGATAAAGCGCATGCGTAATTTGCCCCAAGCTGGCGGCCTTGACAGTTTCCATCAGCTCGGCAAACATGTTGCCCCCGTCCAAAGCTGTCCGTTGGAGCCTCGCCAAAGCAGCCGGAGCCTCGTCCTGATGCTTCGCTTGAAACGCGCGCAGATTGGCGATCTGCTGCTCCTTCTCCCCGGTGGTGGCGCGGGCCATCGGAATCGGCAGATCATCTACCGGCGGGTTCGGATTCTGGAAGGTATTCACGCCGATGATCGGGAGCTCGCCGTTGTGCTTTTTCGTTTCGTACAGCAGCGACTCATCCTGAATTTTTCCGCGCTGATACTGTGACTCCATCGCCCCAAGCACGCCGCCTCGGTCGCTGATTCGCTCCAGCTCAAGCAGGACGGCTTCCTCCACCAGATCCGTCAGCTCTTCGATCACGAAGGAGCCTTGAAGCATATTTTCGCTTTTGGCGAGCCCGAGTTCTTTCGTGATGATCAGCTGAATCGCCATCGCCCGTCGCACCGATTCCTCCGTCGGCGTCGTAATTGCCTCGTCGTAGGAGTTCGTATGCAGCGAATTGCAGTTGTCCATGATCGCAAGCAGCGCCTGCAGGGTCGTGCGGATATCGTTAAAATCGATCTCCTGCGCATGCAGCGACCGGCCCGAGGTTTGGACGTGATACTTCAGCTTTTGGCTGCGCTCGTTCGCCTTGTATTTCTCCCGCATCACCGTAGCCCAGATCCGTCGCGCCACCCGGCCGATCACGGTGTATTCGGGATCGAGCCCGTTGCTGAAAAAGAACGACAGGTTCGGCGCAAAATCGTCGATGTGCATACCCCGGGACAAGTAGTATTCGACATAGGTGAGACCGTTCGACAAGGTGAAGGCAAGCTGCGAGATCGGATTCGCCCCGGCCTCCGCAATATGGTAGCCGGAGATCGACACGGAGTAGTAGTTCCGCACCTCGTGATCGATAAAATATTGCTGGATATCGCCCATCATCCGCAGCGCGAATTCGGTGGAAAAGATGCACGTGTTCTGCCCCTGGTCCTCCTTCAAAATGTCCGCCTGCACGGTTCCTCGAACCTGCTTCAGCGCTTCCATGGCGAGCTGACCCCGCTCCTCGTCAGACGGCTCCCTCCCCTGCTCCTGACGGAATTGGTCCACCCGGCCGTCGATCGCCGTGTTCATGAACATCGCCAGAATGATGGCCGCTGGGCCGTTGATCGTCATCGAGACTGAGGTCAGCGGATGACACAAATCGAACCCGGCGTACAGCTTCTTCATATCGTCCAAGGTGCAGATGCTGACGCCGCTCTCCCCGATCTTGCCGTAGATGTCCGGCCGGTAGTCGGGGTCCTCGCCGTACAGTGTCACCGAATCGAACGCGGTGCTGAGCCGCTTGGCCGGATCGTTCTTCGACAAGTAATGAAACCGGAGGTTCGTCCGCTCCGGGGTTCCCTCGCCCGCGAATTGACGCTTCGGGTCCTCCTCCGTCCGTTTGAAAGGAAATACGCCGGCCGTGTAAGGAAACGTTCCCGGAACATTTTCGCGGTATAGCCAGTTCACCAGATCGCCCCAGTCATGAAAGCCGGGCAGGGATACCTTGGGAATCTTAAGCCCGGACAAGCTGGTGGTTGCAAGCTCGGTGACGATCTCTTTGTCCCGGACCTTGGTGACCAGTTGCGCGCCCGCATAGCGGCTGCGCAGCTCCGGCCAGCTGGCCAAGAGAGTCCGGGTCCCCGGGTGCAGGCGCTGCTCGTACTTTTCTTTCAGCTCCTGCAGCATGGTGATGCTGTCCTCCGGCGCATGCTCCCGCTTCATCGCCTGCATCGTGCCTTCGATTTGGTAGCACGCGCGCGCAAATTCCGCTTCCTTGTCGACGAAAGCTTTGTAGCTGCGAACGGTCTGCACGATCTCTCCCAAGTACCGAATCCGTTCGCCGGGAATGATGACCTGCTTCTTGAAGCTTTTCTCCGTTGAGAAATCCGGAATCGGCCAGTCGCCGCCGCATTTGCGGTTCATCTCGGAGATAAGCGCGGTAAACAGCCTGTTGACCCCAGCATCGTTAAACTGGCTCGCGATCGTCCCGTACACCGGCATCGCTTCGTAGGGCTGCTCGAACCATCCGCGACTTCGCTGTACCTGCTTTTTCACCTCGCGCAGCGCGTCCTCCGAGCCTCTTCGCTCAAACTTGTTGATTGCGATCAGATCGGCGTAGTCGAGCATCTCAATTTTCTCCAGCTGCGAAGGCGCGCCAAATTCGCTGGTCATGACATACAGCGTCAGATCAGAAATCTCTGTAATCTGGTGATCTCCCTGCCCGATTCCGCTCGTTTCCACCAAAATCCAACTGAAGCCCGCCGCCTTGACCACCGCCAACGCTTCGCGAATCGCCTGCGACAGCTCCTTGCCCGAATTGCGCGTCGCCAAGCTTCGCATATAGACGCGGTTCGAATGCACCGCATTCATGCGGATACGGTCTCCCAGCAAAGCGCCGCCCGTCCGCTGCTTGGTCGGATCGATGGACAGGATGGCGACGCTCTTGTCGGGATAATGCCGCAGGAAACGGCGGACCAATTCGTCCGTAAGCGAGCTTTTTCCAGCGCCGCCCGTACCGGTGATCCCGACAACAGGGGCGTCGGACGACCAGCCCTTCATTTGCTCGAACACGGCATGCAGCTCGGGGCTGGAAGGAACAGACGCGCCGCTCAGGCTCTCGGCGGTCGTGATGCTTTGCGCAATCGCGCGGTAATTTCCCTGCTTCAGTTCCTCCAAATCGGGCACGTAGCCCGCAACCGTCGAAAAATCGCACTCCTCCAGCATGACATTGATCATGCCTTGCAGCCCCAGCTTTCTTCCGTCCTCCGGCGAAAAAATGCGGGCGACGCCATAGTCGTGCAGCCGCTTCATTTCCGAAGGAATGATGACGCCGCCCCCGCCTCCGTATACGCGGATATGGCCTGCGCCCCTCTCCTTCAATAGATCGATCACGTATTGGAAATATTCAACATGGCCGCCTTGGTAGCTGGAGATGGCAATGCCCTGCACGTCCTCCTGGATCGCCGCTTGCACCACCTCGTCCACGGACCGGTTGTGCCCCAGATGAATGACCTCCGCGCCGCTAGCCTGCAAGATCCGGCGCATCACGTTAATCGAGACGTCGTGACCGTCAAATAAAGCGGAAGCGGTAACAAACCTGGCTTTGTGCTTTGTTCGATACACTCGTGCAGTTTCCAAACCAATCTCTCCTCATAGCGAAAAATCGAAGTGCTGTCGCAGGACTTCCGCCGCTTACAGTTTCAACAGTTCGTTGGAAATGACGATCCGGTGAATCTGGTTGGTCCCCTCGTAAATTTGCGTCACTTTCGCATCGCGGAACAATCGCTCCAACGGATGCTCGTTCGTCCATCCGCTGCCGCCGAGCAGCTGCAGCGCTTCCGTCGTGACCGCCATCGCGGTATCGCTGGCGAACATTTTGGCCATGGAAGCTTCCTTCGTACAAGGCTTGCCGTTCTGCCGCAGCCAGGCAGCCCGGTACACAAGCAGGCTTGCGGCTTCAACCCGGGCTCCCATCTCCGTCAGAACGGGCTCCACCACGCACTGCCGCTCTGTCGAATACCGCGCCTTCACGAAGCGCTCGGCATGCTCCAAGGCGGCTCTGGCAATGCCGAGCGCCTGCGCGCCGATGCCGATCCTCCCCCCGTCCAGAACCGACTTGGCCATGACGAATCCGTATCCTTCCTGCCCCAGCCGCTGTGCGGCAGGAAGACGGACCTGGTCAAAGGTCAGCTCGCACGTATTGGAGCCGCGCAGCCCCATCTTCTTTTCCTTCTTCTCCACCCGGAAGCCGGGCGAAGCTTTCTCGACCAAAAAAGCGCTGACCCCGGAAGACCCTTGTCCCGAATCGGTCGCGGCAAAAACGATATACACGTCCGCTTCGCCCGCGTTCGTAATGAACACTTTCGATCCGTTCAGGATGTAGTCTTCGCCGTCCCGAAGGGCGGACGTCCTGATCTTGGCCGCATCGGAGCCGGCATGGGACTCCGTCAGGGCAAACGCCCCAAGCCATTCTCCCGAGGCCAATTTGGGAAGGTATTTCTTTTTTTGCTCCTCCGTCCCATAATACAGAATAGGCAACGTCGCAACCGAGGTATGGACGGACAAAATAACGCCAACCGTGGCGCTTGCTTTGGATATTTCCTCGATGGCGATCATATACGAAATCATATCCGCGCCGCTTCCGCCCCATTCCCTGGGAACCGGCAGCCCCAGAAGGCCGCATCCGCCCATTTCGTTGACGAGCGCGCGCGGAAAAGCATCGGACTCCTCCATGATAGGGACGGACGGAGCGATCCGGCTAACGGCGTATTCGCGCACTTTGCTCCGGAAGCGCTCCTGTTCGTCCGTGAAGCATAGCTCCATCAGGCGTCAACTCCCCCTTATTCATCCACCCGAAGCAAAATCGCATCCCCTTGTCCGCCCCCGCTGCAAATGGCCGCAATTCCAAGCCCGCCGCCGCGACGTCTCAGCGCATGAATCAAGGTCAGAACGATCCTGGCCCCGCTGGCCCCGATCGGATGCCCGAGCGCGATCGCGCCGCCGTTGACGTTGACCTTATCCTCGTCCCAGCCGATGAGACTGCCGCTGGCAAGAATGACTGCAGCGAACGCTTCGTTGACTTCGAATAAGTCAATCTCCTGCAAGGACTTGCCGGTTTGTTGAAGCAGCTTCTGAATGGCGAGTCCGGGCGTTATCGTATAATATGGCGCTTCGACAGCAACGGTCGTATGCCCGATGATTGAAGCAAGCGGTGAGCAGCTCTCGCGGACCGCTTTTTCCTCGGACATGACGACCAGCGCGGCCGCCCCGTCGCTAATGGCTGAAGCATTGCCTGCGGTCACGGTGCCTACCTGCACAAAGGCGGACGGTAGCTTGGCGAGCTTCTCCGCATTCGTATCGGCGCGGGGGATTTCATCCGTATCGACATCTGCGTAAGAGCCCGCCCCGCAAGCAACGGGCACGATCTCGTCCTTGAACAGCCCTTGCCGTATCGCCTCCACGGCTCTTCTATGGCTCCGCAGCGCCCATTCATCCTGAAGCTGGCGGCTGATGCCTTTCTCAGCGCCGATTCTTTCGGCGTACTCTCCCATGTGGACATGCTGAAAAGCGCATTGCAGCCCGTCCCGTATCATCAGGTCCGTTACCTTCTTGTCCCCGAGGCGGTAGCCCCAGCGCGCATCGGCCGTCGCGTACAGCGCGTTGCTCATGCTTTCCATCCCGCCGGCTACGATCGTCTCCGCATCGCCGGCCCGAATGATTTGATCGGCCAGCGTAATGCTGCGCATGCCGGAGGCGCATACCTTGTTGATCGTCTCCGTCTGCACGCGCCAGTCCAATCCGGCCAGCCGCGCCGCCTGACGCGACGGAATTTGTCCCGCCCCGCCCTGCAGCACCATGCCCATAATGACCTCATCGACTTCGGAGGGAGCCACCTTTGCTTTGTCCAAAGCGCCTTCGATGGCGATGCCGCCGAGCTCGACGGCTTGCTTGCTTTTCAATGCGCCCCCGAATTTCCCTAATGCCGTGCGGGCTCCCCCGACAATCACAGATTTTCTCATGGCTTCTCCTTTCGGGCTTTCCGCAAGAAAGCCGCGTAATCCTAAAAAAATTCCCGCCTTCCGGTTTCAAAGGTCATCCTCTCCGGCCCATACGTTCATGCCTTTGAGCATGTGCAGTGCTTTGGCATCGCGCATGTACCGTTCGACGCGGTACTCCTTCATATAGCCGTAACCCCCGAGGATTTGTACCGCATTCGTGGTCGAAACCACGGCGGCATCGGCCGCAAAAGCAAGCGCCTGAGCGGACGCTTCGGCATAAGCCAGCCCCTTGTCCTCATTCCACGCGGCCTGACGGACAAGGAGGCTCGAAGCCTCGGCAGCCGCGCACATCTCGGCCAGCATGAACGCCACCGCCTGATGCCGCGCAATCGGCTTGCCGAACTGCGTCCGCTCCTTGGCGTAAATCAGCGACGCCTTCAAAGCTCCATGCGCAATCCCGGCCGCCAGCGCAGCCAAGCCGTACCGGGCGCTGGCCCACGTCTCCCCAGCAATGGCAGCCCCTTGTCCGACACTGCCGACCAGCTGTCCTCCGGAAAGGCGGCACCGGTCGAAGGTCAGATGAGCCATACCGGAGGAACGGAGGCCAAGAGCTTGGATGACGGGCCGTACCTGCAAACCGGCCATCCCCCGCTCAACGAGAAATGCAGCGGTTCGTTCGGGTTCCCCCTCGCCTTCCACATTCGCATATACCAGGAACAGGTCGGCTTCTGTGCCATTGATAACGAACTGCTGCGTCCCGTCGAGAATGTACCCGTCCCCATCCGGCTTCGCCGCCAGCGTGAAGGCAAGCTGAGAAAGCCCTCCGGGCCTTGGGGGAAGCGCTCCGGCCCCAAGCTTCCGGCCCTCGATCAGCGCTCGCAACTGCTTCGCTCCGCCATATTGCCCGAACCTGTACACCGGCCACGTCACAAGCTGAACATGCGTCCACAGCGCCGCCCCCAGCGAAGCGCATCCTCCGGATAGCTGCTCCAGCAGCAGGACGTAGCTTGCGAAGCCTCCCCCGGCCCCGCCGTCCGATTCGGGCCAAGGCAAGCCGGTAAAGCCCAGCGCCGCCATCCGGTCGAACATTCCGCGGTCAAAAGCTTCCGCTTCGTCCAGCTGTTCGGCCTTCGTTTCCACTTCCTTGGCGACAAAATCGCGCACCATGTCACAGATCATTTCCTGCTCTTCCGTAAACTCGAACTTCATGAAATCTCTCCTTTGAACTGCAAAGGGACTTACGATGAAACGGCATTCTACCCCCATGTTATGTACTATTTAAGATAAATATGATGTCATAATGGACCTGAATCCGTGAAGTGAGCTTTTTGAAAAAATTGAGATAATACATAGAAGGGAATACAGTCTAAGGTGGGAGACGCATGATGAAGATCCAATTTGTTCGCTCTAGAGAGCTCATACTTTTTACACATGACGGAAATGCAAGCGCTTGCAAATTGTTTTCTCATCCAGGAATTAATAAGCGCTTTAATCATACCAAGAAGCCGAATCCAACGAACGTCAGTCAACACTGAAAAATGGGGATATCAATCAAACACCGTTTACCGTTGTTTCTTAACGATATGTAAAATATACCATATGAGGTAAAAAAATAGAAGTAGTTCTTTTGTATTAATTAAACACTGGTTGGAAAGTTATGAGCGAATTCCCGCTCATAAGACTGGATAAGTAATTACATTTCGAGAACCGGAAGGGGCTCACTAGGCTAGTTTTTGCAAGCAAAGCAAGGGCTGTCCCATCTGGACAGCCTCTTTGTTCGACACCTTCGCAAGGAAGCGGAAACTTGACGCAATCGGCAAATCCAAAACGATGGATAACAGGTGGCGGTTGATCGCTTTGGCAATACCAACAGCAAAAAGAGCCTCCATAGGAAGAGACTCTTTGCGTAAGACGAAAAATCGAAAGCAACTGCGAAAAGCGTTATTTGATAAGTCCGGCGGCGATCAGATCATCTACATGAAAGTAGATGGTGAAATCATTGCTTTCCTTACTGATGGTGATGATTTTCAATTTTTTCAAATCATCTACCAGAAAGAGGTGCTTCCCGTTTTCTTTTTTCACATGCAGTCCGTTAATTTCCGTGGCATCTCCAGTGGAGCTTTTGTTCCACGAGTTTGGAAGCTTCAATTCAAGCAACTTTGGAGTATCTATGGACTTCCCTTGACGGGGACCGTAAAAGGCATAATCATCGATGCCGGTTTTGGCGGTGAAAGAGAACGTAACCCCGGTCTTTTTCTCCAAAGTATCTTCGTCAATCCAGGTTTCGGTAATCTGTTTATGTGTTCCGGTATCATATTTCTTGATCCGGATGTTGCTCGAAGTGGTCTCCTTCACGTCAATCTGATTCCAATTGGAGGGAAGAGGAAGACGTAAGACTTCTTGGTCTTCCTGTTTGATTACGATTTGGGTATCTTGGTAATTTACTTTATATATTTTCCGCAATATACCTAGAGACATCCATTTGTCAGACAGCTTGGGAGGCTCGGGTGTTGTATTATAGTATCCATCATCCCGGTCAATGTATTCCCCTTTATATGTACCGGACCGATCGTATGCGTAAAAGACGACGGTTCCATCTGCATATTTATTGTACCCCGACTTTGGAGTCCCCACAGTTACAACGGTATCCGGTTTCAGGGAAACTTTGCTTTCGGGAGGCGTTACCTGCCCTGTTTCCGTCAAATATTGATCAACGAGACTATCGAGCGGCAGGGATGTTACTTTAAAATAATCCATATAAACATCGCCAAACTTGGAAATAAACCAGTCCGTCGTATACTTGTTGCTGAATGATCCAAAAAAGTAGTGAAGGTCTTTTCTTGTATTTTTTATTTTCCTTCCATCGTCGTCTACCCAAGTGATCACTTCGTCCAAGTTTATTTTACGGATGTCTTTAACAGTTGTGGCAATCCTGCTGCCGTCGACTTTGTAATAGATCTCCGCCACATCCTCATAAGGATGTCCCTTCAACATCATCCAGCCGGCCATTTCTCCTTGCCCGGGCACGTGGGACATGCCACTTGCTGCAGAGGCAGGGGACTTCGAGGAGTCCGAAGTTTTGATTGTTACTCCTTCAGGAATTGCGCCAATATAGGCCGTAGCCGTAGCCTCATCATAAGCAACTTTTAATCCTAAAATATTGGAAACAGCTCGAAGCGGGACATAGGTCCGTCCGTTATATAACAGGTTACTGGCCTCCACTTTTTGGAGATTAACCATGATGGTTATCGCGTCAAAGGCCGCATCAATCGCAGTATCCCTTTTTTGCTCCAGTATATCATCCTTGGAATTGTCCGATTGCGTGGAAGGGACGCCCGGCTCTTGTTTGCCCGCAGGGACAGCGCCAATATTGACTATATTTTCTTTAGGATAAAAGGTTACGGGTAAATTTTTCATCATTTCTGCGATATTTCGGATAGGAACATAAGTGCTGCCCTCATACAAAATATTATTACTGGCCGCAGCTTGTCCGTTCACGACAATATTGACTTTGTTAAAAGAAACCTGAATGTTTTTCGACGGTGCGGCAAAGATGCTGCCTTGTGGCAATAGCAAAAGCGCTGCACTCATACCAACCAGCCACTTTTTCAAATCCTCAGCTCCCTTAGTTGTAGTTGCAAATATATCTAGTTTCTTGGAACAAAGTCATTTTAACAAATATAGATAAAAAATGGAACTTAATATTCATTGACATCACCGGGAGATACCCATGTTCGTTATGTCATCGACCTTTGTCATGTTCAAATTGCAGCAGCTAAAAACCCTTGGAATTTGGGACCAAGTAGACCAAGATGTTAGTTATGCAGACTGCAGTCGCCGCCTGTAACCCTCAATAAGAAGTAAGTGGGTTAGAGAGGCACCCATAATCTATGATATGATGGAACTTCTCTTTCAAGGGAGGGTTCCATCGGTTTCTTATTTGATTAACATTAAGATATAATAAGCTAATATGAAATTACATTGAAATAGCTATTTTATAGTCATTAGTCATATGGTTCAAAGTAATGATTCCCACCTCTAGAGTTTGCTTTATAATAAATATCTCCCCACATACCTATCTTTAGATCATCGGCATTGCAACAGGTAAATAGTTCTGTGTCTTCTCCTTTAAATACTGGAGTCCCATCATATATAATCCAACCGAGAAACATTACGTTTTTCTTCACCAACATAACTTTATGAAAATTGTTTTCTTCCATATCATCTAGCCCTCCTTTTTTTCTAATAAAACAGTCATTTTATTGCAACTTTATACCTCGAACCTGTTTCCATTTTCCTTGATAATAAGTAAAAAAATCTAGTTTATGGTTTAAAACGAATGCGGTCCTTGATGCTGTTCTTGTCCCATGCGATAAAGTATAGATCATCGTCTGCGATCTTGGTCCCATCCTGAAAGATGACATTGACATAGTTTGAAGCCCCCATATCAGTCCAAGCAAAACGCGCCTCGCTTGACGAAACGTATACCTTTTTCAATTCGATTTTCTTTTGGTGCAGGTATATCATCCGTTTTCGCTTCCAACTCTTTCGACTCAACCGTTCGGCCAAATTTGTCCGTCGCAATCGGAAAAAAGTTACGAAACAAATCAAAGACATTGAACACGAATGTTTATGCAGCACTATTTAAAATAAATAGTAGTTTATATCTATATATAATATTTTTTGGTTTTAATATACTAGAAAGTGAAATTAATCCAATCATAATAGGAGGTTAATGTATGAAACCTAAGTTCACCCGTAAGAAAGCGGTGCGAGCAAGCGTCGCCGCGCTGTCCGCCCTGTTGGCGCTCACGCCTTTGGAACCGGTTACAACTATCGCTTCCGCCAATGCCGGACAGCAAGCTGCCTTAGCCGCCTCGCCTTGGGTCACTACCCAAGTATACGTGTCCGGCAATGAGGTCAGTTACAACGGAAAGATATACCGGGCCAAATGGTGGACACAGGGCGATACACCGGGTACGGGCAACCCGTCAAGCTCGCCGTGGCAGTTGGTTGGTCCGGACACGGGTGGCGGCAACGATTCTACCCCGCCGACGGCTCCGACGAATGTTGCAACAACGGGACAGACCGCAGACACGATCACGCTGACTTGGACTGCGGCTACAGACAACATCGCTGTGACCGGCTACGATATTTACCGCAACGGGACGAAGGTCGGCTCCTCGGCCAACGCTTCCACGCTGACCTACACCGACACAGGGCTGCAGCAGGATACCGAATATACGTATTTCGTTTCCGCGAGGGATGGCGCCAACAACACGACGGCAAGCGCAAGCATCAAAGTAAAGACGTCGCTGGGCGGTCCGAACGTCGGCCAAAGCCGCATCCTGACCGATTCGCAAATTGCGTCGATCTGGGGCGGCATCGATCCGCAATATTCGCCAGCCAATGCCGTTGCAGCCGTACAGAGCGCACTGCCGCAGGCAGAATACGAAGCGCTGTTCCCGATCCGCATCGGCTCGCCGGAGTGGCATACCTTCGCCGCTTCCAAGCCATATTACAAGCCGGGGCAAGGAGACTATTATTCTTACGATAACCTGATTGCCGCCGTATCCGAAGTGGCGAATATCAAGTACAAGCTCGAATACCGGCAGGGAGCGGCTTGGAACCATCGCATATTCCGACTGGACAAGGCGACGAAGACGGAAACGCTCATTTATCAAAATGCCGATTTCAACGCTTCCTGGAACTTGACGGTGCCGATCGTCTCCAAAACCGTCGATTTCGGTTCGTTCCTCAAAGAAGGCTCTGCCGCGAACCGCAAGCGCGAGCTGGCGGCTCTCCTCTCCAATATTGCGCATGAATCGGGCGGAGGCTGGGCGACCGCGCCCGGCGGCGAGCTTCGTTGGGGCTTGTTCTGGAACGAGGAGGTGTCGTACATCAACAGCGCCAACATCGGTTACGTGCAGACGCATGCGGATTACCCACCGGTTGCGGGCAAATCGTATCATGGACGCGGGCCGATCCAACTGAGTTGGAACTACAACTACGGTTTGTTCAGCGGCATTATCTACGGCGATAAAAACAAGCTGCTCCAACAGCCGGAGCTCATCACGAGCGACGGTAAATTGGGCTTTATGACCGCGATCCTGTTCTGGATGACACCGCAACCGCCGAAGCCGTCGGCCCACGATGTCATGGTCGGCAATTGGACGCCTTCGGCGGAGGAAACTGCCAAAGGGCTAACCCCGCCGGGCTTCGGAATTACAATCATGATTATCAACGGCAATCTGGAGGGCAATAAAGACGAAACCGACAACCGGATCGGCCGCCGTGTCGGTCACTATCGCGACATTACAACGAAAATGGGCGTCGATATTACCGGGGAAAAGCTGAACACGCTCGGCATGAGTCCGTTCTAGCGCTCCCTCTGCACAAGAGGCTGGGTATACTATTCAAAGAGCCGTCGCTATTGCGACGGCTTATTCTCACAAGCTCACCATCAACGACTCTGTCGAACCTGATCAAAAATAACCCGCTGCATGCTGTCGGCCAGCGCTATGGCGCTCGCATCCTTGCCGTTTTGTAAGGTCCATTGAAGCAGCGCCATGGCATTGGCCGCGTACAGCTTCGCCAGATAGTCAATCGAAACGGCGAGCTCAGTCGTTTCCTTTTCCAGAAAAGCGCGGCACGCGTTATATAAAATGGCCTCGAATTCCACACGCAAATCAGCTGCGGACACGTGCACGTTCAACAGTGCGGCAATCTCCGTTTTATGGACTGCCGCTTGATCTACCATTGTTTCAATGACTTCCCCCACAGTGCCTTGCTTCACCGATTCAAAGCGCCGCGAAATTTCTCTCCCGAACGTGTCGGCATACTTCTTCACCAGCTTTTCCAGCAGGTCGTACTTATCGAGAAAGTGACTGTAAAAAGTCGATTTACTGGTCATCGAACGGGTACAAATGTCCTTTATCGTAATTTGATTGAAATCTTTTTCGTGCAACAATTGGATGAATGCATCGGAAATGCTTTTTTTGGTTTTATACACTCGAACGTCTTCTTCCATCTCGTCAATTCCTTTCTAAAAGTTGCTTTTCGAACCATAGGTATATACATCGTCCGATTTCGCACTTTTTGAAATGTTTTGCCTCTGGTTAGACCGGGCCGAGTCCTCTACTATAGGTCTATAACCACTTCGAGGAGGGATAACAATGTTTAAATACTATGTTGACAACGAACAATTCAATTTGCAAATCAACCGTTTCGTGAATGACGTCTATGAGGAAGACGAACGGGCTAATGAGGATTTGCAAGGGATCATCCCAAAATTAAAGGATGCACAGAGCTGGTTTGAAGCCTGGCGGGACTACGCAATCATGCGGGAAGAGCGCCAGGATTACGATCTCGCTTCCGTATATTATCAGGCTGCTGAATTTTATGTGGATCCGTCCGATCCGAACAAAGATAAGATGTATCATAAGTTCCATGAGAATTTCTACAAAGGATTTCGCGATTTCGAATTTGAATCCTATCAGATCCCTTATGAGGATTCGTGTTTTCCTGCGGTAAAATTAATTAATCCAGGCGCCAAGAAAACCTTGCTCGTACACGCCGGCTTTGATGCCTACATGGAAGAAATGCTCAGGATGATGAAATTCATAAAAGATATCAATTATAATATTATTGTCTTCGACGGACCTGGACAAGGCAACGCGCTCAAATACGGCTTGAAATTCATTCCGAATTGGGAAAAACCGGTGTCCACCCTCATCGACTATTTCAAGCTTGACCGTGTCAGCATACTGGGAGCCTCCTGGGGCAGTTATTTGGCGATGCGCGCGGCCGCTTTTGAGAAACGGATTGAAAAAGTGATCGCTTTCGATATTTTCTACTGCGGCCTTGATGTGTTGAAAAACAGGATGCCGGAAGATGTCTGGAACAAGCTTTCCTCCCTGTTGGCCGCCAATGATGCCGACCAAATCAATGCCATGTTCTACAACATGATGGCCTCAAATATCGATCTTAACTGGAAAATCACAAAAGGCATGGAAAATACGGGCGCGGCCACCCCATTCGGCTTGCTCAAACATTTTGAGAAGCATACCATAGCCGGACTCGGCCCGTTGATCAATCAGGATGTATTGCTGCTGGCCGGGGAAGATGATCAGTATGTTCCGTTCAGCCGTCTGCCGCAAATCCAGCAGGAATTGTGCAATGCGGCGTCCATCACAACGAAGGTCTTTACCAAAGAAACCGGCGGTGAGCAGCACTGCCAAGCTGGCCATAAACATCTGGCTTTTGATGAAATGAAAAAGTTTCTGTAACGGCGGCCAAGCATAGGGAAGGGCAACCCAGATTTCTACATCTTTCTTGTATCTATCGATAAGCATGATTTCGATAGATACAAGAAAGATGGCCCCTAATGAGCCACTTCTCACCCCAATCGTCACTGGGAGGATTCTCGACTTAATACAATCTTGCCACGCGTTCGTCCGGTCTGACTGGAAAGATGGGCTTTCATTACGCCATCTACGGTCATCGGATAAACTTCCGAGATGAGAGGCTTCACTTTCCCTTCTTCCACAAGTTCACGAATGCGATTCATATTTTTCCCGTCCGGCCGAGTAAAAACAAATTCTGTTCGAAGACGCAGGTCTTGTTCGAGAGCATCGGCAAAATCCGGACGTATAGCATCTCTGCCGCTGATAATCGTAGCCACTCCTCCGCCGGGCTTCATCCATTTCAGGGCATCTCCATAAGCGGAGCCACCTATGGTATCAAACAGGAAATCAAACTGCACTGATGAATAGATGGCTCCCGTGTCGTAGGTCAACACTTCATCCGCTCCCAATTCACGTACATACTTCGCGTTCCGCGTGCTGGTCGTTGCCGCCACATATGCGCCCCGCGCTTTCGCTATTTGGACGGCAAGGGACCCGACCCCTCCGCTACCCGCCAAAATCAGGACACGGCTTTCCGGCCCGACCTTTCCGACCTCTTCAATAGCCTGTAGTGCCGTGAGACCGGCTAACGGGAGAGATGCAGCTTCCATATAAGTTAAACCCTTGGGCATCTTCGACACGATAGAGGCGGGAACTACGATTTGATCTGCATAAGTCCCAAAACGATCAAACAACGGGCGGAAAAACACATCGTCCCCCACGTGGAAATCTTGCACATTTGCTCCTACAGCCACGACCGTTCCTGCCGCATCCCATCCCAAAATCAGAGGAAGCTCAAACGTAAAGTCTTGCTTTAGCTTGCCCTCTCGCACCTTCCAATCTACCGGATTCACACCGCTCGCCTGAATGGAAATCAACAAATCATCGGGTTCAAGTTGTTTTGTCGGCAATTCAATGATTCGCAATTGGTCGACATCGCCATATTGCTCAATTCCTATGCCTTTCATTTTAAGGCAGCCTCCTTCATAGTTTCATCTTCCTCTCCTTTATTATACATCTCCAGATACTGGAGGAACAATTGAACATACAGAGCCGTGTAAAAGAGGAATAAGCGTTAGTTCCGTCGAACTTCTTCGTTATGATGCGAATGAAATATAACACCACTCTGAAGTGTATAATAACCATAATATTATTTCTTGGCATCCTCCTCGGCCTGCGCTGGACTTGGACCGGAATTTTCCCTACATTAAAGCACCCCCGTGCAATTCATGGCGTGCTCGATTTGCGCGGTGTGGACTTGGATCAATCCCCTGCCATCTCCTTGGATGGCGAGTGGCAGTTCTACCCTGGAAAATTAGCCTTTCACCGGGACATACCATTGACGGAAAACGAATCTCGCCCGATTCAAGTTCCGGGAGATTGGAGCAGACAACTAAATGGTTCGGACTCCTCGTACGGGTACGGAACGTACCGGCTGCGCATTCTGGTCGATCCGCTGAAGCAGCCTGTCGCTTTTTGGTTACGGGACATACAGGCCTCATCCGGTGTGGAAATCAACGGACAGGTTGAACCCAATATTGGAAAGCCTGCTGAACACGCGAATGAGTACACGCCTAAAAAACCCTCCTACACCGCTTCGTACGATGCGGAAGGAGCGACGGAGCTTGAATTGCTTATTCGGGTGGCGAATTTCGACGACCCATATAACGGCGGTATCCTGCGCTCCATCTACTTCGGCTCTCAGGCAGCAATCGACTATGCGCGTTGGTATTCCATCGGGTTTCAACTGGTTACGTTTATCGTTCTGCTGCTTCATGGGGTGTATGCCTTTATCCTTTATTCGTTTAGCCCACATGAACGAAGGCTGATCATTGTCTTTCTGCTGACGCTGACAACCGGTATTTCGATTTTGACCGGCCATGATAACCTGCTTTTGTTATGGCTGCCGATTAACTATACATGGGCGCTGAAGATCAGACTGATCGTCCTCCTATGGCATTCGTATTTTATTTATATCGTCTTTCGAAGCTTCTCTTCGGCTCCTCCGAAGAGTGTCGGCTTGCTGCGGGTACTCACCGCGGCGCTCCTTGGTTATACGGGGTTTCTATTAGCTGCAAATGCGGCATGGGTGAATGGCTCGGTGTATTGGGGGATATTTTCTTGCTTCTATTTGTTCCCCTTCGCCTGGTTTGCTTATACGGCAGGAACCATGATTTTCAGGAAGCAAGCCGTCAACGACGTCGTATTCCTAGTGATGTCTGCAGTCGGCATTATATCGAGTTTTCTCTGGAGTCTATGGAGCTCCTATTCTCCCGTTTACTATCCGATCGATATTATTGCGGCGATTATCGGTTTTTCGACCTACTGGTTTAAACAATATTTCCGCAACGCCAGGGAAAACGCCGTCCTCAACGATCAGTTAAGGAAAGCTGACAAGCTGAAGGATCAATTTCTGGCCAATACGTCGCACGAGCTGAGAACGCCGCTGCACGGCATTATCAATATCGCCCAGAGCGTGATGGTCAAAGAGAAAGCGAAACTGAACGAGCGCAGCCTGAAAGACATGGAGCTGCTGATCACCATCAGCCGCCGCATGTCGCATATGCTCGACGATCTTCTTGATGTCGCACGGCTCCAGGAGCACCGCATCGTGCTGCGGCAAGAGCCTCTGCAGATTCAATCCGTCGTACCCGGCGTCATCGGCATGCTTCAATTTATGCTTGAGGGCAGGCCCGTCCGATTGCACATGAACATCGCGGAATCGATGCCGCCGGTCATGGCTGATGAGAAAAGATTGGTGCAAATTTTATATAATCTGGTGCATAACGCCCTCAAATTTACGGAGGAAGGAATTATTTCCATTTCGTCCGAAACCCGGGAAGGGCATGCCTTGATTCATATCTCCGACACTGGGGTCGGCATGGACGAGGAGACCCAAGCGAGGGTGTTTCTCCCCTACGAACAAGGCTCTTATGGCATAAGCGACGGACGGGGCATCGGACTTGGGTTAAGCATCTGCAAGCAACTGGTTGAATTGCACGGCGGCGTATTGACCGTTCGCTCCGAACCAGGGAAGGGTTCTGTGCTCAGCTTTAACCTGCCGTTAGCCAACGTGTCGAGTCTCCCGTCACTGCCGCCAAATCTGCTTCAGCCTCCGCAAATCACGGATACAGTGGAAGAAGTACGCGCCGGGGTAATGGCTTCGGATGCCTCCATCGGCGAATTGGCCGCTTCCGTACTTGTCCCGCCGCTCGAGAATGGCGGGAGGGTGAATATTTTGGCCGTGGATGACGATCCCGTCAACTTGAATGTGCTTGTTGGCATCCTTTCATCGGAGCCGTACCGCATCACGACCGCTCAATCCGCCCGAGAGGCGCTGGAGCTGCTGGATACGCAGCAATGGGATCTGCTGATTGCCGATGTCATGATGCCGCACATGTCCGGCTACGAGTTGACGCAGAAGGTAAGGGAGCAATATTCCTTATCCGAGCTTCCGGTAGTGCTGCTGACCGCGCGCAGTCAGCCTGCCGACATTTACACCGGATTTAAGTCGGGAGCCAACGATTACGTAACCAAGCCGGTAGACGCGCTGGAGCTGCAATACCGGATCAGGGCATTGATCACGCTGAAGCAATCGATCCAAGAACGTTTGCGTATGGAGGCCGCCTATCTGCAGGCACAAATTCATCCTCATTTTCTGTTCAATACGCTGAATTCCATTATGGCGCTGAGCGAGATCGACACGGAAAAAATGCGTCAGCTCGGCAATGCCTTTGCGTCCTTTTTGCGGATCAGCTTTGATTTTCTTAATAAGGGAAAGCTTGTCGAGCTGTCTCATGAGCTGGCGCTTGTGGAAGCCTACTTGTTTGTTGAACAAGAGCGGTTCGGCAGCAGGCTGTCGGTCTTATGGGAGGTTGAACCGGACATCGACTTGCTTCTCCCCCCGCTTTCGATCCAGCCGCTGGTCGAAAATGCTGTCAAGCATGGCCTCCTGAGCCAAAGCAAAGGCGGTACGATTCGTATCCGGATTGCCCGAGAGGACGGGTTCATCCATGTTGAAGTGGCGGATAACGGCAAGGGCATGGAGCCGGACAAGGTCAGGCAGTTGTTGAATCCGCCGGCAAAAAGCAGGCGCGGCATCGGGCTGTCCAATACGAATCGGCGCTTGGCGCAATTGTACGGTCAAGGCTTGTCTATCCACAGCAAGCCGAAGGAAGGAACCACCGTATCCTTTGTCATTCCAAAGAAATAGGCCGATCCTTACGTTTCACCCTGGTAGCCACTTGCATTCAACATGGTCAAAATTTCCGAACGACTTACGCCGGAATGGGCTGCCGCTATCTTATCGCATTTCCATTCTTCCATCGAGGGCAGCAGCTTTTTTGGGAACAACGGCGGGGCCTTGAGAAACCACATGATTTGGGGGGCGGTTTTGAGCTTCGCAAAGGATAAGATCATCTTGCGAAGCCCTTTTTAGGTTTGTGCAGTGCAGTAGGTTATGGGGTGAAAAGATCGGCGACGATTTCGTAAGAACGCAGGCGTGCTTGGTGATCAAACACATGGCCGACGACCATCATTTCGTCCGCTTGGGTTGCGTCCAGGAAGGCTTGCAGCTTTTGTTTCACCGTTTCCGGACTGCCAAAAATGGAGGAACCAAGCTGTTGCTGCAAGGCTTGTTTTTCGTACTCGCTCCATAGGCTATCCATGTTGTCCACAGGCGGCTTTAGCTGCCCTTCAATGCCCCGGATCAGGTTTAGGAATTGCTGCTGCAATGTCGTGCCCAGGCGGTTCGCTTCTTCATCCGTATCCGCGGCAATGACATTGACGCCAACCATCGCATATGGCTTCTCAAGCACTTTCGAAGGCTTGAAGGTACGACGATATAATTCCATCGCCGGCACGGTGTTGGCGGGCGAAAAGTGACTGGCATAAGCAAACGGCAGACCGAGATGACCGGCCAGTTGAGCGCTGAAGCTGCTAGAACCGAGCAGCCAGATAGGAATCGTTAGTCCCTCTCCCGGAATTGCCCTCACATGCATCGGGCCTGAGGCCAACGAGGGGTCGAAATAAGCCCGCAGCTCGTCCAATTGGTCCGGAAAATCCTGGCCTCCATTCCGGATGTCACGGCGAAGCGCGAATGCGGTTCGCTGATCCGTACCGGGCGCGCGCCCGAGACCCAGATCAATACGTCCCGGGAACAGGGATTCAAGCGTCCCGAACTGCTCTGCGATCACCAAGGGCGAATGATTGGGAAGCATGATCCCGCCTGAGCCCACCCGAATCGTTGATGTACCGGACGCCACATGGGCGATCACGACGGAAGTGGCGGAGCTGGCGATAGAAGGCATATTATGGTGCTCCGCCAGCCAGTAGCGGTTGTACCCCCACTTCTCCGCATGCCGGGCAAGGTCCAGTGTATTGCGAAAAGACTCGGCAGGACTTCCTCCCTCAACGATAGGAGACAGATCGAGTACGGAGAAGGGTATATCGCTCAGTCGTTTGTTTGTTTTATTTGCAGACATATGGTTTTCCTCAATTCTTAGGATCTATTAATTCATTATATCTAGAAATGCAGATATGTCAATGTGGGGCAAATCCATAAAGAAGAGCTGTCTCTTCAGTAGAAATCTACTTCAAGGACAGCTCATCCGATTTGTCATATAAGAATATTCCGTTACTCTTATTCGTGAAAAGCAAGTCCCGAACGAACTTCTTTCACGTACCCGGCGCGAATCGCGAAATCGCCGAAATGTTCGCCTTCCTCGCGTTCCTTCGCATAGCGGTTCAGGATGGGCCGGAGCTCCGCAAGAATTTGCGTTTCATCAATATTTTCGCGGTACATTTTATTGAGCCGGTTGCCCGAGAAGCCGCCGCCCAAATACATGTTGTATCTCCCCGGGGCTTTGCCGATAAAGGAAATTTCCGCAAGCGCAGGCCGGGCGCATCCGTTCGGACAGCCGGTCATCCGAATGACAATCTCCTCTTCGCGCAATCCCGCCTCGTCCAAGATCAATTCGATCTTCTCCAGCAGCGTGGGTAAATAGCGCTCCGATTCGGCCATCGCCAGACCACAGGTCGGCAAAGCAACACAAGCCATCGAGTTTCTGCGCAGCGCGGAATATTGAATCCCATCGGTCAACCTGTATGACTTGATGATTTCCTCGATTTTTTTCTTCTTCTGGGCCGATACATTGCCGATGATCAGATTCTGATTCGGCGTCAGACGGAAATCTCCGTTATGCACCTTGGCAATTTCACGTAACCCGGACATTAAGGGGTAATTGTCCTCGTCCTTCACCCGGCCGTTCTGAATAAAGAGGGTGAAATGCCATTTCCCGTTGCTTCCCTTCACCCAGCCGTAACGGTCACCATTGTGGTCAAAATGATAAGGGCGCGCTTCCTCCAGCTTCCACCCCAACCGCTGATGAAGCTCATCGATAAACCATTCCAAGCCGCGGTCGTCGATGGTGTACTTGAACCGGGCATGCTTTCGCACCGAACGGTCTCCGTAATCCCTCTGGATTGTGACTGTCTTTTCGGCCACATCGACGACTTGCTCCGGCGTGACAAAACCGATCACCCGCGCCAGCTGCGGATACGTTTGCGGATCTCCGTGCGTCATCCCCATGCCTCCGCCGACAGCCACGTTGAAGCCCAGCAGCCGCCCTTTCTCATGAATCGCGATGAAACCAAGATCCTGAGAGAAGACATCGACGTCGTTGGAAGGCGGCACGGCGATGCCGATCTTGAACTTGCGCGGCAAATAAACCGGTCCGTAAATTGGTTCTTGCTCTTCCCCGTCGCGGCTGTCGACAACTTTCTCTTCATCCAGCCAAATTTCATGGTAGGCTCTGGTTCGCGGATCAAGATGATGGCTTATTTTTTTGGCCCATTCGTACACCTGCTCGTGAATTTCGGAAACGTACGGGTTCGGGTTGCTCATCACGTTACGATTGACGTCCCCGCATGCCGCGAGCGTGCTTAACAGCGCTTCGTTGACTTCTTTGATGACCTGTTTCATGTTCCACTTGATCACACCGTGAAGCTGGAACGACTGACGGGTCGTGAGACGAATCGTTCCGTTCGCATACTGCTGTGCGATCCGATCCATCATCAGCCATTGCTCCGGCGAAACGACCCCACCGGCCGCCCTCACGCGCACCATGAACTGGTAGGCCGGCTCCAGCTTCTGTTTACTCCGCTCGTTGCGAAGATCCCGGTCGTCCTGCATATAGCTTCCGTGAAATTTCATCAAGCGGTTATCATCCTCGGGAATGGAGCCCGTGATTCTGTCATGGAGCGTTGCTGCAAGCGATCCCCGCAGGTAGTCGCTTCGCTTCTTGATCTCCTCCACATCGCTATGAGGCGCACTATTGGCCGAAAGTAAATTATTTTCGCTCATGTCCTTATCCCCTCTCGTTATCTTTGAGCCTGAACTCAATAGACATCTCGCTGATAACGTTTGTCCTGTTGCAATCGTGCCAAATACTCCGCAGCGGCCTCTGAGCTAAGTCCGCCCTCCCGCTCGATGATCGTTGAGAGAGCGGCATGAACGTCATGCGCCATGTGCTTCTCATCTCCGCACACGTAGACGCTGGCCCCTTCCTGCAGCCACTGATACAATTCCTTGCCATGTTCAAGAATGCGGTGCTGCACATAAACCTTCTCATCCGTATCGCGGGAGAACGCGACATCCATGCGGGTCAGCACGCCGTCTTTCAGCCAACGCTGCCACTCGACCTGATAAAGGAAATCCGTGGAGAAATGACGGTCGCCGAAAAACAGCCACGTTTTACCCTGCGCCCCGGTTTCCTCCCGTTCGCCCAAGAAAGCCCGGAACGGAGCAGCGCCTGTGCCGGGTCCGATCATGATGACCGGGGTATCCGGATTTTGCGGAAGCTTGAAGTTCGGGTTGTGCTGGATAAATACCGGCAGCGAATCTCCCAGCTCCAGATGCTCCGCAATGTAGGTCGAGCAGACCCCGTATCGCTCTCGTCCGTGTGCTTCGTAGTGTACCTTACGGATCGTGAGATGCACCTCGTCCGGGTACGCCTTCAGACTGCTGGAAATGGAATAAAGACGCGGCGGCAGCTTGCGAAGAATCGATACGAATGATTTGCCCGATGCTCCCTTTAACTGGTAATCCTGCACCAAATCCAGCAAATCCCTGTTTTTTACATACGCTCGAAGCTCCTGCTCACGTCCCGGCGCAAGCAGCTCCTGCAGGCCGCTATCCGGGAAGAGATTGGCCGCTTGCTCCAACAGCGGCTTTGTCAGAACCGTAATTTCATAATGACTGGTCAAAGCTTCAAGCAGCGGGCGCTCGTTGCCGTTTTTATCGACCGGAACGAGCTCCTCCCGGTTCCAATCCATCGCCTGAATCAGTTCATCGACAAGTCTGGGATGATTCTTAGGATACACGCCCAAGCTGTCGCCCGGCTCATACTGGAGATTGGACCCTTCCAGCGAAATCTCAAGGTGACGCGTTTCCCGGTCCGATCCGCGTCCGTTCAGATTCAAATTTTCAAGCAATGCGGCTTGAAACGGATTCGTCCTCGAATATTCCGTCTGCTGCGTTTCGCTGCGGATGGTTGCGCCGCTGACGCCCACCAAGGACGGAGCCGCCGGGGCCTCGTTCAGAGAGGCCACGACACGATCTATCCACTCCGCCGCGGAATCCTCAAAATCCACATCGCAGTCGGCGCGTGCGGTAAGCCTTTTGCCTCCGAGCTCTTCAAGGCGCTTGTCAAAGTCCTTGCCCGTTTGGCAGAAAAACTCATACGAAGTATCCCCCAAAGCCAACACGGAATACCGCAAGCCTTCCAATTGCGGCGCTCGCTTGCTGTGCAGAAATTCATAGAAAGACAGCGCGTTATCCGGCGGTTCGCCCTCCCCGTGCGTGCTCACCAGGATGAGCAGATTTTCAACCTTCTTAAGCGTATTCGGCTTGAAGTCGCTCATGGAGGAAAGCGTTGGCTGGAGGCCCTGCTCCTTCAGCTTTTCGCTCAGCTTCTTAGCCAGCTTCTGGCTGTTCCCGGTCTGCGACCCGAACAATACCGTCACCTCTTTGGAGAGGACCGGTTGGTTCACGGCCGGAGCAGCCGCCGAAGCTTCAGTTTTGTGCAGAGCCGTCAAATAACCGCTGAGCCAAATCTTCTGCACCTCCGTCAGCGTAGGCAGCAAGCGGTTGAGAAGCTCTACTTGCTCTTGGTTAAAAGGACTGTTCATCACCTGTAATATCAACAATATGCACCTCGCATAGGATGAAAATAATTCCTAGTATTCTTATATAATTAATTTATTCATACCTTCAAGCTATCACAGCCGGGTAAACGGATCAATTAAAAGGATTTTATAGCTTTTATTAGTTTTGCTGATAAATCGCCGACCTTACCGGATCGCAAATAAATATTGCCCAAAAAGCCAATATCCGATATATTGGTTTTATGAAAAAAGAACAGATTAAACCCATTCAACGAATGTCGTTAAGAGATGAAGTGTATCAAACTTTGAAAAAGTGGATTATTACCTTGGAACTGCATCCCGAAGAACGCTTGAGCGACAAAGAATTGGCGGAGAAATTCGGCATTAGCCGCACGCCTGTCAGAGAGGCGCTTAAAAGGCTCGAAGATGAAGGCCTGGTCGCATCCCTTCCGGGATCATCCACTTACGTAG
Organism: Paenibacillus elgii; assembly: GCA_042219835.1. GTDB lineage: Bacteria > Bacillota > Bacilli > Paenibacillales > NBRC-103111 > Paenibacillus_G > Paenibacillus_G elgii_A. The sequence continues at coordinate 86,133 of JBHJMN010000009.1, forward strand.
CGCCATTAAATGTAACGGAGGCGAAGCACTCGTTTACGGTTGTCGCCGTCTTGCACGCTTTAGCGGCAAGGCTCGCATGTCCTGTTTTAAAGGAAACGGATCTTCAAGCGCTAGAGACGAGCAATAACGCCTTACAGCTTGCGATTGAACAAGGCGACGTAATTCAGGCCATCGAGGCGGATACGCATTTTCACAAGGTGTTCTTGGACGCGGCGGGAAACCCGGAGATCGTGCTGGCGTTAGAACGCAGCATCCCCAAAATTCAACGATTGGAGATTTCTCAATTTAATACCTTGAAAGGGTTAAATTCCGTAGAGCAGCACAATCACATAATTGCCGCTTGCCGAAATGGGGACTATGAAAAGGTTGTCCGGCTTGTTGAAGGAAACTGGCTAAGTCTCGGCGAGCTGCTAACCCAACCTACGGAGCCGAGGTGAGTTCAGTTGAAGCCCATTTGGATCGGGGTATGTTCAGCCTTCTTTTTTGCTTCTACCTTTGTTCTCAATGCCTCGATGGAGCTGTCCGGCGGAAGTTGGATTTGGAGCGCTTCGCTGCGGTACCTCTTCATGCTTCCGCTGCTCTTGAGCGTGGTACTGGTTAGAAAAAACCTGCGTCCGCTCTTAACGGAAATGAGGAAACAACCTGGAACGTGGTTATTGTGGGGTACTGTGGGTTTCGGATTATTCTATGCTCCCTTATGCTTTGCAGCCGCTTATTCCCCCGGCTGGCTGATCGCCGGCACATGGCAGGTTACGATTATTTCGGGCACCTTGCTTGCGCCGTTATTTTGGGAAACGATCTCTACCGACAAGGGCGCTCTGCAAGCCCGGGGGAAAATTCCCGTTAAGGGTCTGATCATGTCGCTCCTCATCCTGTTAGGGATTATTCTGATGCAGATCGAACATGCCAAAAGTCTTTCCTTCGAAAGCCTAATGCTCGGAGTGGTCCCCGTGCTGATCGCGTCGTTTGCCTATCCTTTGGGTAATCGCAAAATGATGGAGCTCTGCGAAGGGCGGTTGGATACTTTTCAGAGGGTATTGGGGATGACGATTGCAAGTCTGCCTTTTTGGGTAGTCGTTTCCTTGTACGGCTTGTCTACCGTAGGCTTGCCGAGCAAGGAGCAGAGCTTTCAAGCGCTGCTAGTCGCCCTTTTTTCCGGCGTCGTGGCCACGGTCCTCTTCTTCAAAGCAACGGATATGGTGCGGGGAAATATGCGGAAATTAGCTTCAGTTGAAGCAACGCAGTCGATGGAGGTTCTTTTCGCCTTAGCCGGGGAGCTGGTGTTTTTGTCGGTCCCCCTGCCCTCGCCTTTATCTTGGTTCGGGATGATTGTCGTCGTTTTTGGCATGATTCTGCATAGTTATGTAGCGAATAAACAAGAGGAGAGGCATTTTAAGCAGTCGGCGGCGCTGAGCGAAAGAGCATAAAAATATCGCCGTCCAGCTCCGACAGAGCGTGTGAACGGCGATATTTTTAATTTATCCCGCATGGCTAGGAGGTCATTTCTTCCAGCAGCCTGCCTAACCGGTCGAGGTTCTGTTCATTAGCTTCAGTACAGTATGCCTTGACTTGTTCGAATTCCTCGGTTATCTTGAAAAGCTGACGGAAAGTAAATTTGGTACAGCCTTCCAGGTTCTCGAAAGCAGCCGTTACCCGAAATTCGTGACCGGATAGATGGTCAAGCACGATCCGCTCAAGCGGTACGATCTCAACAAAGACGTTATGGTTCGGGTAATCCGTACCATCCGGTCCATGCATGGTGAATCGCCACGTGCCGCCTGGCCTTATGTCGCACTCGTGAAATGTATTCGTGAAGCCATGCGGCCCCCACCAACGAGCGAGCAAATCAGGGGTTGTCCAAGCCCGAAATACAAGCTCCCGCGGTACATCGAATTCGCGTGAGGAGATAATTTCATTTTTACCCATGATCATGATCTTCACCCGCTTCAAAGACCTTGCCGAGCGCGTCCAGCATGAGATTGGTACCGTGCTCCCGTATTTCCGGTGTATCGTGTCCGTCAAAGAATGCCCCTTGCTCCGTAAAAATGAGTTTCGTGCCGCCCTCCAGCCTGATCAGTTCGACCGTTGTATTCGAAACGGAGACGCGTGTGCTGCCGGAATCCAGGGTGTACGTATAGACAATGCGCTGCTCCGGAACAATTTCCTGATAACTGGCGTCGAACGTAAAGACCGGCCCTTCCGGAGGCCCGCCGCTGCTGTATTCGCGTCCGCCAACCCGAAAGTCGAAGATCTCCGGCTTCGAAAACCACTTGGCTTTGGCGATCGGGTCAGCCCAGGCTTGGTAAACCCGCTCCGGCGAGGCGGAATAAGTCCGCTCGACGACGAAGGTCGCATGCTTGACAAATCGTTCATTCATTGTTTTTCCTCCTTAGATTTCGGTATTCCTCTCTCCTCGGCAAGAAAGTCCCCCAACAGATCCAGGTTTCGCTCCCAAACCGTTTGCCGCTCAATGGCCAGCTTCTCAAATGACATTTTCATCGCTTGCAGAAGGCTCGTGAAATCTTCCACCGTTAATTGCGCCTTGCCCTGCATAAGCTTGGATACATGTTCGAGCTGCTCCAATAATTTCTGCTGCAGCTTGATCTGCTCTTTGATTCGGTTGATCTGCAAGTTGACGATCTCAAGCGGACTGAGTTGCCCGCCGGTTAAAACCGATCTAATCTCCTCAAGTGATAGCCCCAGCTCCTTAAGCGATAAAATCTGGTGCAAACGCGACAGGTCCGATTCGTTGTACAGCCTGTGGCCCGATTCCGTATGTTCCGACGGAGAGAACAGCCCGATTTGATCATAAAAACGCAAGGTTCGTACGGTAAGCCCCGTCAGATTGGCGAGGTCTCCGATCTTCCAATATGTCTTCATTCATCATCTCCTCTCTTTGACACTAGCTTTATACCGGTAGCTTCATTATAAAACCTTACGTTACGTAAGGTGCAAGCATAATTGTTCCGTTCTATTGTGGAATTTTTTGTAGTTCATCGGCAAAAAATGCGAAAGGAGCCTGCCGTGGCAGCTCCTTCACAACATGTTAATCCATCATATAAAGAATGGCTTTGTTTACACATGCGGTAATGCTTCAGGCGGACGGATAAAAGATGACGAAACAGCCGAAAACCGATTATCACCGGTTTTCGGCTGTTGTAGTCATAAGTAAAATAAAAACATAATTTTTGTAAAATATTGAAAAACATTGAAATATAAACCAAAATGATATAATATAAACGTAATCCCGCAAGCAGGTAATGAAATCACGGGAGTATTCATTATTGGCTACCGAAAAAGCAGGATTAAAACCGTTAGAGGAGTGGATTTATTGTGAATAAAGGCAAGTTCGTAGCTTCATCGGTTTTGCTGTTTTCTACCTTGATTGGCGCGCAGGCTGCAAGTGCACAAGCTGACCTGCACATTTCTACAACTCCGTCGAGTTCAACAGAAACGGTATCTCATGCCGGTTTGCTGCCTCTTCCTGGTTATAAACAAGTCACAAAGAACCTCGTGCTCGACGAATCGTTTTATCTGCCGACTACCAACTATTACTTCTCGGGCCTTCCCGTGTTAAAGTTTGAACCTGATTACAAAAACAAAAGAACGAAAGTTACCGCTATCGATAGAACTTGGCAGGCTGTTGAGCTTATCGATCATGACAATAAAGTGCAATATTCCATTAATGTCAGCTGGTTTTAATTAGACTGAACAAAGCCGCAGGGATGCCCCTGCGGCTTTGTTTTTAGTTTTAACAAGAGAAGCGGTTGCCTAAGCTCTACCTCATAGCTTTTTGTCTTTTGGCTGTAGAGGAAAATCTTTGATAAACTAGGGTCTGTCTTCAATCTGGAACAATAGCCCAAAATAGGCTAACCTGAAGATATGAATACACGAGATGAAATTCGCGATGATCAATGGGAGCAAATCAAATCCCTCGCCGGTTCGCGCCTACCATCGGCACTTTGACGTTTTCGTCGTGCGTACTCCTCTTCTTCATCGCCTGCGTTATATTATTTCATCGAATATTTTACAATTTCATCGCGTGTGCTATACTATCAAATGGGTTCCATTATACATCCGACGAATGCCCCTAAGCAATCCCCAAAAAGAAAAAGCTTCTCCCCCTCCCTGAGTCGAAACCGGTCGGAACGCCGGGTCGCCATTCGCCGCCGCTCGGGAGAAATCCGCCATCTTCGCAAAAAATTGATCGAATAATGATACTTTTTCTCGACTACTAACGTCTATTCAATGTTCGGACAGAATAGGTATTATTGACTTCGGAAACGGGTGAAAACAATTGATATGAAAGCCGTTAAATACTTCATCGTCTACTTCATTGTTGTACAGCTGTTGCTGCCTTACGCTTTCTCGCTTTCCGACGTTTATAGTAATCGTATGGATTACAAGCTGATGCTGGACAACAACAACATGCACGACATCGACACCGTGCTTCAGCAGGTCAAACGGGATATCGACCGGCACGACCGGAAGGATTATATCGTGATGCTGGGAGACTCCATCTTTTACGGAAGTCCGGGCAGTTCCAACCAGGCTCTGAACGTATTTCTTCAGCAAAAACCGGGAGCTCCGACGGTATACAACTTATCGTTTCCCGCCATGCAGATCGGGGACTTTTACACGATGCTGCTGAAGCTGGACAAGTTCGGCATCTCTACGGACAAGCTGCTGTTCAACATCCGATACGCTTCTTTTATTCCGAGGAATCCTGGTCCGCGCTCGGTATTTTGGCTGGGCGAGCACCTCCGCGTACTCGACCGCGACGCCTACGAGCATGCATTACCTCAGCTTGTAAGCTCGGACTTCAAAACGCCTGGCAATCCGTATAAGTATTTTCAGCGCGCTTTGCACGAAGAATGGCTGCCGCAATTGTCGCTGATGAGGTACAAAGATTACTTCCGTCAAAACATGTATCACGTCTGGCTGAACGTGACGAATCAGCCGATTCCCGGCGACGCGCTTGACGATTCCCGCACCTGGCATATCAAGAAAAAATGGCAGGAGTCGCAAGGGCTGGACTACAACGCGTTTCTTCGGGACCCGCAGCTTGTCGCCAGCTTTACGGACAAGCCGTTCGATTTGACCGAAAACAATATTGACGTTTATTTCCTGAACAAAATCATTGAACGTCAGCAAGGCAAAAAAACTTGGGTAGTGCTTAGCGGGACGAATCACGATCTGATGGGAAGTTCGGTCGAGAAGCCAGGATACAAGGCGAACCTGGAAGCGGTCGGCCGGATGATGGCGGCCAAGCCGGTTACTTATATTAACCTGGAGGGCGTTATCGGAGGCGACTTTTTTTCCGATCACACCCACTTCACTCCGGAAGGCAACGCCAAGCTGGCCGACGTGCTGTGGCCGTATTTGAACCAATAGACATTCTGATCAGATAGGAGAACGACCATGCTCTTCCATACCCCCGAGTTTCTCTCGCTGATGATCGTCTCGCTGGTGCTGTTTTATGCGTTTCCGCGCTGGCGAATCCCGATGCTGACCGTAGCGAACATCGTCTTTTATATCGTTGCCGGCGTCGGCAACCTGATTTTGTTTTTGGCGATGACTGCCTTCACGTATTACTGCTCCAAAGCGATGCGCGGATCGTACAGCCGCTTTTTCCTTTGGTTTTCGATTCTCGTTAACGTGGCGAATCTGCTGTTCTTTAAATATACGACGTTTCTCATCCGCTCGGCGGAAAACTGGCTGGGGGTCTCCCTGCTGACCGAGAACTCGTTTCTGCTCAAAATCGTACTTCCGATCGGGATTTCGTTCTATACGTTCCAGATGATCGCTTACCTCGTCGACGTCTATAAAAAGCGGTGGGAGCCGGCCCAGTCGGTGTTCCATTTCTGGGTGTTCATCGCGTTTTACGCACACCTGGTAGCAGGGCCGATCATGCGGGGCAGCGAATTCATGCCCCAGATCGACAACTTGCGCAAAATCCGCTTCAGCGTGAACAACTGGCGGCTCGGGGCGTTCTTTTTATCGCTTGGCATATTCAAAAAAGTCGTGCTCGCCGATCATTTGACTCCGCACGTCGATGCGTTTTTTCAGAACGCCGCCAACTTGACGGGAGCCGAAGGCTGGATCGCCGCTTACTTGTTCGCGTTTCAAATCTTCTTCGACTTCTCGGCATACAGCGAGATGGCGCTCGGGATCGCGTACTTTTTCGGCATGGAGCTGGCCGTCAACTTCCGCACGCCGTATTTGAGCAAAAATCCGACGGAGTTTTGGCGCCGCTGGCACATTACGCTATCCAACTGGATCAAGGACTACATCTACATTCCGCTCGGCGGCTCCCGCAAGGGCGAGGTTCGGCAGTTTACGAACCTGTTCATCGCGATGACGATCTCCGGCATCTGGCACGGAGCGTCCTGGACGTTCGTCGCCTGGGGGATGTTTTACGGCGCTCTGGCTACCGTGCACAAGCTGTACCTGATGCTCAAGGAGAAGCTCGGTCTCGGTTTTTTGGACAAAAGCCGAATTTATCAGTTTATCGCTATTATCGTCTTTTTCCATATCACCTGTATCGCTTGGGTCTTGTTCCGCGCCGAAGGGTTAAGAACCGCGCTGTCGCTCATCAAACGGATGCTGAAGCCTCAGGCGTTCAACTTCGACGGCCAATATATATTCCTGGGAATCGTCATAGGGCTGTTTGCGCTTCATATCCTTGAATATTTCCTGCACAAGCATCGCACCGGGCTTGGGGTATGGTGGTACAAATATTTTCCGGCTCCGGTGCGCGCCGTCTTATACACGGCCGTAGCCGCAGTTCTCATCCTGTTCCTGAAGGGCAAGCAAAATACGTTTATTTACTTCCAGTTCTAGTTCCGGCCAACCGTATACAAAACGAAACGAAACCAAGCCGCTTCCTTCTTAGGCGGCTTGGTTTCATTTTGTTTTGCGGAAGCGCGATTGCTCCTTCAATGCCCGATCAATGATTTTCATAACAGGAATATAACACCCTTACTAAAGGCCGCCCACATGTCCTTGCAAAATGGTTTTGTTCGTTATTTAGAAATTGTTCAGATCAACATGGTACGCTTATACAAAATTAGAAAGGACAGTGAGCTTATAAGTGAACAAAACTTACTTCGAAGAGATGCGTAAACTTAGCCACGACGACGAAATGAGATACAAGCTTCTGATCCAGGGAGTCAAGCGGGTATTGGAAGAACGCAAGCGGGGACGTAATAAACTCATGCAAGTTTTTAAAAGGACATGCAGGCCGCGAAATGGTCATTAGCAGAACCAAAATGAATGCGGCAAAACAATGCAAGATTTAAGTTACAGTTCAGCGGCTTGAGACGGAGGGAGCGGGCCTGATAGGCTGAATGCTAGGGCGAACAAGGCCATTTAGGCCACTTCGCCCATCGCAGTAGCATCGGGCCCGCCAGAAAGTCATGTGACTTTCCATAGGCATATGACGAATCACCGTTGTTGAAGGATTCATTCCCCTTTCTGATACGATCGATCATCTATTATGTTATGAAATCGTTTCGCACCCTTTCGACAAGAGCCATTGCTCTATAACGGCAAACGCCTGTTGTGCATCCTGTTCATAGAAGACGGCCACCTCTTGGTAAGCATAATTCAATCGTACATAGCCACCCAGTTGCCGGTAAAACAGGAAGCAAGCATATGGGGTTTCAATGGACAAATCCGGTGGAAAATCCGCTCGGCACACTCCGGCCAGCTCGGGCAACGAAAGCTGGTCCTGCCCTGGCGGCAAACGCAAAAAGAGATGGCTCCGAGTGCCCGTCCACGGTTCATAGTAGACAGCTTCCTTTGGGCTGCTTCCATATACCTGACGGTATATTTCGTCCAGCACCAAGGCGTATACCCCTTCGTCTTCCTGCTCCCGTGTCTGAAGCGAAATGGCCTTTACGTGCTCCGCATGCCGAGGCAGCCAGAGCAACCCAGCCGTCTGGGGATGTACTGCCAGAAAATCACCGTCCACCGTCGTACCTATCGCGATACACTCGCCGATCTGTTGCTCCGTAATGGGGCTGTCTTCGTCAAACTCCCATAACCCGTACCCAGCAAAAGGTTTTAGCACCTCCGAATCAGGCAGTTGGACATTTAACCACCCTCTGTAAGTCCCTTCACCAAATCGCCGCAAAAACCGAAGGTAGCCTAGTGGATAAATAGCGGCGTCTTCCTTAGCAAGCGCTTGGTTTTGGGCCTCAGACAGCGGCTTTTGCCGAGATACGATATACATGAATACTCCCCCTGTTTTCTGGACGATCTTCCCTAAACAAACCTCTATCTCTATCTTAAATTCAATCCTCGAGTCCTTGCTTATTTTCTGGAGTAACAGTGGTGTTTCTCATATATTCAATGTAGCTAAATCCCCAACTGCACATATCGGTCAAAATAATACTCAACGTTCTTCCATGTTCAGTTGAACACTCCCACCACCTGCGCTAATAGCGCTGAGGTGGGGGATTCTTGCGAACAGAGAAGCATCCTTCTCTTCTTGAGCAAGCGATCCCTACGGTTCCCGCAGTTCAGCCCATCTTCGCCAACAAACGCAGTCCTTCTTGCAAGATGTTCATGCTGGCATTGTGGTCACGGTCATGGTGCGTCCCGCATCCTGAACAGGTCCACGCTCGCAAGTTTAGATTTTTCACTTCGGGATTTCGCGATTGGCATACATGACAAAGTTGACTGCTTGGATAGTTTTTGGCGACCATGCTGATCGTGCGACCATACCACGTTGCTTTATATTCCAGCATCGTGCGAAGGGTTGACCAACTTGCTTCAGCAATGGACTTTGCTAACTTGTGATTTTTCATTAGATTTCGAACCTGCAAATCTTCCAGACAGATCGTTTGGTTTTCACGAATCCACTTGGTTGAGAGCTGGTGTAGAAAGTCTTGCCGGGCGTTAGCGATTCGCTCATGCATGCGAGCGACTTTTTGCTTCGCTTTTAGATAGTTAGCTCCACCATTCCGTCGACGAGACAAACGTCGCTGCCAAAACGCAAGTTGTTTTTCGTAGGTGCGCAGGGGCTTGGAACTCGCAACGTTTTCTCCACTGCTGCAAACGGCAAACGACTTGATGCCAAGGTCTATGCCGATGGCGGTATCCACGTGAGGAAGCGGCTGGATGTCTACTTCACACTGGATCGAAACGAAATACTTGCCTGTGCCATTTCGACGCACCGTAGCAGACAAGATCCGTCCTTCGATTTCACGGGACTTGGCAAAGCGCACCCACCCGAGCTTCGGAAGTTTCAGCAGATCGCTGGCAACGGCAATATTGCCGTTCGTAAACTTCGTGGTGTAGCTTTGGACGGGATTGCGTTTGCTCTTGAAACGAGGCGGATTATTTTGCTTTCGAAAGAAGCGATCAAACGCATCTGCCAGGCTGCGAACGGCGGATTGCAAAGCAATGCTGTCCACATCCTTGAGCCAAGGCCATTCCTTTTTCAACGCTGGCAGCCCGGTTGCACAGGTCTGGTAAGACAAGCCTCTGCCTGTTTCTTGGAAGGTGTCATTCCATCTCGCAAGGAAGTGGTTAAAGACAAAGCGAGCGCATCCAAACATCTGATGGATCAGCGTCGTTTGCTCCTCTGTAGGGTAGATGCGAAAGCGAAAAGCTTTATGATGCAACATGCGAGTCTTATCTCCTTTGGTGATTTCATGACAATCATAGCACATATGTTCGCATTTATATACAAGAGATGCTGATTCATCTCCCCCTTATCGAAGAGGGAGTCTTCTCAGCCTTAACGATAAATAATAATAGTGGCTTCCACTTCCCCCCAATGACTTGTAGGGTTGTCAATATTCCCTGTCTTCTATACGATGGATTAGCATCATTATCCATGTTCTCAACTCCTGATATACGAATCCATATCTCCTATTTTACCGAAGTATGCAGTTTACAAATAGTACTATTTATTTTCGTACATAGTACGGTTGAACGTACCATCAATAATGCTGTACGATTTAGTACGTTTTTCAAGACTAAGATATGAAAAAAAAGCGTACTTTTCAAAAATATAATTTTACCCAATAATTAGGGGTGTGTACAACCTCACTTTTCAAAAGCATGGGAGGAATAAATATGAGAATTTTGGTAATTGTGGCACACCCAGACCTTGGGAAATCCCGCGCCAACCAAGCATTACTGCTTGAATTACATCATCATGTAAACATCGATGTCCGGGATCTCTACCGCGAGTATCCGAACTGGAGTATAGATGTGGTTAAGGAGCAGCAATTACTCTTATCCTATGACCGGATTGTATTTCAATTTCCATTTTACTGGTACAGCTGTCCGCCGCTATTAAAAAAATGGTTTGATGATGTTTTTACGTATGGATGGGCATATGGTCCGGAAGGCAACAATTTGAAGGGAAAAGAATTTATACTTGCAACTACGACGGGGGGCCCGGAAAATTGCTATCGTGCGGGAGGAGACAATTGGTTTACGATCAGTGAATTTTTAAGACCGATCCAAAGAACGATTACCAAATGTAATGGTCATTTTCTTCCCACTTTTGTTACTTACAGCGCATCACAGGGGGACGATGCCTATCTCTCTCAAGAAGCTAAAAGATATGTTGACCATATCCAATCTTCTTCGAGCTTGCTTGTTCATTAATATTGCTTGAACACTCCCACCACCTGCGCTAATGGCGCTGAGGTGGTGGATTCTTGCGACAGAGAAGCATCCTTCTCTTCTTGAGCAAGCGATCCCTGCGGTTCCCGCAGTTCAGCCCGTCTTCGCAAACAAACGCAGTACTTCTTGCAAGATGTTCATGCTGGCATTGTGGTCACGGTCATGGTGCGTCCCGCATCCTGAACAGGTCCACGCTCACAAGTTAGATTTTTCACTTCGGGGCTACGCGATTAGTAACCATGACAAAGTTGACTGCTTGGATCGTTTTTGGCGACTATGCTGATCGTGCGACCATACCACGTTGCTTTATATTCCAGCATCGTGCGAAGGGTTGACCAGCTTGCTTCAGCAATGGACTTCGCTAACGATAGCCCGATCCACCTTTCCGTCGACGAGACAAACGTCGCTGCCAAAACGCAAGTTGCTTTTCGTAGGTAAGCAGGGGCTTGGGACTCGCAACGTTTTCTCCGCTGCTGCAAACGGCAAACGACTTGATGCCGAGGTCTATGCTGATGGCGGTATCCACGTGAGGAAGCGGCTGGATGTCTCACACAGGATCGAAACGAAGTACTTGCCTATGCGGTTTCCAAACATCTGATGGATCAGCGTCGTTTGCTCCTCCGTAGGGTAGATGCGAAGCGAAAAGCTTTATGATGCAACATGCGAGACTTATCTCCTTTGGTGATTATCATGACAATTATAGAACATATGTTCTCATTCATATACAAGAGATGCTGATTCATCTCCCCCTTATCGAAGAGGGAGTTTTCTCAGCCTTAACGATAAATTTTGCTCCAGCGATCTTCTCTGAAGCCGAGTAGATCACGATGCCATTTATCTTCAATTTTTAGCTTCCTTACTTCGCTTTTCCTTGAGCAATCTATACATTTCCAAGCTATCCTTCAAATGTCCGGCTTCACCTGCGGTCAACTCTTCCGGTTCCCCATCAATAATCAGTCGGTTTATCTTTTTCTTGTCCCCGGGTTCATTCAAACTTCCTACCAAAAGCCAATCAATCGACACGCCATACAATTGCGCAAGCTTCTGTAGCACTTCGTTATCGGGTTGCGATCTATCATTTTCATATTTGGATATTGTGGTAAAATCGATCCCGATTTTTTGGGCTACTTGCTCCTGCGTCATCTGCTTTCGATTTCTGGATTGTTTTAACCGCTCTCCGAAAGTCATCGGCCCCACCTCTGAATTCAAGTATACGAAACTTGAACTTTCTTCAAAATCAATTTGACTAAAATTCAATTTTTATTTATAATATTGAAGAATCGTCAAGTTTTGCGTGTAATAAAAAATTGTATTGGAGATGGTACTATGATTTATCTTGCTTGGTTATGGAATCTTGGGTCTCATTTCATTAGTTCTTGTTATGATCTTTAAATTTCATACCAGAAAAAAGCACCAATTTAAAATTATATGGTTGCTTCCCGACGAATCAATCCACGAAACAACCGTGCAGAGTATTGACGAAATTTTACCTTTACTGTACTCAGTGCAAAAAATTAGTATAGATAACCTATCATATCGCTACAGGGAGTCCGAGCTCATGATTGATGAAGGTGGTTTTAGTCTGGCTGTATCACTCAAGTGATGCTGCTTTTCATTCCTGTGGCAACGCTTTCACTTAACTCGATTTCGCTAATAGCTCATAAATCCAAAATAAACTCTCCCCACCAATTTATCATACGAACCCATAACTGAACAGGGATAAGCATTTCCGCTTGGTGTGTCTAAGAGGTCGCTAAAATGATATACTGATAATGAACGGAGTTGATTGTTGATGGTTGAACTGCTTGATCCTCGAAATGACTTTCTTTTTAAGCGTATTTTCGGCAGTGAAGAAAACCGCGATGTCTTGCTGGCTTTCCTCAACAGAACGTTTATCGAGGCTGGAAAGCCGCCGCTGACAGAAATTGTTCTTCTTAATCCCTACACTGAAAAAGATGCACCCCGGGATAAGCAATCCATTCTGGATATTCACGGCAAAACGACAGAAGGCGAACTGATCAATGTAGAAATGCAATTGTTCAATAAGTACGATACCGAGAAGCGAACGCTGTTTTATTGGAGTAAGCTTTATAGTGGGCAATTGCAAGAAGGGCAATCCTACAAGATGTTGAAAAAATGTGTGGCCATCAACATTCTCAATTATTCGTTCCTGCCCAACCAGCAGTATCATAGTGTATTCCATCCTCGGGAAGAGCGCAGCGGCATTCCGCTGGTTGATGATATTGAATTACACTTTCTAGAGTTGCCAAAACTAGACGACCATGCCGTTCCCGTAGAAAGCGGTGGACTGGTGAACTGGCTGCTATTTCTGAAAGGTGCCGATAAATCCAATTGGGAGGTGCTGACGATGAATGAGCCTGTATTGAAGAAAGCCATGGATACATTGGAGTTTCTTAGTCAGGATGCAGAAGCCCGCCGATTGTATGAGGATAGACAAAAGTTCCTTCACGACGAGGCTTCCATGATCGAAGGAGCATTGGCCGAAGGAGAAGCCCGCGGCGAGCGAAAGAAAGCTCTTGAAATGGCTAAAGAGCTTCTGGCACATGGCGTGGAAGTTTCCATTATCGCTAAGGCTTCGGGTCTGCCTGAATCTGAAATATTGGCTTTGAAGGAAAGAAATTAAAGTCGAGACAAGTTATAAAACAATCTAAGGCAATCCTACCCTTCGCAAGTGATACGGTTCTCCATGCTGTCTGTAACGGCAAGTTAAAAGGGCATCTTTCTGCAGGAAGATGCCCTCACCAACTTTCTAAAGCTTACCAACCCTATTCATTTCGAACCCGTGGACATATAAATCAGCAAATCTCCATTGTTCGTTGTCATATTCTGTCGCAAGGCCCATTAATTTAATGTGATCTAGAAACTCATCGAAACTTGAAAACTTTTGAGAAAGATTATCCGACCACCAATTCTTTAGCGGTTCTAATCTTGTAATTTGTTTTAGCTGACTTAGATAGCTGAAGAAACCTAGGTCGTCCAAATCCTTATATTCTTGTCTTAACTCATCGCATCTTGCCAAGGAAGCTTTCAGTAAACCTTCATTTAAAGACTGGGCTCGAAGTAACCTATCTTTGGGAGCTTGAACATGTAGCATATCTTTATATTCAAGTTCCTTTTCCTTAGCACCTTCGAGCAAATAAATAAGTGCCCGGGGGAAAGTGCTTCCGTTCGCATCAGTAAGTCTTTCATAAACCCATCTTGATACTTTTTTAGATCGTCTTCCTCTTTCCCTATCAATTCCCCACAAAAGCTCTAAAGCCTTTTCAAGCGTTTCTTCCGATGCTTGGTTGATATCTGTAACTGGTGAAAACTTGGAAATCAACTCTTCAAATAATGAAGACCTCTTTGCTTGCCTTAATGCCATCTTCAAAAAGTCTTCTCTGGTCCATTTTAGTTCAACATCTTTTCCTATAAGATGACTTTTATTCGTAAAATTTAATCGATGCCAGATATCTGTTCGCAAAAATATTTTGGGCCTAATACTTCTATTTTTCATATTTTCTAAAGTTAGTGCAAAAATAAATAAGCCTGAAATTGCTTCTTTCTGAATTAATGAATATTCAGGTATATCTTGGTCTAAGTCATCGTAAAGTAACCAAACATTCATTTTTGATTCCGATAACTTATTTGCAACTTGTTCTAGTGCATCCCTAACAAATAATCTTATTTCATTGTTTGTGGAAAGAGTTAGAGTAAATTTTGTATGTTCTGTAGTCCAATTTGTTTTAGACTTTGGCCGTTGTTTAAATATATTACGTAATTGTTCAAAACTTTTAGTCCTTGGAAGTTCCATGTTAGTTTCTTTAGTAGTAATAAGTCGATAGAGAGCATAACCTCTCCAAAAACTTTCCCAAGAAGAGTTCGTTTCCACTAGTACATCATTTATGTAATTAAAATCATCCCTTAGAGGATGAGCAGAAACCGGCCCATGTCCCGAAATAGGGACTATATTATCAAGGCGACCATGGGCCAGTTCATTCATAATCTCTAGGTGGTTTATAGCAGTCCAGTATAACTGCGTCTTACCTGTACCCTTCTTTCCTTTTATTAATATAGTTGATTGATCCAAAAAACGTTCAAAATCAGCCGTTTTCTGGAATAGTTCTTTAATTGAAGCTCCCTCTTCTTCCTTTGCATCAATGGATGAAAAGCTAAGATCCTCTAGTACCCTCCATCTTTCTTGACCCGAGAGTAGTTTGATTAATATATGCTTGTCTGTTTCATCGTCCAAATGGTTAGCAATATCGTTATACAAGTGAATAAACGATTTATTAGGATATTCATCAGTTAATGCTACTTCATTCGTAAATGGGATCATTATAGGTTCATCTAATTCATCTGTGTAGTCTCCTATACGTTCTTCAGCAATAACAGAATTTACTTTATTCCATTCCCTAAGGGCCCTTTCCTTTCCAGCCTTCCCACTTATGACTGGAGATAGAACAATATAAGGGGACTGCCCAACCCTGTATAGTGACTGCACAATTGACTTAATGCCTTCACTATTTTGAGGTGTTGGATTCATAAATATCATGGTATCATCTGCAATTTGCAATAAAGATAAAGCGCCCCAAATATTAATTCCAGTGCGTGAGTCAATTAAAATTATGTCTGGTTGTAGCTGACTGATTACACTTTTTCTGAACTCTAACCATAACGATTCGTCATTAAATGGCAAATTCCTTAAATCATCTACCTTGGATATATATTCTGGGGTAACATTTCCCGCAGGAATTAAAAAAATTGCACCTTTTGGTGAATTAACCTCCCCAATTATATCTGCAATATTAATATCGTAGCTGTCAAAATCAAAACTGTTAACTCTTTCATACAGATAATCTACCAAACCATTTTTAGGAGAGACTTTCAAATTCCCCAATGCTTGATGCAAACTCGGAGCTTCCAAATCCATATCTATCATTACTACCTTTTTACCACGTTGTGCTAAAATCCACGCGACGTGGATTAGTGCCGTTGTTCTACCAACACCACCTTTAAAAGAATAAAATGAAACTACTCTTGTATTGTCTTGTGGTAAGGAATTTGCTTGTACTTTGTCTATATTTATTAAATCAAACCAAGTCTGAAGTTTTAATTCTGGCTTACTTAGCTCATCTAATTTAATGCCTAAAGATTCAGCCTCGTTTAATGTGTACGCAGAAACAAATCCTAGCTGCATGGAGTTGCCTGAAAACTCTTTTCCCCAAGAATGAATTAGTTCAGATCTTGCTACTGTAGTCATATTCATAAATTTGTTACTAATCGCGACAACATCAAATACATTTTTACTAACCTTATAAATATTTACTTTGCTTTCTGATCCTAGATGATTGGATAGTTCATTTTTTAATTCATCTTCCTTATACATGTTCTTACCTCCTTTTTCCTCTTAAAATAGTTTCCCTCTGTGAAAGTAGCCATGCTCTGACCCTCATAAAGGACTCTTTCCATTCTTCAAGTTCTTTATCATTTAAATCAGACCCATCATATCGCATATCAATATAATGAATTTTTGGATGCTGAAGTTTTTCAAAATAATTTATCAAGTTTCGAGGGATCCTTCTCCTTAACTCAGGTATTTTATGAATAGCATCTATTAACTCATGTCCTGGGTTTGTAATACCGTGCATTGTACCATCCTGATTTATACCCCATCCGTCAATATTATATCGTTCAACTATTATACTCTTAAGCAAGCACTCAATCGCAATTGCTCCCATGTGTACAGTACCGACCGTTCTGTTTCCATTAATTAAGGTGCTAGTATCTTGAACTCTTGATAAAAATGCACCATAATAATCTTCCATTGAACACCCCATACCTAAATTCATTATTACCAAAATATATGGATTATTAATCCTTATTCTTCTATAAGAGCAACCCGAAGTCCTGTAAATAAAACTATAAACTTGCAGTTTTTTATGATACGGTTCACCGTAAATATCTTAAATACGCAATAACCTTTTTTCCTAACAGTTGGTAGAATCATTAATATTCCCCTAACCCCTTATTTAAAACAAATTTCTATTAAATCTTTCACTCCGTACTCATTTGGATTTTGTCATTCGTACCTTTATTCTCACTATAATCATAAAAATAAACTACAAAAATCCAACTCCTAAACGGGTGCTAGAATCTCTTTACGCAAACTCCTTATTCCCTCTTACCCTGCTTCCGATAAGCAGTAAATTCAATATACTCACGGATAAACACCTTTTCATCCTCCGAAAGCTCATGAACAGAGTCGCTTGCTTGGATACTTTCCCCCAACAAGTCGTCCTCTTTTACAGGTCGATCTTTACCAGTAACCAACCAATCCAAAGTCACTTTAAAATACTCCGCGACTCGAACCAGCTTATGGATGTTGGGTGTCGACCGTTCACTTTTCCAATCCCCCATGTTGCCCGAGCTGATTCCTATTTCCTTCAGAAAATCACTCTTAGGAATGCTGTTGGCTTCAATCAAATATTCAATGCGTTCGACAATTTCTTTTGAGGACACGAATTTTTCCATAGGTACACCCTTTTTTATAACAATTAACTCGTAAATACGAAAAATATATTTACTTTATCGTAAATACGAGTATAATTGGAAATGTGCAGTCTTTTTCTCTCCCAATTATACCACATCTAGGTTGACTTATTAATGTGCGGGGAAACAGCGACAAGGAAGGCCTTTATAACCCCAGCCTTAGTCCCAAACTCATTGAAGTAAGCGCCAGCTAGACTTTAACATACTTGACGTAATTACGAGCATTAAACGGATCAGTTACCTTTAATTCTTTTTACAGAATACAAGCTGCTTACAACATTTTCACTTAGAAAGGTTGCTTGGAAAAATGAATTTACCCACCATACTCACTCAAGGCCAAACGCTATGAAACGGCTCAACATGATCAGCTTACGCATGGTTCGCGAATCGACATACCCTTATAAAACCAACAAATCGCTGCCCCGAAGACGCGTATAAGCTCGTAACCGAGTACTTAAGCGACGTCGACCGCGAATACTGCCTGCTCATCTGCCTAAGCATCAGAAACACAATAACCGCGCTCGAAGTCCTCTCCATCGGAACCCTCGATGCGGCACTCGTCACACCGAGGAAAGTGTTCAAATCCGCCATATTGAGCAACAGCGCCAGCATCATTCTGGCCCATGCCCACCCGAGCGGAGACACGACGCCGTCTAAGGAAGATGTGGAGCTGACCGAACGGGTAAAGAACGCCTGAGAAATCCTCGGCATCGAGTTGCTGGACCATATTATCGTCGCGGACGGAAGGCACTTCAGCTTACGGGAAAACGGGCTCATGTAGCCCGCGCCCCCGCAAAAAGAAAACCCGCACCGGGAATGAACACCCGATGCGGGCCTTCAAGCCTGCCTGTCTTACCACAAAACCGCCGACCCCAAAATACCCTTAATCATCCCCACATTCACTTGCATATGCTCGGGTTCCAGCATCCGTTCGTGCCCCCCGACGCCCTGATAATACGCCACCCGGCCCGAAGTGGCCCCTTGCCAATTCCAGTATTGTTGCTCAGCCCCATCCACTGGCGGATGGTGAAGCTCGTCCTCCGGCTGCGAGGAATGAACGACATGCAGGTCCGCTTGGACCGTGCCGATATTATCCAGCAAATAAATATAGAACAAATATTGCTTCAAGCGCTCCAGATCTTGTTTGTTGATGCGAAAATTTTTATAGAACTCGCGAATCGCGGGAGTGGCGATAAACCTCTCCCACATCTTTTGCAGCGCGTCATCGGTCACAGGCTCGGTCTTCCGGTAAGCGTCCAGCATAATGACATCGGACACGCGGTACCCGGCCGCCTCCATCGCTTTGGTCACCTCGAACGCCAGATTCCCTCCGGCGGAGTAGCCTAGGAACGTATAATCGCCCTCCCTCTGCGCAGCGGAGATCAGCTTCACATAGCGCTCCATCCGGTCAGGATGATCAATATAATCCAACGCATAGATCGTGCAGTCGTCCATCTGCTTGGCGAACTCATAATACGCGATCCCGAGACCACCCATCGGCGGGAAGCAAAAAAGCGTTTTTCGCCGATCCTTTTTGTTTAACCGTATGATAGGCAGAGGCTCCGCCTTGCTGTTATCCATCAAAAAGGCGGCCATCCCCCGAATCGTGGACGACTCCAAAATGACGTGCAGCGGAAGCTCGGCCCAATAGTCATGCTGTACCCGCGACACGAGAAGCATCGCATGGAGCGAGCTGCCGCCCGCTTCGAAGAAATCGTCCGTGACGCCGATCTCCGCCCTATCCAAAATTTCCCTGCACACAACCGCCAGCCGTTGCTCCCACGGATTGCTCGGGGCGGCCTGCACCTTCGCCTCCGACGATTCCCGAGCCGTCACGTCGGGCTGCGGCAGCGCCCCGCGATCGATTTTGCCATTGGATGACAGCGGCATCTCGCTGAGCTCCGTATAATGAGACGGCGCCATGAAAGCCGGCAATCGCGCCGCAACAAACACCTTAAGCTCTTCCGCAGAGACCGGGGCCGCAGAAGCGTAATAGGCGCACAGCACAGTATCGCCGCTCGCCCCGTCCCAAGCCGTCACCGCCGCGTCGTTCAACCGCTCATGGCTCCGAAGCACGCTTTCGATCTCTCCGAGCTCGATGCGGTAGCCGCGGATTTTGACCTGCTCGTCTTTTCTTCCCATATATTCCAGCCGCCCATCCGGCAGCCAACGGGCGAGGTCTCCGGAACGGTACATGCGCTCCCCGGGATAGAACGGATCGGCCGTGAACGACGCGGCCGTCCGCTCCGGGAGATTCAGATAGCCTCTCGCTAGCCCCCTGCCCGCAATCCACAGCTCGCCCTTCATGCCAATCGGGACCAAGCCGTGGTCGTCGTTCAATACATAGACGCGGGTGTTGGGCAGCGGCTTGCCGATAGATAAAGGGCGGTCCGGCGCGACGTTCCGCTCCAGCGTCGTCACGATGCTGTTCTCCGTCGGACCGTATTCGTCCACCAGTTCGATATGCGGGAAGCGCTCCCTGCTCCGCTTCACCAGCTTGGCGGGCAGCCGCTCCCCGCCCAACGTCACCACCCGCAAGGAACGGGCGTCCTCCTCGCCGAGACATTCGACCAGCGCCGTATACACACTGGGCACGCAGTCGAGATGCGTCACCTGCCGGTCGCGAATATGATCGCGGAGCGCCAGCGGATTCCGCGCCTCCTCATCCGTGGCCAGCACCACCGTCGAGCCCGACAGCAGCGGGGTAAACATGCAGGACAGGAAGGCGTCGAACGCGTACGAGTACAATTGAAGCACCCGGGCCGTCCCGTCGAACGGGTATTCCGCCCGGCGGGCCAGAACTGTATTGACCACTCCCTGGTGCTCGATCAAGACGCCTTTCGGCTTTCCGGTCGTCCCGGAGGTGTAGATCACATAAGCCAAATGACGGCTGCTCGAAAGCGACAACAGCTCCTCCCGGTTGGCGCGGTCAAGCTCCCGGTCCCTGAGATCGATGCATTCCCCGGCAAAAGAAATCTCCCCCAGCGGCGAAGTCGTCAGCAGCAGCTTCATGCCGCTGTCGGCGATCATATAGGCTTGCCGGTCGGCCGGATAGTCCGGCGGGATCGGGACGAAGGCCGCGCCCGCCTTCAAGATGCCAAGTATGCCTGCGAACATCTCCACGGAACGTTCCGCGCGCAGGCCGATGCGGTCGTCAGGCTGCACCCCTCTGCTCCGCAGCATATGGGCCAGTTGATTGGAACGCTCGTGCAGCTCGCGGTACGTCAGCGTGCGAGCGCCGCAGATCAAGGCCGGGTGATCCGGCGTCTTGCGGACCTGATCCGCGAAGCAGGCATGAAGCGTCCGATCCACCTGCTCGTACCGGACCGACTGGAAACCCCCCCCTAGCAGCTTCTTCTTATCCCCCGGCGTCAGCACTTCGATCCGGCCGACGGGGATGTTTTCGTCCGCCATAATCTGATCCAGCACGCCGATGAATTGGTCCTTGAGCTGCTCCATCAGCCACGGCTCATACAACGACGCGTTGAAGTTAAACTTCACGGCGGCTTCCTGCGGATAGACGTAGACATTGAATTGCTGCGTCTCCTCTGCGGCGCAAAAATCCGCGAACTCGAAGCCTAAGCCCTCCTTCGACTCGACATTGTCCACGTACCTCCGGTCGAGGGGGAAATTTTCGAAGATCATCAAATGATCCAGCAGACGATGCTTCACATCGGTCGCCTGATTCATCTCCTGCAGGGGGACAAAATCGTACGCCTTCGACTCCAGCAATTGCCGCTGCACCTGCTTGAGGCATTCGGCGAAGGTCTGCCCGAGCTGCAGCCGGATACGGACAGGAATCGTATTGAGGAAGAGCCCCACCATCTCTTCGATCCCCTTCACCTCGGCAGGTCTTCCCGACACGACGGAGCCGAACACGACATCGTCGCTCTGCGTGTACTGCCGGAGCACAATTGCCCATGCCGCCTGAAACACGGAATTGATCGTCGCCTGACACGCTCCGGCGAGACGCTGCAGCCGGTCCAGCCGGGCTTGGCCCAGCTCCGCGTGGACGCTCATGAGCACAGACTTAACGGCTGGCTTACCTGCAGAGCCCGAAGCGGAAGTGTGGGCCTGCTTGATCACAGGAAAGCCGCCCCGGGACCGCTCCAATCCGGCCAACGTCTTTTGCCAATACGCGATCCCCGCTTCCTTATCTTGTCTCTCCAGCCACTCCAGATAATGACTGTAAGGGGACGCTTCCACGGTCACAGGCTCCCGCTTGTCTTGCAGCAGGCGGTAATTGTCCAGCAGCTCCCGGAACAGCCGGCCGAACGACCAGCCGTCCAAAATAATATGGTGATTGCACCAGATCCAGCGGTACTCTTGCGGACTTGTCCGAAACACGGCCATTCGGACGAGAAGTTCTTTGGCGAGGTCGAAGCCCTGCGCTTTGTTGGCCTGCTTCCACTGGCGCAGATACGCCTCCTGCGATTCCTTCGCCAGCTCCGACACGTCTTCGAAGTGCAGCCGGAACTTCCGTTCCTTCATCACCACCTGCAGCGGACGCGGTAAATGCTCGTGAACGAATACCGTTCTCAGGATATCGTAGCGCTTCACGAGGGCGTTCATGCTTTGCTCCAGCAGGGAGACGTCGAGCTCTCCCCGCAGCACCGCCTCGATCTGCACAAAAGACAGCCGGGACTCCTTATCCGAGAGCCAGAAATAATACATCCCTTCTTGCGATGGAGCCAGCGGGTAGATTTTTTTAATTTTGTCCTTTGGATTCATAGGCAGTTCCTCCTGTAGCGCCGCAGCCGGAGAGGCTACTCGATCGTATCGACTAAGTCATGCAGCTGATCCAGCTCTTGCAGCGTCAGCCGGTTGTAGCCCAAGTCGCTGGGCGTGGCTTCGGCCGCAGTCTGCTCCCCGCAGTGGCGGATGAGGTCCAGCAGACGGTTTTGGAGCTTGTCCAGCAAAGCGGCGATCGTGTCGTGACGGTAATGCGTGCGGTTGTAATCCATCGCGATGTGAAGACGCCGATCCTGCACATAGCCCGTGATGAAGAGCGAAGCCATTCGCTCGGCTTCCGGGCTTATCGGACGGCCGACCGGCCACGGCGACGGACCGAACCACCGATTGCGCAGATCAGTATCGATCTGACCAAGGTAGTTGAAGCAGATGTCCGGCTGCTGCGTGAACGTCAAGCCCGGCAAGCTTTCCCGGGGCGTGATATATTTCAACAAGCCGTAGCCGATCCCGTGATTCGGCAGCTGCCGCAAATGCTCTTTGACCGATTTGATCTGGTAACCCAAATCATCCGTGTGCTCCATCGGCAGCACGACCGGAAACTGCGACGTAAACCAGCCGACCGTGCGGGTAATGTTCATATTCTTGATGACGCTTTCCCGGCCGTGCCCTTCCAGATGGATCATGATCCGGTTCGTGTTCATCCATTCCTTCAAGGTCAGGCCCAAGGCGGTCAGCAAAATATCGTTGATTTCCGTATTGTAAGCGCGGTGGACTTGCTTCAGCAGCCGCTCCGTTTCCTCCGGAGGCAGCGTGATCATCACTTGAGCCTCGTCCTTCACCCAGTCGCCCGTAGCCTCAAAGTCCCTTGGCACAGGCACGCACGGCGTACTCTCGACGGCCGCCCAATAATCGGCCTCGCGCAGCACTTCGCCGCTCCGGGCGTACTGTTGTAAAGCTTCCCCCCAAGCTTGGAACGAATGCGTTTTGGGCGGCATGACGATGTCCCCGTGGTTCAGCGCCTGCCCGTAAGCTGCTTCCAAATCTTCCAGCACAATTCGCAACGACACCCAATCCATCACCAAGTGGTGAGCGACGAGCAGCAGATGATCGCCCTGCGGCGTCCGGAACAAGGCAGTCTTCATCAGAGGGCCGTTCGCCAGATCGATGCTCTCGTGCAGCCGGTTGGCGTGCGCCAGAACGGCCGATTCCATCGAATCGCCGCCGTCCGGAGCCACGACCTCGAAACCGATCAGCGGCTGCTCCGCCGGTCCCCGGTTATACAGCTGCTTGCGGCCCCCTTCGTCCCTCACCACGGACCGCAGCACGTCATGATGCTCGGCCAGCTTTTCCAGCGCCCGCTTCAAGGCGGTTTCGTCCAAAGCAGTCTCCGAATGCAGCATCACCGCCGAATTCCAATGGGCCGAAGAAGCGAAGTTACGGTCAAAAAACCACTGTACGATCGGCGTTTCCGCTATCGGTCCTTCCACGGCGTCCTGCGAGATCTGCACCTGCCCGTCAGCCGGCTTGAGATCGAAGCAAAGCTCCTTCAGCACCGGGGTCAAAAATATGTTCTTCATCTCAAGGTCCCAGCCTCTGCGGTACAATCTCGATGCGATCTGGATCGCCTTGATGGAATCTCCTCCCATATGGAAAAAGTTATCTTCACGCCCGACCGTTTCTGCTCCCAGCACCTCTTGCCACACGGAAGCCATCAGCTCTTCCAGCTCGCCTTCCGGGGGAACGAACTCCGCTGCCGGGCCGCCGATCGCCGAAGGCTCCGGGAGCCGCTTGCGGTCCAGTTTGCCGCTGGACGTCAGCGGAAAAGCGTCCAGCCTCACGTAATAAGCCGGGATCATGTAAGCAGGCAGCCGATTCAACAGCAGCGCGCGCAGCTCCGCGGTATCCAAATCCCGATCCGCGACGTAATAGGCGCAGAGGGCTTTGCCGGATGCAGATGCGGAGGCGGACGCGACCTGCCGGGCCAGAACGGCGGCTTCTTTGACCGCCGGATGCCCGTTCAACGCGGCTTCGATTTCTCCCATTTCGATCCGGATGCCGTTCAGCTTCACTTGATCGTCTCGACGCCCAAGGTACTCGACGCTTCCGTCCGGCAGCCGGCAGCCGTAATCCCCCGTCCGGTACATGACCTCGCCCGGCCGGAACGGATGGTTCACGAAACGCTCGGCGGTCAGCTCCGGATTGTTGCGGTAGCCCCGGGCCAGACACGCTCCGCTGATATACATTTCCCCGCGCACGCCAACCGGCACGGGCTGCAAGCTCTCGTCCAAAATATACATTTGCGTGTTGGCGATAGGAAGCCCGATACAAGCGGATAGACTGTCCGTATCGAATTCGTGAGCCGTCGCGAAAATCGTTGCCTCCGTCGGGCCGTACAGGTTCAGCAAACGTCTGGAATCCGACAGCCACGCTCGAATGTCGAGCGTGCACGCTTCCCCGCCCGATCCCACGGTACGCAGCGAATCGGGCAGCCGCTCCGGGGTGAGCGTGGACAAGACGGACGGCGTCAGCACCATCGCCGTAATCCGCTGCTCCTCCAGAAACCGGTGCAGCGCCTCGCCTCCCGCCGTCGCTTCCGGGCTGACGAGGCAGAGTGCCGCACCCGAAGCGAGCGTCGCGAAAATCTCCAATACCGACGTATCGAACGTCGTCGACGCATACTGCAGCATCCGGCCGCCTTTGGACAAGCCGAACAGCCCGATCGCCGCTTCCACCGCGTTGCAGACGCTGCGATGTTCGATCGCTACCGACTTCGGCTTGCCCGTCGATCCCGACGTATACATCACGTAGGCCAGATCGCCCGCATCCGCTTCGATGCGCGGATTGTCCGCATGTTCCTCCGAAATCGATTGCCATGTGCCGCCGTCAAGCACGAGCTTGTGACGCACCGCAGAGACCGACTCCGCCCCCGCGTCCGCCAGCTTAGGCTGAATCAGCAGGACTTCGATTCCCGAATCCTCGATCATGGTGCGAATCCGCTCGGCCGGATAAGCCGGATCGATGGCGACGTACGCGCCTCCAGCCTTTAGAATACCGAGCAGCCCGACGACCGTTTCAAGCGAGCGCTCCATCATCAAACCGACAGCCGCTTCCTTCCCGACTCCCCGCTTCCGCAAAGCGTGAGCGACCTGATTCGCGCGCCGGTTCAGCTCCCGGTACGTCATGGACTGGCCGCCGCACACGACGGCCGGATCGTCCGGCGTAAGCTCGGCCTGTCTCTCGAACAGATGATGAATGCACGAATCGTCCGGGAACGGCTGCGCCGTCTCGTTCCACCCGTCAATGAGCTGGTGCCGCTCTTCGTCCGACAGCATCGCCAGCTCGTGAAGGGATTGCTGCGGATCGCGCACGATGCTGTGCAGCAGAGCTTCCCAGTGCCGGCTCATGCGCTCGAACGTCTCCCGGCGGAATAAATCCGGGGAATATTCGAGAAAGCCATCCAGCCCGTCTTCCGTTTCGGTTAAGCCGATAGTGATATCGTACTTTGCCGTCTCCCCGTCGATCATCTCAATCTCCGCTTCCAGCTCAGGGAGCGCGAACTTCTCCTCCGGCACGTCCACATACACGAATACCGCCTGCACCAGCGGGTTGCGGCTCGGATCGATCGGAACCCGCAGCTCGTCCAGCAGCAGACCGACCGGCAGCTCCTGATGCTTGTAGACCTCCCTGGCGGTATCGCGCACCTGCCGCAGCAGGTCGATAAAGCTCATCTCTCCCGACATGTGCGAACGCAGCGTACCCATGGTCAGAAAGTACCCCATCACTTTTTCCATCTCGATCCGGCTGCGGTTGGCGAGCGGAGTCCCGACCAGAATGTCGGCTTGCCCGGTATACCGGTAGAGCAGCGCCTTGAACGCCGCCATCACGATCATGAAGGCCGAAGCGTTTTCCCGCTTGGCGATCGCCTTCAGTCCGTCCAAAGTCTCCTTCGACGACCGAAGGAAGACGCGCGCCCCCCGGTAAGTTATCGCGGGCGGCCGGGGGAAGTCCGTATGGATGTCGAGAACATACTCGCAATCCTTCAGCTGCTCCTTCCAAAAGGCGAGCAGCTTCTCCCGGGTCTTGCCCTGCAAGTAATTCCGCTGCCATTCGGCATAATCCGCGTACTGGATCGGCAGCTCCGGGAGCTCGGCCGGAACGCCTGCAAGCGCCGCCTTGTAATGTGCCATCAGCTCTTCGAAGAAGATCGAGAAGGTGAGCCGGTCGATGACAATGTGATGGATGGTCAAGACGAGCGTCGATTCCGTATCCGACAGCGTAAACAGCTTGAAGCGGATCAGCGGCCCTTTTTCCAGATCGAACAATTGCTGAACCTCTTCGCGCATAAGCTGCTGGGCGACGGCTTCCCGCTCCTCCTCGGGAATATCCCGCAGGTCCGCCACGGGGACGCTGACGCGGAGCTCGGGCAGCACGGACTGCACGGGATCGACGCGCCCGAATACGGTCCGCCAAGCCTCGTGGCGCTTGACGATTTCGTTGATGCCGTACTCCAGCGCCCCATGATGCAGCTTCCCTCTCAAACGGGCGGCCCCGTACACGTTGTACGCGTGCGATTCGGGGTGCATCCGGTGAAAGAACCAGAGCCGCTCCTGATCGAAGGAAAGCGGGCTTCGGCCCGTATGGTTCCGCCGGGGGATGGCTGCGGCTGCCGGATTCGGGTTTAGCTGCTGCGCATTCAAGTTTTGTTGCTTGAGCCGCTTTTCGAACAGCGCCCGCTGCTCCGGCGTCAGCGATTGGATACGATCGGTCAGATTCTTCATGGGATCAGCTCCTTGTCATAGGCGAATTTCCGCTGCAAATCGGATAATAATTCCAAGCTTTCCATCACCGTCTCCCGGTCCACGCCAAAATCGATCAGGCAGGCAATCTCCCCAACGCCGATGTCGCGGAGCGTCTCCACCAGCTTCGCGCACTTGTCCGGCGTTCCAAGCAGGGAGCTTTCGCGGTAATACTTGTCGAAGGCGCGGGACACAATCGCCTCGAAGTCTGCGTCGGTCATGCCGTCGTAGTCGGCGAGAATTTGCCTTTGCTGGCTTAAAAAGGTCTTGAGATATGCCTTCAGCGGCCGCTCCACCTTCGCCCGGACCGCTTCATCGTTCTCCCCGAGGCAGGTATGGAGCATGACCGCGACCTTTTTCGTTTGCGGATCGTAGCCATGCCCGATTAGCGCTTCGCGGTACCGCTCGATCTTGCCCTCCAGCTCCGCAAAGCCGTTCCCAAGAATGCCGGTCAGGATGCCCGCTCCGATCTCGGCGGCCTGACGGTACGTCTCCTCGTTCCCGTTCGTGGCGATCCACAGGTTCAGCTCGCTTTGGATCGGCCGGGGCAGCGTCTTAATTCGGTGCACCGCTCCGCTGGCATCGGTAAAAGGAACCGCCTCCCCGCTCCATAGTGCCCGAACCTGTTCGACGGACTTGAACAGCTCTTCCTTGCGATGGACATAATAGTCCGGGTCCTGCCCCGGCGCGAGGATAAAATCGGCGGGATGCCAGCCCGTGGCAAAAGCGACCGACACGCGCCCGTCCGACAGGTTGTCCACGACCGACCATTCCTCCACGAACCGGACCGGGTGGTGCAGCGGGAGCACCACGCTTCCCGCCCGCAGCTCGACCCGCTCGGTGACCGCCGCCAGCGCCGCGCTGAGTACCGAAGGATTCGGGTACAGCCCGCCGAACTCCTCGAAATGCCGCTCCGGCGTCCACACCGCCTTAAACCCGTGCCGGTCCGCAAACGCCGCGCATTCCATCAACAGCCCGTATTTATGGCGGTCCGTAGTCGAGCCGTCGCCGGAGAAGAAAAACAGACTAAAATCCATAGCCGCCTCGCTGCGCCTGCGCTTCGGGACAAAAACCGCTTCTGCCGCAGCCTGTCCGTGCCCGGGCTTCGCGCCGTTTGCCGGATCCGGCGCCGCGATCCCTTGCTGCTTGAGACGCCGCTCCAGCAGCGCCCGCTGCTCCGGCGACAGTGCCGCCAGCCGCTCGTGAATGTCGCTCATTTCCTCATCTCCTTACCCTTCGCGGCTTAATAGCTGCATCAGCTCATCCTGCGGCAAATTTTCGATTTCGCTGAGCAAGCGTTCGATTTCGTCCAGCTCCTCCGGCTTAACCTGCGTCTGCGCAATCGACTCGGCCAGCTCGGCAATCGTCGGCGATTGGAAAATAACATCCATCGGGATATCGCCGTGAAACGCTTGCCGCAGCCGGGCAACAAGCTGGATCGAGAGCAGCGAATTGCCGCCCAGATCAAAGAAGCTCTGCCGTCTGCCGATGCCCGGAATCCCGAACAGCGTCTCCCAGATGGCCGCGATCTTTTGCTCCGTCTCGTTTTGCGGCGGCTCTTGAGACGGTTCGCCATCCAGATAAACCGCATCTGCCCGGCTATTTCGGCTATTCGAGGCAGCGTGGCCTGAAGCGTTCAGCCATCCGCTGCCCGCCGCATCGTGAATGCTTTGCGTGGACACGACGGCTTGGGACAGGCCGCTGGCCGCAACGCGCCGGATCGCCTCCAACCCCTCCGCTCCGGTAATACCGAATACCGCCTGCATTTGGAGCATGTGCTCCTTGACGTCCGCCGGGAGCTCCGTCTGCTTCCGGACCCAGACGTCGTCCTGCCACATGCCCCAGTTCACGGCGACGGTTCGGCCTCCGGCGGCCACATGCCACTTGGCGAACGCATCGACAAAATGATGGGACGCACACTGATCCATCAGTCCGACGCCGCCGGTGAACGAGATCGTGCGCGAGAACACGATCATCAGCTCCAGCGGATGGGAGCGAAGCAGCGATTCCAAGATGAGCAGCCCCAGCGCCTGAGGCGCAATGACCCGTTCGGACCGCTCCCGGTCGCCCAACTGGATCAAGCCTGAGCCGTACGGCTCCTGGGCGAACAGCACGCCGTGAATCGCGCCGAACCGCCGCTCCGCTTGTCGTACAACCTCCCGCAGCCCGGCTTCATCCGCTAGATCGGCGCTGGCGTAGAGCAGAGGCGTTCCGTTTTGCTCCAGCGCGCGGATGCGCTTGATGATCTTGGCCGCATCGTCCGGCTCCCCGCTATGCAGCAAATATTGCTCCCACTCGCGGGCGTCCGGGAACGACGCATCCCCAAGCAGCACGAAAGAAACCTTCGCCGTCCGGGCGATTTCCTCGCACAGCCGCAAGCCGATTTCGCTCGTTGCCCCTGTCACCAGATACACGCCTCCGTCGCGGAAGGCGGCGTCCGCAGGATCGGCTTCCGGCAGCTTGACCGCTTCGTAGAGTTGCGTGAAGCGCTGCATCCCCCGGTACGCAACGACAAAGTCCTCTCCCCCATGCTCAATCTCCTGAAGCAGCTGCCGGATCAAGCGCCCGGAGGAAGCCGAAGTGAGATCGGCCAAGCTCACGTCGACGGCGCGCGCCCGAATCTGCGCGTACTCTTGCGGAATGACCCGCAGCGCCCCGAGCAAGGTCGCCCGCTCCGGACTCCGTACCTGCTCGTTGGCGACCCATTGCAGGCTGCCGGTCAGCGCGATCAGCTCCGTCGGCTTCGCCGCCGCCTGCATGCCGATTGTTTGGGCCAAATGCATCAAGCTGTACAGCCCAAGCTGCTGGGAGCGGGCGTAACGCTGTGCAATAGGGACAGAAACATTCCCCTCCTCCGGTTCGGCGACGTTCCAGAGGTGAACAACAGTATCCGGGAAGCGCTGCTGTGCCGCCAAAGCATGCAGCAGCTCCTCATAGGACCGGCCTTGTGCAGGATGGACCGTGAAGACATCCTCCTCCACTCGCCGGAATCCGCCGCCTTCGAGCACGGCGACGACATCGTGCCCCTCGCTTTTCAAGCCCTCGCTCAAGGCTTCGGCCAGCCCATACCGGTCGTGGAACAGCAGATACGTCCGCTTGTGCGGCGCTGCGCCCCCGGAAGCCGGAGGTTGTGGAGGCAGGAATGTTTGTTTCCATACCGGAGCGTAGAACCAGTCGGCCATGTCCACCTGGCGCTCCTGTCCGGCTGCTGCGACCGCATCGGCAGAAGCGACGGGGACGGCTCGAACCTTTTTCTCCAAATAATAGCGGTAGCGCTCGAACGGATATGTTAGCAAAGGCACCCGGCGGCGCGCTTTCCCCTCATGCCATGCGGCGCAATCGATGTCCGCGCCTGCGGACCACAGCTCGCCCAGCGCCTGAAGGACGCTGGCATACGCGGATTTGCCCACTGCCGCCGGGGGCAGCGCATTGACGGCCAGCGCCCCGGGTGTCGCGTTCCGGGCGGTTTGCTGCCGGACCAGCGAGGTTAAAGACTGCCCCGGACCGATCTCCAGAAAGGCTGCTCGCCCTGATTCCGACAGCAGGCGGATTCCGTCTGCGAAGCGGACGGTGTCCCGCAAATGGCGGACCCAATACATCGGGTTAGTCGCTTGCTCGGCCGTAATCCACGTTCCCGTCACATTCGAGACGTACGGAAGCTGCGGCGCATGCAGCGCGATCCCCCGCATGACCCCGGCGAACCGTTCGAGCATCGGCTCCATCATCGTCGAATGGTAAGCGTGCGAGGTCGCCAGCCGCTTCGATACGGCGTTCTTGTGGCCGAGCGCCTGCTCCAGCTGTTCGATCGCCTCAAAGGGCCCCGATACCACGCAGGACATCGGGCCGTTCACGGCAGCCACGGACAGCTCCGGGCACGCAGCGGCCAGCAGCTCCCGCACTTCCGCTTCGGTCAGCGCGATCGCTAACATTGCCCCCCGGTCCATCTCCTGCATCAGACTTCCGCGCGCGGCAACGGCGGTCAGCGCATCGTCTACGGCCATGACTCCCGCTAAGCAAGCGGCCACATACTCACCGATGCTGTGGCCGATCATCGCCTGCGGACGAACGCCCCAAGCCTCCAACTGCTTGGCCAAAGCATATTCGAGGACGAACAGCGCGGGCTGCGTCAGAGCAGTTAGGCGCAGCCGGGACGCCGCTTCCTCCGCTTGGGACGGCGGCGGATACAGCACGTTCCGCAGATCAAGGCCGAGAAGCGGTTGCAGCCGTTCGGCGCACCGGTCCACCTGCTCGCGATACACGGGCGCGGATTCATACAGCTCGGCGCCCATATCGATGTGCTGCGCCCCTTGTCCGGTAAACATAAAGGTCACTCCCAGTGGCGGTTCGCCGCCGTCTGCGGACTCTTGAGCGTCCCGGCCGGATGGCGGCAGGTCCGCGAGCTTCGCTTTTAATCCGTCCGCGACCGTCCCATGATCGCGACCGACTACCGCGAGCCGCCGGGCGAACGTTTCTCTCCCTGCGGTAAGCGTATACGCCACGTCGGATAAGGGAACGTCCCGGTTCGCTTGCAAATAGCCGATCAACCGCTCCGTCTTCCGGCGCAAGGCCGCGGCCGTTTTGGCAGACAAGACGATGACGTTCCAATCGGCGGCCCCCGTGTCCGTCTCCGGCTCCACATTGGCGAACGCGGCCCCCGCCTCCAGATACCGTACTTCCGCCAAAGGAGCTTCCTCCAGCACGACGTGCGCATTCGTGCCGCCCATGCCGAACGAGCTTACCCCGGCCCGGCGGGGATGCCCGTCCGTGTTCCATTCCCTGAGCCGGTCGTTCACATAGAAAGGACTGTTCGCGAAATCGATTTTCGGATTCGGTTCCGTATAGTGCAGACTCGGCGGCAGCATTTTATTTTGCAGGCACAGCACCGTTTTGATCAGTCCGGCAATCCCGGCGGCGCTGTCGAGATGGCCGATGTTCGTTTTGACCGATCCGATGGCGCAGTACTGCTTCCGGTCCGTAGCATCACGATAGGCCTCCGTTAAGGCGGCCACTTCGACCGGATCGCCCAGCGCGGTGCCCGTGCCGTGAGCCTCAATATAAGTCATCGTCGCCGGGTCGATCTCCGAGACGGCCAGCGCTTCCTTGACGACCTCGGCTTGCCGTGTCACGCTGGGGGCGGTATACCCGACCTTCTGCGACCCGTCGTTATTGACCGCCGAACCGCAAATCACGGCCAGAATCGTATCCCTGTCCGACACGGCTTCATCCAGCCGCTTCAGCAAGACGGCCCCGGCCCCGTTCCCGACCGCCGTGCCTTGGGACTTGGCGTCGAACGCTCGACAGCGCCCGTCCGGCGACAGTATGCCCCCTTCCTGATAGTCAAAGCCTGCCGTTTGGTCCGCTTTGACCGACACGCCGCCCGCGATCGCCATATCGCATTCGTACGTGAGCAGCGCCTGACACGCCATATGAACGGCCACCAAAGAGCTGGAGCAAGCCGTTTGCACCGCGACGCTCGGGCCGCTCAGGTTCAACTTGTACGAGACGCGGGTAGCGAGAAAGTCCGGGTAATTGCCGATGCCGATCTGGAACGGTCCGAATGATTCCGCAAGCTCGTCATGGCTCAGCACATGCTGGAGATAATCCGACTGCCCGCTGCCCGCGTACACCCCGACCCGCTCGGGGCACCTCGTCGGAGGATATCCCGCCGACTCCAAGGCTTCGTAGGCGCATTCCAGAAACAACCGGTGCTGCGGGTCCGTCATCTCCGCTTCCCGCGGCGTCATCCCGAAGAAGACGGCATCGAAGTCGGCCGCTCCCTCCAGAATCCCTGCGGCATGGACCCGGTTCTTCTCCGGCTCCTTGAAGGAGGTAATCGATTCCTGCCCGTTTCGCAGATTGGTCCAAAATTGCTCCAAATCGCTAGCCCCCGGAAACCGTCCCGCCATCCCGATAATCGCAATCCCCCGCAGTTCCCCATCTTTTGCAATCGCTTCCATTTTCTCTTTACCTCCTCTGCGTTCTAAGCCGTTTCTGCCTTTCTATTTCTTCCTTTCGCTGGAACGCCGTACGATTCGCGCTTTTGCTTCTGCTGCCGCTTCCGGGCCCTTCCTCCTCTGCTGTCCCCCGGTTCCGATTCAAGTGCCCCGCCAGCGCACGAATCGTGGGAAAACGGAACAGGTCGACGACGGTCGCGGAATCGTCCAGCGCCTCCCTGATGCGCTGATGAACACGCAGCAGCCGGAAGGAATCTCCACCCAAGTCGAAAAAGTGATCCTGAACGCCCACCCGCGATAATCCGAGCGCCTCTTTCCAGATCCGCGTCAGCACTTCTTCCGCTTGATTGAGCGGAGCTGCGCTTTCATCCGCGGCCGGCTCTTCGAAGCCGAGCTTGCTTAAAGCGGCCCGATCCGCTTTGCCGCTCGGCGTCAGCGGCAGCCGGTCGACCACGCGGACGAAATGCGGCGCCATAAACGCGGGAAGCCGTTCCTGCAAATAGGCGCGCAATTCCGCCGTCTGCGGCTTGTCCGTCCCGTCCGCGACCGGGACCGCAAAAGCAACCAGCCGCTTGCCGCTTCCATCGTCATGAACGACGACCACGGCTTGCCGGACTTCCGGGTGCAGACCCAGCACGGTTTCGATCTCTTCCAGCTCGATGCGGTGGCCGCGAATTTTGACCTGATGGTCCGCACGCCCGATATATTCCAGACTTCCGTCCGGCAAATAGCGGGCCAAGTCTCCCGTCCGGTACAAGCGGACGGCTCCCGGCACAGGCAGGCCAAGCTCCGCCTCCACGAACCGCTCGGCCGTCAGCCTGGGACGGTTCCAATACCCGCGGGCCAGTCCCGCTCCGCCGATATACATCTCGCCAGTGACGCCAATCGGAACCGGTTTCCGGTTCTCGTCCAGTACATAAACCTGCGTATTGGCTATAGGCTGGCCGATATCCGGCGGCAGCCTGCCGCCGTCGAACGTTCGATCGGTTGCCCATACCGTGGCTTCTGTCGGGCCGTAGGCGTTGATAAAGCGCCGGTTCACGCTCCATGCGGCAGCGACTTCGGCAGGACAAGGCTCGCCCCCCGAGATCACCGTCTCCAATGTCCGCAAGGCGTCCACACTGCCCGGGACTTCCGACAGCATAGCGAGCACGGATGCCGGGAGTACAAGCACATTGACGGCTTTTTTACCAATAAATTCTACCAGCGGCTTGCCCGGCAGTATGGCCTCCCGGGTGTCAGCCACAAGCGCTCCCCCGCTGCACAACACGGGGAAAATTTCCACCACGGAGGCGTCGAAGCTGCATGACGAAAACTGCAAAATCCTCGTACGGCCGGATAGCCCCAGCCTGTCCTTCATCGCATGTATAAGGTTGCCGAGTCCCCGGTGCTCGATCATGACCCCCTTCGGCTGCCCGGTGGAGCCGGAGGTATAGATGATATAAGCGAGATCGCCCTCCCCGGGGAAGGGCCAATGAACGTCCCTCAGCTCTTCAACCGCACCTCCCCGCGCTTCCTTCGGCTCAACAAAAATGACCTCGCCTTTCCAACCTGCGACGGTTTGTCCGATCCCCCCTTTTGTCATAAGGAATGGAACCCGCGAATCGTTCAACATATAAGCGATGCGTTCCGCCGGATAATCCGGATCAATCGGCAAATATGCTCCGCCTGCGCGGAGAACCGCGATCATTGCAGCGATAAGCTCCGGCCCCTTGGGCAGCATCACCGCGACGACACTTTCCGCCGCCACGCCCCGGCTCCGCAAGCCGTGCGCCAGCCGGCGCGTCCATTGCTCCAGCTCGCGATACGTCAGGCGTTCGTCCCCGAACTCGACCGCGACCGCATCGGGCGTCCGCCGGACCTGCCCGGCGAACAGCTCGGCAAACGTGCGCTGCGTTCCGAAATCCCGCTCCGTTCGGTTGAAATCGGTCAAAATCCGCCTGGCCTCGGCTTCCGATAGAAGACGCAAGTCTGCCACGGCGCGCTCCGGATGGGACAGCGCATCGTCCAGCAGATTCATGTACCGCTCGCCATGCGCAGCAATTTCGTCTTCGCCGAACAGCGCCCGCTGGTATTCGAAATCCAGCCGGTACATACCGGAATCCGTATGATCCTTAACGTGAAAATGCAATTCATCCGCGATCGAGCCGCTGAAATGAATTTCGCTCGCAACGCCGATCTCGTCATCCTTGCGGAAATTCATCACTTGAAACTCCGTCCCGATATGGTACAACGGCCCCGGGATCGGATGACGCTCCCTCGTTCGGGCCACGAGCTGGTTGTAGGGGTATTTCTGGTGGCGCAGCATGCGCGTATAGGCTTTGGCAAAGGCTTGGCAATGCGGTGTAAAAGCATGCTGCGGATCGACTTCGTAGCGAAAAGCAGCCACACCCGCAAACATGCCGAAGGTGTGTTTGTCCCGGGGGCTCGTCCGGTTCCCGGTTATACTGGCGAGCACCATGTCCCTTTGGCCCGTCATCCGGTACAAATAAGCGTAGAAAAGAGCAAGAAAGAAAACCGAAGGGTTGACCCCGGCCTCCCGGCAGAAGGCATCGACGCGCTCCCTCCTGCTGCCGTCGATCGCGAACCCGTAGCGGCGGCTTTCCAGGCTTCCCGTCGAATTCCCGGTCCGGGCCAAAGAAACCGGTTCCGGCAATGTCCGGAACTTTTCGTCCCAATATTGGCGGTCCTGCGCATACCGGTCCGATTCCAGATAGGCGCGCTCCCGGTCGATCGCTTCGAGATAGGAAGGCTTCTTTTGAAAATCCCGTGCCTGCCCTCGGATCAAGCACAAATAAAGGTCTGCAATGTCGGCCCCGGCCTGCACGAGGGCGGTACCGTCTCCAAGGATATGATGACATTTGAGATACAACCATAATTCGGTGTCGGAAAGGCGGAGGAGAGCAAAATCATAGAGCCGGGAAGCTTCAAGCGAGTAAGGCTGTCTGGTTGCAGCGTCGATCCACAGGCGAGCCGCCTGGTCTGGCGCCTGCTCGTTGCGGAAATCAAGCAGCGGGATATCGGGAGGATCTTCCGGGCTGATATACTGTCGGGGCATGCCGGGATCGTCCGAGGCTGAGGTTGTGATCGAGAGCCGGATGGAGTCATTTTCCAGCATGAATTGAGCGATGGCTTTCTTCATCAACTCGGGAGAGACGTGCGTCAAAAATGGAACGGACAAACCAAAGTTCATGAAACTGGAATCGGGATGCATCTTTTGCATGAACCAAATCCGCTTCTGCGTTTGCGTCAGCGGAAACGTTCCTGAAGGCATTGCGTTCATTCCTCATCCTCCCTGTCTTCATTAACCTCCATGTTCTCCGATGTTCGATTTCATTGTAACACGATTGGTATTTGTTTGCTATAAATACCTAATATTGAAATTAAACCATATTAATGAATTATCATCCTTCGAATTAGAAATGGAAAAAAGGCCTACCAACGCATGGCGGCCTATTCCTTTAACATCGGCTTATTTTTGATTGCTTCACCGTACTAATGTTTAACTTGATACAATAATCAATCCATCTTGTCCAGGATGTGTTTATCCGATTCAGTCACTTCCGGATCATGACTAAGGGTCCCCTCGCGCTGGTACTCTTGCTGTTCCAGTTGATTCAGGCGCTGGAACATCGACTCAAACAGCTCATAACTAAGGATGACCGTATCTACATTCCCATTTTCCGTAATATACTGAGGCAAAGATTTGGCTTTTTTCCGCACTTCACCGAATTTTTTTGACGCTTCTGAAGAAGAAATCAACTGGTCAACATGGAATGTCGGCTTAAACATGGACGTATCCATCTAATCATTCTCCTTTGCCAAGAATATCACCGTATTTACTTATCACACCATAAAACTCCGTATAAACATACGGAACATTTTACGGACGCAATTTACTTTTGGTCTCTCGTCTCTGCCCGCTCTCCGAGCGTCCGCCAGCTGCTCCGCTTTCCATTCTCCCCCTCTTGTATCTCCCCTGAGAAATATGTCAATATCAAGGGTAGCCGATAACCCGGCCCCCGGGATGGCTTTGCAAGGAAACTTTGACGGGAAGAAGGGCTGCTCCTGTATGCATTTTCAACAACTTGCCGCGATGATTCCGGTGTTCGAGACCGTCGAATCCTCTACGGCTTCCCGGCTCATTGACTGTGGCCCGGACAGCCACCGGATCATCATTGTCCTCCGCGGACACGTTACTATATCGGCCCCTGACCAGGAGCCGGTCGTCGTCACGCAGGGCTTCGCCTGCCATCCGGTACACACCCCTTTCGACCTCCAAGTGCCGAAGACGAAGGAGGCCGAGTACGCCGTCATCACCTACCGCATACTCCCGGAAAATAGCGCCTGGACGCTGCATGGCCCGCTTCGCACGCACAGCGAAGTGAAGATCAAATACATGCTGGACGAGCTCATCCGCACCGCCGAGGAGATCCGTACCGACTCCGAAGAGGAGGAAGCCGTACAGCTGTTCCGAAAGCGTCTCATTCTGGAGCGGATTTTGTTTATATTTCTGTACGAAACACACAGGAGACAAGAGGAGCCTTCGTCCGACCTCGCCATCAAGGAATCCCTCTCCTATATCAACGAGCACTATATGCTGAAGCTCACGCTCCCGATGCTCGCTCAGCGGGCCGGAATGAGCGAAGGACATTACACGGTGCTGTTCAAAAAGCATACCGGAACGACGATGACCCACTATTTGCGCCGTCTCCGCATCCAGAAGGCGCAGCAAATGTTTCTGCAAACCCGTCTGCCCGCCAAAGAAATCGCGCAGCGGGTCGGCTTCGCGGACTATTTTCATTTCAGCCGCATTTTCAAGCAGGAAGTGGGCTGTTCCCCGACGGCCTTTCAACGAAACCGATCCGAAATCTAAAAATATAACATGCCCCATCCTAAAATTGGACATGGTCTAAGAACGAAGATGCGACTACAATAAATTGAGAATAATTATCATTATCATGGGGGATAGCAACATGCATCTTTGGATCAATCGCACACTGCGCACCACTTTGCTGCTCGTCTTCGTCATCGCGCTTGCCGCTTGCGGCCAACCGGCTTCGAATCAAGCCCAACCGGGCCAAACCGGCGGACAAGCCGCTGCTCCGAAAGACGAGAAAATCACCGTAGAAGACGCCACCGGAACCGTCACCCTGCCGAAGAAGCCCGAGCGCATCGTGACGATGGATTTCAGCTTCACCGATATGCTGGTGACGCTTGGCGTACAACCGGTCGGAATTGCCGACGACGGTACGCCCGAGCTGTTCATGGACTCCGTCAAAAGCCAGTTGAAACAATACACCTCCGTCGGGTCCCGCTATGAGCCGAACATCGAATTGATCAGTTCGCTGAAGCCCGACCTGATTATCGTCGATATCAACAAGCACAAAAATGCGCTGACCCAACTGAAAGCCATTGCGCCGATTCTCGTGCTGAACGATTTTCAAGCCGATTACGACCAAATGCTGAAAAATTACATGATCGCAGCCAAAGCGGTCGGCAAGGAAGAAGAAGGGAAAAAGCGCCTGCAGGAGCATCAGACGAAAATGGAGCAGGCCAAGAAGAAAATGAGCCGCGCTACATCGACCGTACTCCCGGCTGTCGTGAACCCGAAAGGCTTCTTCGCCCACTCGGATCACTCTTACACCGGCTCCATTGTGAAAATGCTGGGCTTCACCGACCCGGTCAAAAACGACGTCGCCTATCCGCAGCTCACCTTGGAGCAGCTTGTCGAAACGAATCCGCAAGTGCTGTTCCTGATGCCTACGGATAAAGTGACGATCGTGAATCAATGGGAAAGCAACCCGTTATGGAAAAAAATCGACGCCGTCGCGAGCAACAAATTGTTTACGGTGGAACGGCGCGACTGGTCGCTGTCCCGAGGCATGCTCGGATCGGAGAAAATTGCGGAAGATATCGTGAAGCAATTGGGAGAATAACCAGAATGGATCGCACTATCCAATCGATGAAGCAGCAGAGCCGGACCCGGTTTCTGCTCTTCCTTTTTTCCATTTCGATTCTCATCTTGGCCACGGGATTGCTGCTCAGCTTGAAATGGGGGCAGGCTCAAATCTCGTGGCGCACGCTGTATGAAGCGCTGACCTATCAAGGCCAGGACAAAAATCATCTCTATATCCAAACGCTGCGCTTGCCCCGCACGCTCACGGCATGCATCGTAGGCATGCTGCTGGCGTTGGCCGGGCTGCTGACCCAGCTCGCCACGAAAAACCCGCTGGCGTCTCCGCATGTGTTCGGCATTAACGCCGGGGCGTCCTTGGCCGTTGTATTCGGATTGTTAGCTGTCGCGGAGCTGTCGATTATGGGCTCCATGCTATTCGCTTTTGCAGGGGCGGCGGTCGGGGCGCTGCTGGTCTGGTCGTTGACTGGCAACGAGCACAAGCAGTATGTCCGCTTGGCTTTGGCGGGGATTACGGTTCATTTCCTGCTCGCGTCCCTGACGGAAGGTCTGATTATCCTGAATCAGTATTCGACAGAGAGCATGATCTTCTGGCTCGTCGGGTCGGTGAATCAAGCGGGATGGCCGGAGGTGCGCATGATCCTGCCGTTCTTCCTCGGCAGCCTGCTGCTGCTTGCCATCATGATCCCTTCCTTCCGCCTGCTGCTGATCGACGATGACATTGCTGCCGGATTGGGTCAACGGGTCGCGGTCGTCCGAGGCATCGCCGTGCTGCTCGTCCTGCTCATGGCCGGATCGGCGGTCGCGGTATGCGGACCGATCGGATTCGTCTGCCTGATCGTTCCGCACATCGCCCGCGCCTTGGCCGGCAGCCGTCTGGGCGTTCTGGTACCGCTCACCGCGCTGCTTGGCGGCTCGCTGCTCGTGTATGCCGACCTGCTCAGCCGCATGATCGCGTTTCCGTTCGAATCCCCCGTAGGTATTGTCACTGCGGTGATCGGCGGTCCGTTCTTCGTGTATTTGGCCCGGCGCAAAGGAGGGACCCACCGATGAGAAAAGGTATCGCTCTAAGCGCCGCATTTCTGATTATGATCCTGTTAGCCGTGGTGTCCGTCGCGGTCGGAGCCGTCTCCGTTCCCGTGCGGGATATCGGACCGAGCTTGCTGTCCGCAAACGGCCCGTTTTATTTTATCGTTCATGAGGTTCGGCTGCCGCGGGTGATCGTGGGCATTCTGGCAGGTTTCGGGCTTGCGGTCAGCGGCGTCATCCTCCAAAGCTTGGTCCGCAATCCGCTCGCCAGTCCCGACGTGATCGGGATTACGAAAGGAGCCGGATTGTCGGCGGCGGCCGTCATCTTCCTGTTTCCCCAATCGCCGGGATACGTCATACCGGCAGCGGCTTTCGCCGGAGCGGTCGGGGCCTTTGTTATCCTCATGCTGCTGAGCCGCAGATTGACGTTAAGCCCCGCGTCCCTGGCTCTGGTCGGCGTAGCCGTCGGCGCCGTCTTTCAGGCCGGCATCCAGTACTTGGTCGTGACTCATCCGACCAACGTCAGCATGGCGCTGCTGTGGATGTCGGGCAGCCTGTGGAGCCGGAGCTGGCGGGAGGTCGTTTCCCTTCTGCCTTGGATCGCCGTGCTCCTGCCGCTCACCTGGGGGAGCTTTGCGAAGCTGAATGTGTTTCAATTGGGGGATGACACGAGCGCTTCCCTCGGCTTAAATGTCGTTCGTCAGCGCTTCTGGCTCCTGCTGTTGGCGGTTGCTCTCGTCGGGATCTCCGTATCGGCGGTCGGAGCCATCGGGTTCATCGGGCTGATCGCGCCGCATATGGCCCGTAGCCTTGTTGGCGGTCGGCATCAGTGGCTCATTCCGCTTGCCGCGCTTATCGGGGCCGACCTGATGCTGCTCGGCGATTGCCTCGGCCGCATCATCGTGATTCCGCGGGAAGTGCCGGTCGGCATCATGACCGCGATCATCGGCGCGCCTTATTTCGTCTATTTGCTGCGCAAAGAGCGCGTACGAAGGCTGCGGTAATACTTGACCCCTGCGTATCGGAGCAATGGCATGGCATGCCATGCTTTGATGTGCAGGGATTTTCCTATAGCGGGACTATTGAACTTTTAGGATAAAAGCAGCTTCTCGAAGAAAAGGTACGGCTCCTTGCGCATTGGAAATCGGATTGCCCCGACTTCCGCATAACCGGCACGCCGGTACATTCCGACAACGCCCGGATTTCCGGTAGATACGTCGAGCCGGATGCACCGCGAGCCGGTGAATGCAAGCCGGGTCGCCGGTCCGGTCCGTCCAAGGCAACCCGCCATAGTTCCCGCTCTGGCGACGATCCACGACGACCGCTCCGATGACGCGGTCTCCTTCACGGACGCCGAACCCCGTTCCCTGCTTCACATCGGCCCCGATCACAAAACGGAGCCAGTCCCATTGGTACACGCCGCTTTGCTTCAGATGGGTTGTAACCTCTTTGTATAACGCCATTAAGCTTTTCCGATCTTGCGGTGTCAACCGGACGATATCCATGCTCAGGCCCCCTGAGCGACGCATAGCGCCAGATAGCACAATTTCACTTTTCATCCAAGTAAATTCTAGGAGCTAAGTAGGAACATCATCCTTTATAGGACAATCATCCACCCTTTATTTTAACAATCCACGCAAGGTCATCCCGTCCTTTAAACCCTGGGTATAAACATGAGTTTCAATAACTGCTTGAAGCGAGAGCAACGTCTCTTCATACTGCAATATGGTTTGTTGAAGATCCTTCGGCAAGTATTTTTGTATTTGTATAAAGTGCTGGGTACATTGATTTGAAAGCAATTTGTAGGCTTTATTGGTTGCCATAAGATTTTCCGTAATTTCATCTACACGATGACCAATGAATTGTTGAAGGGAATTTCCTATTGAATTGACCATATTATCCTCCTTTAAATCATACAATTAACCTTATAAGGTTATAATGTAACTTTATAGTGATAATGTAAAGTTGTTTTTTACTCTACAAGGTTAAATAATGTTATTGTAATTGTAGATAATACATGCTCAGAGTAATATAGTAACCATAGGGGGCAAACGAAATGTTGAAATGCAACTTGAGAAAGCTCATGGCGGAACATCGAATCGATGATATATCGGATTTAATGAGGTTATCGGGAATAAGTCGAAACTCGATCAATAAGTTATATCGGGAAACGAATATCGAGACGACAAAGCTGGAAACGTTATTCAAGCTATGCGATACCTTCCAATGCACCTTGTCCGAATTAATTGAATATGAACCTGAAGACAAAAAAGAAGCATAAAAAAGGAGCTTCCCGGATAACAGTGGAGAAGCTCCAGATCTAGGGAGTTATACGTTGCATGACGCAAAATGCCGTGATAAAATAAGGATAACGTCAATGTTGTTTCGAAGCTAACTGTATAACAACATCCAGTTCATCCGTATAATAAAAAAGAGCCTTCACCGCTGGGAACGGTAAAGACTCTTAGGACCTGAAAGGCTGTGGATCACCACGGCGTGCCAAAACAAAATTTTAGTTCAGCAAAACCCACCGTAGGCGCTCAACCTATTACGCGGTGGGTTTTCGCTTGTTACGAAGCTTACGACGCGTCCAGCGATAGAGCTTACGGATACCAAACACAAGGCTTAGAACCGTCACGATCCAACGCAACACATCATAAAGCGCCACAAGGTTGACCATCGGCGTCACCCCCTTTCGGAAGGCTGCGCCGTGGTCCGAAAACATCCACCACTATTCATCGTCCATAGAGTCGATTATAACATGCTCCCCTCTGTTCCTCTACTAAACTTTCAAGGATCTTCCACATGAAGCGGATAGTAAAAAAGGGGCTTCCCGGATAACAACCGAAAAGCTCCTTTGCGCATGAGTGCGTGCCCTTTCCTTCCAGCGTCTTCCCCTACTTTTACCTGCGATCAAATCTCCTCCAGCGCGATCGTCTGATACGCTTTGAAAAAGGAATCACAGAACGTATCCCATTCTTCAGCGGCTTCAAGCGACGCGTCACTGACTTCCCCGCATACCGGACGCTGAAGCAGGTCTGTCAGCTGCTCAGTGAATCGATTCATCGTTTCCTTAGATGCGCCTGCCAGCACGCTCCCCACGAAATCTGCTGGCGGATACCAATCTGCAACTCTCTGAATATCGCGGTAGATTTGGGTCAGCAGTAAATTGCGCGGACCTTCCCACTGCTCATTGACAACGACATCGCGGAAAATTCGCGGCAGTGAGGAGAATTCCTCCATGACCCCATGGCCGCCAAAAACGGAGATGGCATCCCGCAGAACCTCCGCCCCTTCGCTCGTCGCACAGATTTTTTGCATGAGAATAAGCTCTCTCAAATTAAAGAGCTGCTTTCGCAGTTCAAGCGGCTGATCGACTGGAATGCCCGCGTTTAGAGGCTGATCCAGACGC
The DNA here is from genome assembly GCA_042219835.1 of Paenibacillus elgii. Lineage (GTDB taxonomy): Bacteria > Bacillota > Bacilli > Paenibacillales > NBRC-103111 > Paenibacillus_G > Paenibacillus_G elgii_A. The sequence continues at coordinate 129,132 of JBHJMN010000009.1, forward strand.
AGGAATAGGCTATAGATCTTAAAAGCGCCTGCTGTCGTGCGTTGTGCAGCGTTTTCAATCCGCTTTAAGGTTCTGGCTGATAGCGGGTAATCTTTTACCCTTTTTCCAAAAACAGTGCGGAAATCGCCATAAAGGTTTGCTTCCCGGGCAGCGCGCAGCATGAAAGCCGCGCAGGCAATGCCAATTTCAAGGCGTGATAAAGTCAGGACAATTCCAACGGCAACTGCGACTCCTTTCCCAGCAGGACCGACCTGATAAGCCTGTGCTCCGTCATACTGAATTTCTCCTGTCGGCAGCTCTGCCGTTCCCATTTTCCATTTGATTCGATTGATTTCATAACCATTGCGCTTCTCCTTTTCTTTATCCCCTGGCAGCCATGATGGCACAATAAAGGTCGAAACGGTATCGGTACCGGAAATCTTCGCCGTGACAACCGAGTAGTCCGCATGGGCTACTGAACAGAAAAACTTATTTCCGTATAAGCGATAGTTTTTGCCATCCGGCACGGCTTCCAGCACATTGGCTGGCAAATCGGACCCGCCCTGGATCTCGGTCATGAATTGGGCTCCGATTGCGAAATCCCCATTTCTTCCTTCTTTCGTATGCTGCAAGATTTCCCGCAGCTCCGGATGATGTTCATTAGGGTATTGTTCAAGGAGCGCGATTAATCCCAGCGTGCATGTCAGCGGGCAGGTAACGCCAGCTTCTCCAAGTTGATGAATAAGCATGCGCTTCGCAAAGCTTTCCCAGGCCTGCATGCTGCTCGAAAAAAGGCCTTCGCCGAACACTTCTTTTTCAAGCTGCAGGGTTTCCATGGGCCGGACGACGCGGTCAATCCGATGGTTAAAAGCGTCATAGTGCAGCATATATGGGCGGACTTCAGGTCTCGCTGCCCTCTCGGCAAGGAGGTTCCATTGAGACGAAACGGCCGGAGAAAAATTCAGCAGCTCATGATGGATCTGTTCATAGTGAGGGCCTACAAATGTTTTTAGGGCTTTTTGCAAAAAAGGATCATCCTTATACCAATCCAGATGACTGCGCCGATCCAAAAACTCATCAAATGTGTATGAATTCCTTCCTCTCGTCTGCTGGTTCTGGGCAGTGATGTTCATGGAAAATCACTCCTTTTTTGGTTGACAAAATGTAATTTCCAGAATTATTATAAAATTCAGATAACGTTAACGTCAACTAGGGAGATATAACAAATGGCTGCGGGAAGATATTTTGACTTACAAAGAAAAGTACGAAAACAGCCAGACCAAGACAGCTGAGCATCATTGATTTTTAAAGGGGCTGAGCAAAATGGGGGCAACGATTCATGGTGTATTGGAAAGGAACGCAAGAAAGTTTCCTGATAAGGACGCCTTTATTACGGCTTCGAACCGGCTTACCTACGGAGACATGAACAGAATCGCCAACAGGTTGGCAAGGTATCTGCAGGATGAAGGCGTCCAACGCGGCGACCGGATTGCTGTGATGTCGCGAAATCATGAGCACTTCTTTTATGCTTTTTTCGCATGCATGAAAATCGGCGCCATTCCGATGCCGATGAATATCCGTTTGACCCCCACGGAATTAAGGGCTGTTTTTCAAAATTCGAATGCAGTTGGAGTCCTGTATGAAAATGAGCTGTCCGAAACGGTGGCAGCGCTAAATGCTGGGGGCAGCTTGAAACACTGCTTTTCCATTCAGGAAAGCGCAGAAGCATCCGCAATTTTTTCAGGTGAGAATCTGAATATGCCAATGGATTCGCGGGATGTTTGCGAAATTCTTTTCACTTCTGGTACAACCGGCACACCCAAAGGGGTCGTGTTTAACCACGAACGCATCCTCGCGATTGCTGCGGCTATTTCCACTAATTTCAGCCTTTCCCATAACGATTCCATGCTCACGCTGATGCCGCTCTCCCACTCAGCGCCTTTAAATACATTTTTCATGAGCGGTTTTTACTGCGGAGCTACACATATTATTGGGGATTTTACGCCAAAAGGATTCCTGAATTGGATACACCAGGAAAAGACGACCTTCTCTTTTGCAGCACCGGTTGCTTATCTGCTTGCAGCCAAGGACTCCGACCTATCCTCTTATGACTTATCTAGCATGCGCGTATTCGCTTACGGTGGCGGACCGCTTGCACTCGCCTCCTATCATCAAGTTAAAAAAGCATTCCGAAATGAAAACTTCTATCAGGTTTATGGGCTGACAGAAGCAGGACCGAATGGCATCCTCTTATATCCTGAGGAACATCTGAAGAAAGCCGGGAGCATCGGCAAGCACCCTGCCGTTAATATGGAAATCAGGGTCGTTCGTCCTGATGGCACCGATAGCGCTCCAAATGAATATGGCGAAATCGTATTAACCGGTGAAAGTCTCATGCTTGAATATGACAATAACCCGGAGGAAACGAACGCGACCATCAAGGAAGGCTGGCTGTATACAGGCGACATTGCCTATCGCGATGAAGATGGCTATATTTACATCGTGGACCGCAAAAAGGATGTCATCATTTCCGGTGGTGTGAACATTTATCCCCGGGAGGTCGAAGAAGTCCTTGCCAAGCATGATGCCGTTTTGGAATCCTGCGTCGTGGGCGTTCCTCATGAAGAGTGGGGCGAAACCGTCAAAGCGGTGCTTGTGCTTAAGGAGAATGTTACTGAGGAAGAGCTGCGCGCGTTTGCCGCTGAACATCTGGCTACGTTTAAACGTCCACGTATTTACTCCTTTGTAGATGAACTGCCAAGGAATGCGAGCGGGAAGATTTTGAAGCAGCAGGTGAAACGTGATTGCTCGCTGTAGCGGAGCTGTTGATGACCGGCGCGCGTAATAAAGCTGCGGTAATACGTAAACCCCTGCCTATCAGAGCAATGGCAGGCCATGCTTTGATAAGCAGGGGTATAACATTTCCAGCTACCAGCGCAGCGGCGCCTCGTCCTTCCAGATGATCCATCTGGCCATCTCCCGGATCGGTGCAGTGCCGATCGTATACGCATCCTTTTCTCCGCTCTGCAAATCAATGAAATGCAGCATGCCGCCGTACGTTCCCACGGCAAGCAGCGCTTCATCAGCCGACACGGCAAGACCGGTAATCGTACTGCCGACAAAATAGCGCCAAATCTCCTCGCCTTCGCTGTTAATAAGGCGAAGATAGCCATAAGCGTCGCCGAGAATTTGGCCATTCGATACTGGAGCCGCGGCGTATACCCGCATTTCTTCATTCATGCTAGGCCATTCCTTATCGACTGCATTGTCTGTCAGCTCGGCGATTGGAACTTTAATCGTCTCCCCGTTATAGAAATGGCAGGCATTGAACCAGACCTCCCGGCTATCCAGAGAGAAGGTGCAATAATGCGGGTAACTGGATATAGGCGCGATCTCATGAATGATCCGTTCCTTGATTTCGAGCAGCAAATGCTCACTGCTCTGGCTGCCGAAAGCGATCCAGCGATTATCCGGCGACACTGCCCCATGCACCATGGCATCACCGATATAACGGTCTTCCTCGTCTTCCTCGTCATCTCCATATATAGCCGGATCGGGATGGAGTAGAGTCACATGCTCCTGCTCCACAAGAAAGGTTCCCCCGCTCGATACGAGCAAGAGAGACTGTCCGTTTGCGAAAGGAACCATTTTTATAAGGCTTCTTGCAGGCATTTTAGCATCGGCGAGTGACTCGTATTGAGGTAAAATCTCTTTTATTTGACGCTGCAGCGCAGCCCACTCATAACGAGCGGCTACAGTACCGTTGAGCTTACGATCCGGCTCGATTAGGACACGAATCTCTTTGTCGTCTGCCAGCGCTACATATTTTCGATCAGGCGAGACGCCCGCACTGTAAATATTAGCAAAGGCCTCTATGCTAGTCGCATCCGCTACATAGATTTGCGGCTGCGCGGCATCGCTGGTTTGGAAGAGGATGCCCCCATTAGACATAACTACGATAGGCTCTACACCTTGCATTTTGTCCTGATATATATCGGAAAAAGGCCAAGTGGCAGGCGGGAATTGGGAGCGCAGCTCCGCGATGTCTCCAGTCTCGTTGGCTGCCTTGATTTCTTTCATTACTTTGCCGGCCAGTCCATGGCGCTTGTCCTCTTTCGGCTCCGGCTGTTTCTGCTGCCAGTTGCTCTCCATTCCAATCCTTACAAACTCGTTCACATCCGCAGCATACCGCTTACCCTCCTGCCGCCATTGCATCGCTAACTCTTCTCGCTGTTGTGTCATCTTTTTTCCTCCTTGCGATAGGCTTTCCTGTTCATAATGAATACGCTACCTGAATCATCTCATAGTTTGTTTTTAATCTCTGAAAATATTTTCTCGATTTTTCTCAGTTCCTCCGCGGCCATAGCGTTAGCCGCTTTAGTAGAGATGCCAGAAATCGACTTACCGTACTTTGTCTTCTCAAAATCAGGAAAACACTGGCTTACAAGATGTCCATTTAATCTTATACTCAATTCATTTGTATAACTCAGTGCAGCTTCAAAATGAAGCGGGTCCGTCCAACTCAGCCGGTCGACCTTAGGCTTCCTGAACATTTTTTTCTTTAACAGATAAATCGCTTTATTCGTAAACACTGTTATTTCGCTATTGGTTAAAGTGCTATAGTAGAAAAAGGGAACCTCGTCTTCACCGAAACTTATACCTGATGCTTGTACAAATAACCAGAAATATCCGTCACTTTTCTCCATATCATCTTTCGCGATTTTAAAACTTCTTTCCGATTCATTCACATCCAAAAAAGGCGCTACATTGTGTTCCACGACTTCATTAAGAATACACCGCTCGTATAATTCGACTGACTTCGTCTCCATTTCCAGTTGCTGCTGTCTATTTGCTGTATCAGCATCGTAGTATTCTTTTTTCTTCTGCTCTTTCTCCATATCTACATAGGTTTCCAGAGTCTTTTCCAAGCTCTTGAAATCACTCTCTGCCCAAATATCGGATGCCAGCAAAGGTTGGGAAGGAGCTGTGATCAGGCCATAGATATCGCTTATGTACTCAGCTGAGCCTTTAATAAACATGCCTCCAACAGAGCCATCAAACATCATATATTGTTTACCTAAAATGGCGCTTGATAAGAAAACTTCCCAGCTACCGTATAGATTTTCAATATACGGGCCGAAAAGCCTTAATAATTTCAAAGCTTGCTCATCGTTTATATAACCTACGTTATAGGAGCGGCCGATGAGATCGATAATTCTTGCATAATCAAAGCCGGAAAACCCTACATTTTGAGCATAGGGCAGTAAGTTTTCATACACACCAAAAAAACGATGCCATATCATCCTGGAATGATCATTATCGCCAAAAATAGTTGCGATACTTTCTTGGATCGCATTCATCATTTCCAGCTTATCTTCGGAGGACAGGCTCGTATCTATATTATTATGATAAACAGTCATCGCTTCGAAAATTTGGTCTTCCTTCAAATAATTTGCATGAACATCATCGGCAGACAGGTTGGTAAAGTTATCCCTGTTATCCAAATAAATTTTGATCAGGATGGATACGATAGGAGAACTTACAAATCGATTTGCATCCAACTGTTGAATAACATCGATAAGTGTTTGTTCATCTGTAATATCAAAATTACTTTTGAGACCTGCTTTCAGAGCCATTTTTCCCAAAGTACCGCCGCCCATGGATACGGACAGCAATTCGTCTTTTAATTTGTTTGTTAAAGCAGGCACAATAAAGTCACTAGTATAACGATACATACTGGCAAAAATCATATAATTACTTTTCAATTTTGTTCACACTTCCCTCTTATGATGTCCTTTTTCCATAAATTAAGCATGTTCTCATTTTATCAAAAATTGACCGAACGTTCAACAACTTGAGAAAGGTAATGGCGGAACATTGGGAGTTTATTTGTTGCGTAACGCAACATGCCGTGATAAAATAAAGACAACGTCAATGTTGTTTAGAAAGCAGTTGTATAAGAAGATTGAGTTCATCCATATACTAAAAAAGAGCCTTTACCGCTGGAACGGTAAAGACTCTTAGGACCTGAAAGGCTGTGGATCACCACGGCGCGCTAAATGAAAATCTCAGCGAAACCCACCGTAGGCGGTCAACCTATTACGCGGTGGGTTTTCGCTTGTTACGCAACTTACGACGCGTCCAACGATAGAGTTTACGGATGCCAAACACAAGGCTTAGAACCGTCACGATCCAACGCAGCACATCATAAAACGCCACAAGGTTGACCATCGGCGTCCCCCCCTTTCGGAAGGCTGCGCCTTGGTCCGAAAACATCCACCACTATTCGTAGTCCATAAAGTCGATTATAACATGTTCCCCCCTGTTCCTCTACTAAACTTTCAAATTCCTTCCTTCAAGCGCCCTACCCTACGTTTACCTGCGAGACGTACTTCATGATTTCGTCCGCGGCTTGCCGGGCCCCGCCTGCCGAACGCAAAGATTCGCCCACCCGGGCTGCCGCTTCGCGGTAGGAGGGCGTCTCCAGCACCCGGTTCACCGTATCGCGCAGCAGGTCGGCCGTCGGCTCGGTTTTCTCAAGCACGACGCCCGCTCCGAGCTCGGCAACACGCTCGGCCACCCTCGGCTGATCGGCCCCTTGCGGGACCAGCACCAGCGGCAGTCCGTGGGACAAGCCTTCGTTCGTGCTGTTCATGCCCCCGTGGGTAATGAACAAACGGGCATGCTGAAGCACTTCAAGCTGCGGAACATAAGGACGGACGATAAAATTGTCCGGGATGGCGCCGAGCGACTCAATCTCGGTCTTCCGGCCGACCGACATCACGATCGTATTGCCGGAACCGCCGAACGCTTCAAAACAACTTCGGTAAAAGTCAATATTACTGTTGAACTCCGTCCCCAGCGAAATGTAAATGACGGATTTCCCCGCGAGTTCAGGCATCTCGGGCTCTCCATGCAGACGTGCGGACACGGAAGGGCCTACAAATTTGTAGCTATCGTCAAAGTCTTCTCTTTTGGGCTGGAACAATTGGGAGGTGTATACGATCGTCAGCGGCTCGGGGTTCAAGAACGCCTCATACGGCGAATGGATTTCGTAGCCGTAGTCGCGTCGGAGCCTGGCCGCCAATCGGTCGAAATCCGCTTGCACCTCCTCGGACGGCCCGGAAGGAACTAAGTCATTCAGATGCTTGATAAAATGATTAAAATACGCTGCTGTCATCGCAAAAGACGAGCAGGAGTTGATCGCCGGCAATTTCAGCAAATGGGCCATCAGCCGCCCGCCCCCGAACATGGAGTCGTGTACGATATAATCGAACGGTTTGGCCTTGGACTCTTCCAGGACATAGGGAACGAGAGCCTCCGCCCCCTCCAGCAAACCGTTGACTCTGCCGAGCGGATGGGTATCGTGCTTCAAAAACCCCTCGTAGAAACGGTGATAATCATAGGTGCGCACCTCGGCCCCCACCTTCTCCAAGCGCTCCCTGAAATATTCCGTCGTGAAATAAACAACCTCATTTCCGCGCTGAATCAGCTCCCGCACGACACTTACCGTCGGGTTCACATGTCCTTCCGCCCCGCCATTCATAAATAAAATCCGTGCCACGATGCATTCAGCCTCCTTCGTTCTTAATGTTTTGGTACTATATTCCATTTTATCATTTTTTCATCTTGAATGGAAAATGCCAAAGGATTCATGTTTCGCTGCCCAGACCCGGGAAGCCGCCGCCGGTATAACATTGTGCTAAAGTCGGAAAAACCCGCCTATCGTGCAGGCGGGTTTAAAATATAGCTATGAGTTATCCATTCATATTTTGATTATCCATTATCTCTTTGTCCTCGGCGTTATCGCGGGTCACCTTTTGTACCCCGATCGCACTATAGGAAATCAACAGCATAACGGCAATATAGTAGCCTTTTACGTTCAGTTCGAACGGCGCGTTAAACAAACCGATGAAAAACATAGCGAATCCGATGATCAACCCTGCAACCGCCATTCCGGTGAAAGCGGGAGTGTTACGCATGCGGTGCTTAGGATTTTCGCTTCTTAACTCCTTATCCTCGGTATTGTCCCGGACCACCTTTTGCGTCGCGATACTTGTGATGATAATTAAAAACATACATAACAGGTAATACCCTTTTACGTTTAATTCCCACTCCGCATTGTAGATGCCCAGACAATATAAGAATATGCCTGCGGCCAGTGCAAAGTATGAAGCTGCGGTAAAAGCTGCGGTATTACGTTTTTGATATTTTGGGTACATGGGCGAACACTCCTCTTGAGGTTACGGACGACTAGTCCGCGGATCTTTAGTTCGTCGTTAGAATTGGTTGTCTTTTACAGATATATTAACTTACCGATTACCATGTGAAAAGACTTATTTTCATCTAGTACTTTCTCTAAAGCCGAAGGCGTATCAACCCAAAAAAAGCGCCGACGATGTTACGCCGTGCGCTTTTCTTGTATTTTCTTACCCAGCTTCCCCGACATGCTCCTCACAGAAAGCTTTGACTACTTCCAGCTCGTCGTCTTCCAATTCAAAATCGAGCAGCTGCTCCGTCGTCCGCTCGAAAATTTCGTGCTTCACGATGCTAGCTTGGTCCTCATTCACGCCGTAAATGACGCGAACATATAACCCCTGCTCGGAGTACAGCTCGTCATCCTCTTCAACTTCGATATCGAGTATAAACTCGTACCGTTTGCCGGACAAAATGCCGAACGGGTCTTTCACCAATTCTACGCTGTAACTGGTAATAGTGAACATGGTATCATCCTTTCTCAACCGCCGAACCTTTATTCCGAACCTTTTTATTATACACGAAATTCGGAGAAAGGCTTTATGCCGCCGAGAAATGAACCATGATCATTTCATCTCGTCCCGAACCTACACCTGCACCATCCAGCCGAGCTTATCTTCGAGCTTTCCGCTTTGGATGCCGGTGAGCGTCTCGTACAGCTTCGCGGACAGTTCGCCGGTCTCGCCGCCGTTGATAATCAGCTTCTCGCCGCGCCAATTCAGCTCGCCGACCGGGGAAATGACCGCTGCCGTTCCTGTGCCGAACGCCTCCTCAAGCGTGCCCGCCCGGTGCGCTTCGTACAGCTCTTCGATGCTGACCGGCCGCTCTTCGACCGGAACGCCCCAGCTTTGAAGCAATTGAATCATCGAATCCCGCGTGATCCCTTTCAGAATACTGCCGTTCAGCGCCGGGGTGATGACCGTCCCGTTGACCTTGAAGAAGACGTTCATGCTCCCGACTTCTTCCACGTACTTCTTATGCACGCCGTCGAGCCACAGCACCTGCGAATACCCTTCCAGCGCCGCTTCCTCCTGCGCCTTGAGACTTGCGGCGTAATTCCCGGCCGTCTTCGCGCTGCCGGTTCCGCCAGGGACGGCGCGGACGAATTCCGACTCGACATGGATTTTGACCGGACGGATGCCCTCGGCATAGTACGCTCCGACCGGCGACATGATGATCATGAAAATATACCGTTTCGAAGCGGCAACGCCCAGTACGGGCTCCGTCGCAATGATGAACGGACGAATATACAGCGAGGTGCCCTCGACTTCCGGTACCCAATCCCGGTCCGTTTGGACCAGCTTCTTCAGGCCCTCCAGTGCAAGTTCCACATCCAGGTGCGGAATGCTCATCCGGTCGTTCGAATGGTTCAAGCGCTTGAAGTTTTGATCCGGGCGGAACACCAGAATGCGTCCGTCCGCCGTACGGTACGCTTTCAGCCCTTCGAATACCGTCTGGCCGTAATGAAACACTTTTGCCGCCGGGTCCAAGCTAATCGATTGGTACGGCACGACGCGGGGAGTATGCCACCCGCGGCCTTCCTCATAATCCATCATGAACATGTGATCCGTGAATACGGTTCCAAACCCGACTCGGCTCACATCGGGCTTTTGTTTTGGAGCCTGAGTCAGCTCCACTTCAATAGTAAGGGCCATTCTTTGCATCTCCTCTTCAAAGGTTTATTCTATTGTATCTTATTGTATTAGTTGAATGGTATCAGTTCTTCCTGTATATTGAAAATATCTGTTTTATTGGAGAACGATACCTTTAAGGTATGAATGAAGGGAGCGTCCGGGGATGGACTTGCGTCAGCTGAGATACTTTTTGGCAATTGTAAAGGAAGGACAAATTACGCGCGCGGCCAAGACGCTGAATATGGAGCAGCCCCCGCTCAGCCGGCAGCTCAAGCTGATGGAGGAGGAGCTTGGGGTAACCTTGTTCGACCGGGACGGCAAGCGGCTGCGCCTGACGCATGCGGGAGAGCTGCTGCGGCAGAAGGCGGAAAGCCTGCTGCATCAGTTTAACGAATCGATGCAGGAAGTGAAGGAGCTGGACGAGAGCGTCCAAGGCGTGCTGTCCATCGGTGCGGTCGTCTCGTGCATCTCGCTTCTGCCCAAGCGCATTGAGACGTTCCGGGAGAAGTACCCGGAGGTGACCTTCCGTATCTGGGAGGGCGATCATTTCCTCCTCGGGGAGCAATTGGAGAAGCGGAGCGTCGAGCTGATCGTCGCCCGGCTCCCTTTCGAGGCTTCCTCCGAGTCGCAGTCGTATGCGGTACGGCCGCTGCCGTCCGATCCGTTCGTCGTCGTCATCCCCGGCAAGTGGCTGCCGGATCCGGCGCAGGAGACGATCCGTTTGCAGGAGCTGGCGGACTTCCCGTTTCTGACGCTCAAAACAGACCGGACAACCGGCATGCACGACCGGGTGGTCACCGAGTGCCGCCGTCACGGCTTCGAGCCGCGTATCATCTGCGAGTGCTCCAGCGTCGCGGTCATTATCGCCATGGTCGCGGCCGGACTCGGAGCAACGGTGCTGCCGAAGTCCGTCATGACGGCGTTCCCTCTCCCGTCGATCCGGACGCTTCCGCTGGCCGATGCCGATTTTCAATCCGACGTCGGTATTCTGTGGCTGAACAACCGCTATTTGTCCAGAGCCGCCCGCCGCTTTATCGATCATTTTCTGGAGTAGCCGCCTGACTGCCTTCGCCCCTCCGGCCCAAAAAAAGGAATTTTCCCGTGGTCTGGCGAAGTCTTCCTTGTCATCTGTTCACAGAGGAGGAAGCAAGCCATGAAAGCCATTTAGGTAACGCAATTCGGCGGTCCGGAGCATATGAGCTACACGGATGTCGATAAGCCGAGCATCGGTCCGAACCAAGTGTTGATCCGCGTAGAGACGACCAGCGTCAATTTTGCCGATATCAAATCGAGATACGGGAAAAAGGGCGGGACTCTTCCGTTCATCCCGGGACTGGATGCGACCGGGACGATTGAGCAAGTCGGGTCCGAGGTCCGGCAGCTGCAGGTCGGACAGCGCGTCATCGCTTTTCCTCATCACGGCTCTTATGCCGAATATATCGCGGCAGATGAAAATCTGACGTTCGCCATCCCGGACAGCCTTAGCTTCGATACGGCGGCCGCCTGCCCGATTGTTTCGTTCCTTTCGTATAAGCTGCTCGCGGACATTGCCAGACTGGAGCCGGGCGAGACCGTCCTGATCCACGCGGCGGCAGGCGGCGTCGGCACGACGGCTATCCAACTGGCGAAGCTCTTGGGCGCGGGGAAGGTGATCGGAACCGTCGGCAGCGAGAGCAAGGCGGGCATCGCTTTGGAGGCGGGCGCGGATCATGTGCTCTCTTACGCGAAGGGGGATTTTGCGGCGCAGGCGCGGGTGCTGCCGTACTTGGCCGACGGGCGCCTGACGATCAAGATCGGCGCACGCTTTCCTTTGGCCGAAGCCGCCCAAGCCCACGAGTGGGTGGAAAGCCGACAGAGCACAGGGAAAGTGCTGCTCGACGTCAGAGGCTAACACGGTTTGCAACTAAGCATGCCGCTGGCAGACCCAAATCGCTGACGCGTGGCGCAATACTTGCTTATCCACAAACTTATACACATATTATCCACGTTATCCACAAATCGTGAACAACTGCACTTGCCCTAACCATAAAAAAGATCGTCTTCCGCCAACCTTTGCGGCCGGAGACGATCTTTTTGTGCCATGCGGTCAGTTGGAAATTTTGGCGCGGAACAGGTTGGCTCCCATCAGGATGAACACGCCGCCGGTGATCCGGTTCAGCCAGAGGCCGATCTTGGGGTTCTTCCTTAGCTTTCCCGTCGCGAACGCTGCGAGATAAGAAAGGAGACTGCTCCACAGCATTCCGGTGAAAATAAACGTCGCGCCCAGAATCATGAACGGCACCGGACTATGGGCCTGATTGTCCACAAACTGGGGAAGGAAGGCGATAAAGAACAACGCCACCTTCGGATTCGTTACATTTGTAATCATGCCCTGGACAAAAATTTTGCGCGTGCTCATCGGCTCCAGCGATCCGGAGTCCGGTGCAACGGCGGAGGTCTTCGACAAAATCATCGTAATCCCGAGATAGATCAGGTAGGCGACCCCGATCATTTTGATAACCGTAAAAAGCAATAGCGATTTCGCCAGAAGAAAAGATAACCCCAGCGCCGCGAGCAGCGTGTGGATAAGCGTACCGGCCGCAATCCCCATGGTGGACCAAATGCCCGCTCTTCTGCCCTGCGCCACGCTTCTGGCAATGATGTACATCGTATCCGAGCCTGGGGTCATGATAAGCAATATTCCAGCGATTACAAACAAGAAATAATGATGAATGCCAAACACGCTCGTACGCTCCTTTACATAAATAAGTAATGCAGGTTACCGCTCGCGACGGACCCGGATGTTACGACTTTGCCATGATTGATGTGCTTCCAATCACACTTTGCCGTGCTTCCTCGTGTTACGCTTTTTACATAGCAAATCAAACGTAACGGAGGGATTCGCGATGTTCTGTTATCAATGTGAACAGACCCCGACAGGCGGCTGTAAGGTGATCGGCGTATGCGGCAAAGATGAGACGATTGCAAGCTTGCAGGATACGATGATTTTCGCTTTGAAAGGCATTGCCGCTTATGCCACGCATGCAAGACAGCTCGGCTATTCCGACCCGGAGGTCGACCGGATTACGCACGAGGCGTTGTACATGACGCTGACGAACTCCAACTTCAACCTGCAGGAGCACATCGACATGGCCATGAAGGTCGGCTCGGCGGCCGTCCGCATCATGGATGTGCTGGACCGGGCGCTTACGACCCATTTCGGCATCCCGCAGCCCGTAGCCGTGCCGCAGAACAGCATCGAAGGGCATGCCATCGTCGTTACCGGGCATAACCTGTACGCTTTGGAGGAGCTGCTCAAGCAGACCGAGGGAAAAGGGATCAACATCTATACGCACTCCGAAATGCTTCCCGCCCACGGTTATCCCAAGCTGAAGCAGTATTCGCACTTAAAAGGCAACATCGGAAAAGCCTGGTATGACCAGCGCCGCCTGTTCGAGAAGTTCCCGGGCGCCATCCTGGCAACAACGAACTGCGTTATGCCGATCAAAGGCACGTACGCCGACCGGTTCTTCTCTTACGACATTGCGGGCCTCGAAGGGGTCACCAAAATCGTCAACGACGATTTCACCCCGCTGATCGAGAAAGCTTTGGCGCTGCCGGAAGCCCGGATCGAGTCGGATCAGACCCTGATGACCGGCTACCATCACGAGACCGTGATCGGTCTGGCCCCGGAGATCATTCAAGCGGTCAAAGCGGGCAAAATCAAACGCTTCTTCGTCATCGCCGGCTGCGACGCTCCGGGAAACGGCGGCGAATATTACCGCGAGCTCGCCACCTCGCTGCCTAACGATACCGTGATTCTGACGACATCCTGTGGCAAATTCCGCTTCAACGACGTCGATTACGGCACCGTGGCCGATACGGGCATCCCGCGCTATATCGATTTGGGCCAGTGCAACAACTCCGGCTCCACGGTCAAAATCGCCCTGGCGCTGGCCGACGCCTTCGGATGCAGCGTGAACGACCTGCCGGTCAGCATCGTGCTCTCCTGGTTCGAGCAAAAGGCAGTCGCGATCCTTCTCGGCCTGTTCAGCCTCGGCATCAAAGATATCCGCATCGGCCCGAAGCCGCCGGAATTCATCAATCCGGGCGTCATGAACGTGCTTGTCGACACATTCGGACTGAAGCTAATCGGCAACGCTCAAGACGATATGAACGAAATGCTGTCGCTTTCTCACTGAGAGAGCTAGGCATAGAGAAGCTCCGGCGGCACAACTGTTTCCGCGGGGATGGGCATCGCGGTCGTCCTTGATTACCATTCAAGGCGCCTCCAAGCTATTATACCATGGTTTCTGTGCTTGGGGGCAGATAGCATAAAAAGGCTTTGGGCCGTCGGAAAGACAAGGGTTCATCCCTGCTTCCCAACGGCCCAAGGCCTTGCTGCTTTTTTATGCAAAACATTTACTTCTCGCGTTTCGATTCGTTCGTATCGCCGATCCCGATTTACAGCCCGAAGTTCGCTTGGAACCAAGCCGCGGCCGCATCAGCTTCCGTCGGCGTAAGCTGGTGTCCGAACCGCTCCCAGTGGACCGTCACCGAAGCCCCCGCCCCGCTAATCAGTCCCTCCAGCTCTTCGGTTTCACGCGCCGAACAGATCGGATCGTTCGTCCCCGCTCCGATGAAGACCGGGATACCGGACAAATCCGGGAGCGCGATGCCTCTTCGCGGAACCATAGGATGGTGAAGGATCGCGCCTTGCAGGGCGTTCCGATAATGAAACAGCAGACTGCCTGCGATGTTGGCTCCGTTGGAATAGCCTACCGCGACGAGGCGGCTGCGGTCAAACCCGTATTGCCCGGCGGCCTGATCCAGAAACTCGTTGACTTCCCGGGTGCGGGAGACGAGATCCTCTTCGTCGAACACGCCTTCGGCGAGCCGACGGAAGAAGCGCGGCATGCCGTTTTCCAGCACATTGCCCCGAAGGCTGAGCACGGAGGAATCCGGCGCTATGCGCTTCGCCAGCGGAAGCAGGTCCCGCTCGGTTCCTCCCGTACCATGGAACAGTACCAAGGCCGGCGCTTCTTCACGGCGGCCCTTTTCGAAGATATGCTTCATGCGCGTTTCCCCTCCAATGCTCTCACTTCAATCGGCAGCAGGTTCGCTTCGATCGCAGCGCGATGGGGCTCATACCATGCGGGCAGCATTAATTTCTCGCCCAGCGTTTCGGCGGGTTCGTCACGGATGAAGCCCGGCGGATCGGTCGCGATCTCGAACAGGATGCCCCCAGCCTCGCGGAAATAGAGCGCGTTGAAATATTGGCGGTCGATGATGGACGTCGGGCGGTAGCCGTAGCTCTGCACTTCGCTCTGCCACTGGGCATGCTGCTCGTAATCCGCCGCGCGCCAGGCGATATGATGAACGGTCCCCGCCCCGTCGCTGCCCCGGCTCACAGCCGCGAGCGGAACATCGATTACGTTGCCCAGCTCTCCGGCGGACCGGAAGCGGGCGTACTCGGCGTCTTCCGCAATCTTTTCCAAGCCGAGCAGATGCACCAGCGCGTCCGTCGTTTTGTTCGGGTCGGTGCTGAATAGAACGGCGCCACCGAAACCCTTGATCGCTTTGTCAGCCGGAATCCCGCCGAACGACCATCCGCTGTTCGGGCCTTCCTCCCGTTCGACCAGCTCCAGCCGCAGCCCTTCATTGTCCTGGAATTGCAAGGACGTCTCCGAGAAGCGGTCTGCTTTGGTAACGGCAATCCCGAAGCTTGCGAGACGCTCCTCCCAATACCCGAGGGCTCCCGGAGGCACGGCATATGCCGTTATGCCGACTTGACCGCCGCCGACCCGGCCTTTTCGCGAGTTCGGCCACGGGAAGAACGTTATAATCGTTCCCGGACTTCCCGCTTCATTGCCGAAGTACAGGTGGTATACTTCGGGAGCGTCGAAGTTGATCGTTTTCTTCACCAGACGCAGCCCCAGAATGCCTGCGTAAAAATCGACATTGCCCTGCGGATCTCTTGCAAAAGCCGTAATATGATGAATACCGGATGTTTGTAATGTCATAAGAAAATCCTCCTTTATACTTAGTCTTTTCATGTTCCGGGCCAAATTATTTAAGTAACGCATCCAACGAATAAGCGCCGGCGCCCGTCAAAGCTACGCCGATCGCGACAGCCATCAGCACGAGCTGGTATTCGTAACCGTTGGCGGTAGACCATAGGCCGTTTGGACCGTGCACCTTCACGATCGCGCCGAGCATGGTCGCGGCAATCAGCGCCGCAGCCAGCGGGGTAAGCAGGCCGGCTGCAAAAAGGATGCCTCCGAGCAATTCCATCAGCCCGGCCAGTACCGCCATAACGACGCCCGGCTTGATGCCGACCGACTCCATCCACCCGCCGGTTCCTTTCGGACCGTAGCCGCCGAACCAGCCGAACAGCTTCTGCGCCCCGTGCCCGATAAACAGCAGCCCAACCACCAACCGAACCAACAATAATCCCAATGCCAACATTATCATCATCCTCCATTATTTTAAATTCATTATTCTTAATTTTAAGATATTTCACGTAGCTTCCTTACAAAAATATTTCTGCATAGCTTACGACATCTCGGCGATACATTCTTGGTTTTATTTATTTTACGACCGTATGCCTCGCGGACAAATGCCGCATTGCTCACGGCCTTGTCCTTTCAAGCCTTCCCCAATCGTACCACCGTCGTTCGCTAACGTTTATGCACCCTGAGCTCCTCCTTGCTTATATCTTTGATTTAATTATCTTAAATTAAAGATATATGATTTCGTGATCCTTGTCAATAATCAATTAGAAAAAAATTAGGATCTGGACTTCGTCCTGACCGTTCCGTCAGGATTCCCTACCACGATAAGATCCGCCATGTTGACGAACAATCCGTTCTCTACGACTCCGGGCAGTTTGTTCAGCTCCACACTCAATTCGCCAGGATTCGGAATCGACCCGAACCGGCAGTCAATCACGTAATTTCCGTTATCCGTTACATAGGGAGCCCCATTCCTCAGCCGTAAAACCGGTTCACAGCCCATTTGCTCCAGCTGCCTGCTTGTCATTTCCCAACCGAACGGCACCACTTCAACAGGAAGCGGAAACCGGCCCAATGCGGGCACGCATTTGGAATGATCGACGACAACAATGAATCGGGATGAAAATGACGCAATCATTTTCTCGCGCAACAAAGCTCCGCCACCGCCCTTGAGTAGCTCATCCTTCGGACTGACCTCGTCCGCACCGTCCACGGTCACATCCAACGGAGATGACAGCCGGGCAAGTGAAAGAAGAGGAATACCCGCCTCACGCGCCAGCTTTTCGGTCTGGACGGACGTCGGCACAGCCTCGATCCGCAACCCTTCCTTAACCAGCTCGCCGATTCTGAGAATGGTCCAATATACCGTCGATCCGGTGCCAAGACCGATTCTCATCCCATCGCTTATGTATTCCGCCGCTTTCTCCCCAGCCGCTTTCTTCGCATCCATAGTCATTACCCCCGATCGCGCAGACTTCCCCATGGCAGCCGGTAGACCGGCGGGACATAACCTCCACACCGGTCGGCTGCTTGTTAGCATGCTCTTTAAGTATAAATTTTAACACGCTCTTCCAACGGTTTGAACTCCTTGTCGCCAGGAGGCGCTGTAGGCTTGCCGAACGGCATCTGGGCGATAAGCTCCCACGTTTCCGGTAAGCTCCATTCCGCTCTTACCTTCTCGTCAATCAGCGGATTGTAATGCTGCAGCGATGCCCCCAAGCCTTCGTTCGCCAGCGCGGTCCAGATGACATACTGGAGCATGCCCGACGATTGCTGAGACCAAGTCGGGAACCTATCCTGATAGGTGGGGAACTGAGCTTGCAGCGCTTCGACCACGGCCATATCTTCGAAATACAAAATTGTGCCGTAGGCGGCGCGGAACCCGTCCATGCGCTCCTGGGTCGAGGCAAACTGGTCTTCCGGCACAATCGCCTTCAATACCTGCGTCGTAATCTCCCACAGTTTTTCGTGATGCTTTCCGAACAAAATCACGGCCCGGGCGCTTTGCGAGTTGAAGGCGGAAGGCGTGTGCTTCACCGCTTCATAGACGATTTCCCGGATTTTATCGTCCGGAACGGTCGATTCTTTGCTTAATGTGTAAATGGTCCGCCTTTTTTGGGCCAGGGTTAAAAATTCATTTGCCACGGTTCCACATCTCCTGTCGCAGAATGGGTATTTTGCACCTTTTACAAGCATCCCGAAAAACGATCGCCTTTATTCGTTACTTCATTAAACCTTTCTTCCCCGTCCGTGAACCGCACTCTACCATCTACAGTTGCCCCGTTTCGCCCGTTTACACACGGGCTTTGAACACATTTTCATTCTATCGTTTAGAAAGCGCCAGGGAGCCGGTCGCCGACAGCCATGGCACCTCCCACGCCGCCTTCCGTCCGCACGCTGGATACCGCGTATCGGCCATGGATTAATTTTCTCGCTGTCATCGACGGATTCCTTGTGTCTCCGAATGTCGAAATCGTCGATGTCACTGGACACGATCTGAACTTCGAGCACAGTGACCATAACCCGGTGACCGGGAGATTTGTTTTGAACTAAGCGAAGCAGAAGAAAGGCCAACGCCTCTGATGTTCAGAGATGCTGGCTTTTTTCGCGGTTCCCTATTTATATCGTATCTTCCACTTCTATTTTGCCTATGTACAAAAAAGAATGAGACTCTTTGACTTCAACGCTCATATCCAATTCATCTAGCGCAATCAGGCAGCTTAGTTTCTGGATGTTCTTTTCCTTCAATGTGAATTGGACCTTCTCCCACAAGTCGCCAAATCCATCTAAACCCTTAATATCAGCGATCGGGCACGGAATCTCGCCAAAGTATTCTATAATAGCATGATCCCAGTCGCAAAACGCATGTTTTAGTTTGAAATATTTCTGAAACAGGCAGCTTCCTCTTGTGTTAAGCTCAAGCGCCTGAGAAAAGCTCTCATAGCTTACGTATTCGGATACCCAGACATCCATAACATGCTTTCGTCCGGTTTTCATTTTGGAATTGATTTCCACACCGCATTTCACCAGATAAGCTTTGATCACGGGCTTTGTTTCTTTTTCATAAAAAATCTCTTCCTCCGTATCTAACAAATATAACAGCAAATTTCCATGACCTGTATGTGTCCCGATTTTCGTTTCTTTTTCCAATTCATCTTGCAGATTCTCGTTATGATACAAAATATTCAAGAACTCATCTTTAGATAAATTTCCGTTTAAAAAGTTTAACAAAATAGACTTTGATTCCGTCATCATGCACCTCTCATTTAATCTAACCTATTTTCCGGTATGCAGTCCGGCCTCGTCTTGCTTGTTCGATGGAACTTCAAATTTCCGCCGTTAGATCCTCAGCTTCCAATATAAAGGTTTGAACCAGAGAATACCAGGTTATACCCCATTCGGTACAGTTCAAAATATGGAGCAAGCGGATCACCCGCCAGATCAAAGCGATGCCACTGCAAATAATAGGAAATCCAATAATCGCAGGCAATAGAGTAATAGGCCTCACTCAGAATTTGGACAGGCTCGTCCAGATTTTTATGCTCGGACACAATTTCGAATAAGATTTCATGAAGGATCGGGTCATATTTTTCCCGGTATTGCCCAATCTCCCCTCGCGGAAGGATTACAATCTGATGGACCCCAGCCAGGTATGATATCGCCTCCGCTATCCCGTCAACATCGGCATGCTCTTCCATGAGCTGCTTCATTCCCGTAATCAACTGCTCTCCGTAACCTCTCAGCACGTCCTCGGATACCGAACCGGATTTGCCATTAAAATACCCGGGTACGCTGTCTCCCTTAAAATCTTCAGGGTCCAGCATGTCATAAATCGGAGCAAGCCGCTTCAGATAGGCCTCCCCATTCGCAAGAGGTGCAAAGACAGCTTCCACCCCTTCGCCGCTTGGCATGAAAATCTGAAAGTAGCCGTAAAACGCATCCTCCTCGATCTCCACGTCTGTCGCTTCCTCATCAATTAAACCAAGCAAATATCGTCCATACTCCTGATGATCCATAAATCTCCCATCTCCTCTTTCTTCGATTACTTGATCTTGGTTTATTATAACCGCGACCCCTGTTCAATGCCATCAGCATCAACAAACAGGGTTTGGTGAAAAAGTGAAACTTTTTATGCAACAAAACACCTATGAAACACAAAAAAGGAAAGTATTGATAACCACCGAATACTATAAATAGCTTTAAAATTTTCTTCGACTTCGAGTCATTGGAGGTGAGGAGTTTCGATTATGGCAGAATTAATCAAAATTAGAGGCAGTGTGTTTATTGGCGGATTGCTCTATCTGCCCCCAATTCAAGATCCGTCAACAGGTATGATCTATGAATATCAGGCGGATGCCAGGGAATTCACTCCATACGCGGTAAACACCGGGCGTTGCCGCGTGGAGCAGGAAGTCGTCATCGACTTCGTTAAGCAAAGAGTTACATCTTTCGCCAATACGGGTGTCACCGTGCTTAAATTGACAGCTCCAGACGGTTCCGTCGAGTACAAACAAGGAAAATCGTCTACGGACGGGATCCGAGTTGAAGACGAAGTGTGGGACGGGGATACGGTATCGTTAACCATGCGAGCGAGCGCAAGCAATCCGCTTCGTCCTGATGCGCCGACGGTAGACTACTCTTTGCAGATTACCTCCTATAAGGATGGCACCGTGCAGGTGAAGGGCAGCCATGACGGGTTTCCTTGCTTCGAGTTCTATAAACAAGTGGATTTTGGGGATTTTCAACTCCTGTACGCCCATGATTTTCGGAAGACGGGCGATACGCCAGCCGCAATGGCTGGGGATATGGAATATCATTTTGAGGCATGAGAATCGGAGAATTTCGTCTTCAATATATCTGTTAATAAGGAGAGGGAACGATGGATTCGAACAATAAGGTACTAATCACCGGCGCTGCCGGCAATATCGGCAAAGCATTTAGGCAATACGCGAAAGATGCGGGAGCGGAATACTGTTTCCGTTTGGCCGACCGCTCTTCTGACGCTCTAAGCGCCATTGCTCAAGCCGGAGATGAAATCGTGACCTTGGACGTGACGGACCTGGACGCTTGCCAGCAAGCTTGCGCGAATGTCTCCACAGTCATTCACTTAGCGGCGGACCCGTCGCCTGAAGCGGATTTTTACGCTTCTTTGCTGGAAAACAACATTAAAGGAACGTACAACATATTTCGCGCTGCCAAGGATCAGGGCTGCAAAAGGGTCATCTTTGCCAGCAGCGCCCAAGCTGTCGAAGCGTATCCGCTAGATGTCCAGGTCCATTCCCACATGCCGGTTCGCCCGAAAAATTTATATGGCGTAAGCAAATGCTTCGGGGAAGCGCTCGCTTCTTATTTCGCCGATGTTGAGGGTCTCTCCAGCATCGTAGTCCGCATAGCCAACTTTTTGAGTGATCCGCAGGCACTTCATGGGGCAAGCGCGCGTGATTTGAGCGCATATATAAGCCCTCGTGATTTGGGGGATCTGCTGGTGCGGTGCATCGAGACGCCTTCCATCAAGTTTGCCGTCTTTCCCGGAATCTCCAACAATCGCTATAAGAGGATGGATCTCTCGGACGTTCGCGAACAGTTGAACTATCATCCAATCGACGACTCTTTCGCTATTATAGAAGGTTTAAGAAAAAATTAATATTAATTTAGGAGACTAAAAAGAGAGTCGTGCGGTAACACGACTCCCACCCAATAGCTGCTTATAAGGCGGCTAGCTTCAAAGGTAACTATCATTGAAATAGACCGCATTCCTCTGTCAAAAGGGCGGTCTATTTCTTTTTAAGGTACGTAGCGCCAAAATTTTGCACCCAAATTTTCAGCAAAAAATCTAAGTGGTACATTGGTGCCCCCCTCTACCACCCGTTCCCCCGCCGCACTTCTTCGACAATGGCCCGAACCCCTTCATCGATCCGCTCCCGCTGCGCCCGCGAAATGCTGATGCGGATGAATTTCTCCCGCTCCGCGTAATCCGCTAAATAAAACGGTTTACCGGAAACGACGCTGACCTTCCTCGCCGCAAGCCGCTTCGCCAGACGCTCGATATTGACCGTCCGGGGCAGCTTAAACTGGACATAGACGCCCGAACGGACGTCCGCGGCTTCGATCAGCCCTGCTTTGTTGTGCCGCCGCATGGCCTCGTTCAACGCGCGCATCCGCTCCTCATACAAGCCGTATATTTTGTGCTTATGCCGATCATACATGCCGTTCTTGATGTAAATTTCGAGCGCCGCCTGGGAGAGCAGCGAGGTGTCGGGGTAATTTTTGTACCTATAGTATGTCTTCAGCAGCCGCTCCGGCAGCACGACAGCCCCGAGCCTCAGGCCGGGAAAAATGATTTTGGAAAAGCTTTTCAAATAAACGACGTGCGAGCTCCGGTCATAGGCGTGAATCGGGTCGAACCGCTCGGCGCCAAGGTCGGCCATATAATCGTCCTCCACGACGTACACGTCGTATTTGCCGGCCAGCCGGGCGATCGCTTTCCTCTCCTCCGCGCTGTACGAGGTGCCGAGCGGATTGTGGTATCTCGACATCGTATAAAAAAATTTAATTCCGCCGCTGCAAAACTGCTCTTCCAGTTCCTGCAGGTCGATCCCCTTCGCTGTCCGCGCGATGCCGCGAACCGGAACGCCCTCCGCCTCCAAAAAGCGCAAATACAGATCGTAGCTCGGCTGCTCGACCAGAATGGTCGTCTTTCCGTTCGGAAACGGCATCTTTGCCAAAATTTCCAGCGCCTGCTGCACGCCCGAGCCGACGAGAATCCGCTCCGCTTTCGCAAACACCTGACCGCTGGCCAAATGGGAAACGAGCGTCTGGCGCAGCGTTTCCAGCCCATGCGGATCGCCGTAAGTAAACAGATGGTATTTGTACGTATCGATGGCCTTGTTCAGGCAATGCTGGAAATCCAAATACGGAAATACATCCAAATCCGGCGACGCCGAAGCAAAATCGATCGTTTCGCTGACCGTCTCGCTGCGCCAGTCTCCCGACTTCTCGACCACATAATAGCCGCTCTGCGGGACCGAATAAATCGCGTGTCGCTTTTCCAGCTCGGCATAGGCCCGGATAATCGTGCTGATGCTGCAGCCGTACTCCTGCGCGGCGCTGCGGACGGACGGCAGCTTCCGGCCGGGACCGAAGTGCCCCTCCCGGATTTTATGCTCCATATCGGATAAGATCGAGACAAACTTTTTCATATCGCGCCCCCTCGCTCCCCTTATTTTACACAGATCCGATCAACTGTATCGGTACAGTTGCAGCAAAATGACATTGTCCAGTTTCCCCATTGGCCTTACCTTATATAGTAACGGAAGCAAACGCGCTCCCGACTGTCCAGGAAAGAAGGTTGTCCCATGAACCAAAAAGGATTACAGCTTGCTTATGTATTCGCCGTGCTGAATGCGGTGATTATCGGATTTTCGTTTCTGTTTACCAAAATCGCGCTCGAACACGCCCACCCGCTCGACACGCTGACGTTCCGTTTCGCCGCGTCGTTTGCGGTCATGTCGATCCCGGTCGCGCTGGGCTGGGTCAAGCTGACCTACCGCGGCAAGCCGCTCCGGAAGGCGCTGCTGCTGGCCACGATGTACCCGCTCGGCTTCTTCACGCTGCAAGCGTTCGGGCTGCAGCACGCCACCTCGGCCGAGGGCGGCATTCTGTACGCGTTCACCCCGGTCGTGACGATGGTGCTCGCCGCGGTATTTTTGAAGGAAGCAACGACCGTTCTGCAGAAGCTGTCGATTTTCCTGTCTGTCTTCGGCGTCGTCTTCATTTTTATCATGAAAGGAAGCCGCATCGACTTGTCGAACATGACCGGGATCTTCCTGTTGTTCCTGACGTGCGTCGCTTTTGCCGGATACAGCGTGCTAGCCCGCTCGCTCTCGAAGGAGTTCAACCCTGCGGAAATCACGTATTTTATGCTCGGCGTCGGCTTCGTCGTGTTTCTGGCCGTTTCGCTTGCCAGCCACGCGTCCGCCGGAACGCTTGACCAATTTGTCGCCCCGCTTGCTGGCGGGACCTTTCTCGTCTCGATCTTTTATTTGGGCGTGGTATCCTCGCTTGCCACCGCCCTGATGGCCAACTACATTTTGTCTAAAATCGAAGCTTCGAAAATGAGCGTGTTCAGCAATCTGGCGACCATCGTCTCGATCGCGTCCGGGGCTCTGTTTCTCGGGGAAGAGGTGACGGTGTACCATCTAATCGGGTCGGTCATGATTATTGCCGGGGTCCTCGGCACGAACCTCTTGGGGCGGAAAAAGACGGCGCCGTAAGGAATTCGTACGAAGCGTGCGGAAGCGTGAACCAATATGCCAAAAAAACAGCCAGCCCTCTGATCTTCCAGAGGATTGGCTTCGTCCCTGCAATATAGGGCGCTCCCACCTCGTGGGCGATAATCTCGACCCACGGAAAAGCCCGCTTCAACGCGGCCAGCGGACCCATATGGGTCCATATCTTGATGCGTCACAATCAGCTTGGTGATCGAATCGAGCCGCAAGCCGCAGCGGATGACCGCTTATTCAAGAATAGGCACAAAATCCGGGTACCCGCAGTCGACGAGAATGACATCTTCTTCGTCTTGAAGCAGCACCGGGGTGATCGTCTGCTTTTGTCCGCCGTACTCAAACTCGATATCGAGTTAATGTCATGGGTTCATAGCTACCTCCAGATTTAACGCTCTTGTGTTCCCCTCCCCGCGGACTCCCAGCTTTGGATAAAGGACGAGATGCTATGATCGAAGCAAACAGTTGATCTCCCTTAAGCGCCAGCGTAATGCTCCCAAACCCACAGGCCGTGAGCAGGCTCAATACACATTCGACCTGTTCAAGTGACCCCTAATAAGATACTCGACTGAGCAACCATAGGTGAATGCCTACCCTTGTCTCCGCTTTCATGTCGGTCACCGTCAATCCTTTTTTAATATACCTAAATATTGTTTCCATGGTCCAACGTCCGCCTGGTATCTCTCAGCCATGACCCTAACGATTTGAGCCATGTGGGTTAGATCATGAACAACCCATGTGGAAAGCAATTCTCTTAGCTTCACCGCACCAAATGCAGGATGGATGCCCGTCAATTCGAGATGCGCTTCGGGTTCAACAAGCTCCTTAAGTTTGGTTATATTTGAGGCTCGAAACATTTTAAATTCATGCAGCTTTTGTTCAAGCGATCTTTCCGATCTTTCGTTTAAGTGAGCATAACGGTCAAAAGGGGGAAACGGTTTGCTTTCGCCTTCCTGTATAATAAACTCTAGCCTCGGGACCCAATTCGTTTTCTCTCCCTCAATGAGGTGCTCGATCACTTCAGTGACATTCCACGTTCCTTCGCCTTCATTGCACTGCAACCATCCATCCGATAAACCAGATAGAAAATACTCCAACGTTTGCGGCGTACGCTCCAGAACTTCAATCGCTTCTTTCAAATTAAAATTCATACAACTGCTCCTTTCTTCTCCATTAATCCAAGAATGATTAATAAAAACCCCACGTTAAAGCACGGCTTTTACGTGGGGGTGAATGAAAAGAGTTGATTTTAGATTTTAGCTGCCCATACTTCAATTTCGATTTTGATTTCCGGCAATCCTAATTCAGATATATAGCCAACGGTCATTGCAGGATAATTACTGCCAAATAGCTCATCCCACTCGGCATATAGATAATCCCAATCGATTTTTTGGGTAGCCCATATGTTAACCTTAATAATATTTTCTGACGTTAATTCCTCGGAATGTAAAACAGTTTTAATATTATCAAACGTATTTTTGATCTGTTCGTTCATAGGATCGGGAATGCTGCCATTTCGATCTACGCCGATTTGACCAGAAGTAACGTACAGTTCTGCGTTTCTGGGGATTTTTGTAATATGGGTGTAGTTCCCTACTGGATCTGGCATCCCCGTCGGATTTTTTCTAACGATCTTAGCGTTTTCCATTTGAATTTACCTCGCATTTTATAATTTATCCTATTTTTTACCATCATTTTTAGGCACACTTCACCCTTAAAATGATTTTAGAAAAAAACAGCAGTAGAGTATCCGTATCCAAAAGATATGAACTTTAACGTTTTTTTCTTCATGGATCGAATGCTCCTTTCTTTATAAATGCGAAGAGAGTAGTTTTATTATTATTAGACTATAATCCAAATCATTTATTGTGTCAATTTTACCAGCACCGGGCTGTGCCTCGCCAACTGATCAATGGAGACGTCGCGCCTGAGGAAATGACTGGCTTAAACCCGATGTCATCAGCTATTGAACATTTTATCGCCTGCATTTTTGTTCCCTCTTAACTATCTTTTTATAAAATCGAATCCCTTTCATATCCCGAACAGCTTTGCTGCAAGCCAGCGCCTTTTCCAAAACGTTTAACGAAAAATTATTCGTTGTTCTTATCATCCAATCACCATTCCGGTAGCATAGCTGTGCGCTAATGATATCCTTTTCTTTATAAAAGCCGAGACAGATATCAAACCAGGATTCACTCATAGATCGGCCTAATCCGGTGTATTGCCAGCTATCAAATTGCGTAAGAAGTCGTTCCCACGATTGTGCTGATTCAAAAGCTTTCATGCAGTCGTTATTCAAAATATGCAGCTCAGTTATATCTAAGATGAATGATGCCTTATCCCGAGCGTCCGTAGTCAACTCTAGTTCCTTCTGTTTATAAAAAAGGGCCTTTTCATATTTCTTCAATTCTTTTGCTCGATAATATAATGTCCGCACGTCAGGTTCGGCTTGCTTTTCAAGGATATCAAAAAGCCTCTCAGCCTCTTCAAGGTCATCAAAATCTATTGCCTTTATTAATAAACTTTCAGTTTTCTCTTTTTCCATGCTATCGGGAAACCATAAAGTCATTCTATGAAAATAATCTCCTATATCTTGCTCTGAAAAAAGTGAATTCAATTGGTCTTTATGTTCGAACAGATATGTATTGGATTCGGTAAGTTCAAACCCCTCCAGGTACTTGCAAGTCAGTTCAACTCCGGCAGAAAATATACATTCATTAAAATAAGCACAATACGTATCAAAATTTGCACCTTTGGCTTTCTCAAAAAGCCATACATTTTCCGGCCTGCGGAACTTGGCTAACAAATAAGAAATAAGAGTTAGAGAGTCCCCGCAACCTCCGTAAGGATCATGAACCCTGCTCTCAACCTCATTCTCCATTAAAAACTTGATTAAATCGTAATCCTCAGGCTTCCAATCATATTGAATAGCAACTGCTGCTGCATATCGTTTGAAATAGTTTACGTCTGGGTCTTGATATTCAAACTCTTTCCATAAGTCTCTGGAGTTTCTGATCTTATCGATATTTTGTCTGACATCTTTAGCCTCCATAACTCTACCCCCTAGGCGAAAATGTGAATGTTGTACTTCGTTTTTCCTCGCCATCACCACATTATATCAACGACTATATGGAGGATGCCATTTTCCCTTGATGCGGTAGATTTCCGTGCCGTGCTCGTACTAT
>JBHJMN010000090.1:0-5654 GCA_042219835.1 Paenibacillus elgii
TACTATGGTAAAAATGGGAATTTAATAAAAAAAATAGACTACAAAAAAAGAACCGAATCGTTTGAAAGCGGGACATGGGAAACAAGTAATTTTACCTTGTTACAAAGAAACAGCAGAGAAGCGGGTGTTCGGTAAGACGGTTCCTTATCAGGATATTGGGGACTGCGATACGGTGGATCAATTGCTGTCGACGATATTCAGGTTACCAAAGTTAACAAATCGTTTGTGAGCAGCAATTTCAACGAGAATATGATATTAATGAATTGAATCATTCGGCGTTGGATAAAGAGATGACTCCTGAATTGATCGGGAGTCATCTTTTTTAATGTCCACTGAAACTTACTCATGAGGGCCTTTATTCTGACAGCAAGTTGACAAGCATAACTATTACAAAATTAACGGTTAGAGTAAATAATCACCGGCATCCAGTTCGTCCCGTCATAAGAATTGTCTCCCTTTTTATTAAGCACAAAATATATAGCATCTCCCGCATTTACTCCTGCCGTGATGTTCATCTCATACCCGGTTACGTCATTGTACGCAAGATCTCTCGACCATAATAGCGCATTATTTTTCAATACTTTTACATTTACACCGTCTCCGCCGCCGGGATTGCTTTTCGATACGTTGCCTGCAATTTTTATAAATCCTGCTTTCGGCGCTACCCATTTCATTACTGGATCCGTCTCAGCCGGGTGGTGAGTCGCACGTCCTACTACGGTATACGGATGACTTCCCTTCCAATGGTCATTTTCATACTCCAAGTTCCTATACGCTGTTCCGTCCCATTCTTGATAATACCAATTGTTTTGACCTTGTACATGGCTGAATTCTTCCGTGAATGCATAGGAATCCTTCGTATAAGTTATCAACGGCGCCCAGTTCGTCCCGTCATAAGAATTGTCTCCCTTTTTATTAAGCACAAAATATATAGCATCTCCCGCATTTACTCCTGCTGTGATGTTCATCTCATATCCGGTTACGTCATTGTATGCAAGATTTTTTGACCAGATCAGCGCATTATTTTTCAGTACTTTTACATTTACTCCGTCTCCACCGCCAGGATTGCTTTTCGATACGTTTCCTGCAATTTTTATAAATCCCGCTTTCGGCGCTACCCATTTCATTACTGGATCCGTCTCGGCCGGGTGGTGAGTCGCACGTCCTACTACGGTATACGGATGACTTCCCTTCCAATGGTCATTTTCAGACTTCAAGTTCCTATACGCTGTTCCGTCCCATTCTTGATAATACCAATTGTTTTGACCTTGTACATGGCTAAATCCTTCCGTGAAAGCATAGGAATCCTTCATATAAGTTATCACCGGCGTCCAGTTCGTCCCGTCATAAGAATTGTCTCCCTTTTTATTAAGCACAAAATATATAGCATCACCTGCATTTACTCCTGCCGTGATGTTCATCTCATATCCGGTTACGTCATTGTACGCAAGATGTTTTGACCATATCAGCGCGTTATTTTTCAGTACTTTTACGTTTACCCCGTCTCCACCGCCAGGATTGCTTTTCGATACGTTTCCTGCAATTTTTATAAATCCCGCTTTCGGCGCTACCCATTTCATTACTGGATCCGTTTCGGCCGGGTGGTGAGTCGCGCGTCCCACTACAGTATATGGATGACTTCCCTTCCAATGGTCATTTTCGTACCCCAAGTTCCTATACGCTGTTCCGTCCCATTCTTGGTAATACCAGTTGTTTTGACCCTGTACATGGCTGAATCCTTCCGTGAAAGCATAAGAATCTTTCGTGTAAGTTATTTCCGGTGTCCAGTTCGTCCCGTCATAAAAATTGTCTCCGTTTTTATTAAGCACAAAATATATAGCGTCACCCGCATTTACTCCTGCCATGATGTTCATCTCATATCCGGTTACGTCATTGTACGCAAGATGTTTTGACCATATCAGCGCGTTATTTTTCAATACTTTTACGCTTACCCCGTCTCCACCGCTAGGATTGCTTTTCGATACATTTCCTGCAATTATTATAAATCCCGTTTTCGGTGCTACCCATTTCATTACTGGATCCGTTTCGGCCGGGTGGTGAGTCGCGCGTCCCACCACAGTATATGGATGACTTCCCTTCCAATGGTCATTCTCATATTCCAGGTTCCTATACGTTGCTCCGTCCCACTCTTGGTAATACCAGTTGTTTTGACCTTGTACATGACTGAATTTTTTAACAAAAGCATTTGTCTCGATATCATTAAATAAAAATTGACCTTCATAACTCGAATCACTTGATCTAGAAATCAAATTGCCTTGACCGTCATACTCCAAATTCACATTCTGTTCATTAGAGTTAATACCAGATAAGTTCCCTACGACATCGTATGTATAATCTGTTTTCAAATCCAAATATGCGTAGGCTGAATTTGAAAATACGCTCCCTCCTAAGAGAATTACGAGCAATAAAAGTCGAAAGCAACGGAAATATTTCATATCGTCCTCCAAAATATATTATTCAGAAAATACCAATTTCAGCTTGGAATTCGTTACACTGGCACGAGCAACGGTTTTCTCGGAAATCTTAGGTCCTCCCTCCCTTCTTCTTGAATAAGTCAAGTAAAAGGGCAGCAACTGTCTTCCAATTGCCGCCCAATTATCATTGTATCATCATGCCCGCTTTATGGGTACTTTTGGAATGTTTCATTCCTCCGCCGCGCAAACATTTTGAGCGATTTTTTATATCGAAGGATATGCAATTAAAAGAGCTCCGGAATTGAACTGCACCCCGTAAAAAAAGAAACCTCGAAAGGCCCAAGCCAATCAAGGTATTGCTAGATTACTTTACTTTTTTCAAGTCTTTTTGAGCCAAGTCAAGTGCTACCGCTAATTTTATTTGGTTAATTTTGCTTAAACCTAATTTATATTGTGATAATGATTTTGAATTAATTATTGATGTTATGGCTTGATTAAGTCTATTTAATTCAATATCAGCAATTAAAGAATCGTTTATTAGAATTTTGTAAAAATCCTCTTCTCCTTCAGGTATCCAGTGTAGAATATACGCTGTTTCCAAACCAGGAAAATTCTTACGAAGAATATCAAGCAATCTTCGCCTTTCCTCATCCCCAAACAATGACTTATTAGATGCCATTAATTGCTCTCTTAATTCTTGTTCAGTTTTACTTCCTATAAGTTTCAGTTGGTAACCCTCCCACAACTGGCAATGCTGTAATTAAGTTTCCATGACTATCAGTCAAAATAGTCATTGTTGAAGTCGGATTAAAATCATTACACTTGTCTATACCGATTGGTCTGTTTAGAGTAACCTCCCAATCATAGCGAATTCCGTTGTTACTTTTCAGAACTCTATATAAGTTGAACTAATGAATTGGCTAGTTAGAACCTGATAAAGACGATCTATGATCGACAATGGGGATTTCATGATCTCGTCCATGAACTGCTGAACATTATTACGAATTTCTGCCACTGTATGATAGAACACATTGTTAATCACATCAGACTTCAGCCATTTCCACAAACCTTCAACAAGGGCATTCTCTTGCAAGGGATGACAAATGATTTTGAGTGATCATACAACCATTTCAAGATAACGTAAGTCATTAACGCGGCAAAAAGCTGATTGAACACGGCATTCATTGTTGTGCCAAACAAAACAGGTACATTTAGGTTCTGTTTTATCCATCTGAAGAAAACTTGTCGGGTAAAGGACTGGCGCGATGCCGCGAGGCTCGTTTCCAGCCCCTCCCCATAAGAACTGCTCGTGAGGTTTTCCCTCAAGCAGTTCACCCCGTAAGTTTCATCGCTAGGGTTATGTGACCTATCAAACGTCGGACACTTTCATCGGTACCCGTCTGCGCTTTTCAAGGGGTGGACTTTCCAGTCCCAATATAGTCCCAATACGCCGTACAGGTATTCGTTACTCCATCTCCGCCATCCGATGCTACTTTTTCGTCTCCGTTTCCTTCTCGTCAGCAAGGTTCGTATTTTCATCTCCGTGTAATCGCGTACCTCTCCAAACGCGCTGCTGGAATTCCCTACTCGAAAGTAATTCACCCACCCGCTCAAGGTCGCATTCACTTGCTTCACGATCTCCTTGGCGGGTTTCGCACCTCCGCTTTTTATCACTTCGCGGATTCGCGCTTTCACGGCTATACGGGCCTTCTTTCTTGGTGTCATGAGGATGAAATGGCCGGTATTGCTTCGATTCGGAACCCTTCGAAAGTCAAATCCCAGAAAAGCAAAGGCTTCGCCTTTCAGGACATTAACCATTCGGGTCTTCTCCAAGTTGAGTTCCACGCCCAGCGGTTCCAATTGTTCGCAGAGTCGCTGTAGAGCCAGTTCGGCCCAGCCGCGTTTGCTGGAATGTCCGCTCACCGTGATTAGCATATCGTCAGCGAACCGATGGTAGTTGACAGCTTCATAGTCTCCTTCCGTCGTCTTCCGCCGGATGGCATCAAACGTCCAGTCCACATCGTTTAGGTAGATGTTCGAAGCCAGCGGCGAGAACGGCCCACACTGTGGTACGCCGATCTTCCCTGCTGCCTTGATCACCTGTTTGATCAGTTGCATCACTTGTGGATCCTGAACACGCTTTGCGATCTTTTCCAGCAATATCGAGTGCCGTATGGTATCGAAATACCGCGACAGGTCGACGTCAATGATCTTCGTCATTCGGCGCAATACACTGCGTCGGACTTCTGCCAGCGCCTGATGTGGTGAGCGTTTCGATCGAAACCCATACGAGTTCGTGCAGAAGTCCGCCTCAAATATGGCCTCCAAGATCAGTTTCAGTGCTCCCTGCACCACACGGTCTCGAACGCTTGGAATTTGTAAGGTTCGCATTTTACCGTTCGCCTTCGGGATATCTACTTTGCGGTTGGCCTGTGGGCGATACGTTCCCGCTTTAAGCTCAGCTTGGATGTTCTCCAGAAACGGGATGACCCCTTCGCGTTCCACATCTGCGAAGCTTGTTCCGTCAATGCCTGGGGCACCTCCGTTTTTCTTCGCTTGCTCGTACGCTTCTTGAAGAGTGGTCATCTTGGTGATATGGGTAAATAATCCCCAAAAACGGTGCGTAGGCTCAGCCTTCGCCTTGCGATATATCCGCCGCCTTAGCTCCTGCAAACTGACGGGTGTTTTTATCATAGCACCCTTGCCTCCTTTGGTCGTACGGATTTACTTACAGGTCCGGGCCCTTCCCTCCTCGCGCGTTTTGCTGCACGCGAATCGTCGGTATTACGGCCCGATCCGCCACCCTGGCACCTGCCTGTCCCATTTCCCGATCGCGGTTATAGGGGCGGCCTCCTCGATGAGATTTCTTCACCGGGTACCGAGGGCTTCTCCAGTTTCCACAACCTCTTTCCCTCCATGTCGCCGCTGATACCCCGCCGGTGAGAACTGCCGTTTCAGACGCTTTCGGTCAGTTCTTGCTGCTTTCGCGCGTTATCGACCGTCTCAGCCACCGGATTTGCGTGTAACGAGGCTACGTCTGCGTTCACTGTACGTTACAACCTGGAGTTTTGCCGACGTTCCTGAAGAACGTTTTGTCAGAGGGCTTCGCCGGTTCACTTTCGTTCCGCGGCGCCTCTCAGGCTACGGGAGTTTCGTCTTTTCTCCCGGTCGGACTTTCACCGACAAGATGTTGTGTCCTTAGCTGGACACGCCAATACT
>JBHJMN010000091.1:0-5571 GCA_042219835.1 Paenibacillus elgii
GGGCGCGTATGTGCCGATGGATCCGTCGTATCCGCAGCAGCGCCTGACTTACATGGCCCATGATGCGGGAATTGAGTTTCTGGTGACCCGGAGCGAGGCAAGCGGATGGGTGCCGGAGCCTATCACGCGCATCTGTCTGGACAACGCTGCCGATCAGGAGATGCTGTCACAGGAGAGTGACCGGAATCCGTCAATCGCCACGACGCCGCACAACATGGCCTATCTGATTTACACATCAGGAACTACTGGGAATCCAAAAGGGGTCATGGTCGAACATCATACACTGATCAATATGGTGTTCTGGCACCAGCAATTTTTCCAAGTTACGGAGCAAGATCGTGCGAGTCAAATAGCAAGCATCGCATTTGATGCCGCAGTGGCAGAAATATGGCCCTATTTGAGCAGAGGCGCCAGTTTGCATGTGTGCAAGGAAAGCGTAAGAACGGATCCTGTAGCGTTGCAGGATTGGGTCGTTGACCAGCAAATTACGATCGGTTTTATGCCAACGCCGATGGCCGAAATAATGATTCATCTGCACTGGCCGTCGCATACATCGTTACGCTGTTTGCTGACGGCGGGGGATTTGCTGCGGCAGTCTCCGCCAGCTTCATTGCCTTTTGCACTCATTAACAACTACGGTCCTACAGAGTGTACAGTCGTGGCTACAGCAGCAGAGGTTAGCCCCTTGCAGGAGGGCATACCGCCGATTGGAGGGCCAATAGCGAATACGAAGTTATACGTGTTGGATCCACATCAACAACCTGTACCAATCGGTGTCGCCGGGGAACTGTACATTGGCGGGGTAGGGGTCACCCGTGGATACTTGAATCGTCCAGAGCTGACAGAGGAGCGATTCCTTCCGGATCCTTTCAGCGGTGAGTCTGGAGCGAGAATGTACAGAACGGGGGATGCTGTAAAGTATATGCCGGACGGCAACCTGATCTATGTAAGCAGGATCGACGATCAGGTGAAAATCAGAGGTTTCCGGATTGAGCTCGGAGAGATTGAAATGGTGCTAAGTCAGTTGCCGGCGATCAAGCAAGCTGTCGTCACCGTGCGGGAAGACAGGCCAGGGGAAAAGCAACTGGCGGCGTATCTGGTCGGAGAAGGCAGCGCACAGGAATGGCGGACATACTTGAGCGAGCGATTGCCAAGCTATATGGTGCCGACGTATTTTGTGCAACTGGACAGTTTACCGTTAACGCCGAACGGGAAAATCGATACGAAATCTCTCCCGAAAATCGACAGTATACTACAAACTCCTGCAAGTTATATCGCGCCTCGTCATGCAACAGAGAGAAAACTTGTACAGATTTGGTCAAGCGTGTTAGGGATGAAGGAAACTTCAATTGGCGTCCACGATTCCTTCTTTGACTTAGGCGGGCACTCCATGAAGATTATGGAGGCATTGGCAAAAGGACTGACAGAAGGATGGCATGTAACGGTTAAGGATTACTACGATCTGCAAACCATACAAAAAATCGCGCAAAAGATTAACCATGGTTCCAAAGATTACTTGCATTCCGATGCATCTAGGCTGCAATTTCTCAAGCCTCCGAAGAAAGACATCGCTCATGCAACCTACCACCCTATCGGTGATGTATTGCTTACAGGGGTCACGGGTTACCTGGGTATACATCTACTAGCGGAGGTGCTGGATGGAACCAGTAGCAGGGTATACTGTTTGATTCGGGGAAGAGACCCACGGAATCGGTTGTTGGAACAGCTTGCCTTTTACTTTCATGACAAGTTTGAGAAGTATAAAGTTATGCTAAGCAGCCGGGTTGTTATCGTAAAGGGGGATTTGTCTGAGAAACAATTCGGTCTAAGCGATGCTGAATATGCAAAACTTGACAGTACGATCAGTAGTGTCATCCATTCTGCCGCGTTGACCAAACACTTCGGTAATTACGCTGATTTTGAAAAAGCGAATGTGACAACGCTGGAAGAGCTTATATCGTTCGTAGGGCGTAATAAAAGACTGCATTATATGTCCACGATGAGCGTATCAGGTCATGTTTCATTTGGGGAAGAGCAGCATGTATTTACCGAAAACGATTTTTACGTACAACAAAATTATGAGGATAATGTGTATGTGAAAAGTAAATTTTGGGCGGAACATGCACTATTCCAAGCGATCTCGAATGGGGTGGACGCTGCCATTTACCGGGTGGGCAATCTGACCAACCGGCACAGTGATGGGCAACATCAACATAATATCGTGGACAATGCATTTATGAGCCGCTTCAAATTTATGTTACAACATGGGGTTGCCTCAAACCAATTCATATCAAATGAAATAGAGTTTACTCCTGTTGATGCGTGCAGCAGAGCCGTCGTTGCATTAATAAAAGCAGATGCAAGCGCTGGGGAAAACTACGTCTTCCATTTGTACAATCATCATAAAGTTGGACTAGGCGAGGTCGTGCAATTGCTATACAAGTCGGGGCATGCGATTGCTTTGTTGGATGGTGCGGCGTTCCAGGATCTTATGCTTCGATTATCCCAGGATGATAAGCACATTCATGACATTCAAATGTTAATGGCAGCAGGAGAACAGCTTGAAGGCGATTATGCCATTGTCAAGCATGATTCGTTACAAACACAGATTGTCTTAAGCAAGGCCGGATTTTATTGGCCGCAAATTGATGCACTGTATGTGCAAAAAATCGTGACCTACTTGCAAAATTCCGGATACTTACCAGTGAATGAGATGAGAAGCTTGATCCAGCACGTGTAGTGCTATGGCTGTGTAACTTGGTTTCGATCTCAATCATGATTCTAGGATTGACATGCTAATTGAGCATATATTTAACCTCGCAGCTGCTCTCTTGTGATTGGAGCCTTGCTAAGCTAACAGCAGAACGATTACACAACGACAACAGGCTGCCGACATCTGAACTTCCCCCCATCAAGAGACATCACTAAAAAAGCGGCCTTTAAGCAACCTTAGTTCGGTATTGAACCGGACGGACTAAGGTTGTTTAGTTTCTTTTGAAAACGCTCGTTGTTATTGAACTCGATGTAATTATGACATAGTTTAACTTCCCTCCGAAAGAAGTCTCCCACTTCTAAATCTTGCGAAGCTTGATGAAAGTGGGAGATGAATTTCGGTAGGCGAAGCCTAAAGTCTTTTTTGTTGCCGTATTTTCTATGATGATATATAATCAGTCTTAGATAAAAGAACGACTGTTATTTCAATGAGATTAGACAACAATAATCATTCGGTGTTCTCACTGTACTATCATCTTGTTTTGGTTGTGAAATATCGTAGAAAAGTGATGGATGATACCCTATCTGACTATGTGAAGAAATGTTTGTTCGATGAGGTGAAAACTATAATATATCCTTAGTCGAATGGAATCATGATATGGACCATGTGCATATTTTGTTCAAAGCACACCCGAACACCGAATTGTCAAAATTCATCAATGTTTATAAAAGTGCAAGCTCGAGTCTGGTAAAAAAGAGTTTCCACAAGGGATGAAGTGAGGTGATTCGACATAGCAAACAAGGCCTATAAGTTCCGATTGTACCCAACGTCTCAACAAGAACAACTGCTAGCAAAAACCTTCGGTTGCGTTCGTTTTGTTTACAACAAAATGTTGGCTGAACGAAAGGAAACCTACGAACAATTCAAGGATGATCAAGATGCGTTGAAAAAACAAAAGTTACCTACACCTGCAAAATACAAGAGTGAGCATCCTTGGCTAAAGGAAGTAGATAGCCTTGCGTTAGCAAACGCTCAGCTCCATCTGCAAAAGGCATACCGAAACTTCTTTTCCAGACGTGCTGAATTTCCGAAGTTCAAAAGCCGCAAAGCAAGGCAGTCCTATACAACGAACGTGGTCAACGGAAACATCATGCTCTTGGATGGCTATATCAAATTACCGAAATTGAAACTTATAAAAATGAAGCAGCATCGAGAAATTCCGTCACATCACATCATCAAGTCTTGTACGGTTTCTCGAACAAAAACAGGAAAATACTATATTTCTATTCTTACCGAATACGAACATCAACCTGTACCAAAAGAAGTACAAGCTGTTGTTGGCTTGGATTTTTCCATGAATGGCTTATTTGTTGATAGCGAAGAGGGGAAGACAGCCAATTCCCCTCATTTCTATCGTCGAGCCTTGGAAAAATTAGCGAAGGAACAGCGTATTCTGTCACGTAGAAAGAAAGGTTCTAACCGTTGGCATAAGCAGCGGTTGAACATTGCAAAACTGCACGAAAGAATAGCAAATCAAAGAAAAGACTTTCTACATAAGGAATCGTACAGATTAGCGAAACGGTATGATTGCGTGGTTATCGAAGATCTCAACATGAAGGGAATGTCACAAGCCCTTCATTTCGGCAAAAGCGTTGCCGATAATGCATGGGGCATGTTCACGACATTTCTCCAATACAAGTTAGAGGAGCAAGGGAAAAGGCTTATTAGAATAGATAAGTGGTTTCCCTCATCCAAAACATGTTCCAGTTGCGGCCGAGTGAAGGAGTCTCTATCTCTTTCTGAGCGTACATTCCACTGCGATTGTGGTTTTGTTGCAGATCGAGACTGGAATGCTTCGATCAATATCAAGCGAGAAGGATTGCGATTGTTAGCATAATCATGTATAGAGCATGGAACAGGCTCGATAGCTAAGTAAATTTCGTACCGTTAGGTACGATTACCTTAGAAGCCCCCACCTCTAAGCGAAGCGTAGGTGGCGGGTAGTTCACCACCTCTGATTATTCATATCCAAGAATTTGATGGAAAGCGAGCGAAGTGATTCAAGCCGTTACTTCAAATTATACTTGAACATCCCAACACCTAAGAGGATAATTGTAATAACAGCAAAAAAATAGTCATTATTTAACATTTTTCACCTTTAATTATAAATTATTTACTTTAGCGAGCTTCATTAATCATTTTGAGGAGGCAAATCGTTGAAGGGATTATCTCAGACAACCAAGGACTTGATAGATAACATCTATAAAAAACCTTCATTATGGGAGTCGCTTACTAATAAAAACGAAGAAAAATTAAGGCTGATTAAGGATCTCTTAAAGACGTCAACGGCCAAGACGTAGCGGCTGGAACAATACATATCGAGAGTAAAGACAGCTTCAACGGTCAAATGTAGATGTCGGCAATGGCCATTTTACCACTTATATTCCATTTGAAGATTATAATATCTCACATGTATACGATTACTCTACTAAAAAAGGTGATTTCTTAGGTTATGTGTTTACGACAATTCCTAACAATGAACATGTTCCTAATGAAATAAATGTTCAACTAAAGAAGCCTAATGTATTTGGGACTTTGCTTGACTCTAAAGGGGAACCGATAGCTAATGTTGACTTGGAACTTGGTTATTATATGCAAAAAAAGGACATTTCTGGTGGGTGGGATGTGCCAATAAAGACGGATGGTCATGGGCACTTTGAGAAGCATCTAAGTGCAGGAAGTTATTTCATTTCCGGATATCAACACAATCGAGGCAGTCGCTTAATAACGGTTCCTTTTGTCCATCAATTCACCGTTAGTGAAAGTGAAGAAGTTCTCAGTTCTATGATAACTCAAAC
>JBHJMN010000092.1:0-5204 GCA_042219835.1 Paenibacillus elgii
AAACTCTAATTTCAGCTTGTTTCCCTGATGATTCAATAATCTGCGGTATCTTATCTCTTACGAGTTTGTTGTAGATAATCATCCTATATTCTCCTTCCAGGACTAACCTTGGCATGAGATCCAAAACTTTCTGACTAACCCGTTGGTAATAGCCATTTCAAGCTCTGAAACATGTTTATTGCTTTGTCCCTGATTCATAAGCATGACGAGTAACTTCGAATTTCTTTCTTCCAATCTCTGTATCGTTGTTTCGCTTGGAATGACATTTGATTTGCTTGAGTTGCAAGTTTGGTGAGAATAAACCAGATTCCATAAATCATCGCTATATAAATACGACCATGGAATTACATGGTCAATAGCGGGAGTCTCATCAATGATTTTATTCCCACAATGAAAACAAATATGGTCTGGATTTTCCGCAGCAATAAGTTGAAAAAATTTAGTCAATGGTTTACGCCTGACTTTATCTTCATCAATAATCTTTACCTTCTTGCATATGCGCGGCGAATGATTGAAATTTTCAAGCATTTGTGACCATCTGTAATTGATCGCGTCAAATACGATTAAACTATTCTCTTTCAGTTCCCTCATATTATCAATAGCTATATATAAGAAATCTGCGTTCCGTTCATAACTGTAAACATCGTCAACCACTTTTCCTTCAACAGTAAGAAAGCGGTAACTTACGTCAGCTTTCAAAGCGGTTTTCATTTGTTTTACCGTTTTTTCATACTGTGTTTCACAAATTAGCTCAATGTTAGACCGAAACCATTTAACCGGTTGAGCGCTTTGCGTTGCTTTCTGGTACTCAGCAATTAACTCCTTCACTAAGGATACGATCTTCGGCGGTTTATTAGATTGGGACTTTGCCTTAAATCAAAAAAGATCGTTTGCTCAAAGTAGTATCTAATCACCTTCTTAGCAATGTCTTCAAGTCCAATTTTCATTGTGCTTCCAATCGGTTCGTGAAAATCATATTCAACAGCAATTTCGGTGATTGCCTTGGCCCATGCTGCTTTATAACTGTTATCAAACGAACAGTTGCGGATGATATAGAGCCATTTCTCTAGGAATGTCATAAAGCTCCCTCTGTAGTCTTGGTTTTCGAATTGTATTTATAGTAAAATTGTACCACATTTTTCGTAAGACAGAAGTCGAAAAAAGTAGAAAAAAAGAAGATAGAACCTAAGACATATTGCCGTCTTTGGTTAGTCTATCTTCTGTCATTAATAAATGTATTAAAAACTAAAATAAACCACTCTTGTACAAGTGGCTTCCAAAATGTTACTCTAGAAGAGTGTATGCCTATTTTTCACATTAAGCATGCTCAATTTTTCATTCCCAAATAAGGATGTGATACACCTACTCCATTATTCAAGATAACCACAGTATATACCGCATTAGCGAATTACGCAATAGTTTTATCACATTTTCCGTATTTTATTTTTAAAATTCGGGACATAAATCGCCCTAAATCCCTTGTCCCATAAGGATGTGGTAAACCAAGATCACAATGGACAGTGTAATTTCTAACAAACACAAGCAATTTATTCGGCGTTTTATCATCTTTCATTTTTAACTTTGGAGGGCAGATCAATTTGATTAAGAAACGGCAGTACTACATTTGGCAATATAGTCTTGATCATATTAAATCGGATGGCACGATGTTTTCGTTGGACTACAACTTAGAATCAGCTACCCTCGCAACGGAAACACTCATGTACTACATCTTAAACGAAAAGATTATGAAACGTAAGTATGAGCCCATTATCGAGTATAAGGAAAATAAAGACGGTTCACTCGTGAAATCGATAAGCGGAACGCCAATAAAAATCAAGAAGAACGTCCTTCCTATTATAACGATTGAAACTGGTCGAGATCGCTCAGTAAAAACAAATGAAAAGCTATCCAAACTTCTGAATGAAGGTTTTACAGCAAGTTACCACGACTCCAAGGGAAATATTATATCAATTCAAAAATTTGTGTTTTTGGACAATGTTTTATCAAGCTCTCAAAATAAAGAATGTCGGCAAATTTTCATTTGGGACAAGTACGTTGAACAGTTAAAACGCCATATCTCTTTAGGAACAGAACCCACGAAATGTACGGTATCCAAGAACCTTACTCGTAATGCGTTAACAACAACAGATGTATATCTTTTCCCTGTGGAGATGAAGGATCTGACAATTTGCATCATCCCAGATAAAGAAGTGCCTGTCATTGAAGATGTGGAGATGATCAAACCATACCATCGTACTCCTGAAGAAGAGAGTAAGTTTGCTGAACTTCAAGCCTTCATTGCTACGGAAAAAGAATATGACAAACAGCGTCTGATGATTTCAGGAAAAGTCAAAGAAAAAGAAATCGAGCTTCCCATCGCGCCAAATCGCAGAGACAAAAAATATAAAACGGTCGGTCAATGGAGGAAAGAAGGCAGACGGGTACGATTAGATGCGCTCATCGATCCTCAATGGAAAGTAATCAAAAAAGATGGCACCCATGTCCCAGTATGGACGTTTGAGCAAACGGAGCCTTATGAGGAAAAAGATTTTCCCATTACCGAGTGGTCTACAGGATTACAACTAGCAGAAGTGAAGGCCCATAAAGTAATGGAAAATGTTTTCGATGGCATGGGGTTGGTTTGTAAAGAACTCGGCCAGCGGATGGAACAATTTTTACAATCCGACTTTCCCATAACCGGTTATCAGTTAAGACTGCCTTCAATAAAAGGTTTTTTCCCATGTGTTGATTTCCGAGGATATTTCCGAAAACAACGAGTCAAAAAAATTAAAGATATTTTCAATGAATGGCATGAAACCGAAAAGATCGATATTCTGGCTACAGAGTCTACGTTCAAAGCCAAGCTGGAAGTGGTGGGAACAAAGCCTGACGGATCAGAAGATAAACGCTGGCTCTTCCCTTCTATCTCAGATTACAAGTTCAAGCTTCTTGATCATGGTTACGATGTTATTGGTATTTCGAATATCGCCAAGCCTGTTCATGAAACGTATAGAAAATCTTCATATCAGTTGTTGTTAGCGCTAAACATTCGCTTACAAGATATATTTTGCTTTTCTAATGTACTCGGGGATATGATTCATCGAACCTTAAGCATCTACCGCAAAGAGGAAACCGACTGGAACGATATCGCTTATGTTGAAGCCTTTCTGAATCAGGTTTTCAAAGAGAATTCGGATAACAACCTGGGCAAAAATTGCAGTGATGCCATTAAAGCCATTCACCTTAACAAAAAGCTGGTCTTTGACCATAAGGTGATGCAAACGATCAAAGACGTGATCGATCATAAAATCGATGAAATGTGTTTGGGGAAATTTTATCTGAAAGCCAAGTATCTCTATGTAACGCAAGATATTTTAGCCTTCCTTTCCTATGCCGCGGCAGAAGATAGAAACGAATGGATGTATGTAGGTTTTCTTGATCCAAAGCAATGCTATTGCGGCGGCAGCTTAAAAGGCCAGCGAATTTTGGCCCGAAATCCGATTATGTCGTTTAGCGAATTGACTCGGACTACATTCGTAGATTATGAGAACGAAGATGTTGAATTCATTCGTCACCTCACTAATATTGTCCAGCTCCCGCTCGGCACGGAACCAGATCGTCTTGGAGGCGCAGACCGCGATGGTGATGAATTGTTAGTGCTGGATACGGATACGAATTGGGCTGACACCGCCATTGAATATATGCAAAATTACAATGATATCGTTCAAGATACCGGTAGCGAAGATTACGGTAACAACAGGCTCGAATTGTTCAATGAACGGCTGAAGCTATATTTTAATGAACGGTTTCCATCCCAAAGCAGCGTTACCCTTCGGGATTATGTCATTGACTCTCTTGTTCAAATTAACGATGCAGATAAATCAACTGCCGAATCAGAGGAATGGACAAAACGAAACATCATCGATTTTATTATTCGCTCTGAGGACAAGACAGGCAAAATAACGGATATAAATACAACAATCGAAAATATAGCCAACTCGGAACAGGATTTAGTCAAATACAAACTGCCGATTGCCATCATGAAACATTTACAAGCACTTTGTATTGATGCTTCCAAATCTGGACTGTTCGACAAAGTTGTCATTCCTGATGTTTGGAAAATGGAAACCGCAATTCATGAAATTTAAGGACGGTAACGACTACAACAAAGATATGAAGCATATCTCTGCTCTGGATAGCTTTTCGCAGGAGATGGCGAAATTCAAAAAGTATATACACAGGATCATGATTGAAGAAACAGATCGTAAAGTCCAGAGACATGAGTTTGAAAATATTTATCGTTTTTTTCAGAACCCTAATCTGGATACAACCTATGTTGATCAAACCATCGCTGTGTTGCAGG
Organism: Paenibacillus elgii; assembly: GCA_042219835.1. GTDB lineage: Bacteria > Bacillota > Bacilli > Paenibacillales > NBRC-103111 > Paenibacillus_G > Paenibacillus_G elgii_A. The sequence continues at coordinate 4,364 of JBHJMN010000092.1, forward strand.
ACACTTATGCTTCATTCCTGCAAAAAAATAGAACACTAACGAAACAAAAGCTGAGCCTGAATCAATATTCCAGCGATGAAAAACATAAACGATTACGGAAAGAAATCGATGAGAAGTTTGCTGAGTTATTCAAGGAGACCAGGGAACAAGCCGAGAAAATTTGCGATTGTCCCTCCCTGCTTGCTACGGCTTCCGTCAGAATGACCTACGTGGACTCGAAAGCAAAAAATGAGAATCAAAACTATTCATTCTGTTGGGTTGTTGCCAGCGAAGGTATTTTGCAAAATATCCAGTTGAACTATGAAGACAGGGACAAATTGTACATTCAATCCGCAAACCGTGATGATTCGAATGTTTTTGAATGGTTAGGTGAATATTACTGCGCGGTAACTAAACATGAAGCCTATGCGTTGGAATTCCCTGAAGGCAAAGACATGAGTATCCCTGAGAAATATCTCAAGAAGCAGGATCGAGCGTTGATCGATCTTATCGATTACGAAGTGACATTGCTGAGCAGTGAAAAGAAACCGTGGGAGCCAAAAATAGTGGCCGAAAAGATTGTCGGCAAAACGTACACCATATTTGATGATCATGGAGGCTTGGTGTCGCTGAAGGGCTAAGTATTGCTCGGAAAAGAGGGGATACGTTGCTGGATAACTATATGGGCAAAGCAATCACAATTAAGAAAATCGAAAAGACGACAGATGCCTCGATTAAATGTCTGGTCGATATTAAAGGTTGATTATATGCGGCTTGTCAGCCGGTAGAGTGGCATGAGGAGTGTCTTGTAATTTGGATTCCAATAAATTTATGGGAGATAAGAAATCAATATGAACTATTT
>JBHJMN010000093.1:0-4992 GCA_042219835.1 Paenibacillus elgii
TTATTTTAACGGAGGAAAGTCATGAGTGAAATTGCCCAAACACCAAAAGCACCTTATTACGCAGTGATTTTTACATCTGAAAGAACTGATGTGGATAAAGGGTATTCGGAAATGGCAGAGGAAATGGTTAAACTTGCATCTGTCCAACCCGGATTTTTAGGCGTAGAAAGTGCCAGAGAGGGCATAGGTATTACAGTATCATATTGGGAATCTCTTGAAGCTATACAAAAATGGAAGCAGAACGAACGACATTTGATTGCTCAAAGAAGAGGTATGTCTGATTGGTATCTCAGATATAAAACGAGAGTTTGTAAGGTCGAACGAGATTATGGATTTGAAAAAGACTAAATTTGGGTGAGAAACTTTGCCATTCTGCTTTACGTGACCGAGATGACAAAAAACGACCCGCTCTAAGTATCGCTGATCGCGGTCGTCGAATACGCTCCGATCTTTTTGTTTTCTACCATCGGAGGGACGTTTGCTGACCGATGGCTGCCCAAACGAACGATGGTCTGGTGCGACGTCTTATCCGCCGTATCCGCCTTCGTTGTGCTGCTTGTTTCGGCGCTAATCTTGTCCTTTCTCCCGCGGGATACCAAAACCCCGGCTGCGGAGGACGGAATTTTGTGCGGGAGCTGCGGGACGGGCTTCGTTTTGTCTGGGCGAGCCGTCCGCTCCGGACCTTGGGAGGAACCTTCGCCGTATCCGGACTGGCTGTCGGATTGACTTCGCCGCTTACGATCTTTGTAGCTATGGAAAACTTGGGTCAGGACAAATCGTTCCTGCAGTGGCTTCTGATGACGAACGGCGTCGCCATGCTGTTCGGCGGAGCTCTAGTGATGACGATATCCAAGAAAGTAAAGCCTCAAACGCTGCTTGCGGCAGGCTTGCTCATCAGCGCCTTCGGGACGATCGGCATCGGCTGGTCGACCAGCATTCCGTTGACGCTCCTTCTTCAAGCCGCCAATGGGCTAGGCTTTCCCTCTATCCATATCGGCATCAATACCTTGATCATGCAAAATACGGAAGGCCCGTATATCGGCCGGGTCAGTGGTGTGCTGACGCCGATGTTCATGGGGATGATGGTTATTGGCATGTCCTTGGCGGGGTACTTGAAGAATGCGCTCTCGCTGCACACGGTATATACTGTTAGCGAAATATTGTTTTTCATCAGCGTACTGGTGCTGGCTCCGCTCTTAGCGAACCGTAGGGTGGCGGACGAAAAACATGTGCAGGGATAATGATGATATTGCTTCTGGGACGAGGAGTTTTGAGGTCGTTACCCACGAATTAGCCACAAAGGGGGGCTTTATAATACTCCATTGAGATGTGTGTTGAGTTTTCGACAGCTTCTCTTTTTTTACTTTTTTACGTGTAGATGTACTCGACTTGTTATATCATCGTATCATCGCCGTTCCTTGGGGCGGCAAGTCTAAGTTGGTGGACTATTACTGCCCACTCCCTAGCCTGTTGAAGGTGGCCGACGACTAGCATGTAAAGAAACCCACGCTCTTAAAAACGTGGGTTTCTCATCAATCTGACAATGTCTATAAAAATAGACATCCCGATTTTCTCAAAACTAATTTTGTATAACAAAGTAAGCCGTGTCCGATCCGGTGTAATTACCAATACTATTATAAGTTGAAACTGTGACTCGGACTGGAATGTTTCTTGGCAAGTCATTTTTCAAACTTGGGATAAGGTAAAACACTCCATATCTATCGCCTGACAAGCCCTCGTATTGTATAGTCTCAGTAAATCCGTTGCTTGCCCATAAAGTAATAGTGGCTTTTTTGTCTGAAGTAGATTGGTTCCAAGCAATAAAATCAGGCGGGCTGGAAACATAATTGGGAGAGTTGGATGACCCATTTGGAAAAGTTAAGCTTGGTGCGGCAAACGCTGCCGTTGAAAAACTTAGAGCGAGAATGATTGAAAGAATCATCATTAGCAGAGCTCGTTTTGGGAGTTTCAACCTAAGACACCTCCGTTTTTTAAATGCACATGTTTATTTGAAAGCTGGCCAGCTTTTCAAATAAACACCATTTACTCTTTATTATAGTTACAATACAAAATTTTAGAACAGGTAATCCGTTGCATGAGTGGATCAGTATTGGTGAACCGCACATCTTTGTGGAAGGTGTTTTGAGGGCTCAAGAGAGCGGAGGTAAATGAACATGGATTGGAGCGTATCTCTTACATTCCGCACCTTCATCATGAGGTAGTGAGTGGAATTTTGAGAGAAAATGAGCTGGCTAAACGAATATAGCGATGGCCCCAAGAGCAAAACCACCGCTGAAGTCCTCAGATTCGATTAGCCGATATAAATGGATTCATCCAAATTGAGTATCGACAGCACACGCTTCTCCTCATTGGTAAGCGGGCTTCCGAACTGCCTGACCCGAGTGCCGTCCGGCATGCGAATAACGGCTACTTTCCGGTACTTAATGATTTGAAAGATCGCCGCAGCCGTGGGTTTTCGCAAAATGCACCCGCCTGCTCCGTGCATCGGCTTTTGCTCGGTGATGTACTGCCGAACCCGCCGCTGGAATACCCGGTAGATCGTTAAGGCTAGTACGCCGTCAATACTAAAATAGTGGTCAGCCGCGGCTTCGATGTATGGAAATGCGTCGTTCACACCTAACAGATTAAGCGTTGAAGGCGTACTAGCAAAAACAGTTAGCCAAGCACCTTCGCGCGCTCCGGTTCTTCAGATAGATTTTATCCGTATACACGGGATCCTTCAGGAAGGAGAGTTCATCTCGACATGGATCTGTCCCTTGTACATGCCAAGAAACGCTTTGCCATCCATTTAAATGTCGTTAAGCTTGAACATAAATGTCGGCGGCTCGTGCCTTTAAGGTACGGGCTTTCTTTGTATTACTTTAGTTTTTCTGGAGTGGAGCTGTTAAGTTGAGTTGTACGGATTAATGGATACAATCCCGAAGGCAAACGGTAAAATGCGAACGTTGCAAATTCCAAGTATTGGAGATCGCGTAGTGCAAGGTACATTAAAACTGATTTTGGAGGCGATTTTCGAGGCAGATTTCTGTCCGAACTCCTATGGATTTCGACGAAACGCTCTCCCCACCAGGCACTGGGCAGCATTATGTAATGCTTCTTTGGGTTACACCTAAACCCCAGAAATTCCAGGTGTCACCACGGAGTGCATAACTCATATTTTGGATTGGCGGATACATATTTTGGATATAGATATAAACTATACATTTGTGTCAAAAGTATAACATTTAGTGATTTAATACAAAATTCATCACATTTCGACATAATTTTTGATAATTCCTTTATATAATTACATAAGGTACCATTAGTCGCCACGATTTGGTTGACAAGGCGCCAGCAAATTGACTAGGGAAGGAAGTGATACCTTCCGTCGTGAACAAAGCGTCATTGATTATGAATTCAATAACTGTACTGTACGGATGTGAGAAAATAGAGTATGGGAACACGTATAAAAAACATTATTGGAAGGGGATGGTTTAATTGTCAAGTAAAACGTTTATCAAAACAATTCCGTTGTCAAAGGGACAAATCCCGTTTTTATCGCATGAATCGATGTATCCAAACAACACTTGCTACAATGAATCGTTTGCGTGGCATATTTATTCAAAGCTGGATGCAGCAACTGTGCAAAATGCTTTTATTGAAATCGTAAAGCGTCATGAATGTTACCGAACTGTCTTTATAATGGAAGAAGAGCCTGTGCAAAAAGTGTATAGCGAACCAGTTCTCGATTTCAAGTCGATCGCAGTAGGGGACTGGGTAGAGTCGGCAGTTAACCAGTACCTGTTGGCAGAGTCTCAGGAGAGTTTTGACCTGAGCAACGGGCCATTGTTTAAAGTCAGGTTGCTGTGTTTTAGCGAGGAACATTATGTGCTGTACATCGTGATCCATCATATTGTTGTTGACGGCTGGTCTTTATCTCTGACATTAGATGAGTTTGGTTTATTGTATAAACGTTTATATAACGGAGATCTGCAAGAGAATACCCAACTGCAATGCGTGGAGTACTCGTATTCGGATTTTGTCAGTTGGCAGGAAATCCTGTTACAGAGCGAAGCAGGGCAAACATCAGCACAGTTCTGGAAACATAAACTATCAGGAGAACTTCCTGTGCTGGAACTGCCCGCTGATAAGAAGCGTCCACCTGTTCCTGCTTTTGCCGGAGGACTGGCGCCTTTTGCCTTGCAGGCGAAAACGAGCGAGAAGCTGTCTGCATTTTGCAACAAAGAAGACAAGTCTTTGAATCGCGTGTTATTAGCGCTTTACTTTGCTTTTTTACATCGGTTATCAGGGCAAAACGAAATTATCGTTGGAACGCCCAGATACGGTAGAAAGAATCGAGATTTCCATCATTCTTGCGGTTATTTTGTGAATTTACTTCCGATTCGGATGCGTTTTAGTGAAAATTACTCTTTTAAACAATTGCTTCTGCAAGTACAAGAAGAATTAACGGATTGCACCAATCATCAGGATTATCCTTTCTCGCTTATGGTTAAAGAACACGGTCTTCAGCGTGATATGAGTATTCCAGCGGTTTTCCAAGCGGGGTTTGTATTGCAAAAAGCTTGCAAGCAAGATGCGGCTATTTTTCTGGGCAATGCTACAAATGTTTTCGATTTGCACGGGTTAAAGCTCGCTCCGTTTCCTTTGGAAAAGAAGGTTTCCAAATTCGATCTGACTTTATTTGTCGAACAGGAAAGAGATGGAACGATTGCGGCAAATTTTGAATATAATAAAGATATTTTCCATGAAGATTCAATTCAAAGATGGATTCGTTATTTTGATCGTTTTATTCATACGGTTCTGGATAATGCTGAAGAAAGTATGGCTAACATTCGTCTTTTATCTCAGGATGAAGAGCAGCAGCAACTGGAGATATGGAACCGGACGGAGACGGCGTATCCACGGGATCAGGTGATTCAGGAGCTGTTCGAGGAGCAGGCGGCGGCACGGCCGGAAGCGGTGGCTGTCGTC
>JBHJMN010000094.1:0-4882 GCA_042219835.1 Paenibacillus elgii
TTAAAAGAATAAATTTTAATTCATATGCTACTTTTAAAAGACTAATAATATAATTAACTAACTGTTGTTTAATTGACACGTTATAATACATTACTTTAGATCTGACAAAATTACCCGGAGCAGATATCAAGATAATAAATCCCAAAATTAACGATATAATCCCACTAAAATACCAAGCAGGTAAACGTACCTTTTTAATTTTAAAGTAGATAAAGCTAAGAAATACAAGAAAAATCGCTATAACGGCTGTATTTTCTTGAGACCATCCTGAAATCAATCCTAAAATAGCCATCATTATAAAATTCCGAATATTATTTTTAAATTTCTGCTTTTCGTCTAATAAATACTTATATGGTAAAAAAAAGAAGAAGAAAGACCGTCGTCCAAAGATAATTAACAGAGCCTGCTACCCAAAAAACAGTCTGGCCAATTTGCGGTAAACCAATCCAAAAAAGTACCAACACAATTATAATAAAATAACTATCAGGAAACCTATCTTCACTTTTTGTTTTTGAAAATAAATACGTCAAAAATATGAGTAAAATAAACATTAATGAATTAATTACATTAAAAAAACCTTTACCTGCAAAGAGAAAAAACTGTACAATAAAATGAACAATGTTTCTTCCAGTCCATTGGTGATATAGATTTATCTGTGATTGAAAGATATCAACTATAGTACTAATTCTATTATTTGTTCCATATATAAAACTGTAGGCAAATTCGTCATTCCATAAAGGAGTAAAAAAATTCAAAAATAAAAAATAGGTGTAGATTGCCCCCCAAAGAGTTAACACACGAGAAAATCTAAGTACTTGCATGTTATTATTCTGTCCTTTCTTTTAAATTCTTTCCTTTTCCAGAATAATAAGAAAATTTGGCAAGAAAATAGTTTAAAATAATTACAATAATGTTCATAATTATTTTACCGAGCATGGCGTTCATCATAAACACCTGTATTAATAACATTAGCCCAAGTAAGTCTACAAAATATGTTGATACTCTACCAAACAAAAATTTAGCAAATTCAGATAACAAATTACGCCATTCTTTTGTCCTGCTATTAAAAACCCATAATTTATTGGTTACAAATGCAAAAAGCACAGAAACAAGCCAAGCAATGCTTGTTGATAGCTTGTATTCGAATGATGCGTCCATTAGCAATTTAAAAGTTAGTATATTTAATATTGTGGTAAATACACCGAAGATAATGTACTTTGAAATTATTAGAAACTTCTTCATAAAATTAAGAAACAACCTTTCCTAAATTATAATTAATTTTCAAAATTAAAATAAAAGTCTATAATTGATACATTACCCTACAAATGTATCATTTACAATTCCATTTTTTTCGATTTCGCTATAGTATATATTAATTTAGAGGACGTGTATGAAGTGAATGTTGTTAGAAAAGCGATTATCCCGGCAGCTGGTTTAGGCACTCGTTTTTTACCAGCAACAAAAGCTATGCCAAAAGAAATGTTACCAATCTTAAACAAACCAACTATACAGTATATTGTTGAAGAAGCTATCCAATCAGGAATTGAAGATATTATTGTTGTTACTGGAAAAAATAAAAGAGCAATTGAGGATCATTTTGATATTTCGTTTGAACTTGAATCAGTTTTACTTGATAAAGGTAAAATAGATTTATTAAACGAAGTAAAAAAAACCTCACATATGGTAGATATTCATTATATTCGGCAAAAAGAACCTTTAGGACTCGGACACGCTATCTGGTCAGCACGTAAATTTATTGGTGAGGAACCTTTTGCAGTATTACTTGGTGATGATATTGTTCAAGCTCCCATTCCTTGCCTAAAACAAATGATTGATTTATATTCGCAATACAACTCCTCAATCATTGGTATTCAACCTGTTAATGATGAGGATGTTAGTCGGTATGGGATCATCGACGGGAATGAAATTAGTAACAGAGTCTATACTGTAACCGATTTGGTTGAAAAACCGAGCCGTGATATAGCACCTTCAAATTTGGCTATAATGGGTAGATATATATTAACACCTTCTATATTCAAAGTTCTTGCAGCTCAAGAGCCAGGAGCAGGCGGGGAAATTCAACTTACGGACGCAATATCGAATCTAAACAAATTTGAGCGAGTCTATGGCTATAGCTTTGAGGGAACTCGTTATGATGTGGGTGAAATATCTGGATTTATTAAAACGACTATTGATATGGCTCTTAACAACGAAGGGCTTAGGAAAGAAATATTAGATTATATAACTAGTTTAACAAAAAATAATGGATTATAAATTATTTGATTCTATTTTTGAAAGAGGTATAAAATATGATTAATCCTTCGCTCAAGTTGTCACTCATTGTGCCCATGTATAATGAAGGCTCAAATATAAGTTATTTTTACAATAGGATCACAAAAGTATTAGAAGAAATTGGATATAGATATGAGATTATTTGTATTAATGATGGTAGCAAAGACGACACAATGCTTCATTTAATGGAATTGAATAAAAAAGATAGTAGAATAAAGATTATTAATTTGTCGAGAAATTTTGGCAAAGAAATTGCTATGTCGGCTGGACTAAATGCTGCGAAAGGTGACGCAATTATTCCGATTGACGCAGATTTGCAAGACCCCCCGGAATTGATTCCGGAATTAATTGATAAATGGCTTGCTGGTTATGATGTTGTTTATGCTACACGAACAAAACGTGAAGGAGAAACATGGGCCAAAAAAGCGACAGCAAAACTATTCTACAAGTTCATGAGAAAAATTACCAATATTGATATTCCTGCGGATACTGGAGATTTCCGTTTGATGTCTAGACGAGTCGTAGATGCCTTAAATCAACTTCCTGAACATCACCGATTTATGAAAGGTTTATTTAGTTGGGTTGGGTTCAAACAAACTGGAGTAAGTTACCAACGGGAACCGCGTCATGCAGGAAAAAGCAGCTTCAATTATTGGAAATTGTGGAACTTTGCAATAGAAGGCATTACTTCTTTTAGTTTTGCCCCTTTAAAAATGTCTAGCTATCTAGGATTTATAGTTTCATTTTTGTCAGTTCTCTATATGTTGTTTTTAATTGTACGCACAATATTTTTTGGAAATGAAGTTCCAGGCTATCCTTCCCTAATGGTTACGATTCTTTTTTTTGGTGGAGTTCAGTTAATGTCATTGGGTTTTATTGGAGAGTATGTAGGACGAATCTATAATGAATCCAAAAGACGGCCTTTGTATTTCGTAAGTGATCAAATAGGTTTTGATGAAGATGAATCTATTTCAAATAAAGATAAAATTGTTCGTCTTTCAAGATAATTTGTTTAAATAAAGTCTTATCTTTGTATGAAACGATTTGAAACCACTGGAAAACATCGCATTTTTGGGGAGGGGAATCTTTAGGCAGTCTTAAAAAAATGATTAATGAGCATCTCCAGCAACTTTTGGTTCATAGATCTTCGGCCAGCTCGACGGTGTGCTTACCGATAGGCGCACATAAAGCTCTGCTGTGCAGGTCAAGCCGTATACCCTTGTTCCTTGCCCCCTTGCTTCAGTTCTCGGGCGATAGTAGAGGGATGACAGCCCGACTCACGTCCGATCTTCCGGCATAACCATCCCAATCGGTGAAGAGCTTCTAGTTGTCCTCGTTCATTATGCTAAGATGGGAGTAGCCCATGTTAGGTTTCTCCTGTAGAAAATGGTTTGTGTGGTAGCTACCATTCTACACAATGCCGGCATGGGCGTTTTGCTTTTCTTAGGTGTCTTACTTCATATTACAATCCATCATATAAAAATATTATTTTTATTCTTTTGGTTTTAAAAATAAAAATTATAAGGTGAACAATGAAATCCTTACTATCAAAATCAATTATTATTCTCTACTCTCTAATACTGCTCTGCTATTTTTTCTTTTTAAATCACTTTACACCACTCTGGCATGACGAATATTTGTATAGTTTTATATTTGGAACAAATGAAAGAGTCAATTCTTTTAGTGATATTTTACATTCACAGTATAATTTATACAATTGGTGGACAGGTAGAAATATTGTACATTTTATAATTCAATTTTTCATTTGGATTGGAAAAGGCTATTTTAATGTTATCAATGCTTTAATGTTCGTTGTATTAATATTATTGATTATTAAGTTTTCAACAGAAAGAAAAGTTTTTAGTAAAGATAATCTACCTTTATTACTAATAACAACTATTTTATGTTGGTTTGGTTTACCTGAATTTGGTGAAACAACAATTTGGCTAGGGGGATCCGTAAATTATCTATGGACATCTGTTCTAGTTCTTTATTTTTTATTACCATTTAAAAATTTATTACAAGGAAACAATCGTCTTAAAGATAATACAAAAAATGTTGTCATTATGATATCATTGGGGATTATTTGTGGATGGTCACAAGAAAATGCCTCCTTCGTCTCAGTTCTTTTCGTTACCTTATGTTTTATATATCTAAGAATCAAAAAAGTAATTATACCAAAATGGTTTTATAGTGGAACTATAAGTGTTATTTTGGGTTTTATTATATTAATTTCAGCCCCAGGTAATTTTTCAAGAGCGAACAGAAATAGTATGACCACAGAGCAATTAATTAAGAATTGGTTAGGTAGTTTCAAAGCCGTGGTTATTGAAGAAAAATATATACTCTTAATCCTTGTTCTTTTATTTTTTATTGCACTTTTATTATTCTTTAGTAAGAGAATCAAAAAGCACACCATTCCATTAATTCTGTTGGGAATACTATTTATTACCGCATTTTCTTCTTACATTATCATGGTTGCGTCTCCGGAATTCCCAAAAAGGGCAGCATTTATTGGAGGAGTTCTTTTAATTGTTTGTATCAATTTATTACTTGATAGTACAATCACCAAAAAGGGTTTACTGTATCT
>JBHJMN010000095.1:0-4394 GCA_042219835.1 Paenibacillus elgii
ATACACAATAGATGGGAAGATGGGCTTATTGTTGCGTTTAGCGATCTCGAAAGCCTCATCTGACCAAGGAAACCAGTTAACAGAGTTTTAACAAGGTTACTTGCATGTTGCAGCAAATACGGTGACTTTTCCTTGGCTAATCTATTGGTACTCTTTGAGTTGTCATGGGGAACCGTCTCTTTTCTTTTTGTAGGGATTGGTTAAAAAAGCTTAGATTTATTTTGCCCAAATGATCAGGGGAAATCGCGACATATTCTATCTTGTCGGGTGGTGGCAACTTAATTTACAACTGGTTCAAATATTTTATAGAACCTAGCCAAATCTGCTTCAAATTCATTAACGTTTTGATAACGTAGCTTCCGTTTATCCATTGCTTTTATAATTACCTCTTGACAGCTAACTGAAACATATTTTCTTTTCTTAGGGAGCTTACTACTTAATAAATAGTATAGCAAGGCCCCAAGCGAGTAAATATCAGATAAATTTGAGGAGTCAGCTAAATTATTTAACTGCTCGGGATCAGTGAAATCCTCATGTCCGTAACCTCGTTTAGATATACCTGTGTGAAATGATAGGGATTCCGGGTCTTTAGCTAATCCAAAATCAGCAATTTTGACTTCCAATCCCTTCTCAGTTTCATAGAGCAAGATGTTTTTTGGAGCTAAATCACGGTGATATTTGTTTCTTTCGTGTAGGTACTTAACTCCGGATATAATTTGTTTGAAAATTTGGATACGTTGTTCCTCTGAAGAATTTGGGTTGTTTTTTATCCATTTATCTAATGAATAATTTGCTAATGGCATTGTAAACCAAAAAGGAGAACTTTCCGAATGGATCTTTTCAACTTGTACTATATTCTCGTGATACAGCTCTTTGGTTAGTAATCTAACCTCTCTTTTAAAACGAAGAATATATTCATCCCCCTCATTACCATAAACCTGCTTGAAATAACTTCTTGGAAATAGAACTTTACAAGCTAAAATTTTATTAAATTCAGGATCAAATACTTTGTATACTCTTGCGAATGCACCTCCGCCTATTTCTTCCAAGACAATTAATTCATACTGCATTCGTATACTTTCTATTTTTACTAATAGATTTTTTATAGCATTTAGCATCTGTGTCAAGTCACTAAGAATATGCAGCCTTGCGCTTATCAAGTTTCCAACTGAAATTTCTTTTTTTACAGAATTGTATAGCATTAAAAACTTCTGTAAAACAATATTATTACTATTTGACAAGCCTTCAAGATGTTCTACAATAAATTGTATACCAAAGTTCATGTTGTTTAAAAAGTTTGATATTAGATTTTGTTCCTCAAATTCCAAGAGGGTAGATAATTCATAAAACTGCTGTTGTAGTTCCTCTACCGGAGAAATCGCTATTAGAGAAGAATGCAAACTATTATTTATGTCTGGAAGGAGAACTGAATCTAACTCTTCTAGCATTATACCTGCTGAAAGAGCAATTTCATTTCTGTATTTAGCCAATACCTTAGGCTGACTCCAGATTTGATTCGATAAATGACGTAAGGGAACTGTTTTACCATTCTCTTTCAGATTGAAGTAATATGAAATTGCAAGAATAATTGATTTAAATTTCTCAAATGACGTTAGATCAGCAATCAGCATACCTGATTCATTAATAATTTCTCCTTCATTAATACAACGCAATATATATACTTTTACCGAATTTGCAGTAGAAGTTAATAATTTCATTGTAAAATCCCTTAATTTGGGGATTTCTAAGTTATAATCCGGCTCTTTCTGGGCAAAAAATTCTAATACTCTAGGATCAAGCTGAACAATTGAAGGTAACCAATCGTTCCCTTTTCGAGGTCTTTGATTTTTAAAGGCAACTTGTACTATACCCTCTACTAGAAGAATTTCTAATACATCATTCAAATCGGGCCAAGTAATTTTTTTTAGCATATTATTAACAAATGATTTATACTGCTTCGGCCCTTTTACAAGAAATTTTACTACGGATTCCATCGCATTTTTTTTACCGTGTGGCTTATTAAAAGAAGCTTCTATTCCATTGAAAACTCGACCTGTTGCTATCATCTCGACAGGGAAAAGATACTACTTGTAAATTTTTTCCACTTCAATTCCTGGGTGATTTTCATCAATTTTGAAAAAAGTGTTCGGAAACATTCTTTAGTCACCTCTTCTACTTCCTTCTTGATTCGAAGATAGGCTTATCCGCGAATTTTTGTCCATTACGGAGTTTTGAAGTAATAAATGCATGATCGATCCAGTCAATTGACTTTAAACTTTCGGATATTTGATGGGTAATGAAATATTGTACATTTGATTTTTGCAAAATAGTCCCTATTTCATTTGCCCGTGCGTCGTCGACACGTGCAGTAGGCTCATCAAGAAACATAAGGCTATTCTGAGTTCCTTCCTTCTTATTACTTCCTGCTGCCAGTAGTAGCATAATACTAATTGCAGCACGCTGGCCTGAAGAAAACTCCGGATCATCATAATGAACTAACTCTTTTCCATCAAATCCAATCTTAATTTGAATTTGCCAATTTAAATAGCTAGGCCCTTCTTGCTGAAACTTACCTTCCGCTCTAGCGCCTAGTAATTCTGCCATAGATTTAAATTCGTCAATGTATTGAATCATCGTTTCTTGAACATGATTTTTCAAAGCTATTTCTGCTATTGCTAATCGTTTTTCCCATTGTTCACGATCTTCTCTGGCTAAATCATAAGTTGTTGTTAGTACATCAACTCTCCTTTTTTGTGGTTCGACCATTGCAATAATCTCTGGACTTATATCTGAATTTTTTTCAAATAGATTTATTTGTTCAGTAATGTCCCTCAGTGTTTTTTCCAGAATATCTACATTCCATTCACTTCCATCTTCACGCAAGAGTATTTTTTCTTTTAATATTTCAACGTCAATGAAAGATATTGCATGCTCATCGTAACCTATGCTTTCCAGTTCAGAAATAGAGTTCTTTAAATCAATTTTGCAGTTACCGATACTTCCTCGATACCCATTTATTGTACGGCCTACTTCCTCAATATCTCTTTGAATAGCCATTATCGCGGCTTCTTTTTGAACCTGCTGTTGCACTAGATTATTAATAAGATGAATCAGTCTATTCCGGCTTGCATCGTAGCCCTCGTACTTTTTTTTGTATCATCCAATTTTTTTTCAATCTGGAGAAGTACATTTTTCTGCTCTTCTTGTTCAATATATAATTGTGGTAATTTCAATAGTTTTTCTTGACTGTTTATACGTACAGATAGATCATTAACCAGTAATTCAAGGCTACTTTTTTCTTTTTTTAATAAATTTAATCTCTCAGTTAGAACGTCAATTTCCTTTTCAAGCTGTATTGTATATTTCTCTCTAGCAATATTACCACAAACCAATTCCCTTACTTTTAAAAAAAGACCACCTTCTTGATCTTGAAGCAACCCTTTTTGAGTCAAGCTTTTATAACCATCCAATGAGAGCTGATGTCCTTCTTCAACGCTCTCAACTAAGTAAATATCATTTAAATAATCTAGATACCCACCAATTTGATTTTCATTTGAGATGTCAAGTGCATTTCTTAAGGATACGAATTTCCTATTTAGTTTTTTCGAAACAGTAGAATATTTAGTCATTCGCGTTTGGGAGACCCGAGCTCCATACTCATGACTCTCTTGAATTTTCTTAGCTCGAAGGTGATACTCTGGAGAAGTCACGATCCTATATCTTTCTCTTCCTAAATACGATTCGATAGCGGTAATCCACTTTTCATACTGAGGTTTTATAGAAATATTTTCTGCTAATATTAAATGAGGTACTTTCTCACGATTTAAAACATTTTTAAACCGTGTGACCCATTCAGGAAAGGTGTTACTTCCTTTTTTAAGTAATTTAAGATCATCAACTCTTTTCTCTATCTCATTCTCTTTTGTCTGATATTCAAAATTCACTCCTTGTAGATCAGTTCTAATCTTCTCAAGTCTGCTTTTTAATAGATCTAATTCTTCATATGGAATGTCTTCTATATCTTTAATATCATTACAGAGGGTTTGATACACCTCTTCTTGCTTTGCATGCTGAATTCGTTTTTCTGTTACTTCATCAATAGAAGTCTTAATCTGCTCTCTTATTTCTTTTTCTTTTTCTTCCTCTTGTTTTAATTCTTTCTTGAGCAGTTCCAGCCCTTCAATTACTTCACTTCTTTTGCTCTCAAAGAGTTTTTGCTTACTTTCTTCTTCTACAACCATTCTTTGCTGCCGCTCTAATTCATTTTTGTTATCCCAGTACCTTTTTTTTGAAAGCAATATCTTCATTATTTTTTGTTCTGCTTTACGATTTTCGTTTTCTTCAAACTCCGCTTTTTTGCTCTCATACTCGGCAAGAGTTTTTTTTGCACTGTC
>JBHJMN010000096.1:0-4319 GCA_042219835.1 Paenibacillus elgii
GCTACATACGTTTTTCAAACTGCAAAGACCGTATTAACATGCACCTGCATACGCTCAGCAATTTCCAGCTCCTTCAAGCAACCGCCCTGTCTGTTTTCATCGGCTGGCAGCAGTATGTGGCGCGTCTAATAGCCCGTTCGGATGCTTAGCCTTTGCAGATGAATGCCCGCAAGCTAGCGCATGGGCATATTCCTCACTTTGGCATAACTATAATATATCCATACAATCTATACTATTAGAATTGAGAGACTGCTAATTTAGCCTTTGAAAATTATAAGATTAAGAATATCAAGCTAATAATTTGTAGGAAATTGTTATAAATATAGGTATTTTGTATTGTTTATATCATTTTATATATATGTTATAATATGGTAGTTCTCTAATAAGATACTTTGAGAGGTAATTAACTATGAAACCATTTTTTAAAGCGGCTGCTATATCACTCTGTGCCGCCATTTTAGTTGGAGGGAACATAACACGTGCAGCAGACGCTCCTCTTACAAAACAACAAAAAAACGAGATCATGAATGTGTATAGCTATGATCAAGCAGTCATTGATTTGCTTCCAGAAGAAAAATTGAAAAAACTATACAATGAGCGCAATCAAATACTAGATGTTGTGAAATCTGAAAAGTATATAAAGATTGACATCGATACATCTGATCCGGCTAACCCTAAAGAATTGTCAGTAAAGGATGTCCCTAAACAGGAATATGAGGCATACAAAATTAAGCAAGCAACAGTTCCCGATGTTATGCCATTTTCTTCGACTTGTGGAGCTTCCGGTGGATACGACTGTGTCAAAGAATCTTGGATAAAAATGGAGACGTGGATTTCACAAACTTCAAGTTCGAATGGAATGGTATCAATGCGTTTTGAATGGTTAACAAAGCCGTTTTTCACTAGAACCGACGTTATGGCTATAGGGCTTAATTCTGGATTCTCGCCTATTCCTGACACGGAATACGGCATCTATAAACACCTTGGTAATTATGGATGGGTAAATCATGAGTGGACTAGAGCAGAAAAACGTGATGCTGGCGGATATGGGTTTAAATTTGACCTTGATAATACGCACAATAAACATCAAGGATACATGAGTTACAACTTCACTAAGAATAATTCAAACGCAATTGTCGCTGATGCATATAGTCATTACGCGCATTCACAAAAGATATTTTCTGGCGACGTTTCATTTGCAATCCCTCTAGGGGGCTCCCTACAAATCTCGAAAGATGATTTCGATGTTGTTCAAGGACATGCTCAAAAGAATCCATGGTAGTTTATAATAGAGCAGGGGGATATCCCTGCTTTTATTTTTTATTCAGGAGGGATTTCATGAAACCGGCTATGAAGATAATTTTAAGTGTAGCACTAGTTTTATCTATATGCCTAAACTTTTTTCAATTCTCTTATAATTCCCATTCGATAAAACAAGAAAATATTGATCGTGAATTTAATCTTGCTGTCGGTAGGATTTCAGGAGCCATAGATTCCATAGACAATGGTAACTACAGTGGCTATTTGCTGGCTATCGAGCATGCTTCTAAAGCAAATGCTTTGTCTCATTTTTTATCCTATAATCCCGAGATTAATCTAACAGGTATAACAGCTGAATTTATTAACGAATTTAGAAATCTAAATATAAAACAAAAAAAACTAGCAGATAAGGAAGAGTTAAAGACTCTCTTTCAAAAGCTTTCTTCAGACCCAACTGATCGTGAAGTATCCGAACGTATTATTAAACTTCTGCAAAAGAATTTAAATTAGACATTCAATAATATGTTTTGCCATGACGGAGCGTTTGAGGAGATTACCCATTAACGCTGGTTCTCCCTGCTACCACGAGCGGTCCCACAAGCCAAATGAACGCTGTATTTACGTTCGGTGTGGCCTACGACACAAGCAGGTGTCCGAGGAGCAAAATAGCTTGGGATTATGAGCTTCGATCACCTTCTCCATCTAGGCGTTTCGGCCGATGCGGAATTCGGACTTCGGCCGCCTTATCTGGCAATGCCTTCTTTGAAACAACCGAACAACAAGGCTGATCAAGGGGGTAACACTCCCATTCAACGCGCCCGCCATGGTTGGAAATTACTGCGAAAAAGGGTTTCCTCCACAAACGCCGAATAGATTTAAGGTAGGAGCACACCTAAAATTCATTGCGTAAGGAGGAATTTCCCTTGAATTCAACCGCCCGCCCGGGCAAATCCCTGATGCTCTTATCCCTGGCGCTGATGCTCTGGTGTATCGGCCTTACACTTCCTATACCCCAAGCCCAAGCGTCCTCCTATTCTTTTGATGCGGCTCCCAAAGGAACCGTCGGCGTCACCAAGCCGAATCTTACGTTTTATTTCGATACCGATTTGGCCTTCGCGCCCTCGTCTTACACCATGACGCTGAACGGGCAGAGCGTGCCAGCCAGTTACGACCAAAACAAAGGGACGTTTACCTATACGCCCGACAACGATCTCGCGCCCGGAAACTACACCGTCAAAATGTCGATCATTTATCCCAACTACAAGCCGATCGAGCAATCCTGGTCGTTTACCGTAGCGAAAAACGCGGTCAGCCGCTTCGAGACTCCTACCCCGGAGGATCAGACCGGGCTCGCCGCCATTAACGACTACCGGGTGCTGTATGGACTCCCCCAGCTTCAGATGAACGAGCGGCTTTTCGCTATGGCGAAGGCGCATGCGAAATATTTGGATGCGAACAAAATCGCCCAAAGCGACAAAAGCCAAGAAAGCCTGCACGATCAGAATCCGAACAAACCCGGATTTTTCGGCCAATCTCCACGGGAACGCGCCGCATACTACGGGTATTCGTCCAAGCTTGGGGAAGATGTCGCGTATCACGCGGGATCGATCGCCGAGTCGGTCGACGTGCTATTCGACGCGCCGTACCACCGCGCTCCGTTCTTGAACCCGGATGCCAAAGAAGTCGGTGTTGCCAAAGTAGGCGATTACACGGTCATCGAATTCGGGTTCGGATCGAGCGAAAACTCGCCGATCGTCGTCTCGCCGGCGGACGGGGAACGGTATGTGCCTACGTCCTTTGAAGGGAACGAAGCCCCTGACCCGCTGCGTATGCATACGAGCGGCGATTACCCTGTCGGTTATCCGATCATGGCCCAATATTTCGGCGAGAATGTGGACAAAATCAAGCTGCTGAGCGCCGAACTTACCGACAACGCCAAGCAGAAGATCGACTTGTTCGCGAATTCGCCCGATAACGACGACAAATTGACCAATGCCGTCATATTGCTGCCGCGCAAGCCGCTGCAAGCGGATCAGACTTATCTTGTCAAGCTGAGCCTGCAAGTGACTAAAAAAGACGGCACCACGGCCACCGAGTCGAAAGAATGGAATTTCACGACGGAACCGCTGCCACAGCTCGGAAAAACGAAGCTGCACCGGAATGCGTCCGATTACCTCAAGCAGGCTGTCACCGTCCTGCCGATCCAGCGTAAAGCAAGCTTCGGGCTGGATGACAGCAACTATTCGGTCGACGGCGTCTCCTTCCCGATGCGTCGGACGCCAGTCATCGTCGACGGCTCCTCGTACTTGTATATCCGCGACCTGGCCGCGGCGCTCGGAGCGAACGTGGACTGGGACGAACAGCAGCGTGCGGCCGTGTATACGAAAGGAACGCTTAAGGTCACGTTGCACACAACGAAAAACGCCTACGAAGTGAACGGAGACCTGCGGCAAACCGATACGCCTGCCCGGCTGGTCGGCGACAACACGATGGTCCCGGTCCGCCTGCTCTCTGAAGTGCTGGGTGCCAAAGTAGAGTATGCCGAGGCCACGCGGACAGTCATGATTACTTACTGATAGGGGCGGACCTGTCAGAACCATCAGAACCAGACCCATCCATGCAAAAGGCACCGCATCCTGCACACAACAGGAGCGGTGCCTTTTTTTCATGCGCCGTCTATTCGTCATCGTCCCCGTCGTCATCCTTTTTGAAGGAGCCCGAGCTTGAAGCGCTTCCCCGGCGTGCCGCCGCTTCTCTTCTTACTTTGGCCATTTCCCGCCGATACAGCCGTTTCATCTCGTCTATAATTTTATTCATATCATGACATTCATGGACAGCCTCGATGTAACGACCTGCGGCAATAAGGCTTTCTACGCGCTGAATAACGGATGTATAAGGACCTTCGAACCTTCGAACCTTGATTCTGGATCTTACCTTGGCGCGTGTGGAGTTGTAGCTCGATTGCGCTTGATTGAGCGCGCTCTCCGCCTGCCGCTTCTGATCCAGCCTCTGCTGGACGGCTCCGGCAAACTCATTGACGAGATCGGTTAAGCGGACAA
>JBHJMN010000097.1:0-4213 GCA_042219835.1 Paenibacillus elgii
GTATACGATAATAGAATTCATTCGGCACTGGGTGGGGTTAAAAGGAAGAACCCCAAGCAACAGACTATGCTTGGGGCGTATCATTTACATTTGTTCAGTCATAGCTTGGTACGTATTCAAACCTGATATCTAAATTATTATTCATATCAACCTTCCAATAAACGAATACATAACAGTTAGAATATCTATCGGTATTACGTTCTAAAATTGCAGTTTTTACGGCTTCAACATCGTGAAAATCCACTAGCCAACCACTCAGATTTTCAATATACCACCCACGCTCGTTGTCAAAATACTCCTTCCCTTCTCCACTGTCAAGTACAAACTCTTTTCCAGCCTCACGCGCTTTTAACGTAACGTATTCAAGATAACCGTCTTTATCTTGCATCTAATACCGTCCCTTCCTTGAACCTTGTATTCTGAGTAGCCCCATCTTTTAGTATTGTTATAAAGTTACCTTCCAAATCAGTAACTACAACATCGTTCTCTTTACGATAAAAGAACGCAGAGCCCGATTGCCCACCTGTTACTGTCCTCCAAGTACCTTGTCTTACTTCATTATAATTAGCATGTATATCCGTTACATAGTTTTTCATCCAATCACGATTAGCAGCCACACTAGGGTCGAGTCCCCAATCATCTCTTAGATGTTGGACTAATTTCTGTCCAGCCTTTTTATCAGAAATGGCTAGGGCCGGACTCACAAAACAATTGTGAACCCAAATCCCTAAATTTGATACAAAATATGATTGATATTCGGAGACCATAAAATTATAAACCGTTGCTTCTCGCGGTTCTTTCTCTATCTTATCTATTGCCAGTTTAGAACCATCACTCGAAACAAGCAAGTCACCCACTTTCAAGTCTTTAACAAACGTCCATCCTTTGCCGTCCAACCAAAACGGATGCTCACCTGTAACCTCAATGATTTCATCCCCGATATGGACGTAGTAGATTTCGTCAGCCTGCTTTTGGAACAGCCCCACGACCTCTTTGTATGCCACTTCTCCGGTCTCATCAGACTTAGCAAGAACCTTATCCCCTACCTCGATTTCCTCGATAGGTTTCTCTCCTTCGTCTGTTAAAACCTTGGTCCCGGCAGTAAAACAATTACATCCCATTGCTTTTCTAATAACTTTTGTAACTTCGCCTGTATCATCTGCCCATTTTCCAATTTTTGCTCCAAGCTTACCTGTCGAACCCATTGGAACAAATGAAATTGCCAAGTCATTTACTGCTTGAGCCACCTTTTTAGGGTCTTTAGAGTAAATTAATGTAAGAACTTCTTCCCCACCCAAAAAATTATAAGTAGCAATATCCTTCCAGTTTTCGAAATAGTAGTCAACATCAGATTTATAACGATGATAGCCTGTTTGCTGGTAGATATAAACATCAAAGATATCATGACCGCTGGGGTCAGTAAATTTTAACGGATTGTTATGCACATACGTATACAAATTCAAACTCAGCGGATTCGTAATATCCCCTTCATACGTATCCTAGTTGATAAAGCGGATCATCTAATTAAAAGGGCAACAACCGTTTTCCAATTGCCGCCCATCTACCATTATATCATCCTGCTTGCTTTATGGATACTTCTGGAATTATGTATGCTGCTTTCGTTCTCATCAGGTAATGGACAACATTGACCAGTTTACGCATGATGCATACAATCGCTTGCTGCTTCGTCTTTCCTGCTGTTAGCTTCCGCTCATAATATGCATGAAAATAAGGATTACGCGGCTCTTTCTTGTTGCGCGTTACGGCGATCTGACGAATCGCAAGGTTCCTGATGATGTCGTGAAGCTCCCTGTTCCCCTGCTTGCTCTTGTAGTTCTTCACCTTGTTTCCTGAACCGCTTATAATCGGTGCAATCCCTGCGAATCTTGCCAATTTATCAGGGGTAGCGAATCGGTGTACGTCGCCAATCTCGGCCGTCAGTTCAGCCGCTGTAACTACATCAATGCCTGTCATCGTCTCTAGTTGGAAGCCTAATTGCTTCATCAGCCCTCCGATTTCTTCTTCAATTTGCGCTAATTCCTGCTGGTTAAAACGTATGCTTCGAACAAGGCTTTGTACGATGAAATCACGTTTGTCCTGAAAATCTCGATATGTATCTCCGTCCCCTTCAATGAGCGACAGAATTTGTGCTGCTTTCTTATGGGATAATCCATTATTGCTATGGCTTCTTAGAAATTCGGCTAATGTCGCTTCTTCCAAGTCCTTCAGATGCCTTGGAGAAGGGTACGCCTCCCAAAAGCTCAAAGCCGTTTTACCGTCAATTTCAGAAAAGAATTTTTTATAACTTGGATAATGATAGCCTAATTGCTGATGCAAATTTTTGATGCAGCCCGAAAGGACTTTTACTACTCCTTTTCTGCGTGTGACAAGCTGGCTTATGGCCCAATATAAATCAATCGGCTTTGCATCAGGCAATTGAAGCAACTCATCTTTCAATACTCTTGCCACACACTCGGCATCCCAACTGTCGGACTTTTGAACCGTAACATGGCTTTTACGCCTAGCTGTAGAAAGCTTCAGATTGACTTCTTTCACCCAATATTTATTCTCCGTTAAGTAGACCGCCAACGCTCTGCCGAAGCCTCCGACATCTTCAAGCCCGTAAACAACGGATAATCCTTTTTTCGTATGCTTCTTTACTTCCTTCTCCAGTAAAGGAAAGGCAGACGGCTTATTGTCAAACTTAATTTCGCCTAGTTTCTGATTCCAGCAGTTGATAAAAACCGCCGTGTGATGCTGCTTGTGCAAGTCGATGCCCACATAAATGAATTTGTCTTGTTGTACGATATCGCTTCACTCCTCTGTTGTTTTTGGTTGAATCCTTACTCATGAGTTAGACCTGCATCCTGATTACAAGTGGACGAGCCACAACGATACGTAAGCATATTTCCAACCCATGAGTAATCACTCAACGAATGGACAACACGGATGAGTAGGCTTGCATCCTTAGTTCGAGCGGACAAACCGCAAAGATACGCTAGCAAAAACCTACTCTCCGTTTATACCCATGTTTAGTTTCGATGGTTGGTATAGTGCCTTTTCTAACCTCAAATGAAGTAATTCCGTTTGCAGTTCAACGGTCATTCGATGAAGGTTCGAAACAATGTCTTCCACTGCAAATTTATGTAATGGTCTTATTTGATCGCTTGCCATGTTTAAGACGGCCATGGTGCAAGCTTCGTACGTTTGAATTTGCTGCATCAGTTCTCTTTCCTCGGCATCCAATCTGTTCATAAGGGTAAGTTTCGTATTCATGTTGCCTCCCCTCATATGATCGCCTGATGCTTGCCGATAGCTTCCACGTTAGCATACTGGTACATGCCACTGTAAAAGCTGCGACGATCAAGGATTCGTTTCACCTGTACTTTGGTGAAGGCCTTGCCTTGCTGCGTTTTGTAGTTTTCAAGGTTCAATTGATAAGCAATTTCGGATAATGTCCAGTGAGGGAATAGCTCTTTTAATTCGAATACTCGTTCCACAATGACCGCTTGTTTTTCATCAATGACGAGGACTTTCGAGCCTTTCTTAGCCTTGTAGCCGAATGTAGCACGTCCTCCCGCATAACCGCCTTCCTTGGCCTTCTTATTGCGTCCTTTACCTAATTTCATGGCGATTTCTAGCCGTTGGTAAGCGTCCAATAGTTCCATCAAACCATTAATCAAGAAGTCGGATGGGTCTTTCTTGTAGATGCTGTATGTCGGTTGTTCAATGGATTTTACGTCAACGTTGTATTTCTTAAATTCACGGTGAACCAAAACTTTAACGATATCGCTTCTCCAAAGACGGTTTGTATTCAGTACGACAACATGAGCGATAGAACGAGTAGAGAGAAGGGAAAGCATATTCTGGAATCCTTCTGTCTACTTCTAAAGCGTCCTCGTCTACTTTTGCACCGCTGATTCCTTCGTCCACGAACACATGAAGCAGGTTCCATCCTTGCTGCTGACAATACGATTCAATTTCTTCTCGTTGATACGACAAGCTGTAACCATCTCTTGCTTGTCCTGCTGTTGAGACTCGAACATAGCCGATGACGTTCATTGAATGTTTCCTCCGTTACAGAAATTTTAATTTATGTCACGCTTAAGAGGTTCATACTGTTATTATATACCTTTTAAGAGTGACAATCAATGAAATCTTTCCTGTAACATGGTATAATTCAAGAAAATATTGAACGCATCGAACGGGAGAT
>JBHJMN010000098.1:0-3984 GCA_042219835.1 Paenibacillus elgii
CTTGGTGGTATTTGCTGGTGTAATAATGTTCCTGCCAAATGTCATCCAGTCGGTTAAACTACTACTATCCAATGGATTTTCACCGCTAATCAGATTATTAGCTGCATCAAAATAAAAGATTACTACCTGTGCACGAGCATTGGTCAGACTTCGAATATTGACTCGTCCATTGAGGGTATATGTCGCATCTCCTGCCACTGCTACGTCTTGCCATACATTCATCCCATTAACGATATTCGTTCCAGATACCTGTTGCGCATGAAGCCCTGAAGATACTGATGAGTTTGTTACTTGGTTATTTGGTATGGTTTCACCTGCTTGCCACGGTGTCCACCCATCCGCTACTCCATTTGTCCCCGTGTAGGTCTCGAAGCTGGAGTTTATAAGAAGGTTACCCGTAGTATACTTTCTCATTAAATTTCCATTTTCATCATAATAATAATATATAGTTCCATTTGAATTAGATGCTTCTGTCAAAACTCCTTTATTACCATAGTGATATTTTGTTTCACCACTTGCAGCCATTATTGGTGAACTGTAAGTAAGCATAAGCATGAAACATAGAAAGATTAATATATCCTTTGTACGCATAACTTCCTCCCCATAAGATCTTTGATACTAAGCTCAAAATATTTCCCCTGCTAAATTATACCTTTGTCAGATCATGTCTGTATATAACGGCTTTTGTAAAAAACTAAAGACGACAATCCTGTCTTTTAGACTGTATTCAAGTGAGGTTATAGGTCCATGAAGCATTTCAAACTGTATCTCTTTCACCGTCTCGACACATGCCGTCATTCGGCACTAGGATAGCCTCCCTCAAAAAAGAACCGAGAGGAGTATTTTTTCCTCACGGTTCATTCTCTGTGTTATTCTTCTAATTTGTAAGTCTTAATAATTAATTATTCCAAGACTTACATTATTTTTTAAACAACCTCACGTTATCAACATCCAAATAGGCATTCAACTCGCCTCCGACTGCAAAGCGGATATGGATATGAGTAGTATTTGTATTCGTTACAAAATCGTTGGCGTTATCATGAACGGTCCAGCCACCATTACGGTACGTCACATGATGCTCGTTTACGTTATTGTCGTTTGCATCCAGTTCGATGATACTAAATTCTGCATGGCCCCCCGAAGATAAGGTATATCTCATCAAAGCGCGCGCCTCGTATGCTTGACCGCCAATAACAGGGATGTTATCGGATAAGCCGTAGATCATTGCAGCAGGGTTACTTGACCCGCTGTACAATCGGTAAGAGTAACTACCACCCATCGAAGTATCTGCATTACGGAATACTTGTTGACCTTGGCTTTGTGCATTCGGCCATGTTCTTTCCCAAAACTTTGGCAGCGTTTCATTATTCCCTACTGTTTCAAAGCTGCCGTTTATGTCAACTTTCGTAAGCCTCACGTTATCAACATCCAAATAGGCATTCAACTCGCCTCCGACTGCAAAGCGGATATGGATGTGGGTAGTATTTGCATTTGTTACAAAATTGTTGGCGTTATCATGAACGGTCCAGCCACCATTACGGTACGTCACATGATGCTCGTTTACGTTATTGTCGTTTGCATCCAGTTCGATGATACTAAATTCTGCATGGCCCCCCGAAGATAAGGTATATCTCATCAAAGCGCGCGCCTCGTATGCTTGACCGCCAATAACAGGGATGTTATCGGATAAGCCGTAGATCATTGCAGCAGGGTTACTTGACCCGCTGTACAATCGGTAAGAGTAACTACCACCCATCGAAGTATCTGCATTACGGAATACTTGTTGACCTTGGCTTTGTGCATTCGGCCATGTTCTTTCCCAAAACTTTGGCAGCGTTTCATTATTCCCTACTGTTTCAAAGCTGCCGTTTATGTCAACTTTCGTAAGCCTCACGTTATCAACATCCAAATAGGCATTCAACTCGCCTCCGACTGCAAAGCGGATATGGATGTGGGTAGTATTTGCATTTGTTACAAAATTGTTGGCGTTATCATGAACGGTCCAGCCACCATTACGGTACGTCACATGATGCTCGTTTACGTTATTGTCGTTTGCATCCAGTTCGATGATACTAAATTCTGCATGGCCCCCCGAAGATAAGGTATATCTCATCAAAGCGCGCGCCTCGTATGCTTGACCGCCAATAACAGGGATGTTATCGGATAAGCCGTAGATCATTGCAGCAGGGTTACTTGACCCGCTGTACAATCGGTAAGAGTAACTACCACCCATCGAAGTATCTGCATTACGGAATACCTGTTGACCTTGGCTTTGTGCATTCGGCCATGTTCTTTCCCAAAACTTTGGCAGCGTTTCATTATTCCCTACTGTTTCAAAGCTGCCATTTCTATTAATCAGTAAATTATCATTTCTAATTTTTTTTACTAAATTACCGTTTTTGTCGTATTGGAAAACCTGACTTCCATTAGGCCCAGTAGAATTCAATAATTGCCCATTTACATCATATAAATAATCGCTTGACGGGTTAGCCGCCGCTATATTAACGGAACAGTAAAATAATAGCCAAATTAAGCTGAAGCCAAGTCCAAAAATTCTCTTGTTGCGATTATAAATAAGCAGCATAAAAAACCTTCCTTCATGATTGATTAGTTTAAAGTTGTACGAAGCTAACGAATATCCCCATGCCAAATTATACCTTTGGGAAATGATGTCTGTATATAGCGAAAGACAAGCAAGTCGATACCCACATAAATGAATTTGTCTTGTTGTACGATATTGCTCCACTCCTCTGTTATTTTATTGTTGAATCCTTACTCATGAGTTAGACTTGCATCCTGACTACAAGTGGACGAGCCATAACGATACGTAAGCATATTTCCAACCCATGAGTAATTACTCAACGAATGGACATGCGGATGAGTAGGCTTGCATCCTTAGTTCGAGCGGACAAACCGCAAAGATACGCCAGCAATAACCTACTCTCCGTTTATGCCCCAGTTTAGTGTTTCGATGGTTGGCATAGTGCCTTTTCTAACCGCAAATGTAGTAATTCCGTTTGCAGTTCAACAGTCATTCGGTGGAGGCTTGAAACGATGTCTTCCACCGCAAATTTATGTAATGGCCTTTTTCGATCGCTTGCCATATTTAAGACGGCCATGGTGCAAGCTTCGTACGTTTGAATTTGTTGCATCAATTCTCGTTCCTCGGCATCCAATCTATTCATAAGGGTAAGTTTCATATTCGTGTTGCCTCCCTCATATGATCGCCTGATGCTTGCCGATAGCTTCCACGTTGGCATACTGGTACATGCCGCTGTAAAAGCTGCGACGATCCAAAATTCGTTTGACCTGTACTTTGGTGAAGGGCTTGCCTTGTTGCGTCTTGAAGTTTTCAATTCAATTGATAAGCAATTTCAGATAATATCCAGTGAGGGAATAGCTCTTTTAATTCGAATACTCGTTCCACAATGAC
Organism: Paenibacillus elgii; assembly: GCA_042219835.1. Classification (GTDB taxonomy): domain Bacteria; phylum Bacillota; class Bacilli; order Paenibacillales; family NBRC-103111; genus Paenibacillus_G; species Paenibacillus_G elgii_A. The sequence goes on from JBHJMN010000098.1 coordinate 3,434, forward strand.
CGCTTGTTTTTCATCGATGACGAGGACTTTCGAGCCTTTCTTAGCCTTGTAGCCGAATGTAGCACATCCTCCTGCATAGCCGCCTTCCTTGGCCTTCTTATTGCGTCCTTTACCTAGTTTCATCGCGATTTCAAGCCGTTGGTAAGCGTCCAACAGTTCCATCAAGCTGTTGATCAAGAAGTCGGAAGGGTCTTTCTTGTAGATGCTGTATGTCGGTTGTTCTATCGATTTCACGTCAACGTTGTACTTCTTAAATTCACGATGAACCAACACTTTAACGATATCGCTTCTCCAAAGGCGATTTGTGTTCAGGACAACAACATGATTGATAGAGCGGGTAGAAAGGAGAGAAAGCATATTCTGAAATCCTTCTCGGTCTACTTCTAAGGCATCTTCATCAACCTTTGCACCGCTGATACCTTCGTCCACGAACACATGAAGCAGGTTCCATCCTTGCTGCTGACAATACGATTCAATTTCTTCCCGTTGATAAGATAAACTGTAACCATCTCTCGCTTGTCCTGCTGTTGAGACTCGAACATAACCAATGA
>JBHJMN010000099.1:0-3671 GCA_042219835.1 Paenibacillus elgii
TGCCTCTTTCGAATCGGGTTCTGTGGTGGAATCGATTTTATCGAAAGAGTGGCCTTTTTTCAATTTTTGAATACCTTATTTTGGTTAATCAACAGGCGTGATCCTTTAGTTATCATCTGATTCGCTTTATTTTGAAAAGTTTTACCTATCGTTCCTAATAATTTTCCGAATTCGTTCTCAGAAATCCACCTTCCATAATACCCTGAAATTGTTTTAACGTTTCTAAATCGTTCGACGGCCACTTTAATATAAAAATATTCTATATTATCCATGGAATCAAAATCCGAATATGAAACCTGAGATATCCCTTTCTCTCAGTAAACTTTTCGAACGTAATATCTAACGACTTATAATTTCCTGATTTACTGTACAAAGATTCTGCTTCCAAATTAAAATGAATAATCCCCTTTGATCGAAGTGACAATAAATTATTTTTAATTTCAACTCTATTTTTTGTTGCTTTGGAGGGCTTAAATTTTACCGGCATTGATTGATGAATACTTTCAACATTTATTTTAGTTATATAATCATGACTCCGGTTACGATATAAGAAACAATATAAATACAATTCGTTAGGTAATAATCTAAATTGCTCATTCTTGGAATCATATAATTCAGTAAACACATCATACACATAGATTTTATCTTTCATGCTATCATTGCTTATCATATTGCTTATCCTCCAACTATCATATACAATCCACTGTTAAAGTTGATTTTTTCCTTGTTTTAACTAAGCGTAAGCGACCACATACAACGCTATTTTCTCTTTGTATGTTTGTTTCTTTTTATACTTGTATCTTTGTATATACTCGGAAAATATAGACAGTTTTGATTTCTATTTTTTCCATACCCTATAGAAAATTTAGATAATACAAATGCCTCATTTATCTATATCTATAGAAAAAAAGGATACTTTAAATTACTCTTTTTTCTATACGGAAAAAATTTCAGTTATTCAAACTATTATACTCGGATATAAAATCATCTAATTGTTGTGTTCGTAGGAACTGCCAAAACATATTCTTCGTCTTAGGCTGTAGTCCGCAACAGATAAATTGGATGCCTTTTTCATACCTCAAATATTTCATCATGGCTTTATCGTAACAGTAAAAATAGTCCATATTGATTATTTCCTCTCCTATTGAGTAATCACCTTGGCACAACGGGTGTCACCAGAGCGCCAGTGTTAACAGGCGCTCCATTAATAATTAGACAATTAATCAATATTGACAATTGCTTTAAAGCTCGATTTCGTCACTTTTTCAATGCTTACAAATTCAATCATAGCTCCATCAAAATCAAACAAAGACCATTTTTCTTCACGCTGAATAAGGTTATCGCTTGGAATACAGCATTTCGTATCACCATTGGAATCGATTACGTTCACATAATTTCCGTTTATCCGAATCATCATTTTTTTACCAGCTAACTCATCAGCAACCGCCTGTGATTCGTCTTGTGACTGTTTCAACGTGCTGAAGCCCAGCTTGTATCCTTCGAGCTTTTGTCTTGTACTGCTCCCATCCAACAGGGTAGGGGTATCACTTGTCTGCACATTGACTTTTCGTTCAGTTTCAAATGAGATGTAGAACTGACCCATAATCTCAAACAACGGATAAACTCCATCCAGCGCATCGAATCTAAACTCCAGATCATCAACGGATGCGATTCCATCTCGGACGGTAAGTTCATTACCTTCCACAGCCTGGTTCGTTAACCGATTTACTCTGCGTACTTCTTTCTTTACGATATTTTCATGGCGCTTCAGATTTTCCAGTAATCCATCTATGAACAGCCATGCGAATCCATGTGTTCCATATTTATTGTAAGCAATCTCCACTGCTACACTCGCAAGAACAGAAGGGAAGAGGCATATAGCCTCACACTTGGTTGTATATTCTGCCTTCAGATTCGCATATTCTTCGCTGATGACTTTGCGTGTCTCATCATCACGTTCCCATTTTTTTAGCTCATTAAATTGTTTCCGACGATAATCAATGCGATTTTTCTTCTTGTTGTATTCCTTGTACAACGGTTCTATCAAGTCAAGATACGCCAAATATTTGGACTGGTTGACCTTGCTCAAGTCCTGTAGCAACTGCTTCGTGCTTTCAATGCCGAGCATTGATTGATCTAGTTTTCCATCCTTCAATTAGAAAGTAGTTTTGATGTATTTTTCAGCTTCCACGCAAAATTTATTAAACGGCGACTTGATGATGCGCTGGTATTCATCTTCTGTTCCTCCGTTAATGAAACGGAAGAAATAGGGCAGTTTGTACACGAATTTATCAAGCACATACGGAATCTCAACATCGCGGCCATTTTTTGTCGCATCGATAATCTGTCCCTGAAGAAATTTGAGTACTGAAAACTCCAACACACGCAATTGCAAGTTACCTTCTTCCAAGGCGAGATTCTGAAAAAACGTATTTACATTCGTGCATCTACCTGTTAGGTTGTGCAAACTTTTCAGTTCCATCTTAACGATGCTGTCCGTATCATTCGGTACAGGATCAGCTACTTTTTTGTCATCTTCATTGATAATCGTCGGAGCCTCAATGACTGCGGCAAGGATCGTGGAGTCATTGGTGCAAAGGGCAGTATCTCCATCAACGTCGGCAAGCCCAAGCCGGATAAGCGTTAAGTCATGGCAATTCAGCACAATGACGTTATCCAAATGGCGCAGATACGCATCATGTTCTTCTATAAATTCAAGTTTTGCCACTTCATTAAAAATGGTCAGCGGCGAACGGAAGAGGGCATGAGTGCCGTGTTTGCGATTCATAAATGCCTGGTTCTGCTCAAGTACACCTCTGACCGGCTTTCCTGAAGCATGTTCCATAAAAGCGATGGGATCATTCGTCAGATAATAATAACTGCCACGAATCGGGATACGACCTTTCAGCATATCTTGAGCCTTCTGCATCGCTTGCTTGATCATGTACTTCCGCACGTTTGCGTCATAGAGCATGAGTTCATTTAAATCGATTGTTTGGTTTATTTCGCTCGTGAATTTCTTTTGCTGCTCCAGTGTCAGCTCGTTGTTGGGATCTTCACTATCATCCATGTCATCAGCATCGTTTGCTTCATGATGGTCTTGAACGAGCATATTCAGAAACGCTTTCGTATAGGCGATATCTCGAACCCATTTGTTCGTCGTATCATCTTTCTTACCGTTTACTATTATTTTCACGACTTTCATCAAAGGGGCGCACAATTTATACAAATCATCCAGCGTAAGATTGAGCGCATGAATGTATTGATAGGTGAGCGGCGTATACGGATTTAGTTGATACAACGGTTTGGCATAGTTGGCAACCCAAAAATGAGTATGTTGATATTCAGTCAGATGTTTCTCATAGTCGTGTATATTTTTGAATAGGCATTCGGGCTTTGCTTGACCATCGATATATCTATGCCATGCTTTGAAGCAGGACTTCGTGATGATGAGATCAATAGGACGCCCGCGTTCATCAATTATTGATTGCGATTCACCGAATATGTCGGTGATCTTCGATATGTTGTTTTTCTCAAACCAATTAAGAATATCAAAGCGAATGATACCTTTGATGTAAGGGAGCCTTCCTTGCACAGCGTTTGGCGAATAAGATAATCCGAGATGCTGTCCAATTCGCTTGGCAAATTCAAAGCTCATGAGACCTTGACCC
>JBHJMN010000001.1:0-370832 GCA_042219835.1 Paenibacillus elgii
GGCGGCCTCGGCCTGCGCGAGGCGCTCCAGCTCGCGCAGGCCCGCGAGCCGCGCGTCGAGCTCGGCGAGCTGCGCGCGCAGCGCCGCGAGGCGCGGCTGCAGGGCGGCCGCCAGCGCCGCGATCAGCTCGTCGCTGACGGCGTACGCCTCCTTCCGGTACAAGCTTTTCGCTTCCGCGGCAATTTGCTTCGAGTACGTCAACGTATACTCGTTTCCGAACACCGCGGCCTCGTTCACCTGACCGGCCAGCCAATCCGGCGTCAGCTCTACGTTGATCCGGTCGGCCGCCCCGGTAATGGCGCCGGCCGGCAGGCCGTGGCCTTCCAGCTTCGCTTTGACCGTCTGCTGCACGTGTCTGGCCACCTGCGTCTCCACTTGCGACGCAAAATCTTTATGCAGCGCAGCAAGCCGCTGCTCCCGTTCCGCCGCCGTCTTCGCGGCGGCGCCAAACCAGCCTACCTTGAAGCCCGGTCGGCGGCTTTCCAAATACGCGTGCGCGAAGTCCCGCGTCACGGCCGGAATGACGTTGGCGTTGTCCAATACCGCCGCCACGTCTTTACGCACAGCTGCCTGCAGCTCCGCCGGCAGCGATTCCAGCCGCGCCAGCCCAGCGCGCGCCTCCGCATACTCCGCCTGAACGGCGTCCAGCTCTTCGCCGGAGGCAGCAAGCTGCTCGCGCAGCGCTTCCTTCGCCGGCTCATTGCGCTCGGCCATCTTCTCGGCGTGCGCCGCTGCCAGCGCCCGCGCCGACTTCTCAAGGCTGAGCCGCACGAGCGGCTGCCGCAGCTCGATCAACTGCCCGAGCAGCCCGTCCAGCTTGCTCCATTCGCTGGACGGATAATTCGGCACCTTTACCGATGTATAAACGATTCCGTCCGGCCGCACGCCCCAGCTAGTGAACGCTTCGCGCACGCCTTCCTGATATGCGGCAAACGACAGCTCCTGCTCCCGGTGCTTATCGATCATGTTCACGATCAAATAGAGCGGTTTACCCCACTCCGTCATTTTTTTCGCAAACGCCAAATTGATTTCCGACTGCACATGGTTATAATCCATCACGTAAAACACAACATCAGCCAAATGCAGCGCGGATTCCGTCGCCAGCTGATGCGCGTCGTCCGTCGAATCGATTCCCGGCGTATCCAGCAGCGCGGCATGCTCTCCCAGGAACGCGATTGGGTAACGGATTTCTACCGTTTCAATCGCTTCGCCATTACGGCAATGCTCCGCCAACTCGTCCAACGGCACGGTTTCGGACCGCGTCTCGCTCATTCCTTGAGCCTGATCTCCTGCCTCATCGCTGCGGTAAATGACCCGTGCCCCGGCTTCCCCGTTCACAATACTCACAATGTTGGCGCTCGTCGGAATCGGACTCGACGGCAGCAGCATATGACCGCACAGCCGGTTAATCAGACTCGACTTCCCTGCCGAGAAGTGCCCGCAAAACGCCAAATAAAGCCGCTCGCTCTGCGCTTTCGCCAACAGCTGCCGCAGCTTTTTTCCGTGCTCCCCGTCTCCCGTTTGCTCTACCTTCGCGAGCAGCCCTTGAACGGCAGCAAGCATTTCATCCTGCGGTGTCCCGCCTTGTATCCCCTCTTCGTTCCCTGTCTCTACTGACGTTGCTTCTGCTATAGTCAATTCGCTTTTCATCGTTTCTCCTGCCCCTGTTCTTCCTACTGTCTAAAAACTTAAACCAAGCGCTTGTCGTCTATCTTTTTGTTTTCCGAGCAAAAAGAAAAAACCGAATCGCTTCGGTTTTTAGTGTACCATATTTTCCGTCTCGGGAATAAATATTTCGAAAACATCGCGATGCTGCAAAATCGTAATGTCTTTATCCTTTACTTTCATCACAACAACTTCCGGACGCTGCTTCATGCGGTTCAAATAATTTTCCGGCACGCTGCCCGACTCCGTTACGACGACGCCTTCAACCTGCTTCTCTTCGTTTTCCTGCAAAGGAGTCTCAAGCACTTTCTCGTAAATATCCGAAAACAATTCAAAATCGCTGGTGTAGACCGATATGCATTTCATCTCTAATCCTATCCTTTCGTATTACGCCTCTTTAGTTTTTGCAGCCTTGTTAGCTGCTTTCGCTTTTGGTATAGGCTTCCTATTCGAGTTCAATTTCATTCGTTTTTTACCTTCTCGGCAAAGATCGATAAGCGGACAAACCTCGCATTTGGGGTTTTGCGCTTTACAGTGATAGCGTCCAAAAAAAATGAGCCGGTGATGCGTCTGCGTCCACTCTTCGCGCGGCACCCGTTTCATCAGCTTTTTTTCCACTTCAAGCACCGAATCGTTAACCCCGGCAAGCCCGAGCCGCTTGGATACTCGTTCCACATGTGTATCGACGGCTATAGCAGGCACGTCAAAAGCATTGGAAACAACGACGTTCGCCGTTTTTCTTCCGACGCCCGGCAATTCCACCAGCTTCTCGTGTTCGCGGGGAACTTCCCCGTTATACTTGTCCAAAAGCATTGCGCACAAAGCCTGAATGTTCTTGGCTTTGTTCCGGAACAAACCGATCCGCCGAATATCTTGCTCCAGTTCTTCGAGCGGCACGGCCAAATAGTCTTCCGGCCTCTTATACTTCTGAAACAACGTGGCGGTAACTTTGTTGACCGTCTCGTCCGTACATTGGGCCGACAACAGGACGGCGATCGTCAGCTCGAAAGCATTCGAGTGGGTAAGCTCACAATGGGCATCCGGGAACATCTCGGCAATCGTATCCAGTATGGTTCTCGCTTGCGTCTGATTCATGCTCCCTGTCCTTTCTTTCGCCTGTTTCTTACAGTTTACCGAAACGCGGCAGGCGAATCAATGACTAATGCCGACAAAATGCGAACTTTTTACGAAAAAAACCGCCTATGCAGCAAGAAGTTCTCACTACACAGACGGCTCAACCCGGATAAAAGTTTCAAATAAACCGATCAGGGCTTTTCAATTTCGAAAATTTTATCGTCGATCACGTAAACCATCACTTCTTCATTCTCCATAAACGTACTTGGGGCAACCGTTTGCGTGCCTTTGTGCAAATACGCTTTAGCAAATAAATTGTATGATGTCTTATCGTTATTCGTCGTCGGCTTCAGAAGCAATTGATTCAGCACCGTATCGTAAGAGGATACCGTCCGCTTGGTCGCGGTCGCCACTTGAATAATCGCTTTGTCTTTCGCGTCCCGGATAATTTCCACCCGGTCATTTTGCTTGATCGTATTCAAAGCGGCGGACGTATTGGCATTCTGCCTGATTGTGAACTGCTGTCCGACCGTTATCACCTGAATGTTGCCTTGGAAATCCTGAATGGTCAACGTACCCGCCGCTACGTCCACATTTGTTACTTTGCCTCGAACCGAATTCAGCAATTGAAGATTGTCGAGCTTGGTGCCGCTAAAGCTGGCTTTGACGTACTCATCAATCAAAATATCCGAGAAGGCGCGGGATTGCTTGCCCGGGTTAATAATTTGATCGTTGTTCTCGACTTTGAACGTTAACTGTGAGCCTGTCTCGTCTTTTGCGGTAACTTGATTCGTGCTAGGATTGGTGACCAGTACCTTGTACACGCCTGTTTTCTTCGCCATCAGGTTTGTTACAAAATCCTGATTCCCTGTGAGCGTTACACGGATCGCATCGCCGACTTTCAGGTCCGAAATGGTCCCGTTCGCTTTGTTAAACATTTCCACAGGCGCGCCGTAATTGACTTTGAACGTTATGTTCTGCCCTCCGGCGGTACGAATAGTCAAGTCGTTTGTAATATTGCTCGTATTGATTTGAGCAATCGTGCCTTCCACATTCATCGTCGTTTCAATCTGAACAATTTTATCTTTGGAGACCTTCAAGTCCACTCTTTTTCTGTCATTGCCGTTGCCGTTGCCTACGAATGAGCTCTGGAAGTTGGATTGCTGTATCGGACCTCCCATATAGCGGATGTTTGTATTGTCCGTCAGCCGGTATGCCCCAACCCCGTCGCTCTCGGTTTTGATCGTCACCACTTTGGAATTGGCGTCATAACTAAGGATCTCAGCGTAGATGAATTGCTTAGCCGAACGGCTGGTAACGGAAATTTTAACGATTTTATCGTTGATCAGATCCATCTTCAATTGATCGCCGGCTTCGATATCGAACAGACTCGGGTTCGTCAACCCGTCAATCGAAATTATCGCATTGTCCGCGATATGATAGGCACCGAGCGAGCCGCCTGCTTTATTAATCGTCAAGATCCGTTTGTCGCTGCTTAAGCTTGCCATCGTTCCTTCAACGGATTGGCTGAAATCAGCCGGCTTTTTGATGGAAACGACTTGAAGTTCGTTCGCTTTCACCTCGTAACTGACCGCATCGCCGACGCGCAGCTTCGAGAGGTCGGCCATCGAGCCGTCCTGCAGCTTCACAACCGTACGCGTTGTAAGTGCGAACGATTCGTTCAGCCCAGTCCCCTGCTCCAGGAACGTCACTTGGTTTTGTTCTTTATTGAGACTAAGTACCGTACCTTCAGACGATTTGCTGAGAGGCGTCTGCTTAAGTACGATTTGCGAGATTTTCGACTCTTTGAGCAGCGTATTCCGCTTCAATTCGACGATGCTCCCCGGCGTTAAAGAGCTCAAGCTCAAGCCGCGGCCGTCTTTATCCGTCACCGTGACGGTCGGGAACAAATCATAAAGCTCGTTCTTTCCGTTCCGCTGAATCGAGGCCATCATCCGGTCGACGAATACTTCCGTCAGCGTTCCTTCGTAGGTTTCCATTTTTTGTTGATCGTTGGTGAGTTCTATGTACAGTGCCGCGCCTTGATTTTGTACCAGATACACTTCGTTTGTGAGCTTAATGTTGGACAGTGAAATCCGGCTGTCATCTTTGCCGCTATAGAGGACCGTATCGGAAGACAGCGTATATTCCGTCGTTTGCCCATTGGCATTCAGCACGCTGATTTTGCGATCCGTCAGCTCCATCACATATCCGGTAGCGACCCGGGAAGAGCGGGAACTCGATTCTTTATCCGCACGGCTTAGGAACGTCGCCATCTGGGCGCGGGTAACCTTATCCTTTGGCTTGAAGCTGTTATCCTCAAAGCCTTGTACGATCTTAAGCGATACCGCCGCGTTGATATAATCGGCCGCCCACGATGAGAAATCCTTGCTGTCCGTAAATGACGAAGAGGATTGCGTCTGCTGATTGGCCTGTTCCTGTTTGCCAATGGCGCGGATGACCAGCTTAGCCACCCATTCGCGGGACGCTTCCTTAGCTCCCCAAGCCGTTTTGGCATTCGTGCCGTTTGCTGTCTCCTCTTGAATATTAATTAAGCCGCGATCGATCGCATAAGCGACATACGGCTTGAAGAAATTATCTACACTAAAAGGCAGCGCCGTTCCCGCCTTGCTCTTCATTACTTCCGATTCGAGCCCCATAAACCGCAGCGCCATCACGATGACTTCCTGCTGAGATACGGAGTTTTCCGGTCGATATTCCCCTTTTTCATATCCTTCAATCACCCCAAGAGAAGCCAGCTTGGCGATATGCTTGACCGCCCAGTGCTGGTCCCCGACGTCGGTAAAGCGTTGTGTATTTACGGAGCTTCGCGTCGAAATATTGCTTTTAGTTTCAGCCGCGGCGGCGAAGGCCGGACTTCCGAATGCCAGCGACAGCGCCAAAACGGCTGCCGCCAGTCTGCGTGCTTGTCTTGAATTGATGCTTTTCATGAAATAGCTCCTCTCGATCGACTTATGTCAGTTCATGATGTACGTTTAACTTTGGCTCCGTTTGATCGGATGCGGCAGATCCATATGTCCCATCAAGCTTTCGACCTGCTTTCCGTCAACCAGCACTTCAATGGACTTGATTTCGGAAAACTGGAACATCGTCTTTTGCAGCGCATCCAGCAGCATTCCTTCCCCGCCGGACCCCAGCCTTCCTTCATCCGCAATGGACACGTCCAGGTTCAGCTGGCCGTCTTTCAATGCGACGCTTTTGTACGTAAACCCTTTAAATAAAGGAATGGTATTGTCGTCAGGGCTTTTCTTCAACTGGTTAAGCGCAGCCAGATATTTGTCCTGATCTTGTTTGATATTGATCGTCACATCTTTTTGAACCAGTTTCTCAAGCTGAGCATCGCTGAAATACGTTTTGATCTTTAACTCCTTTTTTTCCGGGTCCGGCTTCGGGGCGGACGTCTCTGGCGGAGTCGTCGGAGTCGTCGTCTTGTCTCCCTCCGTCCCTGGCTGCGCAGCTTGTCCGCTCTTGGAGGGCGGTGTTTCTGCGGTGCCTTGTAATGGCGCTTTGCTCGTTCCGCAGCCTGCCAGCAGCAGGGCCGCGATTGCTGCAGCAGCCATTCCTTTTTGCCATGTCTTATGCATCGTCACCCACTCCTTACTCAAGATTCAACTGCTTCTTGATGGCAGTCACGATGGATGCGGCGACCTTGCTTTGAAAAGCATCCTGATACATCAGTTCCTCTTCCGATTGATTCGTCAAGAAGCCGATCTCCAGCAATACGGCCGGCATCGTTGAGTTCTTAATAACAACAAAACGTTCCTGCTTTACTTTGCGGTCCGGAAAACCGGTAGCATCGACCAAATACTTATGCATCAGCTTGGCAAAATCGAGACTTTGCTCCGTCCAATAATACGTTTCGGTCCCGCCAACGGTTTCTTTTCCTGCGGAATTGGCATGAATCGAGACGAACAAATCAGCGTCGGCGTTATTCGCAAGGTTCGGGCGTTCTTCCAGTTCGATGAACGTATCGTTCGAACGAGTCATCGTCACTTCGATCTTCGGTTCTTTCTCCAGCAGTGCCGCCACTTTCTGGCCAAGCGACAGAACGAAATCTTTCTCGTGTCGCTTATTCAGCGAGCTGGCGCCGTTATCCTTGCCGCCATGTCCGGGGTCGATGAAGACCCGGTAGCGGGTTTTACCGAAAGATATTTTCCCGGTAATTTCCCCGTTTTGCTGCACGGAGGCCAAGCGAAACTCCCCCTTCTGCGGCAAATCTAATACTATTCTAACGATAGATGCTTCTTTTGAAAATAGCGAATAACGAATTTGTGTGACAAATTCGCTCTTATCCGGCAAGGTTCCTTCGCCTTGCGGGTTGAGCTTGGCCATGAGCGCCGGGTCAAGCTGCGCATTAGGCAGGTCGAGGACGACCCGATCCGGATTGGCCAAACGGAACATGCTCGGCTTTCTGGCGCAATCCGACGTTTTGATCGTCAACGTGTCGCCTTGCAGCGAAATAGCCTGTACGGTAACCACGCCGTTCGTCGCTTTTTTGTCGCCAGCCGTTTCCTGCTTGCCCGCGATCGGCGGCTGCGTCCCGCTCGTTGTCTGCTGGGCTCCGCTTCCCGGCTGTTCCGCTCCGTTTGCCGCCCCTTGCGCAGCTGCGTTTGAAGCTTGAGCGCCGTCGGACAACGTTTGCGTGCTGCCGTTTGCCGGCAGTTTGCCGTCGCCAGCCGTTTGCGCACCGACGTTCGCGGCCTGTTGGCTTCCTCCGGCTGCTGATGTGCCGCCGCTAGTCGACTGCGTGCCCCCAGCAGCGGGGACGCAAGCCAGCATTTGCCCGGAGCCGCTTTTCCCCGGCGATGTCCCCCCCGCTGGCGAGGTGCCTCCCGGCAACGGCGAAGCGCCGTTTTCCTTTCCAGCGTTCTTTCCGCTGTCAGGTTTATCTCCTGCTTTTACCGTGTTGCCTGGCTCTAACGAGGAAACGGGCTTGCCGTCGGCCGGCACGCTGCCGGGTTCTTTTTCGCCGGGCTTCTCCGTTTTCGAAGGCGTTTTATCGTCCTTGCTCTTTTCCGGCGTGGACAAATTAACCGACTGGTTTTTATCATCCCATAATACTTTTACCCCTAACTGCTCGCTTACGAATCGTACAGGCAGCATCGTACTGCCTTCGATGATCGTTGGCGCCGCTTCAAGCTGAAACGGTTTTCCTCCTACCGTTGCATTCTTTTTGTCGATAAACAACTGTATATTGGTTTCGTCTTTAACTACCGTAACCTTTCGCTGCTTCTCGTCCCATGTAACCTTGGAACCGAGCTCTTCCACAATGATACGAACGGGCACGATCACACTCCCGCCCACGTTGCGCGGAGCAACTTCCGGCGCGAGTTTTTTTCCGTTTAAAACCAATTGAATTGGCGGTGCGGGCGGCTTAGACGACTTCGGCGTAGGTGACTTGGACGGAGCGGCAGCCGAGCCTACGGCCGGCAGCAATAGGAGCGACGCAATCGACAGGGTGAAGCAGGCCGTTAAAAATTTCATTTTGCACCTCTGAATCTTGTAATTTTTTCGCTTTATGTAGAAAGCCGGAAGTGATTTCAACTCCAGCCGATAAAAAGAATACCGTGGCGAAAACTACCAATATATTAGACTAAATTCTATCAAAAAAGTTGCACGTTCGGCAAATTTCGTAGAATTCGCGAGAAAATACGAAAAAACCGAAGGCTAGTCGCCTTCGGCTTCGGTTCTCCATGATTTTCAGGCAATTTGAGCTTGTGACGATTGTTTGAGGAGTTCGCGGAACTGGTCTCCGGAAAGCACTTCTTCGGCAATCAAAATGTCAAGCGATTGTTCGAATACGGTTCTGTGGCTTTCCAGCATGTGCCGGGTCGCTTCGGTCAACTCTTCTAAAATCGCGGCATTTTCCTTCATCAGCTCCTGCTTCGTGACCATCTCGCGGTCCATGATGCCGAGCCTTGTAAGCCCCGAATCCATCATCGTACGCACCATATTTAGCGCCTGCTCGAAATCGTTTCGCGAGCCGGTGCTACGTCCGCCGTAGAACATTTCCTCCGCCACGGCACCGCCGAGCGCGATCATAATTTGCTGCTCAATCTCCGCTTTCGTGTACAGATACTGGTCCTGCTGCGGATTATGACGCACAAAACCGAGCGCTTTCCCACGAGGACTGAGCGAAACTTGAGAGACCGAGCCCGGCCTCACCAGCTCCGCGGCGATAGCATGTCCAAGCTCATGGAGCGCAACGCGTTCCCGCTCTTCTTTATTCGCTTCGCGGTCCGTCTTCTCACCGAGCATGACTTTATCGACCGCCAGCGACAAATGCTGCTGTCCGATCACATCCGATTCGTCCCGCATGGCATAAATCGCCGCTTCGTTCATGACGCTTTCCAGCTGCGCGCCGGAGAAATGGAACGTTTCCCGCGCGATGGCTTCCAGATCGACCCCGTCGGCCAGCGGCTTGTTTTTGGCATGAATGTTCAAGATGTGCAGCCGGCCCTTCTTGTCCGGCAAATCAACTTCGATATGACGGTCGAACCGTCCCGGACGCAGCAGCGCGCCGTCCAGCATTTCCTTGCGGTTCGTGGCCGCAACGATCAGTACGCGGGGCGTTTCGCTCGTATGGATTCCGTCCATCTCGGTGAGCAGCTGGTTCAGCGTCTGGTCATACTCCCGATGCTGACCGCCGTCCCGTTTGCCGCCGATCACGTCAATCTCATCGATAAATACAATGGCGCTCTCCTTATTCTCCTTCGCAGCGCGCGAGCGGGCTTCCTTGAACAAGTCGCGGATACGGCTCGCCCCGACGCCGACATACATTTCAACGAACTCACTGCCGGATGCCGCCAGAAACACGGAATTCGTATAATGCGCCGCGGCCTTCGCCATCAACGTTTTCCCGGTTCCCGGAGGACCCGTCAGCAGAATGCCCTTCAACGGACGAATGCCGAGCTTTTTAATATCTTCATAACGGATCAGAAAATCAAGCGCCTCTTTCAGTTCACCCTTTGCCCGATCCTGTCCGCCGATATCGTCGAATGTCAGAAATCCCGGTGTCTTGCCGCGCGCTTTGCGCTCCGAGCCTACGTTCAGCCCTCCGCGGGCGCGGGCCATATACAAAAAGGTACCCAAAATCGCGGCCATAAATACGATAGGAAACAGATTAACTCCGATATAAAGCAGGAAAATAACAAGAACCGGGATAAAGCCAAGCAAAATCTCTTTACCGTACTTACTCATTCGGCCACACCCCCAATTTGGCAGGCGTTCTCGGCAGCATGACATATTTGCTTGCCGTGCCGTCCGATAGCGTGACGTACACATATTTATCGTCCATCTCGGTGGACGCTTTAATCCCGTCGCCGCCCTGAGCCTGCAGCGTTTTCGGTATTTGCGCGTACTGCTTCGTTTCCATGGCCTGAGCCACCTCGAACAACGCGGAAGACCACCATTGCTCCAACTTCGGTGACGGATCGTTCACGACTTTGAGCTTCAAATCCTTGGCGCCAAGCGTTGAACGACCATCGGTTTGGATTTTGCTATATACTTCACGCAGGCTCGTACCCGGTGCCAGTTTCAATTCCATCCGGGCATCCGGCCCGCTTAAGTCCATAGAAACCAGCTCAACCCCGGAAATGCCGGAGACGACCTTCTGCAGCGGACTTTCCATCGCCAATGTCCGGTAAGCAAAATAACCGCCGAACAGCAGCGTTGCCGACACAAGAACACTCAATACGACAGGCAAGAGACGTAACTTCATATTCATCAGCTATACGTCCCCCTTTCTATAAATTCATGTGAAAAAGCTTCCGACGAAGTTTCCCATCTATACGTTTTAGCCATAACGATAGTATATCATATCGTATATACGAATGTGGATGCAATGTGTGGCAATTGAATGAAAGGCGCGAACAGCCGCAAGGTTGTTTGGAACTCTGTTGCACATTTGCGATAAAAACAGCCGCGGAAAATGCCTCTTCATTCGGCGTTTCCCGCGGCGGGCTTCAGCGTTTGATCGCCGGTTTGCGCTATTGAATGGTCAAGCGCAGCGTATCGATCGCTTGACCGTCTTTAAAAGCGTAGTAATCATAAAAATGCTGGTCCAGCTTGCCCTCCGGCTGCAGCTTATAGAATACCTCCCAGACCAACTGGCCGCTGCGGATTCCCGGAGTCGTCCGAAGCACCTTCGCTTCCGGATGCGCCGTTCTCACCTTCTCTTCGGCCTGCACCGCATCGATTCCCGCACTGCCCATTTCCGTATGCATCTCGTCCTGACCTACAAATACGTACATCGGCTGGCCGATTTTATCTTCCCCGGTGATGACCGTATAAGGCTTCTCTGCAACGAACCGCTCGACCTTCACAGCTTTGGTCAATATCGTCTTCTCGTAAGCGGCAATGACGGCAGCGCGCTGCTCTGTCCATTCCTTATCCATAATCGAATTAAAAGCCATGCTCATCCCGGCCACAATCACAACTGCCGCGGCCCCGGCAATGATCGTGATCTTCCATGCTTTGCGCACCGGCGGCCTCCTTTCTGCCTGGTCGTGCTGAGACGATTAGAGTGCCGTCAATCGCTCGAAGCTTTGTTGTGCCTCGAATTTGACCTTCTCTTCGTCCATGGTCAGGCATTCGCCTTTTCGGACAACCCAACGTCCGTCGATGCAGACGTCCGTCACATCCTTGGATACGGCGGCATACACGACATGCGAGATGAAATTCGTCCGCGGGTAATAATGCGGCTGATCGATATCAAGCGCGATAAAGTCAGCCTTCATTCCTTGCTGAAGCGCTCCGACGTCGTTTAGCCAGATCGAGCGGGCGCCGTCGAGCGTACCAAGCTTCAAAGCCTCCGAAGCGGATACCGCAACCGGATCGCCGGATACGCCTTTATGAATCAGGGCGGCCAGCCGTACCTCTTCGAGCATGTCCAGATTATTATTGCTGGCGGCTCCGTCCGTTCCCAAGGACACAAGTACGCCCGCTTTGAGCAGCTCCGGCACGCGCGCTACGCCGCTAGCCAGCTTCAGGTTGCTGCCGGGGTTGTGCGAAATTCGCACGTCATACCGATTCAGCACTTCAATCTCTTCGTCCGTCAGATGTACGCCATGAGCTACGAGAGTCGGGCGGGAAAACACGCCGAGCTTCTCCAAATGCGCTACCGGACGCAATCCGTATTGGTCAACATTTTCCTGCACTTCCCTGGCCGTCTCCGACATGTGGGTGTGGATCGGCAAATTCAAATCGTGAGCCGCCTGCACAATACGTTCAATATAATCCGGCGGGCAGGTGTAAGGGGAATGCGGCGACATCATGGTCGTGATGCGACCTTCCGCTTGGCCGTGCCAATCTTTTGCAAAAGCAATCGCCTCGGCCAGCTTGGCGTCCTGTACCTCCCGCGAGCACAGACCGATCACGCCGCGTGTCAGGCAGGCGCGGATACCGCTCTCGACCGCCGCATTCGCAACTTCGTTCATATGATCGTACATATCGACGAAGGTCGTCGTTCCGCCTTTCAGCATTTCCAGCATGGACAAACGGGTGCCTGCACGTACATCCTGCGCCGTGAATTTGCCCTCCATCGGCCACATTTTCTCCTGCAGCCAAACTTGAAGCGCCATATCGTCGCCGTAACCGCGAAGCAGCGACATCGCGGCATGCCCGTGCGTATTGACGAGCCCCGGCATGAACAGCTTGCCCGAGCCGTCGATACGCTCGTCGTATGAGCCGGCAGGAAGCGGCGCCTGTTCTCCGATATATGTAATGCGATTTCCTTCAATGACCATGCACCCCTGGATGATTGGCGCTTCTTCATTCATCGTTAGAAACGTTCCGTTTTCAATTATTGTTTTCTTCACCGGACACAATCCCCTCCCAATACAAATACAACCTCGTTTTCAATGTACACCCTGCGAAGGACAAAAATCAAGCTGACCATACCCGCCGGGGTAATTCGCTCACATAGTAAAAGATTCATGAACATATTGTTAAATGGATAAACTAAGAATTGCATTCCGTTGTTTGATTATGTTATTTTTAATTTTGTGTGAATTGGCGCGTTTTTTCTACATATTTCTCGCTATTTATTTTAATTTCTTGTAAATCTTCAATTACTTGGGAGGCCAAAACTGTATGTTGTTTACAAAAAAGAATGACACCGATTTCCTTCTGCTGCTTATTAAAGCGTCGGAAAATACGCTTGACGCCGCACAGATGTTTCGGAACGCCGTCATGGGTAGCGAGCCGCCGGCTACGTTTTATCCGCAGCTGAAAGAGCTCGAAAACAAAGGAGACCAAATCACACACCAGATCTTCAAAGGATTGAACAAAGTGTTCATCACGCCGCTGGACCGGGAAGATATTTTGGAGCTGGCCTCCAAAGTGGATGACGTGCTCGACGGGATCGAAGCTACGATCGCACGTTTCGATTACTTGAACATAACCACTTCGGATAAATATATGAAGGAATTTTCCGCCGTGCTCGTTGCAGGCTGTCAGCATATTTTGGACGCTTTCAAGCTGCTGTCCAAGAAAAAATATATGCAAATCACCGAGCATACCGTGCAGATCAACAGCTTGGAAAATGAAGCGGACCGCCTCATGAGAGAAGGCATTCGCGAAATTTTCACCCACCCTAAAGATCCTTATCACGATTTTAAATTGAAAGAGCTTTACGAGCGCCTGGAACAAACGACCGACGCATGCGAAGACGTAGCCAACATTTTGGATAGCGTAGTCCTGCGGTATTCTTAACAGGACCGTCTTACAATTCGGAACATGGGTAAGACTCAGCATGCTTAGGAGGAAACTATGTTAACCACTATCATTATCATCGTAGCACTGGCGCTCCTCTTCGATTTTATTAATGGTTTCCATGATACGGCCAATGCCATTGCTACGTCGATTTCAACCCGGGCGTTGTCGCCCCGTTTTGCCGTATTTTACGCCGCGATACTGAATTTTATCGGTGCGGTTTTTTCCTCGGAGGTTGCCAAAACGGTCGGAGGCAAGGTCGCCAATCCCGCTACGATCGACAACGGCGTCTACATCGTTATTGCAGCGCTGTTGTCCGCCATTATCTGGAACCTGCTGACTTGGTACTATGGTATTCCTTCGTCTTCCTCCCATACGTTGATCGGTTCTCTTGCCGGAGCGGTCATTGCAGGTGCGGGAGTCGGAGCGCTCAATTGGTCCGGATTTAAAGAAATCGTGCTGATTCTTGTCCTTTCGCCGATTATCGCCTTCGCAACGGGGTTCGTCGTCATGTGGATTATCCGCAAGCTTATCCTGGTTAGCGGCAACCAATCCCGCTCGAAGATGAATCGTACCTTCAAGAGCTTCCAAATACTCTCTGCAGGCCTGCTATCTTTCTCTCATGGAGGGAACGACGCGCAAAAAGCGATGGGGATCATCGTCTTCGGTCTCGTAGCGTTAGGGTATCAAAATAATTTGGATGTCCCGATGTGGGTTAAGGTATCGGCCGCGACGGCTATGGGGCTTGGAACCTCGATCGGCGGCTGGAGAATTATCAAGACGATGAGCAAAAAGCTGCTGAAAATCGAACCGATTAACGGCTTTGCCTCGGACTTGAACTCGTCTATCGTGATTCAGACATCTACGCATCTCGGCATGCCGTTATCGACAACGCATGTCATCTCGTCTTCCATCATCGGAACGGGCTCCGTGATGCGGTTTCACGATGTGAAATGGGGAACGGTCACCCGCATGGTCATGACGTGGGTCATTACTATTCCGATCAGTATGGTTCTTGCTTTTATCATTTATAAAATTCTGTTCGCGCTCGTTGCGTAATTGCGTGAGATCGGACAAGCCCGGGCAATACGGCAAATAAAAAAAGGATAGAGCTTCAGAACAACGTTCTGTCAGGCTCTATCCTTTTTCGTTAATCCAAGTAGTAAGCCAAGCTTTGCAGATCCGTCGTAAAATCGGCATGATGCACCCGTACTTCGGCCGGCACTTTAATAATCATCGGAGCAAAATTCAAAATCGCCTCGACACCGGCCTCCACAAACTGATTGGCCACATGCTGAGCTTCTGCCGCCGGAACGGTAATAATCCCGATGCGAACCTTTAGCTCTTGGATGATCGCCTTCATTTCGACCGTCGGCTTAACCTTCAAATTGTTAATCGTATCCCCGATCTTCGAGCCGTGCGAATCGAATACGGCGACAATTTTCATATTATCCTTCAAATAGGCATTATAATTGCATAAGGCGCGGCCCAAATTTCCCGCCCCTACCAGTGCCACAGGAATAATTTTATCGAGCTTTAAAATTTGACGGATTTTCTCGATCAAATAGTCGACGTCGTAGCCGATCCCCTTTTTGCCGAACTCCCCGAAATAAGCAAGGTCTTTACGGATTTGCGCCGGATTCAAGTCCAGCTTTTGCCCCAGATCCTGAGAGGACACCGTTTGTACGTTCTTTTTGCTGAGTTCGTTCAAAAACCGAAGGTACACCGGAAGCCGGCGCACGACGGCCTCGGAAATTTTCATCGTCTTCATGCTTGGTTCTCACCCATCCACTGCTTTATTCTTGGTACGAGCTGGTTTGAATTCATGTGCTCGATTTTTGGGCCGGGCAGCGAATACAGGAAATATTTGCCGTAATTCGTATCGATCACCCGGGTATCGTATATGATGACGATGCCTTTGTCCGTAGCCGTGCGCACCAACCTGCCGAAGCCCTGCTTGAACCGGATAACCGCCTGCGGTACCGACAGCTTCATGAACGGATTCTGGTTTCGCTGTTTGATCATCTCCGTCTTTGCTTCGATCAACGGATGGTTCGGCGGTTGAAACGGCAGCCTGACGATAGCCAGACAGCTAAGCGCATTCCCCGGAATATCGACGCCTTCCCAGAAACTGCTTGTACCCAGCAGAACGCAATTCGGACTGCTCTGAAACAGTCTGGTCAGCTTGCTCCGGTTGCTGCTATCTACACCCTGGCCAAGCACGCCGATCCCGAAGGGGCTCAGCATCTCCTTCAACGCACCATGAACCAGCTTCAGCATCCGATTGGACGTAAATAATACCAGCATCCGGCCTTTCGTTTCCAGCGCCACCTCGGCCAGCGACGGCACGAGCCGATCGACGAACTCCTTTTCGCCGCTGGCTCCGCGCAGCGTAGGAAAATCCCTAGGTATAGCCACAAGCGCCTGCTCGCGGTAATTAAACGGCGAAGGAAGCTGAACGGTTTTCAGTTTGCCGTCCGTCCCGTTTTCTCGCAAGCCCAGCTGGTCGCACGTATAATCGAACGATTTGCCGACGGATAGCGTAGCCGAAGTAAGGATGACACTATCCTTCGGCCCGAAGAAATGCTGCTTTAGCATCTCGCTGACGTCAATCGGCACGCAGAACAGCTGGAGCGACCGGTTTCTGCTGTAGGTCCCGGCTTCAAGCCAATAGACGTAGTTCGCATCCGGCATCGTCATAAAAAAACGAAGCGAATCTCTGTGCCTGTACAGCTCCTTGGCGGTACCGGCGAGGTCCGTAATCAAGCTTTGGACATCGTATTCGTCCTGCACTTCTTTGATTTCCGAGATCAGCTTGTCGAGCGGCTTCAGAGCTTCCGCGAAGTTAAGCTGCATGTTCTCTTCGAGCACTTCCAGCTTATCCCAGCCTGCAGGCAGCGAATCTTTTTTGACTCGATAAACAAGGCCGTTCCCTTCCGATTGGGACGGGTCGCTTCGCGAAGCCAGAAGCTGGTATAGCAGCTCGGTCAGCTGGTCCCATTCTTCCTTCAATTGCAGAAGCTTCTCGACAACCCGGTCAATCGATATGCACCAGCCTTGAGCACGCTCGTCCTCGAACCGCTGCAGCCGAATACGCAGATTGGACAATTGTCCTGAACGCGCATCTTTATAGAGCCAGAGGAGCGTATTGGACAAACCGTGATAGTGCAGCTCGATCCCGAGATGCTTGCCGGCCACTTCCTCGAAATGATGAGCTTCGTCGATAACCAAATGCTTGTATCCCGGCAGCAGCCGGTTTTCCGCTTTCATATCGGTGAACAGCAGCGAGTGGTTGGTAATAATGACATCTGCGGTGTTCGCCTCGTGACGGGCGCGGTGATAGAAGCATTTTTTAAACCACGGGCATGCGCGGTTCAAACAAGAATCCGTATCGCTTTCCACTGACTGCCAGAACTGTTTTCCTTTATTGGCGAAATGAAGCTCTTCTTCATCCCCATGCTTCGTTTCTCCCAGCCAGACCAGCATCTGCCCGGCCGTAACCCGGTCTTCCTTGCCGTGCTCAAAGTCGAGCGTATACATTTTGTGCTCGAATTTGCGTAGGCACAAGTAGTGGCTCCGCCCCTTCAGGACGGCCGCCCGGAAGCCTACCGGGAACAGCTCGTGCAGCAGCGGCACATCCCGTTCTCTGAGCTGTTCTTGCAGATTGATCGTATGCGTGCTGACCAGCACTTTCTTGTCCTGCTTGAGCCCGTAATACAGCGAAGGAATCAGATAACCGAGCGACTTCCCCGTCCCTGTGCCGGCTTCGATCATCAGGTGCTTGCCGTCTTCGAAGGCTGTCTCTACTTCACTAAGCATTTGCACCTGCGATTCTCTTTCCTCGTAAGCCGCAAAACGCCGCTGAAGCTCCTGCTTAAGCTGATCGTAGAATAAAGGAAAATCGTCCGGCAGCCGCAGGACATCTTCCTCCTCCCGCACCGGCTCTTCTTCTCCCCATTCTCCAACGTTCAAGGCAAATTGCCGGAAATAACGATCCATATCCGTGTCAAGCGGTTGGTGCAGCTCTTTGTATTGACGCATTTCGCTCACAAACCAGCCGAAATCTCCTGCCGAATCGGCAAATACCAGCTCCAGCCTTTGCAGAGTAAGCAGCGGAAGCGATTGAAACCGTTCCATGCAGCGTAGCCAGATCAGCGCGGTGACTTCGGCATCGCTATCCGCCTGATGCGGCCGTTCGTGCTCGATACCGAAAGCGTGGCATACCATTGAAAGCTGCAGGCTCGATAAGCCGGGGAATAGAACGCGCAGCGCGTCCATCGTATCCAGTACGCGTCCGTCGAACGGGAAGTAACCGTTATCGTCCAGCGCCCGCTGCAGAAAAGCAAGGTCAAAAGCAATATTATGACCAACCAGGACTGCATCTTGGAGGAGAGGAACCATCTCGGCAATAACCTCTTCCATCGGAGGAGCATCCTTTACCATCTCGTCGTCGATTCCGGTAAGCGTTGTAATTGAAGAAGGTATACTTATACCCGGATTGACGAGAGAAGTATACCTGTCGGTCATTTCTTGGTCGTTTATAAGAAAGAGCCCGACTTGGATAATGCGATCCGTCGCCGTGCTCCCCGTCGTTTCAAAATCCAATACTGCAAATTTCATTGGAGTCGTGTCAATCCCTTCATTCCCACTCTTCTCATAAGCATACCAATACTGAGGGAAAAAGGGAATAGCAAACTTACCCTTTTTACAAAAAAACAGGAACGAACATTCGCTTAATCCGAAGGCCGGGACATATCGAACACAAACTGGAGCCCGCCCTTTTTCTCGCAGCAAACGCCCAAATCGAGCAAAGGCTGAACGCTGGACGGATCAGTCCGGTAAGCCATGTTGAACAACTCGCATGCCTTGTCCATATTGCGCAGCTGTGCTTGGATACACCCCATGGCGTTAAAGGAAATCGCTTTGAGCTGCATGTTTTCGGTCAGTCTGGATAAAAATTGAAAATGAAGATAACTTTCTCCGGCTTCCCCTTTGCGCAAGTAAGACATGGCCAAATAAATCCGCGCCAAATTGAAATCGGGCTGGAGCCGGATCAGCTCGTCGAATTCGGCAATCGCCCGGTCGAACATATGGAGCTTGTAATACCCTTGTCCCCGGATAAATAAATCGGTTCGTTTACCTGAAAATTCGGGATCGAGCGGATCGGCTCCCGTACCGTTCAATGAAATGCCGGCAAGGCTTAACAGCTTGCTCCATTTCTCTTCGAACAGCAGCCATTCTTCAATACAGGAGTCGCTCATCGCCTTTAGAGCTCGCAGCTTTTCCTGCAGCTCCCTGCGCGCGGCGCCTTGGGAGGACGGGTATTGTGATATGACTTCATCCAGCATTTCGTTCATGGAAGCAAAAAGATGTTTAAACATTGGCTGTATCCCACCTTTGCTTCTTTTCCCACAGCAGCTTTAAACGTCTTCGCCGCGGCTGTGGCCCCCGCTGTGATCGTATCTACATTGTGCGTCTACCCGTCCCGTTTCATTCTCGTTTAAAGGACCGTGGAATGAATTTCTTCCTTCAACACGCCAACGACTTGGTTATTCTCGCCCATAATGGCAATGCTCGGGGTATGCTTGCGGGCTTCTTCGTCCGATAACATGACATATGATAAAATAATGACAATATCTCCGGGGTGAACCATTCTGGCTGCAGCGCCATTCAAGCAAACGACACCCGAGCCCCGCGGCCCGGGAATAATATAGGTCTCGAATCTGGCGCCGTTGTTATTATTGACAATTTGTACTTTTTCGTTAGGCAGCATGTCGACCAAATCCAGCAAATCCTGATCGATCGTAATGCTCCCGACATAGTTTAAATTCGCTTCCGTTACGGTCGCACGGTGAATTTTCGATTTTAACATGGTACGAAACATGGCTGACGCCTCCTACGTTTTTGCGCTCTCGGGACCTGCCCCTCAGCTGTCGGATTACAAATGGCTTAATGAAGCTACGGGAGCGCGAAGTATCCGATTATCGATCAAGCGCGTCGCCCCGAAACGAACGGCCACGGCAATAATGATTCTCTCGTCACTGCCCCAGAAATCCACTGGAGCAAGATCAGGATAAGACAGTAGCTCCACATAATCGATATCGGCCAACGGCGAGGATTGAATATGCCGAACGACCGCCTGCCGCAGTTCTTCCGGGGAGATTGTTTCTTTACGAGCTTCGAGCAGCGATTCCGCCCCTTCCAGAGCTGCGGAGAGGACAAGCGCCTGCTTTCTCTCTTCCTCGCTCAAATACACGTTGCGCGAGCTCATCGCAAGTCCGTCTTCTTCCCGGACGATCGGACATGGGACGATGGTGACAGGGATGTTCAGATCGTACACCATCTGCTCGATGACCGCTACCTGCTGGGCGTCCTTCATCCCGAAATAAGCTTTGTCAGGCTGAACGATATTCAGCAGCTTGGTAACGACCGTGGCGACGCCGTCAAAATGCCCTGGCCGGGAAGCGCCGCACAGACGCTCGCTTACTCCGGAGACAGAAACAATCGTTCGGGTCGGCTTCGGGTACATCTCGTTCATCTGCGGGAAAAATACGATATCCGTCCCGGCTTCGCGCGCGATGGCCATATCCCGCACCTCGTCCCGCGGATACCGCTCCAAATCTTCGTTCGGCCCGAACTGCAGCGGATTGACGAAAATGCTCAGGACAACCACGTTGCACTCTTTGCGCGCGGCTTCGAGCAGCGAGGCATGGCCTCGGTGCAGGAAGCCCATCGTCGGCACGAAGCCGATGCGTACGGCTGGATTGGCAGCCCGTTTTGCTTTAATCAACTGTCGTAATGATTCAATCTGATGAACAATTTCCATCGGCTATCGAAACTCCGTTTCTATTCTCTATATGCTGCTGCTACCGGCTTCCCGCCGCCGTACAAGGACTCCGCCACTTCGTCATCCATACGGAACGAATGTTCCGGCCCCGGGAAGTTGCGCTGCTTCACGTCGTCCACATACTGGCGAAGCCCGCTGCGGATCAGTTCGCCGACGTTCCCGTAAGTCTTCACAAAACGCTTCGGATGAATATCCGATCCGTAGCCAAGCGCATCGTGAAATACGAGCACCTGTCCGTCGCAGTCTTTGCCGGCGCCAATACCGATGGTCGGAATGGACAGCTTGCTCGTCAGATGTGCGGCGACCTGATCGGTTACAAGCTCCAGCACGATGGAGAAAGCCCCCGCCTGCTCCAAAGCTTTGGCATCGTCAAGCAATTTTTGCGCTTGAGCGGTCGTCTTGCCCTGGATTTTATAGCCGCCGATCTGGTGAATCGACTGAGGGGTCAGGCCAAGGTGGGCCATTACAGGAATGCCCGCTTGCACAAGCGCTTCGACCGTCGGCGCAATCTCTGCGCCCCCCTCCATCTTCACCGCTTTGGCCAGCCCTTCCTGCATAATCCGTCCTGCATTCCGCAGCGACGCGTCAATGCTGCCGTGATACGTATTGAACGGCAGATCCGTCACCACAAAGCTGGTCCGGACCGCACGCGTAACCGCACGCGAATGGTAAATCATATCGTCCAGCGTGACGGGGACCGTTGAATCGTAGCCGAGCACAACATTCCCCAGCGAATCCCCTACAAGAATGACATCGATGCCGGCTTCCTCCGCCAGCATGGCCGTCGGGTAATCGTATGCCGTCATCACGCTGATCGGAATCCCGTCTTCTTTCATTTTTCTCAGTTTGGCCGTCGTGACTGGTTTACGCATGTCCATGATTAACACCTTGCCTTCCGGGTTGGAATGGTTCAGGGCTCCGTCGCTCGGGAAAGTATCCCTCTGCCGTCCTTCCTCCTGATAGTATTGCGATAATCGGCCGGATTGTTGCAAAGAGCAAAAAAACCTTTCAGCCCATACGGAGGCTAAAAGGTTCACATGTCCTTCTCATATGATCCTTCTGTCTCGGTCCGGTTAGGCTCAGAGCAGAATCCGACATATTGCTTGGGTCAAGCTATTCGATTGTTCAAGCAAGAAACATACGGCTGAAGTACAGCTCCCTATGGATACCGTCTTCGTACCATACATTATACCAAAGTTTGCAACTTGTGTCACCCGAAACTGATATCGGCGGAATACAGCTTTTTTACCGATCCGTCTGCTGTGCGAAGCTGCAAAGCGCCATGCTCATCGATCCCCTCGGCAAATCCTTCGAAGTCCCCTTGGGGGGTCCGGCAGCGGATATTCCGGTGAAGCGATACGTTCAGCGCTTCCCACAGCAGCTTGATGGGGGCAAAGCCTTCCCGCCGGTACAACTCGTACAACTGCTCCCACTCCAGCAAAAACCGGCTGAGCACCTCGATCCGGTCCACCTGACGGCCTGCTTCGATGGCAAGCGAGGTGGCTGTATCCCGCAGCTCTGGAGGGAAGTCGTCCGATTGCAGATTCACGCTGATGCCGACTCCGGCGATAATGTGCTGCAGCCGCTCATCCTCCGCGCTCGATTCAAGCAAAATGCCGGCAACCTTCTTGCCGCCGACAAGCAGATCATTCGGCCATTTGATCCCTGCCTCCACACCTGCCGCGCTGCGGATGGCCCGGCATAAAGCGACGGCAACGAGCAAAGTCAATTGAGGGGTGAATAACAAAGGAATCCAAACCGGCTTCAAAATCAGGCTCATCCAGATGCCTTTTCCAACCGGAGAATGCCACTTGCGTCCCATCCGGCCTTTCCCGGCAGTTTGCTCTTCCGTAAGAATAAGCGTGCCTTCCTCGGCACCTTCCGCGACACAGCGAGCCGCGACGATTTGCGTCGACTCCACTTGGTCGTAATATTTCACGAACCGGCCGAACCGTTCCGTCTCCAGCTTCAATTGCAGGCGGCTTATATCCAGCCTGTCCGGCTTGGACAACAGCCGGTAGCCTTTGCGCGATACCGCTTCAAAGCGGTATCCTTGCTGCCGCAAACGCTCGATCTGCTTCCAAACGGCCGTCCGGCTGACGCCAAGCTCCTCGCTCAGCTGTTCGCCGGACAAAAATTTGCCGTCCGATTGCTCGAACAGTCCGATCAGTCGATCCGTCATCATTCATCGTTCTCCTGCATGTTTTCGTAATGCTCCCGGGCTGCCGCAAGCAGCGTTTCTTTGTCGTTGTGGAGTTCGCCGAGCGCAGCGCTTTCAAGCAAGCGGTGCAGCAGCCGGCCGGTCCATGGACCGCCTTTGACTTCCAGACGGTCCATAAGCTCCTTCCCTCCGACGGCAAGCTCTGCAAGAGCTGAAACGGGCATCTGCTCCAGCCACACGGAGCCCATTCTTCTCCATACATCCACGGCCTTGTCAACCTTGACGTTGTCAGCCCGAATCGGGGCGTCCTCCAGCAAATAAATTTCTCTTAACGTACGGAGCGCAGAAACGCCATACTTGAGTGCGGCCGCAATCCATACTTTTCTCAAGTAGGGTTCTCCGCCCTGTTCCGTCGATTCGCCTAATCCGGATACAAGAGCAGTGTGCGCGGCAACGATTCGTTTGACCGTCTCCATCTGCTGTCTGGAGAACGTTAGTTTGATCATATCCTCTTCAACATCCACCGAAACGGCTCCCAGTCGAATGTAGATAAGAGCTAGCCGATGCTCCATTTCCGTTAACCGTGAGAGGGGCGGCCACTCCGTTTCCTTGTCCAGCCCGGACAGCAGCAGCTCCTGCTTCACGTGACGCAGCGCCCGGCTTCCCGCGAGCAAGTGCAGGGCCCGGTTCGGATCGCTGCCCCCAAGCATGCGCTCCAGCTCCGCCCGGGTCCGTTCCATGGCGATATGCCGCAGCAGCGAAATGCCGGAGTTCAGAGCGTCCCAGGTCGCCTGTTCCACCGTCAGGCCGTATTCCGATGCAAAACGGAGGCAACGCATCATTCGCAGCGCATCTTCCCCGAACCGCTCTTCCGCTTGACCGACGCAGCGAAGGATGCCGCGTTCCAAATCCTTCATGCCATCGAACGGATCGATCAGATGGCCGTTTTGGTCAATAGCCATCGCATTCATCGTGAAATCGCGCCGCTGCAAATCCTCCGTCAAGCTGTTGATATATTCGACCTCAGTCGGGCGGCGGAACGCTTCGTATCCGCCTTCCCGGCGAAACGTCGTTACTTCGTAAGGCTTCCTCCCGGCCACGACCGTAACCGTCCCGTGCTGCAATCCGGTCGGCACGGTGCGCTCGAAGAGCCGCTGCACCTGGTCGGGATGAGCCGAAGTGGCAATATCGTAATCCTTCACAGGGCGTCCGAGCTGTTCGTCCCGAACGCATCCGCCGACCAAATAAGCCTCGAAGCCCGCCTCGCACAAACGCTGGACAATCTGCATGGCCCCCTGCTTTAAAGCATCGCTCATGTATGTAATCCCGCTTCCCTTGTCAGCAGTTAAGCGGTTTTTCCCGAATCGATTCCGGGATCGGCCGCCCAAGCACCCGATAATACAACGCTTCATACTGCTGCGTAATTAAATCGTTGCAGAACGTACAATGTGCCCGGTACAAACAGGCGTCCACCGTCTTTTTGTACAAGCTTTCGTCCTTTAGCAGCGCTATCGCATACGCCGCCATTTGCTCTACATCGCCGATATCCGCCAAATAACCGGTTTCGCCATGAGTAATTAACTCAGGAATGCCGCCGGCGTTCGAGGCGATCGTCGGTACGCCGCAGGCCATCGCTTCCAGCGCAACCAATCCGAAGCTTTCCTTCTCGGACGGAAGCAGCATGAGGTCGGCTAACGACAACAGCTGGGCGACGTCGTCCTGCTTGCCGCAGAACATCACCCGATCCGACAGCCCGAGTTCCTTAACCCTGCAGAGCACCTTGGACAGCTCCGGGCCTTCGCCTACAAACAGCAGGCGGGAAGGTACTTCTTTGCGGACACGGTCGAAAATGTCCACAACATCCGTTACCCGCTTGACCGGACGGAAGTTGGAAATGTGAATCAAAATCTTCTCGTCGGGATGCGCATACTCCTTGCGGAGCGTTGCCACTTCGCGCGGATAATATACCCGTTTGTCCACGAAATTGTAAGCCAAATCGATCGGCTTCTCGATGCCGAGCAGCTGCCGCGTCTCCTGTATCAAATCCTGCGATACGGCGGTCACCGCGTCGCTTTGGTTAATCGCATACCGGATCAGATCGCTTAGCGATTCGTCCTGCGCCAGAACCGTAATATCGGTGCCATGCAAAGTTGTTACCACTTTCAGCTCCGGCCCGACCATTTGCTTGGCAAGCAGGGCGCAGACGGCATGTGGAATGGCGTAATGGACATGCAGCAGATCCAGCTGTTCCAGCTTCACCACCTGTGCAAGCTTGCTGGCCAGAGACAAATCGTATGGCGGATATTTAAACACGTAATAGTCGTTGACTTCGACTTCGTGATAGAAGATGTTGCGGTCGAACTTTCCAAGTCGAAACGGCATGCTGTGCGTAATAAAATGAACCTCATGGCCTTTTTCCGCAAGCAGCTTGCCGAGCTCGGTGGCGACGACGCCCGACCCCCCTAATGTGGGATAGCATGTAATTCCGATTTTTAGCCGGTTCATTGTTTTCGAGCCGCCTCCTTTTGCTCCTGAATAATTTGAATCACACTCTTAGAACAGCTCTGTCAAGTAAGGCAGCTTGCTGATAAATCCTTCCGCATAACGGACCGACCGTTTTTGCCCAAGGAGAGAGTCCCGGGCTTCCACCCGCTCCAGATAGCCTTGGTTCAACGGTGTACGTACGATGTCGTTCCCGGCGCCCGAACCCGAGGCTTCAAATTGGCTCCGGTACGCAAGCAGCGACGAGCGCTTGCTCTCATACTGGCCGGTCACGTCAACCATCACGTCCGGTTCTATCACATCGTTAATGAAATAAAAGTAGCTTTCTTCTACCGTATGCGCCGGGTGATCGGGCAAGTACCGTCTCAGCTTGGCATTGAACAGCGCTTCCTGCACCAGCTTGCTGCAGCCGATATGGTCCGGATGCCGATCCTCCCAATACGGAGCGAATACGATGCGCGGCTTCCATGTGCGGATCTCCAAGGCAATGCGCTCCACATACTCCGGCAGCATATAAAGTCCGCGGTCCGGCAGCTGCAGATTGGTGCGAACGGTTAGGCCAAGCGCCTCCGATGCCGCCTTGGCTTCTTGTTGACGCGTTTCGACCGTTCCATTGGAAGACATTTCCGCCAAAGTCAAATCGCAAATGCCGACCTTAAGCCCGGCTGCCGTATGCTTCGCAATCGTCCCGCCCATACCGATTTCCGCATCGTCCGGGTGAGCGCCGAAAATAAGCAAATCAAGCGACTCGTTCATTGGTCGATCCCCGGCTTGTATTTATGCACCAGCTCCCGCCAAGCGAAGTCCCCTCGGTCAAGCGCTTTGACCAAAATTTCCGCGGTCGCGATATTGGTGGCGCAAGGAATTCCTTGAACGTCGCACAGACGAAGCAAAGCAATGATATCGGGCTCATGCGGCTGCGCCATTAACGGGTCGCGCAAAAAGATAATCAAATCGATTTCATTGGTCGCCACCAAGGCTCCGATCTGTTGGTCCCCTCCCAGCGGCCCGGACATAAAGCGGTTCACCTGCAGGCTCGTATTTTCCATAATGCGCGTGCCGGTCGTTCCTGTCGCATACAATGTATGATCTTGAAACACATTCTCGTAGGCCATAACGAAATTGACCATTTCTTCCTTCTTGCGGTCGTGTGCGATAAGCGCGATTTTCATTGCCATAGGATGGCAGCTCCTCTCTAATCTCCTATAAAACGAGGACACTCGAGCGGTCCTCTTCGGTCCGGCCCCATGTCCTCTTTCGTTTTTAATCGATAAAATGTTCGAAGCCGTAAACCATACCGGTATATTCCATGACCTTCTGAACGGCTACCTTCACGCCAGGCATATAACCGGCGCGGTCATACGAGTCGTGACGGATTTTCAAGGATTGTCCGAAAGCACCGAAGATGACTTCCTGCTGGGCGAAGATACCCGGCAGCCGGACGCTATGAATCCGGAAACCGTTGTAATACCCTCCGCGCGAGCCTTCGATCGTCTCCACTTCGTTCGGATTGCCTTGACGCAGCTCCTGACGGGCTTCGGAGATCAGCTCCGCCGTCTTCACGGAAGTGCCTGAAGGCGCGTCCAGCTTTTGGTCGCCATGATACTCGATAATTTCCAGATGAGGAAAATATTTGGAGGCCTGAGCAGCGAATTTCATCATCAGAATGGCCCCGATCGAGAAGTTCGGAGCGATCAATCCGCCAATCCCCGCTTCCTTGCACTGCTTGTCCAATTCGGCAATATCTTCCGGCGTAAAGCCGGTGGTCCCCATCACGGGGCGAACCTTATGTTTTATAGCCAGCCGGGTGTGCGCTACCGCCGAATGCGGGGCCGTAAAATCAACCAGCACGTCGGGTTTCGTTTCCGCGAGAGCAAGCTCCAAATCGTTCGTAACCGCAACCCCGCAAGCATCAAGGCCGACCAGTCTGCCTGCATCCGTTCCAACGGCGGAACGGTTAACCGCAGCGGCCAGCTCCAGTTCCGGATCGCCTAATACCAGCTTGACGACCTCGCGCCCCATACGGCCTCCCGCTCCGGCAACCGCTACTTTGATGATTGGTTTCATAGTGGATTCATTGTCCTTTCCGCCTAGGTGTCGATCATTGGCACTTATAGAGTAACGCTTAAATATTCCTTCCACTTTTGCCGGTAGTCCGCCAGCAGCCGCAAGCCGATGGAATGCTGCGGATCAAGCTTGAGCAGCTCCTGAATGGCCTGCACAGCCGGAGCGAACTCCCGAAGCCGGGAATAAGCGAAACCTAATAGTAAAAAAGCTTCTTGCGAAAGCGGATCAAGCTTCACCGCTTGCTGCAGCAGCGACACCGCCAGCCACAGTCGTTCGTCCGACTCGTCGAACAGTTTCTCTGCTTGGAGCGTCAATTGCCGTGCTTGAAGGTGCTGCAGATGGAATGTGTAATGCTCATCCTTCGGTTCAAGCCGTACCGCTTGGCTTGCATGTGCCGCCGCTTTATCCAGCTTGCCGCTGCGGGCGTACGTAATAGACAGCTTATAATGGTACGCCGCGCATTCGGGATTCGTCGCAATCGCACGTTCGAACCAGGCGATGGCCTGTTCGAAATCGTGATTAAGAATCGATTCGTACGCTTTCTTGATTGCCTCTTCGCCTTTCAACTGCATCATCTCCTTCCTCAACCAAACCGGAAGGAAGCCTTCCAAGCCGACATGAGAAGTGCAAGGTGATGATACAGTATATGAAAAGGATCAAGCGTCGGTGTTTACTTTCGTCCAACGGTCCGCGTCCCGCGTCCGGAATTTGTGCATAACCTTATCATGCGCTTCCGTCAAATCGATGCCTAGCGAGTTTGCAAAGCAGATGGTAATAAACAAAATGTCGCCAAGCTCAAGCTCGATGGAGTTTTCCTCCTCGGTCGCCTTTTTCGGCTTTTCGCCATATCGATGGTTTACTTCCCGCGCCAGCTCCCCTACCTCTTCCGACATCCGGGCCAGCATCGTCAGCGGTTTGAAGTATCCTTCCTTAAACTGCGATATGTATTCGTGCACCTCGCCTTGGAGGTCCTTTAACGTTTTCTCGGACATACCGGGAGATGTTCACCCACCTTATATTCAGATGACGAACGGTTGTGCGGGACAACCGTATCAGTACCATGTTAACGCAAAATGAGGGGGAATGACAAATTTTTTTTGCTTCTTAAAACTTTTTCATTTACTTTATCATGAAAAAAAGGGCATCGAGATAACCTAAGAGAATCTTTCTATAAACATCTTTCGAATCGAGGTGGATTTATGCCTGAACCCCTAAAAGCACATCTGAAAAACATCGTTCCGATCTTGATTGGAACGGCGATTTATGCGTTCGGCATTCATTATTTTGTGATCTCCAACGAATTGATGGAAGGCGGAGTAACCGGGGTTGCCCTGCTGCTCTCTTATATTTTCGGGTTGCCGCCGTCCTTGACGACGTTAGGTCTGAACATCCCGCTTTTTTACTTGGGATGGCGTATTTTGGGCAAAGCATCAATGGGATATACGGTGCTCGGCACCTTGTCCGTATCGTTCTTTCTATGGGTCATGGAGCGGCTCATTCAGACGGGGTGGTTAGTTCCGTTCCGGACGGAGCACGATTTCTTCCTGGCAACGGCTTATGCCGGGTTTACGCTCGGTCTCGGTCTCGGTATCGTTTTCCGGTACGGCGGAACAACCGGCGGTTCGGACATCTTGGCAAGAGTCGCCCACAAACTGAAGGGCTGGAGCATCGGGCAAGTAATATTGATCATGGATGTCGTCGTCATCGGGGCCTCACTCTTCTTTCTCCCGAAAGAGAAAATCTTATATACCTTTGTCGCCGTGTTCATCGCTTCGAAGCTGATTGACATTCTTATCGAAGGGGCTTACGCCGCCAAATCGTTCATGATCATCACCGATCGCGCGGATGAGGTTTTTGCGGCGATTGCGAAGGAATTGGACCGGGGAGCCACCCTGTTCCCCGCGGTTGGAGCCTACTCCAAGCAGCCCAAAAACGTGGTCTACTGCGTCGTCGCCCGGAGCGAAATGAAAAGGCTTAAAGACCTCGTCCGCTCTATCGATCCCCTCGCATTTCTCATTATTACGGAGGTTCACGACGTTGTCGGTGAAGGCTTTAAGCCCAATTAAACCTTATTTAGTTTCCTGGCTTTTTTCCGGGTCAGGACGGCGGACCGGAACAAAGCCGCCGTTTTTCTTCGATAACCGCCAAGCGGCAAAGCCAAGCGACGCCATGATGACGGAACCGAGCGTTATAATCCAAAGAATCGGGTTCTGCTGTTCGGGGTAAGGCAAATAGGCGGTCGTTTCCCGTTTCAGAAACAGCTTATCTAACAGGCCGCGAAGCGGAGGAACTGCATTGAGCACGTTGCGGTACAGCTCGCCTTCCCCTTGAGCCTGAAGCTTAATGAAAGTTGCAAGCGAATCAAGCTTCTCGACGTCGGCGGGACTGCGGCTGATAAGCAAGCTCGGGCGGATCATGCCGATATGCTGTTCCAGCAATGCCGTTCCTTTTCGAACCTCGGCTCTATTTTTATCGGTGGCCGCCTTTTCAAGCAGGTTCACGTCGTCGGAAAGCAGCTTGTCATACTGCAGCCATAATGGCGTATGAGGATGCGTCAGCGCGTCCGCTGCTAGACGAATTTTTGCGGCTGCGACCAATCCTTCCTCCGGTTTGAAGCTTGCCGCGTTGAACACCCGTTTCGCATCCGTAACGGCCCTCGTGAGCGCGTTCATTCCTTCGATTGACGTCAGGCCTTCAAAGCGTATCTTCGGTATTTGATCGCTTAGCTGCTGAAGCGCCATCAGACTTCCCGGAACGTGTCCTTGCTTAGCTTTTTGGTACAGTTCTTCCGCCGTCCGGCCTAGTAGCTCTGTCTTCTGCACCTGCTCCGCCGAGGGCTTAGCCGCCGACGTTACTTTTGCGCTTTTCTCCTCCCCGCACCCTGTTGCAATCAACAATAAGCTGACGGACAGGGCCAGCCAAATCCCGAACCTATGCCATCTTCGAACCTTTCCGGCCATTGGGACATCCCCTCCTAAGTACATCCTATGGAGAGAAAGTGCCGATTAGACCGACTATTTGGACGAGGTTCTTGGCGACCGAAGCTCTCTTACGAGCCACAACACGAGAGCTAAAGCAACGCTAAACACACTCAAAGCCATAGTAAACGTAGCAATTTCAGATAAGTTATCCTCCAGCACTTTTGGCAGCCACGGATAAACTCCTTGCCCGTAATCCATCGTATCGTTCAACAATACCCAGCATGCGACAAGAATGACGGATAGCCAACGGTATCGGTACAAGCGAAAGTACAGCACCGCTTCGGCTGCCATGCCAAGATGGGAGAACACCAGCATCCAATCCTGCCATACAAGAATATCTCCCTTATAAGCCCCGGCAAAAATCATCGCCACGGCCCAAATCCCATATTTAAACGAAGTCACGACAGCGAACGCTTCAACAAAGCATCTCCAACCGCTTTTCATTGCTGGATTCAAAGTGCCAGCCGGGGATCGGTAATGGTCGAGAAGCCAGTATGCTACCGCCCAAGTAAAAAACAAACTGGCGGTAGGGCTATCCGGCACAAATGGCAAATATAGCGGTGACATTTCAACAGCCGTATAGACTAACTGGTTGCCGTACCATATATAGCCGTATACTGTCCCAAGCAGATTAATCCAGAATAAACTCCACAGCATGAACCGGCTGCTCAAAAATTCGCGCGAAAACCAGTACGACAAGCTCCTTCCCAACAAAACGTTCCCTCCAGCTCTTTAGGTGTTTAACCCCGCCAATTGCTTAGCTTCCTCGATCTTAAAAAAACCTGACCGCGCTTAACGGTCAGGTTCGGTTGGTCTATTTGCTTGCTTTTTGCTTGGCGAGCCAATCGGCCAATTTGTCGATGTCAGCTTCCGTCAAACCTTTTGAGATGTTCGCATCATATTGGGCCGGCATGCTGCCTTGGCCTTTCTTGATGATGCCGAGAATCTCATCCTTCGAATGCTTGTCGCCAACTCCGCGAAGTGCCGGAATTTTGGCGGAAGGCATTCCTTTCAGCTCGCCGCCGTGACAAGAAAGACACGTAGATTTTTGGTAAATCGCTGCCGCAGGATCGTCCGGAGCGACGATTGCCGCAGCTTGCGCAGCCGGTTTCTTGGCTCCGCCGCCGCCTTCTCCGCCGCCGCCTTCTCCGCCGGCTTTCCCCTTGTTGGCGTGCATTTCCTCTTCCCGCTTGATATGCTCGGGAATCACGTTTTTCTCTTTCAGTTCCAATTGATAGTGATGCCAAGACGTATACGTCAGATATGTAACCGCAGTCAAGCTCAAGAACATCAGAGCAGACGCGATCGGACGCTTATAAAAACGTCTTTCTTTCCCCGTATCCAGGAACGGCGCCAGCATCAACGCGCCGAAGAGGATGCCCGGAACGCCGACCGTACCGAGCACCACAAATTGGTTCGAAGTGTACGGATATTTCAGCAGCTGGTACATAAACAGGAAGTACCAGTCCGGCATAGGGATGAATTGCGTGTTCGTCGGATCAGCCGGGTAACCGAGCGGAGCCGCTTCGGACATAACTAAAGCCAAAATCCCGACCAGAACAACAACGCCGACCATCCATTCTTTTAATAGAAAGTTCGGAATAAAAACTTCCGATTTTCCGGGATAAGCGGAATAATCTTGGGGAATCATCCGTGACGACTTGGCACGTACGCGCGAATCCCCGACGTAAACGATTTTTTCATCAGTTTTATGACCGTGAGCCACGATTCGCCCTCCTTCTCATTTTCTCATGAATACCGGCTCAGCAGGCCTCACCGGTTCTTACAGCGGACCGGAAATCCCTTGCTTGCGGATCATGAAGAAGTGTCCGGCGAGCAGGGCAAGCAAAGCTCCCGGCAGGAAGAACACGTGCAGAGCAAAGAATCTGGTGAGCGTCTGTGCGCCTACGATCTCGCCGCCCTGCAGAAGCGTCTTGGCATACGGACCGATGAACGGCGCCGACTCGACGATCTTCAGCGTAACGCTTGTTGCGAAATAGGCTTTGTTATCCCAAGGCAACAAGTAACCCGTCAAACCGAGTCCCAACATGACGAAGAAGATGAGCATACCTACAATCCAGTTCATCTCGCGGGGCGCCTTGTAAGAACCCGTAAAGAAAACGCGGAGCGTATGTAAGAACATCATCACGATAACTAAGCTGGCGCCCCAGTGATGCATGCCGCGGACAATTACGCCGAAAGCGACTTTATGCTGCAGGTAATCGACGCTCGCATAGGCATTGATAATATCCGGTACGTAATACATGGTAAGGAACATACCGGACAGGATTTGTATAACTGTGATAAAGAATGTCAACCCGCCAAAGCAATAGACGAATGCGGAGAAGTGGTGCGCCGGGTTTACGTGCTCCGGTACCTCATGGTCCACTACGTCCCTCCACATCGGCGTGATATCCAGACGTTCATCAATCCAGTTATAGACACTTTTAAACATCTGATGCTACGCCTCCTTATTACACCCGTTTGTTCGGACCGAGCTGACCCAAGTACACAAAGCCCTGTTCGATCTTCACTTCGTATTCGTCGAGCGGCAGCGGTGCAACGGCCAAGTTTTTGCCGTCCGCCGTATAGTGGGCGCCGTGGCAAGGACAGTAATATTGATCCTTAAACTCCGGGCTGCCGTTCCAGTTGACCGTACAGCCAAGGTGTTTACACGTCGGATTGAGCGCGAAGACTTTGCCGTCCTTCCCTTTGGAAATCCACGCCTCAAGCTCCGGTTCGCTTTCGTACCAGCCGTCCACTTGATGAACTTTAAATTTAAAGGATTTCGGCTCGTTCGCTACCTTCGATTCTTCTACAACCTTAACCCATTGCGCCTGAGCTTTAGGCTGAAGAACCGGATCCACTGCAAACCGAATCATCGGAACCAGCATCCCGGCGCCCATGAAAGCTCCCGCTCCGCCAAGGGTGTAGTTAAGAAACTGGCGTCTGGACATTTCACGACGCGCCACCGGCTTCTCACCGCGATGCTGCGACTCTTGATTCGAGTGATCGTTCATTCTCGTTCTACCCCCTTTTGCAACATATATCAGTCGTTCGACGTAACTTTACACCATATACTAGGACATAACTAATAATAGCTTACGTCTCTAGGTGCGTCAAGAATGCAAACAGGCCATTCCGGCGTGTAATTCTGGCGGCTGATAACAGTGTTAACGAAATTGTCACAACTGCCGGAACACCCTGAAAACGAGGGCTCTTGCTTAGAATTTGCATAGTTGCCACAGATCATACATGCTTCACAACGTTTGCCTTCCGCTCCATAAAGCCATTACCTCTTCGGCAGCCCGTCTCTTCGCGTCCGAAGCGGATTGGCGCAGCTCGTCCGGTGTAAATCGAAGCAAAAGATCCGCTTTTCCTCCCAGTTCATCCGGGTTTAAAACAAGCTCTTCCTCCGATTTGGCCGTCACGATCACCACATACCGAAAACCGGCCTCCTTAAGTCCGACACAGGTTTCTCCAAGCAACGTTTCTCCCAAGCCCGATGGAACGAAGTGAACGGCCGGGTAAGTAACGGTCCGGCCTTTGAACGGGATCTCCAATAAATCGAGAGCGTCGCGAAGCCGCTCAAGCTCGCTTGCCGCCTGCCACGGCGTTTCCGTTCCCCGCAGTCCGGTTACCGGCAGCAGGCACGTGTCCAAGTAAGGACGAAGCTCCTCCCACTGCGTTTCTTGAATGTCGCTGAATTTCATATGTATCACCTTCTTTCCCGCTCTTTACTTTAACATAGAAAAAAAGACATATGAACGGGCTTCATATGTCTTTTCGTAAAAATGACACGTTTGTGTTCCGGACTGCCTTGAAATCCTCATTTCCCCAGAGAGCGCAGCGCATTGAGTTCGGTCGTTAGGGCAATGAAGGATTGTTCGTCTCCCTTGGCCAGAGCTT
The DNA here is from genome assembly GCA_042219835.1 of Paenibacillus elgii. GTDB lineage: Bacteria > Bacillota > Bacilli > Paenibacillales > NBRC-103111 > Paenibacillus_G > Paenibacillus_G elgii_A. The sequence continues at coordinate 33,941 of JBHJMN010000001.1, forward strand.
GATCGATCTCTTTATATAGAACCTGCTCTTTGTAGTTACGCAGTGCTTCATCAAGCAACATTTCAGCAAACAAACTCAGCATCATTTCGTTCGTCACATTCATTTTGCCCATGAGAACCTAACCTCCAAACCGGGTCATGATTATTTCGATTCATTCCAGCATTGCCTTATTCCGTACGTTCCTTCCGATATTCCTCGCCTTTTAAGCAGTAGCTTTCCATTGTCCGTTTCATTCGTGCGAGATCCGATTCCTTCAGCTCCCGCATCACTTTAGCCGGGGATCCGAGCGACAGGGTAAACGGGGGAACCGTTTTGTTTTCGGTTACGAGAGAACCCGCTCCTATTAAAGCATATTCACCGATCACGGCTCCGTTAAGTACAATCGCCCCCATGCCGATTAATGTGCCTTTGCCTACATGGCACCCGTGAATAATCGCGCCATGTCCGACGGAAACCTCGTCTTCGATGATCAGCGGCTGGTCCGTATTGACGTGACCGATGCACCCGTCTTGAATGTTGCTTCTTTTTCCGATTCGGATCGGGGCCAGGTCGCCGCGCAGCACCGTATTATACCAGATCGTTGCGCCCTCGCCGATTTCCACGTCGCCAATGATCTGCACGCCCGGTGCGAGAAAAACGGTAGGATGAACCGTAGGGGTAATGCCGTTATAGCTGTGAAGCATCATTATCGCCACTCCTTTGGAAGCCCGAGCATCGCTCTTGAATAGACGCATCAGGCGGATTAAATGGAGTGATTGTAGCAAGGGGATTACCGGTTGTCAAATGGCAATACAATCTTCTCTTCATCCGGCACATAGGCGCCTTCAATAATACTGCTGCCGAGCTTCGTCACCTGAATGACACGACCGCACTGTTCCTCTTCTCCGATCCGCAGCAGTCCCAGATGCATCATCATTTGGACAATGCGCTGCTCCAAGATAGAATCAGGCGTATCGTAATAAAAGGGACGGATCAGCGGTACAAGCGCCCGCTTCACAGAATCGAACGTCACCCAGCCTTTACACAGATAGTTCAACCATTGAGCGATCGATTGCAGGTGAGGAACGGGACCTTTATAAAGCCTTAACCAGAAACGATATACCTGAACCGGGTCTTCCTTCCCCCCTTCGTTGACCCGGGCCAGCCCTTGCTCTGTCAGCGCAAGCACCTGATGATGCTCGGTGACGAGGTCGTTATAGTAGCAATAGTCGTAGATGAAGGAGAAGCGGTTCGGATATTCGCGGAACATCCGTCCGTAGCCGAATCGCCAGGCCGTCTTCCCTACCGGCTCCTCCCGCACGGCCAGCCGATCCAGCACCTGCTGAAGACTCCTTTTGTACATCGCGTTCTCGCTCGTCAGCAGCACTTCCTGATCGCGGAGAAAGAGCAGAAAGTTCGCGATATCATCCAGAATCAGCTTTTGCTCGTCCCGGTAGACCGGAGGCTCATCGGCAGCATCCAACTGCAGTTCGAATCGCTTGGTCAGGGCCGCAACAAACCGGCGTTTCAGATCCGCAGGCACTTGAAACAAATATTTCGTCTGCTGCGAATGGCCGTTAAACAGCCAGCCTAGCTGCTTGAAGCGGGTAATCGTATCGCGCGGATTCCAAGCCGCATCTGTTTCTTCTTTCTCGAAACGGCTTTGCTGCACCCGGGCGACCAGCTCCTCCAGACTGAACGATCCCCGCTGATCGAAAAGCAGCGAGTTAAGAAACCGGATTTCCTGGGTGGACAACGCTCCGATCTGACGATCGAAAATGTCCCTTCGTCCTACGGTTGACAAAATCGATTGAATCAGCTCGTTCTTCGAATGCCCGTTGCATTCGCAGTTGTATGTACCTGCGATGCGGCTCAACTGGTGAATGTCGGCATAGCTTAACATGTCGGCTAAATTCATCCGTTCGTCCCTCCAGAACTTCCCTCCAAGGCTTTCTTAGTACCCAGTATGGGAAAATGTTCTAGATTTAAACGCGATCGGTTAAAAGTTTATTTCTGTCCCATACAAAAAAGCGGCTTTGCACGCACTTTCTAAAGTAGAAATGCGTGCAAAGCCGCTTCTTTTCGGCTAAAGTATGATACCTCTTTCAAGCCCTTTGCTCAAGCTCCGCAAGATGGACGGTGCAGTTCAGCAGACGGCACTGCCAGCCGTCCGACGTCCGCTCCATAATCGTAAGCGACGTATTGCTCAGATGCTCTTCAATCTTTCTTCCAATAAACTGTGCCAGCACCGGTGCGATGTATCCGCCATGGCTGACGAGCAAGATCCGTTTGCCCTGATGCTCGCGATCCATGCCGACGAGAAAGGACGCCCAGCGCGCCAGCAGCTTCTCATCGCTCTCCACGCCGAGATCCAAGTCTCTCCACCCCTCGCCCCAGCGGTCAATGCGCTCCTGCAGCGTGGTCCCTTCCAACTGGCCGAACGCCCGCTCCCTCAGCCTGGCATCCAATCCAAGAAGTGGAGCCCCGGAAAGGCGGGATATCGTAAGAGCCGTTTCTTTAGCCCGAAGCAGGTCGCTGGCGATGATGCCGTCCCATGCCTCTCCCGCAAGCCGCTTTGCCAGCAATTCGGCCTGTACCCGTCCTACTTCAGCCAAAGGCGTGTCCATCTGCCCCTGCATGCGTCCCGCCAAATTCCATTCCGTCGTTCCGTGACGTATAAACCCAAGCATTACCATTCGTTTGCCGACTCTCCTTTTCTGCCTGATGCAAAAGACAAAAGCCCCGGAAACGGGGCCTTCTCGTTACTGGCGTGTGCGCGAAAACCAATTCATGATCAGGAGCGTGCCGGTCAATCCGAATAACGACACGAAAAGCATATAATCGTTGATCGTACGAATCGGTCCGACCTGATACATGAACGGATCACTGAACCCGCGCAGACTTGCTACGGCCGTAGGCATCGCATGCACGTTCATCGAATCCGATTTCCCAGCGACGGCAACGACGGGATCGTTCATTCGCCCGAAAACCGCGGATTCATGCGGAGAGCCGGCTTCGTACCGACCGTCGTTCGTAAACGAAAAGTAAAAGGTAACCATAAACAGAGCGATAAAGCAAACGATCACCGCAGTCAGGTTCCGCCGCAGCTTGTTAGAAAACTGATACAGACGGTTACCGACGGGAATGCGCCACGACTCATCCGCATAGATTCGATTCATGACGCTGGAAGATACGGAAACCCCACCGCTATCGAACGTCTTTTCCACCCCAGCCGTTCGGATTAATTCCGTGCTTTCCTGCCATATTTGAAATTCTTCAGCGCATGAAGGGCAATTTTTAATATGCTCATCCACTGCCAGCCGGTTCGGATCGTCTTCCGGCAGGTCCCAGTATACGCCGAAAAAATCGTACACGTCATCGCATTTCATCGTCGATTCATCTCCTCATACTCCTCAAAGATCGGTTCAAGAAAGTATGGTTCCAGTTGAAGCTTTACACTGGCCCTTGCTCTGAACAACAAAGACTTGACCGAACTCACCGTTTGTCCGAGGATATTCGCTATCTCTTGATAATCAAGCTGGTCATACTCTCGCAATATAAGCGCGGAACGCTGCTTCTCTGGCAAATTGTTGATCGCATCGCGAACCATAGACACCTTTTCGTTGCGAAGCACCGTTTGTTCCGGCAATGTTTCCAATGCGGTTTGAGGCGTGTATCCGCTTTGCTCCAGTGAAACCTGGGTGTTCTTATGTTTACGCAGCTCGCTAAGAACCGTATTGCGCGCAATGGTGTAGAGCCAGGTGGAGAAGGTTGCCTCTACCTCGCGGAATGAATGCAGACTGCGGTAAGCCTTGTAAAATGTCTCGTTGCACAAGTCCTCCGCCATCGATTCCATTTGTGCGCTTTTCAGCATATGAAAGATGAATGCCAGTATTTTACGTTCGTAGCGGCGCATTAATTCGTCGTATAGTTGGACGTTGCCGTCCTTGATTTCTCTGATCAACTGGGAATCGGTCATGCGAGTGCGACCCTCCTTGTGATTCCTGCTCACTCCCAGCGATGCTACTTTGTTGTACTGTCGGGGGAGTAAAAAGTTGCGGTCGATTTTAAACTTTTTTTAGAATTGGGGGCGATCATACTAGGATTCGAGCTAACTAGCCAAAAATCCTGCTTTTCCGACAAGATTCATAACTTTTTCCAAAAACAGGTGTGCACTTTCACTTCTTTAGGAACCCATTTTCTGTATATGCACACCGGCAAAAAAAAGACCGCCTGAAATTCAGGCGGTTGCACAGTGTGCAATTATTCGGATAGGAGTGGAGAGAAACCATACTGTACTTTTATTATATGTATACGTTTACAAAATGTCAATGGTTTTTTTGAAAACGTTTCCGACTTTTTTTTAAAAAAAGACTACACGTGAACCGCGTAGTCTTTTTTAAGCAATTCCAGCGCTTTGTCCATTTGTCCTTCCTCCCGGAACGACAAGCGCAAAACCCCGGGGACATCTTCCCGGCTTTCGATGATCTGAATGTTGCTAAGGTTGATCCGCTGGCTGCCGAGCAGCGTCGTAATCTCCGCGATGATACCCGGATGGTCGGGCACGTCCACATAAATATCGTAGAACGAATGGATGACGCCCTTACGCCGCTCCGGCAATCCGGAGCGGAATTGGTTGGCTTTCTGAAACTCGCGTTCGATGCCAACACCGTCCTCCGCTTCCAGCCGGCGTATAAACCCGGCAATTTCGTCATTCCAGTCCCGAAGCAGCTTCAGGATCACTTCACGATTGTTGATCAGAATATCCCGCCAGATGACCGGATCGCTGGAAGCAATGCGCGTGATGTCGCGGAAGCCGCCCGCCGCCAAGTTCTGATACAGCTCGTTCGATTCGTTATAACGAGCGATTTGGTTCACGAGCGCCACGGCAATAATATGCGGAAGGTGACTGATTGCGCCCACGATTTCGTCATGCAGCACCGGGTCTACCTTCACCAGATGCGCCCGGGTATGATGAAGCAGTTCCGCAAGCCTGTCGTAAGCGTCCTTCGGCGTTCCGGCGTCCGGCGTCAGCACATAAAAGGCGTTCTCGAACAATCTGGAGCTCGCCGCCTCCACGCCCGACTTTTCCTTGCCCGCCATCGGATGGCCTCCGATAAAATGGACGCCCGGCAGTTGAAGGCGCGAAGCGCAGGCCGTTACGCTCGCTTTCGTGCTGCCTACATCGGTGATGATGCAGCCCGGCTTGAGCGGCAGAGCGGACAGTTTATACAAATACTCCTCAAGGTTGCCGACTGGGACGCATAAAAAAATAAAATCCGCTGCCGCTGCCGCTTCCTCGATCGAAGTAGTCGCATGATCCACAACTTCGCGCTTCAAATATTTCTCTACGGACTTCGGGTTATTGGAATGTCCGACGACCGTCAGTCCCGGCTTCCCCTTGAAGCACAGGGCCAGCGAGCCGCCGATCAATCCGACTCCGAATATGGCAATCTTTGTCATGAGACGGCCACTTCGCTTAGAATTTGCTCCAGCGCTCCAAGGAATTTGTTGTTTTGCTCTTCGCTGCCTACTGTTACCCGGATCATGGTCGGATAGCCCCAGCTCGGATCGTGACGGACGATAATTCCTTTGCGCAGCAGCCCTTGGAACACCGCGCCTCCGTCCCGCTTCACGTCCACCATAATGAAGTTGCCGTGAGCATCGAAGTACGGCAGTCCTAACTCGGCGAATTTCGCTGTCAGCTTACGGATTCCATTCGCGTTCGCCTCGCGGCAGGACTCGATAAACGCATCGTCTTTTACCGCCGCCAGCGCCGCTTTTTGGGCAAAGCTCGTCGTATTGAACGGCTCGCGCACTTGATTGATTGAGCGAACGACATTGGGATGGCCTACGCCATAACCGATGCGCAAAGACGCCAAGCCATAGATTTTAGAAAACGTACGCAGCACGACGACATTATTATGCTTCTCCAGCAGCTTGATGCTGTCGGGATATTGTCCGCTGACGTTGTACTCCGCGTATGCTTCGTCCAGCACGACCATAACGTTCTTCGGCACAGCCTCCAGGAACGCCGTAATTTCCGCTTCGTTCAGCATCGTACCTGTCGGGTTGTTCGGGTTGCAGATCCAAACAATCTTCGTCCGGGAATTTACTTTGTCCAGCATCGCTTGCAGATCGTGCTTTCCGTTCGCGTCCACAGGCACCTCGATTACCTTGGCCCCTTCGACCTCGGCGTTGTGCTTGTACTGCGGAAACGTCGGATAAGCGGTAATCGTCTCGTCTTCCGGGGTCAGAAACGCGCGGGCGATCATCAAGATCACTTCATCCGACCCGAGTCCGAAAATAATTTGATTCGGCTGTACCCCCAGCTTGCCGGCGACGGCATTCGTCAGCTCAACGGCGCCGCCGTCGGGATAGATGCTGACTTGGTCAAGCATCGCGGCAATCGCTTCTTTCGCTTTGGGCGAGCACCCGAAAGGATTTTCATTGGAAGCAAGCTTGATCACTTCCGTCAGACCAAGCTCGCGCTTGACTTCGTCGATCGGTTTTCCCGGCTGGTAGACCGGGAGATGAACGATATTTTGTTTAGGTTGCACGACAAAGGTCACCTCGTCACATGAATTAGTAGCTCCAAGACCGGAATCATTTCCCCATTAATTTTCGCACAAATTCATGAATTTGCAAGAGCCCTTGCAATTTTGTCGACTCATTCGTGAGGAGCGGCAGCGTTTCTTCCACCATGCGCACCAAGGCGCTGCCTACCACGATTCCGTCGCACGTCCCCGTGAACCGCGCAAACTGCTCCGGCGTAGAGATTCCGAAGCCGATAGCGATCGGAAGATCGGTCGACGATTTAACGGTGGTCAAAAATTCGTCGATGCCGCTATGGAACTCGGTCCGCGTCCCCGTAACGCCGAGCGACGATACGCAGTAAACGAAGCCGCTGGCGCGCGAAGCGATTCGCTGCACGCGTTCTTTGGATGTCGGTGCGACAAGCGGAATGAGATGAAGGCCATGCTGTTGCGCGAGTGCCCGTACCTCTTCATCCTCCTCCATCGGCAGATCGGGAATAATAAGTCCGTCAATTCCACTTTCTTGCAGAAGCTTAAAAATACGGTCAAGCCCCGTTTGCAGCACCGGATTATAATAAGTAAATAAAATAAACGGGATTTCGCAGCCTTCACTGCGCGCCTGGCGGGCCGCTCCGATGCAATCGAGAATCGAGATGCGGTTCGCTTTGAGCGCGCGCATGGACGAGCGTTGAATGACCGGGCCGTCCGCTAGCGGGTCCGAATAAGGAACGCCCAGCTCGACCATCGCCGCTCCGGCTTTCTCAAGCTCTTTTATAATGTCGACCGAGGTCCGCACGTCCGGGTCTCCGATCGTCAAAAACGGGATGAAAGCCGGCTGTTTTTGCTCACGCAGCTCGGCAAATTTCCGGTCAATGCGATTCATCGGCAGTTCCTCCCAAATAATTCATGATCGCTTCCACGTCCTTGTCGCCGCGTCCGGAGAGACTGACAACAATGACTTCGTCTTTGCTCATCGCTGGCGCCCGCTTGATCGTCTCAGCAATGGCGTGTGCGCTTTCCAATGCCGGGATGATCCCTTCCTTGTGGCTCAGCAGCTGCAGCGCGTCCAGCGCTTCTTTATCCGTAATCGGAACGTATTCCGCCCGGCCGGTATCTTTCAAATGCGCATGCTCCGGCCCAACGCCCGGATAGTCAAGACCTGCGGAGATCGAGTGCGCTTCCTGCACTTGGCCGAATTCGTCTTGCAGCAAGTAGCTGTACGAGCCTTGGAACACCCCTTGGCTGCCTTTCGTCATCGTTGCGGCATGCTTATCCGTATCGACGCCTCGTCCGGCGGCCTCTACGCCGATCAAACGCACGTTCTCGTCCTGCACGAACGGATAGAACATCCCGATCGCATTGCTGCCCCCGCCTACGGCCGCAATAACCGCATCCGGCAGCCGTCCTTCCAGCTCGAGAATTTGCTTGCGGGATTCGTCGCCGATAATGCGCTGGAAGTCCCTCACCATCATCGGATACGGATGCGGTCCGGTAGCCGAACCGAGGATGTAGAACGTATCGTCCACGTGGCTTACCCAATAACGCAGCGTCTCGTTGCAGGCGTCCTTCAGCGTCCGTGTGCCGGAAAGCACCGGAACTACTTCCGTGCCGAGCAGGTTCATCCGGAACACGTTGAGCTGCTGACGCTTCATATCTTCTTCGCCCATGAACACTTTGCACTCAAAGCCGAGCAGCGCGGCGACCGTGGCTGTAGCAACGCCATGCTGGCCCGCGCCGGTTTCGGCGATAATTTTCGTTTTGCCCATCCACTTTGCGAGCAGCCCTTGGCCGAGCGCGTTGTTGATTTTGTGGGCGCCCGTATGGTTTAAATCCTCGCGTTTCAAGTAGATTTTGGCGCCACCCAAATGCTCGGTCAGTCTTCCTGCGTAATACAAGGAAGTCGGACGTCCAGAATAACGGTGCAGCCAGTAGTTCAGCTCCTCCTGAAACCGAGCCTCTTTGGTGTATTTTTTTAACGACTCTTCCAGCTTGATCAATGCGTTCATCAGCGTTTCCGGCACATAACGCCCGCCGAACTTGCCGAATCGGCCGTGAATATCCGGTCCGTTATACAATGGTCTGCACCCTTTCGACAAATTTTTTTATTTTCACGATATCTTTGACGCCTTCCGTTTCAACGCCGCTGGACACATCTACGCCATCGGGCATATACGTATCGAGCAGGTCCCGCACATTATCCGGCTGCAGCCCCCCGGCCACGAGCAGCGGAATGCCGGCTTCCCGGCACCAGGCGAGATAAGGCGGAATCGTATCCCATGCAAACGTTTTGCCCGAACCCCCGCCGTAAACCGGATCGTACGTATCCAGCAGCATGCCGTCTACGGCATGGCGATACGGCTCCAACCTGCTTATGCCCTGAGACTCATTCCCGGCTTTCGTTTCACCGCTCTTGACGGTAAACACCTTAAATACGCGCGTCTCCGGAAAAGTCTGCTTCACGGCGCGACAAAACTCGGCGCTCTCTTCCCCGTGAAGCTGTACGACGTCCAACGCTGCCTCCTGCAGGACCGCCTTCAGCTCTTCCATCGTCGGATTAACGAAGACGCCGACGGCTGCGGGCGTCCTCGTCCCGGTAGCCAGCTTCATGCTGCGGATCATCTCACCGGCCTGCTGCGGCGTCACCTGCCGCTTGCTCGGCGCAAAGACGAAGCCGACGTAGTCCACCGGAAGTGCAGCAACCTGCTCCACCATTTTAGCCGTCCGCAGACCGCATATTTTTACGCTCACCCGCGTTGTCATTCGCTGCTCACTCCTTACCGGCGCCCGCTTCAGAATAGGAACCCATCAAGGTATGGACGGCCTCGGAAACGTCCGGCTGGCGCATGAAATGCTCGCCGACGAGCACCGCACGAGCACCGACCGAATGAAGCCATTCGATCTCCTCCGGCTTCGAAATGCCGCTTTCGCTGACGACGGTCGTCCCTTTCGGAATGGAACCAACAAGCTGTTCCGTCGTGCGAAGATCGGTCACAAACGTTTGGAGATTGCGATTATTGATGCCGATCATCGTTGGGCTAAGCTCTAACACACGGGCGAGCTCCTCCTGATCATGCACTTCAATCAGCACATCCAAACCGATACTATGGGCGATCGACTGGAACTGACGCATCTGCTCGGTCGTCAGGATAGCGGCGATCAGCAGAATCGCGTCGGCTCCGATGCAGCGCGCCTCATAGATTTGATGCGGATCGATCGTAAAATCTTTGCGCAGAAGCGGCACGCCGACAGCCTGCCTCACCCGGCTCAAATAATCGTTGGAGCCTTGAAAATACGGAGCGTCGGTCAGCACTGATAGGCAATCCGCTCCCGCCTCCTCGTAAGCCTTCGCCAACTGGACAGGCTCGAAATCTTCCCGGATCAAGCCCTTGGAAGGCGAGGCCTTCTTCACCTCCGCGATCAGTCCCATCGGACGCTTTCGTCCTGCGCTCAATGCGCGTTCGAACCCGAGGCACGGCGCCAGTCCGGCAATCGTTTTTTCCATTTCGGCGATGGTAATCTGCTCTTTAAGCAACGTTACTTCCTGCTGTTTGGTGGCAACAATGCGATCAAGAAACATAGCTCTCTTCTCCCGTAAATTGGACTAATTGCTCCAGCTTCGCCTGGGCCCGGCCCGAATCGATAACCGATGCGGCCAGCTTCACGCCTTCCTGCAGCGTTCCGGCCATGCCGGTCACGTAGAAGCATGCTCCGGCATTCGCCAGCACGATATCGCGGCAAGCGCCGGTCTCGCCGGCGAAGATGCGATGAATAATGCCCGCGTTCACATGGGCGTCTCCTCCGATGACATCCTTAATGCCGTAAGTGCGAAGCCCCAGCTCATCCGGCGTGATTTCAAACGTTCGAATGTTCCCGTCCTTCAGCTCGGTCACCTGCGTGCCCGCAGAGATGCTGATTTCGTCCAGCCCGTCGAGACTGGCGACAACGAGCGCACGCTTTACGCCGAGCGCCTGCATCACATGGGCAATCGTTTCCGTTTTGCCGCGGTCAAAGATGCCGAGCACCTGACGATCGGCTCCGGCCGGGTTTGTGAGCGGGCCCAGCAGGTTAAACACGGTGCGGACGCCGAGCTCTCTGCGCGGGGCTGCAACGTGCCGCATCGACTGATGATACAGCTGCGCAAACATGAAGCAGATGCCGACCTGCTCCAGGCAGCGCGCCGCCTGCTGCTGATTCAATTGAATGTTGACGCCAAGCGCCTCAAGCACATCGGCGCTACCGCTTTTGCTGGACATGGCCCGGTTCCCATGCTTTGCCACGCGGATACCGCCCGCCGCCGCTACGATGGCCGCCGTCGTCGAAATGTTGAATGTATCTGCGCCGTCTCCGCCGGTGCCGCACGTATCGAGCAGATTCGCCTGTCTGGTGCTGACCCGGCTTGCTTTCAATCGCATCGTCTCGGCAAAGCCGGTTATTTCTTCGATCGTTTCCCCTTTTATGCGGAGTCCCGCAAGCAAAGCTCCGATCTGCGAAGGCGTCGCCCCGCCTTCCATAATGTCGGACATCACATCGCGCGCCTCGGACCGCGTCAAATGCTGCAGCCCGATAATTTTCCCAATCGCCTGTTGAACCGTCAACGTCGTTTGCTCCATTGTCCGTGCCTCCCCTTTATCCCGATTGTCTTACTGATAATAATCGTGATTGATCAATGCAACCTCCGGCGGTTTCGACGCAAAAACGGCCTCCGCCATGCGGATCGATTTCAGCATGCCCTTGGCTTTGTTGATCGTCTCCTGGTACTCGTTCTCCGGAACGGAATCCCAGACGATCCCGGCGCCTGCCTGGACATAAGCTTTGCCATTTTTGAATACGATCGTACGGATCGTAATGCACGTATCGAGGTTGCCCGAGAAGCCGAAGTAACCGATGGCTCCGGCGTAAGGACCGCGAGCTTCATTCTCCAGCTCAGCAATGATTTCCATCGCTCTGAGCTTCGGAGCGCCCGAGACGGTACCGGCGGGCAGGCATGAAATAAAAGCGTCGAAGAAATCTTTGTCCTTCGCCAGCTTGCCGGAAACGTTGGACACGATATGCATGACATGGGAGTAGCGCTCGATTTGCATGAACGTGTCGCATTTCACCGTGCCGAATTCGGAGACGCGCCCGAGGTCGTTGCGACCCAGATCGACGAGCATCAAGTGCTCGGCACGCTCTTTCTCATCCGCTAACAGCTCTTGTTCGAGCGCGAGGTCTTCCTCGGTCGTCCGCCCGCGGGGACGGGTACCGGCAATCGGCCGGGTCTCCACCTTCTCGTCTTCAACGCGGACAAGCAGCTCGGGGGATGTGCCGACGATGACTTCCTCGTCCATTTTGAGGCAGTACATATAAGGCGACGGATTCATCGTTCTTAAGATGCGGTACACGTGCAGCGGCGAAATGTCCGTTTCGATCTCGAAGCGTTGAGACAGGACCACTTGAAAAATATCGCCCGCCCGGATATATTCCTTCGCTTGATTGACGTTCGCCAAAAACTGCTCCTTCGTCACGTTCGAGCGGACTTCCCCCAAGTCGACGTCGTCGGGGATGGACTGGTGATTCATCTTCAGCGCCGGAAGCGGGCGCTTCAGTCGTTCGACGGTCGCATCGATTTTAGCACATGTTTTTTCGTAGGCGGCGACGATGTCCGCTTCCGTTCCTTGGGGAGGCACATGCACATTGGCGATGACTTTCAACTGCTGCTTAAAATGGTCGAACACGATCACTTGATCGCAAAACATAAAGTCCAAATCGTTCATCTGCAGATCGTCCTGCCGATGCGCCGGCAGCTTCTCGTAATATTGCAGCAGATCATAACCGAAAAACCCGACGGCTCCGCCCGTAAAGCGCGGCAAATCCGGCAGCGAAGGGCTCGTAAACGCGCTTAAATGCGCTTTGAGCACATCCACCGGCTTTTCCTTTGAAGTCGTCGTTCCTTCCGGCCCTTCGATGCGAGTCACACCGTTTTTGGCCCGAATAAACATAAACGGGTCGGTTCCGATAAAAGAATAACGCGCCCATTTAATCCCGCCTTCGACGCTTTCCAGCAAGAAGGCACGCTTCTCTTCGTAAAAATGTTGAAATACGCGAATCGGCGTCTCCGTATCGGCTATCAAATGGCGGACGACGGGGATCAGGTTATACTGGCTGGCAAGCCGAACAACTTCCTTTGCTTCCGGTGTGTGCATCTTCATCTCTCCTCTTCTCAACTCAAAAATAACTGGGCTCTGCAAACGTAAAAAAGCCTCTACGCATCGTAGAGGCGGTATTCAGCGGATGAAGGATTCGTCCAAACGGAAAGTACTCCCAAAGTACGCCAAAGAGCCCTAGGATAGGTTAAAATAAACCTGCCGGTAGTGCCCCGCACGCATCTTGGCGGTTCTTTCCATGAACGGGCAATCTTCTCATCTCATCTCAAACTGAACTAGGCTAACTCTCTACTCTGCTCTGTTCCTGCAACTCACTCTTATCTGCTAACTCGTTGTAATCAACTATACTACCTCAATTATGCTTTTGTCAATTTGGACAAATCGGGACGAAGCCGCATCGCTTCCCTTTGATAAACATGGATGATTTCATTTTGCTGTTTGTCCGTATTGACCATCACCATTAAACGAACACAGAGGGGCAATCCGCCCTCCACCGGAATTTCGAGCGAGCACATCAGCGGGACCAAGTCCCAGCCCGGCATCTGACGGATCGCCCGCGCAGGGAACGTAGCCGTCAAATCCGGCGTCACCGTAACGAATACGCTGGCAATCTCCTCCGGAATGATCCCGTTTTCCGCGATAATTTGATTGAGTAGCGCTGTTGTTGCCGATAAAATGTCATTCTCTTCGTTGCGTTCCACGGTCGTTGCTCCGCGGATTCCTCTTACGAACATCCGTCAGTCCTCCCGTTTTAACCGCTCCACGATCTCTCTGACCCATTCTGCGGATACGTTTTTGTTAATTTCGACCTTGCCGATGGCCGTCGGAATGATGTAAACCATGCGGCCTTCGCTGAATTTTTTGTCATGCATCATTGCACGCATGATCGCCTCGGTATCGAAGTGCGCCGGAATACGCGTAGGAAGACCGAACTTCTTGAAAATGCGTTCGGTCACCGTAAGGATCTCTTCCGGATTGCCCATACGCACCGACAGCATCGCTGCGCCGACCATGCCGATGGAGATCGCTTCGCCATGCTGCAGCTCGTTGTAGCCGGCCACCGCCTCCAGCGCGTGACCGATCGTATGTCCAAGGTTCAGGATGGCGCGTAGATCGTTCTCCCGTTCGTCCTGCGACACGACCGCCGCTTTGACGGCACAGCCATTGTACAGCCCATACTGGAGCGCTTCCGGGACCAGCCCGATAAGCTTCTCCGCATTTGCTTCGCACCACGCGGTAAACTCCGCATCCCAGATTAGCCCGTGCTTGATCATTTCCGACAGTCCCGCGCGCACGTCCCGGTCCGGCAAAGTGAGCAGCGTAGACGTGTCATACAATACCATTTCCGGCTGATGGAAGGCGCCGATAATGTTCTTCGCCAGCGGATGGTTGACGGCGACCTTGCCGCCCACGCTGCTGTCGTGAGCCAGAATCGTCGTCGGAATCTGCACAAACCGGATGCCGCGCATGTAACTGGCCGCCACAAACCCGGCCAAATCACCGACAACGCCTCCGCCAAGCGCGACGACCGTCGATTTGCGGTCCAGACCTGCCTGCAAGCAGGCGCCGACCACGTCTTCCAGCACTGCGAGCGATTTGGACTTCTCGCCTGCCGCAACGGTATAGGACACCGCCGTGTAGCCGTCTTCTGCCAACCGGTCCATGACCGGCATCAGGTGATGCCTCGCCACATGATCGTCGGTTACGACAAGCAGCGGCGACGCTTTGCTAATCCCGTGCTTCTCGAAGTACGCGGCGATATCTGCGAGCAGGCCCTCTCCGATATAAATCGGGTAGGACCTCGTACCAAGGTCTACCGTTAGCTCTCTGACCATAAATCCGGCTCTCCCGCTTAGTAAGATTTGATTTGCTCCAAGTAGCTCTCGTAATTTCTGCGGATTTCCTCCAGCGAGTCGCCGCCGAATTTTTCCATAAACGCTCTCGCCACTTCCCAAGCAATGACGTTCTCCATGATGACGCCGGCTGCCGGCACCGCGCACGTATCAGAGCGCTCCACCTGTGCCGTGAATGCCTCTTTCGTATCGATATCTACGCTCTGCAGCGCTTTGTAGAGGGTCGAGATCGGCTTCATGACGCCGCGTACGACGATCGGCTCGCCAGTCGTCATTCCGCCCTCGAATCCGCCTGCACGGTTGGTTGCGCGATAAAAGCCGCGCTCCTCGTCGTGCATGATTTCGTCGTGCACAGACGAGCCTCTGCGCTTGGCAGCTTCGAACCCGATCCCGAATTCTACGCCCTTGAACGCTTGAATCGACAGCACCGCCTGCGCAATGCGTCCGTCAAGCTTGCGATCCCATTGCACATGGCTGCCAAGACCCGCAGGCACGCCTTCAATGATGCATTCGACGACACCGCCAAGCGTATCGCCGTCGTCCTTGGCCGCATCGATCGCCGCAATCATTTTCGCTTCCGCGGCTTTATCCGTCACCCGCACCGGCGATTCCTCCGTGATGCGGATCAGTTCGTCGATCGGCAGCTCCTGCCGCTGCACTTCCACTTCCCCGATGCGAATCACCTGACCGGCGACTTTGATGCCGAATTCCTTCAGCAGCTCGCGAGCCATGCCGCCGACAGCTACGCGCATCGTCGTTTCCCGAGCGCTGGAACGTTCAAGAATGTTGCGCAAATCGCGCTGATTGTATTTCAAACCGCCGTTCAAATCGGCATGGCCCGGACGCGGGCGGTTCACCCGACGCTTCGACTCGTCATTGCCTTCGATCGGCTCGATGTTCATGATGGAAGTCCAATGCTTCCAATCGTTGTTCTCCACCACAAGCGCAATCGGGGCGCCAGTCGTTTTGCCGTGGCGCACACCGCCGACAATGTTGACCGTATCCTTCTCAATCTGCATGCGGCGTCCCCGCCCGTAGCCTTTCTGCCGTCTGGCGAGCTGTTCGTTCACCGCTTCGAAATCGATCGTTAAGTTGCTTGGAAATCCCTCGATAATCGTTGTCAATTGTGGTCCGTGCGTTTCCCCTGCGGTTAAATATCTCACCTGATTTTTCTCCTTTCATCCTATCCCATGAAAAGCGTAAGCTTTCTTTCTCTCAAAACGCTTTAGCGCTTTTATGTGCTGAGTCATGTGCTAATTATAGTATAGGCCTGCGGCTTTGACAAGAATATGCAAGAACAAAAAGAAGCGCCGGCCAAAGGCATGTAGCCGAGGCTGCGCTTCTTCCCGTTTCGGACGAAGGGATGTCAGCCTCCGGCCGGTTGTTTTTTTAACACTTGAGGGCGTTCCTGAGTCTGCGGATCATGAACCAGCCCCATAATTTGCAGCGAATCGATCCCGAGAATTTGGGCGCATTCCTGTATCGAAATGAAGCCCCGACGGTAAGCGTTAATGACTTTACGTTTGTCCATGCGATTCCTCCTGCTGCTTTTCGGGCATAAAGGATCTGTCTACATTTTATTCATAGTATAGGATCGTATGGAAACGTTTATTCATTACACTTCCGTTTTACGGTAAAAAAACGTTTCGGCGGATTCCAATCCGTACTGGGCCGGACTGAAAATCTGCTCGGTGCTGCCGACGAACAAGATGCCCCCCGGCTTCAACGCATTGGCAAATTTTTGATACAATAAGTGCTTGGCTTCCTCGGTAAAATAGATCATGACATTGCGGCACACGATTAAATCGAATCCCGTATCGAACGTATCGACCAGCAGGTTTTGCTTTTGAAAGCGGATCGATTTTTTAAGTGAATCCGCAATATGATAAGTCAAATTTTCCTGACGATAATATTTCTGCAAATATTTGGCCGGCACGTCCCGCACCGAACGATCCGAATAAACCGCCTTCTTCGCTTTTTCCAAAGCGCCTTCATCGATATCGGTCGCCACCACTACGCTATCCTGCGAGTTCAGTTCCGCCAAAATCATCGCCAGCGTATAAGGCTCCTCCCCTGTGGAACATGCGGCGCTCCAGCACTTGACCTTGCGCGATTTGCGGAGCATGTCCGGCAAAAACTTCTGTTCCAGCACTTCCCAGCGGTTCGGATTGCGCCAAAACTCAGAGACGTTGATCGTCATCCGATCCAAAAACTCGTAAAACAGCTCTTTGTCTTTCGTCATCGCCTCGAAAAACGAAGCGAACGTCGTATACCCCTTCTTCATCCGCAGTGTAGTCAGACGGCGTTTCATCTGCGCTTCCTTATACTGGGACAAGTCGATGGACGTGTAGTCCTTGACTTTCTTGATGAATAACAGGAAATCTTTATCCTCCATGCCGCCATCCCTGCCTTATCAGATCCAAGTTTGTACCGCTTTGCTGTAATCGAGCAATTCTTCCGGACGGAAAAAGTTTGCAATTTCCCGCTCGGCGCTTTCCGGAGAATCGGCCCCGTGAATCAAGTTCAAATTCGTATGGACTGCATAGTCGCCGCGGATCGTACCGGGCAGCGCTTCCAAAGAATTCGTCTTGCCGACCATCGCCCGGGACAACGCAACGACCTGATCCCCCTGCCAAACCATCGCAAATACGGGCCCAGAGGTAATAAACTTGATCAAGTTATCAAAAAACGGCTTACCCACATGCTCCGCATAATGCCTTTCCGCTTGTTCGCGGCTGACCTGCACCAGCTTGGCCGCAACCAATTGCAGCCCTTTTTGTTCGAAGCGGCGCACGATCTCTCCAATGAGCCCTCTCTGCACTCCGTCGGGCTTGACCATCAAAAACGTTTTTTCCATGCTTTTCTCCTCCTACCACTATAATAAAGTTTATTAGGAGATTGGTTTTGGAGTTAGTTTTAGGCATTCATCATCTATACAGGATAAACATCGTCACGGAAAGTTTACGGCCGCCTTTGAAATCAAGTTGTTACCGCAAGGTATATTGAATACAACTTGAATTTCAAGAGCGGTGGAGTCGCGAAATTTACCCGGCTTACATACAGATGAATGCAGTTCTTCACGGTGTCAAACCAAGCTCCTAATAAGAACGGTTCCCCACAAAATGAGCAATACTGATCAAATCTTTTTTCGCCTGGATATCGGGCAAGCCCTCCAGGGAACGAATCGCTTTATCTATGTATGCCGACGCCATCGCTTCGGCGCGGGAGATTCCCTCGCTGCGCCGGATCCTATTCAAAAACGCGGTGATGTCGGTTTGCCCGTCGCAGGCCTCGATACGCGAAATTTCCTCCAGCAGAGCCGGACGAAGCTGTGGATTCTGAAGCGCAAAGATGACGGGAATCGTAATATTTCCCTGCTTGATGTCACTGCCTGGCGGCTTGCCGATTTCTTTCTCCGTTCCGCACAAGTCGAGAAGATCGTCCCGGATTTGGAACGCCATGCCGGTATAATATCCGAAATCGTACAACCGCTTGGCTATCTGCTCTGGTGCGCCTGCCGCAATCGCTCCCAATTGGCAGCTGATCGCCAGCAGCAGCGCCGTCTTGCGCTTAATGCGCAGCATGTAATCGCGGACGGTCTGCCCCGTATGGAAAAAGAAGCGGATTTGCTCCATTTCTCCGATCGACATCTCGACCAACGCGTTAGACATGATCCGATGAATGGACGGGTCAGGCAGCTGGGTAACAATGCTGAGCGCTTTGGCGAAAATATAATCCCCGGCGTACATGGCAACCCGGTTGTCCCATTTGGAGCGGACCGTCAATTGGCCGCGCCGCGTGTTTGCATCGTCAATGACGTCGTCGTGCACAAGCGAAGCCATGTGAATCAGTTCCAAAGGAACAGCTACGAACTTGACCCGCTCCAGATTGTACTGCCCGAACTTGGCGCCAAGCAGCACGAATACCGGACGAATCCGCTTACCGCCTGCTTTCAGCAAGTGCAAGGAAGCTTCGCGAAGCACCGGATGATCGACATCGATGCTTCGCTCCAGCTCTTTTTCAATCAAATTGATATCTTTTTTTAATTTAGCATATAAATCCAAAAGTTTCATTCCGTCACCCGTACTACAGAATTGTCTTTCCATATTTGGAGAGGAACGTTCCGCCCCAGAAATCCGAGCTCCGCGGCATACTGATAATATAACGAGAGCCCGGCCCATTGCTTCGGACCAAAATCATAGCACAGTTCGGAGAAATATTGCTGCCAATAGGCCTCCGTCCCGCCAATCAGCTTTTGTGCGTCGCGGACCAACGCCGCCGGATCGGCAAGCGACTTGCGCTTGCTTTCAAGAAAGGCCTCGTAGATACGGCTGACAAGCTTCGGGTACTGTTCCACGGTTTGCTTCCGGATCGTGCAGACGGCAAACGTCATCCACTGGCCGGTTAAGCGAGTCCATTCCGTCGCGAGATCGGTAACGAGATACCCGTTCTTTTCCCAGCTTGCCCGAATCGCATGATCGCCAATCAACAGCGCGGCATCTGCGCTCTTCATCATCGGTTCAAGCTCCGGTGCTGCGTACTCGTACTCGGGCTGAAGCCCGTAGAACTTGGTTAAAATAATTTTTAGCAAATTGATGGAGGTCGCGGAAGTCGTCGGCAGCGCAATCTTGGCGTCCCCCAGCTCCTCCAGCGGTTTTCGGTGAAACAGAAGAATGGAATTGACCTGTCCGAAAGCGCTGACCGACATGTCGGGAAATACTAAATACTCGTCAAAATTTTCTCCATACGCAAATGACGAAATGGCTCCGATATCGATTCGTCCTTCGGCCATGGCGCGGTTCAACCCCGACGGCACCTGTTGAGTAACCTCCAGATCGCTGCCGAAGGAAGAAAAAGGAAAGTAATAGAAGAGTGGCCACACATTGGTGAAATCGATCCGGCCGATGCGCACGGACGCCTGGCTGTTAGTCATTTGGCATACCCCATCTTTTATACAAATGATGTTCGATCTCCATGCAGTCCAATATTTTCCCGACTACAAAATCGATCATATCGTCTAATGTCTGCGGCCCTTGATAAAATGCCGGCATCGCCGGCAGGATACGTACGCCAAGCCTTGCCAACTTCAGCATGTTTTCCAGATGAATCGCATGCAGCGGCGTTTCCCGCGGCACGATAATCAGCTTGCGGCCTTCCTTCAGCATCACGTCCGCGGTTCGCTCCAGCAGGTTGTCCGATGCGCCGTTCGCAATGCCGGATAGGGTGCCCATCGAGCATGGTACGACCACCATGCCCTGCGTCCGGAACGAGCCGCTGGCCGTCTTCGCTCCGATATCCTGCACTGGCACGTATTCGAGCTTCCCCGGCACGTTGTCCGATTCGAAGTGCAGACGAATGCTTTCCTGCCGCTTCGAGGCGTCCCAGCCGAGCTCTTCCTTTAGAACACGCCAGCCTGCATCCGTTACGATCAGATGAACGTCTTCCCCCGCCGACAGCAAAAAGCGGCAAAGCCGCACGCCGTACGCTGCGCCGCTCGCCCCGGTAATGCCGATTACCCAAGGTCTTTTCATCTGGTAAACACCACCAAATCGATCAAGGTGAACACAAACAGCGAGATGCTAAGCGTACTGTTCATCGTAAAGAAGGCCGTATTTAATTTGGTAAGGTCCGTCGGCTTTACAATCAGATGCTCATACATCAGCAGAGCGTAGGAGACCAGCACCCCGATCAAGTAGATCCAGCTCAAATCCGTTAAAAAAAACAGGCTGATCAAACCTGCCGCAGTGACGATATGAAACCAGCGAGCGATGAGCAGCGCCTTAGGAATGCCGAACCGGGCCGGAATCGAATGCAACCCTTCTTTCTTATCAAATTCGACGTCCTGCGTCGCATAGATGGTATCGAAGCCGGCCAGCCAGAAGACGATGGCTACGTAAAACACAAGCGCCGCCAGCGAAAACTCCCCTGTCACGGCGATCCAGCCCCCTAGCGGCGCGAGCGCGACTGTCATCCCCAGAATCAAGTGGCATGTCCATGTGAAACGTTTCGTGTAAGAGTAAAACACCAGAAAAAATACGGCAACCGGCAGCAGCTTCATCGCCAGCGGACTTAAATGATAGGCGGCCCAGAACAAGCATACGAATGAAATGATAATAAAAATAATAGCTTCTTTTGAAGAAATCAAACCGGCCGGTATCGCACGCATCGCCGTCCGTGGATTTTTGGCATCGAACACTTTGTCGACGACCCGATTCAGCCCCATGGCTGCGCTCCGCGCCCCGATCATCGCCAGCAAAATCCAGCCGATCTGCCCCCATGACGGGAGATGGTTAAAGCTCACCACCGAACCGAGGAGCGCTCCCATGAAAGCAAACGGAAGCGCGAAGAGCGTATGCTCGATTTTAATCATTTCCAAAAAGATTTTGGTCTTTCTCCATACCATGTTGTCAGACATCTCCCTTAGATCCATTTGCCGCTTGCGGCTTAATGCCGATGTGAAGCGCCGCGATCCCGCCGGTCAGTGGGTAAGCCTCGACGCGGGTCAAACCGGTCTTTCGGAAAATGTCGGCGAGCTCCTTATGGTCCGGGAAGTTCTTAAGCGATTCCGGCAGCCATTTGTACTGCTCGTACCGTTTGACGATCAGTTTGCCGAGCAGCGGCAGAACCTTTTGAAAATAAAAAAAGTAAATCGCCTTAAACGGCTTCCAGGTCGGCTTGGACAGCTCAAGCGAGATGACCATTCCCCCAGGCTTCACTACTCGCTGCATTTCCTCGATGACCTTGACCAAATCGGGCACATTGCGAAGCGCAAAGCCGATCGTCGCATAATCGAACGAATGATCTTCGAACGGAAGCGCCATGGCATTGCCTTGTACGAGCTTGATTTGCTTGTCCATTCCGAGCCGCTTGACCTTTTCGTCGCCTACATCCAACATGTTCTGGCTAAAATCAAGGCCTACGATATTGCCGGTGCCGCTCGCTTTAGCGAGGCTGATCGTCCAATCGGCGGTGCCGCAGCACAGATCGATCGCCGTTTCTCCCGGCTTGACGTTTATTTTCTTCATCGTAAAGCTTCTCCAGGCTTTATGCCGGCGAAAGCTCAAAATGTCGTTCATCAAGTCGTACTTCGGCGCGATGCTTTCAAAGACGGAATGAACGAACTGTTCCTTTTTGGTCGATTTCATTTCCATAAGTATCACCTCAAACTTCTTGGGTCGCCCGCGGGGCCGATAAGTACCGGCGGAACGGTTCGCCGATCAACTGCAGCTCTTTGCCTAATTTCTCCGGCTCAAGCGCTTGCAGCTTTTCCTGGAGCTCCTTCATGCAGGCATCGAGCATTTGGTGCAGCTGCGGCGTTACCTTGTACTTCAGCCATAGCGAGCGCCATTTTGCCGGGTCCGGTTCCTCGCTTTGCAGCAGCTTCGTTTCTTCCCGTGTCGCCTGCTGCAGAACATGCCAAAAGCCCCAGCTATCCCGATACGGCTGAGACGATTCGGACCGGACGATTTCCTGAAGCAGCACCTCGCAGCGGGTAAACAGGCGAAGCACCTCGGGCCAAACGGTGTAAAACCGTTCCTCAAGCAGATTGGCGAAGGAGAGAAACAATTGCGTCTTCACTTCTACCGACTGCCGAATGTATTCATCGGCCGTAAGCTTCAGCTGCTTCATCTTGAGGTAAAGGTTCATTTTGAGGCGGTTGGCTTCGCATATCGCTGTGGACAGTATTCCGATCAAATCGATCTGTCCGGAATGAGACAGCAGGTAATAAAAACGGCTGCTGAAGTAGTCTCCCGCAAGCACCTTGAGCTGCCGGGAGCGGGCGGATTTCTGCTCCTTGGCGTCGTTGGTTACGCTGACCATATCATGCGTATCCAGACCAAGCTGTACAAGGGACGTCACAAGCGTGTAGAGTTCGCTGTATCCGGCTAATGTGCTGTGTTTATTTAAAAAAGCATACAGAAGCCGGGTGCGGAATTCAGGAAAGAGCGGCAGATCCGTATGCTTTTGAATCATGTCATGCCCCGTGTATTTCTTGGCCATCTCCGGAATCCGATAAGTGTTCATATGTAAGCCTCCGAACCGATAAGAAAAATCTCTTCACTCGCAATCTAAACTATTATAGCATAATCAAATTATTTTCGCATACCCGGATCAGCTTTTCGGAGTAAAGCGCTCCTGCCATTTCGAGGTATACGTCATCCGAAAACGGGTATCCAAATACTGCTGCAGCTCTTCCGCGTTTCTGGAGCGGAGTCCCGCTTCGTTCGGCAGCCATTTCTCCCGTCTGGCGTCCACCGCTGCTAATGGCTGGGGATTCCCTTGCCGGTCCCCGGAGGCGTCCAGCACGCGGACCAACACCTGATTGATATTTGTAGACGAAGCGAACATCATCGTCGGCACCTCGTACATATCGCTGAGCATGTCGGATTTGTCGCTCGTTTTTACGGCCAGCAAATCAATCGACACGACAGCATGGTTAACCTCCACCCGGCGAATTCTTAAATGGAGCTGCATCCTCGATACGACGTCGACAATATTGTTTTCGGATACGGGATGCGCTTTAACGCTTCGAAATACACTCAAGCTCTCATCCAGCTGTGACAAATATGACAAAGCCGACGCTACCGCTATCGATAAAGCTGTTATGATTAACAAACGGGGAGCCCATTTCATCCCGAACCGCTTCCTCCTTTTGACGGGGTCCGAATGTTTGGCTGATGCCCTGTCTGTTACATTGTACAACGAAAAAAAGCAGGCTATGCCTGCCGCTACCCGAAAAATTATTCCTCCGTATCGATCAGACCGAATTTCGTGGCCACAACCGCTTTCCCCCGGATTTTGATAGCTGATGTATGTTCAGTAAATTGAGCGATCATAATCTCGCCTTTATCCAACTTTTCCGTATGGTGAAACCGGGTATCCTGTCCCCTAGTCAATCCGATGACCTGTACTCCGTTTTCCTTGGCTTTCACCACAAAGTATTCACTCTGATTCGATTCCATTCCTATTCCCCCCGGGGCTAATCTGTCCAATTACCTTTATCATGCAAAAAAATACTCGTGCTGTCAACTTAAAAGAAAAGCCGCCCTCTTAGGCGGCTATCGTTTTCTCTGGCGCGTAAGCTTGATCTTTTTTGTTGTAGAACGCTTTGAAACGGCTCGGTACGAGCTTGGAAGCCCAATGGATGATCAAATCGGCAAGCTTGACGACACCGTACGCGAACAACATGCCCGCAATAACGTCGAGCACCCAGTGAATCTGTAAATACATCGTCGAGAAAATGATCAAGGAGCAATACGTAACCATCATGTATTTGAAAATGCGGTCTTTCTCCCGGAGCGCTAGCAGCAGCATGGCGAACGAAATCGACGTATGCATGCTCGGGAAGCAGTTCATGACCGTGACCAGCATCTCGTTTTCCGAGGCGAAATTCCGCCCGAGCAAGTCAGGCTGCCCTTTGACCCACCATACCTCGCGAAGCAAAATCAAGTTGTAAAATGGCAGGATCAGCGGAAACTGCATCAAGTGTCCGGATAAGGCGTAGGACATCATCTTTTTAACGCTCTTGGTCCAGTAGCTTCGGACAATGCAAATCCAGAGTGAGAGCACGAAGCCGTAGTTGTAGATCCAAACCATGATCTGGTCGAACACCGGGTGGTTGATTGTCCGGGCCCATGCCGCATCGTTGAGGGGGATGCTGTTCATCATGCTATCCCAATTCCATGGATGACGATTGTTTTCAAACATCCAGTTGGCAATATCAAACCATATTCCTTTGCCGGAGCCATAGAAGTAATAGAAGACGCCAAGAAGTGGAATGCCTACCACAAAAAAACGTTTCCAATCAACGTCAATCTGATCTTTCCGGATGCCCATCAGACATATCAAAAGCAAGACCCAGCATTCATAACTCCAATTGCCGACCACGCCGATCCGCCAAACCAAAAAGATCGATGCCAGAATGCCGTACATCGTCCAATCATTTGCGTTCGACCATCGTTTAAGTTTTTCCGACATTTTTCGGTAACTCCCCCTAAATACTGTACCTATCCCGCTTGCTGCATAACCATTTCGTGAAATGAGGTCAACTAAGTATATCAAAAAAGCGAGAATTTTGCTTCATAATTTTTTTACATTTAAGAAAACCTTCAGAAATAAAAAACACGGGGCAAATGTCCCGTGTCGCTTGTGCTTCGCCAAGAACCGCCGCTTCTTTCACTCCTCTTGCAGACGCTTCATAAAGTCCTCTGCCGCGCTGTAGCCTTGCTGCCGGAGATACCAGTTGTTGGCGGCCGCTTCTACCAAGCCAGCCACGTCCCGGCCCGGTTGAAGCTGAATCTCGATGTGAGGAATCTTGATGTCCATATAATCCGAGCACTTCGGGGTCAGCTCCAATTCGTTATTGAGCGCATTATCCTGCCACTTTGTCAGCTCGATGTCGAGAACGATACGCGTCTCGTCCTGAAACGCTTTGCGGCCATACAGACGGGAAACATTGATGAGCCCGATGCTGCGGAGGGCGAGAAACTCTTTTGTCTTCCCGTTGTGCGTGCCGAGAAGCGTCTCCGGGCTGATCTTTTTAAGCACCACAATATCATCGGCCACCAGCCGGTGTCCCCGCCGAATGAGCGTATGCGCCGTCTCGCTTTTGCCTACCCCGGATTTGCCCCGGAGCAGAATGCCGATCCCGGATACGTTAACGCAAACTCCGTGTACGGCAATCTGCGGCGCCATCGATTTCGTCAAGAAAGCGTCTACCAGCTCGATGAATTTGGTCGTCTGCTGAGGCGTCCGCAATAAGGGGATGCCCTCTTCTTCGCAATATTTCATCAAATATTTAAGCCCTTCCTGATTGCGGGTTACGACAAAGCACGGCGGATGATACTTCACGATGTTTCCGATACGCTCATTGCGTTCCTCTTCCGTGAGCGTATGTAAGTAAGTAATTTCTTTACGTCCCAGCACCTGCAGGTGGGACTGCGAGAAAAAATCGAAATACCCGACAAATTCCAATCCCGGACGGTGCACGCTTGACTTGGAAATCATTCGATGAAGCTGCGTGGCCCCGGCCAGCACTTCCATCGAAAAGCGTTTTACCAAATCTTCTACGGTTACAGATTTCACCCGTTCATCCCCCTTCGCCTTCTACGACTATACCAAACGGAATATGCTAACTAATTCTACATAAGAGCGCATTTCCCTCTTCGGCTTATCAACCTGTGAATAGAAAACAAAAACCGCTTCCTCCGACGGTTTCATCCGCCAAGAAAGCGATTCGGTCATAACATGCTATCGGAGTAGCGGGATTCGAACCCACGGCCTCACCCACCCCAAGGGTGCGCGCTACCAGACTGCGCCATACCCCGAAAATGATCGCGTTGCCTTATGGTCGCCAACGCTTATCGGACGCGGTGTTTCGGCTATTACGCTGCGAATACCGCCGTCATCCGCAAGGACTAATATACCACGTAGGCGCTCACCCTTGCAAGTCTAAACTCCGCACCCTTTCGTAAATTTTCCCAATCTAAATTTTCGCTTCTACTATATACGCTAAATTAGCGCAATGCTCTAGGCGCGCACCCGTGTTAAATCGTAACCATTCCGGAAAACAGAAAAACGCCAGCCACCGGAGTTTACCGATAAGCTGGCGCTTACTTCGCGTTTAGAAATCTGGACGGCCGATTTACAAAATAGTGCGCGGATTTGCTCCGGGCCTGACGCGCCGCTCTGACGACCCCGCCTTGGGGGGGTCCGTTCACTTCATCGCAGTAAAGCGTTATACTTTCGTTAGGTAAAGCGTCACAGCGTCATCTAACGTATTTTCATACATTTTCATGCATATTTATTCAATACACGTATATTCATCGTATGCACCGTTTATGCGAAGACATATGTATCAAATACGTACTTTTGTGGTCAAGTACTTTACCTTGACAGCCACTAAAAACCGCGCAACCACGCGGCATCTCACGTTCGACGCTTCCGAACGGGCTATACACCGTTTATTCACGCGCTTGTATGCGATATTCATGAATCGGAAAACCCGCGCCGTTACGCGGTTTGTCCTGCGTCATGTTTGCGTCAGTTAACAGGCGGGGGCGACGCTAAATACAGCGCTTATTCATACGCTGGGGCCATCCTTTATACATCGTTTATGCACGTTTTATACATAGTATACGCCGTTCATGACGCCGGGGACCGCCGCCTTCCCGCCGCCAACCGCCAACCCCCGAAAATTTAGCGTCCCCTTCCGCCAGGAGCCGCCAACCGATAAAACGCGTAGAGTCACAGCGCACCACACCCGTCGATAACCGTTTTATGTAACCTTATGTAAACCGTTTTCCTGACGTACGGATACGTCACAGCCCGCCGCTACAGCGGTTCAAGCGTCATTTTACGTTAAACACACGCATGTTACGTCGGGTTAACAAAAAAAAAGGACCGCTCCCCTACGAAAGGAGAACGGTCGTTGTCGTCATTGTACGGTATCCTCTTCCTGCTTGCGCGCTGCCTTGAACGCTTCGAGCTTCGCCTTTAGCGCCTCTATATCGGTAGGTTCTGTGCTCTTTCTCCGCGTTTCCTCTATGCGTACCTCATCGACTAGCATCGAGCACGATTGAAAAATTAGCTTAGCAGCAGCCGCCGACTTTAAGGTGATCGCTGAGTCTACCATAGCGTTAATGACCTCGGGCAGCCGGTTCATCGCGCCCCTAGCAATTTCCTTACGTAGCTCGTCCTGAAACTCGTCGTCACGTTCCCATCGGTGGAGCGTTTGACGGCTTACACCGCAAAGCTGCGCGATCTCCTCTTTCGTCTTTCCGCCGTGCTTAATTTGGCTTAGCCATTCAATGGCCGTATATTGTTCCGGTTTTAGCATACCGTTATCCCTTCCCTTCTCATTGTGCCGCTACCACCCCGCTACGTATGTCCCACGCCTTACGCGCAATAGCGCCCGCCAGCGCGTCTATGTCGTCCGTACTCCGTACAGTTACGCCGTTCATCGTCACGTTTACGTTGATACCCCCGCCGCCGCCTCCGTTTGCTTCCTTCGTATATTCGGCGTTCTGGCTTGGCGAAAGTATACGTTCGCCTTTGTGCAGACGCGCTGTGTAGCCGTCGTACGGTACGTTAGCGAGTCCGGTGTGTTTAGAGCCGTCTATTTTGACGTTGCCGAACGGTTTAAGCGGATCGTAGCCGGTCGGGTTTTCAGCTTTGCCGCTCGTCGTGGGCCCTGCGATCTGGCCGCCCGTAACCCGGTTCATGATGCTGTTGGGGTCCTTTACGATGTTCTCGTAATTTTTACGCTCCGTCTTGGTAGCGGCTCCTTTCGATGCGATTAAGCCCGCGCCGGCCCCCGCAACTACGCCGTAGACACCGAACCGCGACCCGGCTGCTCCGCCCGCAATGGCCGCATAGAGCGGATGGTCTGCGAGCGTATTCTGTAAACCGTCGATGACGCCTTTCGCGAGCGCCTTACCCAACGTTAGCGCGGCGGTCACTAGCGGCTGAGTGGCGGCGGTAATGCCGGCCGCTAACGTACTGACCAGCAGTTCCGTCACGCTTTTAATCTGTGTGCCACCCTCTCCTTTGAGCCAAACATTGAAGTTTGATAGAAGGTCGTCGATTACGAATCTTACTTTGCCCTCGGCTGTCAAATTCTTAAAAATCGGATTATTAATGAAACGATCCTTAACGTATGCCTTCGCCTTCTCTACCATACGCTCAACAGCGGCCGATATCTGCGGTGTGTACTTGCCTATAAGTTCCCCAGCAGCAAGCGCAAACTTCTTGATAACCGGCAACACCGGCGTTAACGCGCGGATTTGTAGCGTTTCGATTGTGCCTTTGAGTTGTTCGATCGCGCCCGCCGCGTTGTCCATTTTCTTCTTCGCAACTTCAAGTGCCGTTACTTTCGACATCTCTTCATGAAATTTCTTAACTCCGTCCGCACCCGCTTTATAAAGCGTGCTCGCCGCTTTTACGCCATCGGTGCCGAAGATATCGAGAAACGTCGCCGTACGATCCTGCTCTGACATATTTTTAAATGTTTGTTGCAATACTTCGGAGATGCCGGCCAAGTCCTTTATTTTTCCATCTTTGAAGAACTTGTTCGCTTTACCTACGCCAATGCCGAGTTTATTAAAGAGCTTCGTCGCCTTCTCCGTCTGCGGCTGTAGGTACATTAACATCGATTTGAAACTTGTACCCGCGTCCGACCCGTTCTTCAAGCCGTCGTTGGACATCAGCCCGACCGCCGTGTTAACATCGCGGAACGAAAGACCGATCATGTCCGCGACCCCGCCAACGGACGCCAGCGCGTACCCTAAGCCCCGTACGTCGGTGGCAGCTGCGTTCGCCGTGCCCGCCAGAATGTTCGACGCATCGCTCGCTAGAAGCCCGTCTTTTTTGAATGCATTCAACGACGTCGCCATAGTCTCGGACGCCTCGGCGAGATCAAGCCCGCCCGCGGTCGCGAGGTTAAGCGCCGCTTCGAGTCCGCCCGCTTTAACGGTGGCCGGCGATAGGCCCGCTTTCAACAGCTCTTCGATACCCTGCGCAGATTGGAGCGCGGAGTATCTCGTCTTTGCGCCCATTTCGAGCGCTAGATCACTCATACGTTTCATTTCGTCAGCGGACGCGCCAGTTAACGCTTGAATGGACGATAACTGTGACTCGTAATCCATCGCTTTTTTCAGCGAATTTGCGGCGGTTGCTACCGCTCCTACTCCGGCTCCGAGACCCGCGAGGGCGGCGCTTGCTCCCGCCATTTTCGCCGTTAGTGAGCCGATGCCGTGCATGGCTCTTCTCAGCGTCGATGAAAAGTTATCGTACAGCCGCAATTTCGCGATCAAGTCAAACGCCACTTACTTCACCTTCTCCCCGCGAACATGCAGGCGGTTGAACACTCGGCCCCACGCCGCCAAATACTTTCTGACAGCGCGTTTTAGGCGTGACGTTGACTTTTCGCGGTCCTCGTCGAGTATTTCCGCTATCTTCTCGATTCGATAGGAAAGCGAGTTAAATTCCGCGATCCTGTAGCGCCTTAACTGGGCCGCTGCTAAACGTAGTTCTCTGCGCTGGAGCGGCGTTACGTGCGGGATCGAGATAAGACTGTCATTAATTCGTCCCAGTAGTTCGGCCATCTCTTCAGTTGCATCAATCATTACTTCACCCCCGATAAATAGGAAAAGAGGCCGCGCGGGCCCCTTCGTCTATCGATACAAATACTCTGCGCTAGATATCCATTCGCCGTCTGGATCGTACCGGACGTAACCGATGTAGGCGGAGCCGCCTGATACGATACGGACTCGGTCGAAACGGCCGACACGTTCATCAAAAATGAAGCCAGGTTTAACTGTATACGTGAACAAGTCGTTAAAAGCGGTTCCGGCCGTAATGGTAACGTCGCTGGCCCCCTCGTTTGAGATTACAATATAGTGCGCAACGCGGTCATACACAATCGTTTGGTCGGTGCTCCCTGCAAAGCCTCCAAATGCGATCATTTGGTCACTTCCTGACTTTCGAACTGACGTTTCAACGTAGCATACGTCGCGATATCATGCGGAGATGAGCTCCTCTTTGCTTTCTCTAGTGCTGCGCCTACGTCCTCTTGTGTTATCTTTCGCTCGACCGGCGGTGCTTCTGACGTGATATACTCCCCGTCTTTTTGCGCTTGGCGACGTGCCTTGATGGCGCTATATAATGCAAGGTTCTCCGGGCTACTGTTTTCCAAAGCAACATGACTTGCTACTTTAAATACGTCCTCTGTAATCTCAACGCCACTATTAATAATCCTATGGAGTTCCTGGACATTCTCCCGGAAATCTTTAACGTCGTCTCCTGCAATACCTCGATCCATATACTCCCGCCGTTCCTTCAACATCTCGTATCGGATGATAGCATCGGAGTGGCCGGATTTTGCGTGATCTGCAAGCTTATCAACGTACCATTGCGCCGGCCATTCTACATACGGAAATTCTTTGTTGAAGTGTGATACCTTCATGCTCTCATATTTTGCTTTAGCAACAGCTAATGCTTGTTTTTTGTCCATATTTCCGGTTCTAGCAACATATTCCAACTCTTTAATTTTCTTTAATGAGACTGGCAAAATGTTCATTAATAATACCTCCGCTCCGGATTAAAGTTAGGCCTCTCACCCCGCGCAAGCTGGCTCAAGTCTGCGCTAGTGATGAAGTAGTGGTCTGTTGCTGCTTGTGTCTGAATTTCAACGTCATGTAATTTGTAGTAATAGTGATCGGAAAGCTCTGAACGTGCTGAGTATCGTTCCTGTTCGAAGTCAGCTACAACGGCGTGATATTCCATTACTGCGTCGATAAACTCTTGTTTTGCATCTAATAAGCGATCGAGTACAGGATTATAATGTTTTTCCTTAAACGCCGGAGCGAAATCCAAATTAAAAGAATCGACGACATCTTGTGCTGTAATTTCAGGTTTAACAACAGAGCTATACATTTCACGCTCTAGGTGACGCCGTGCAAACGTCTTTTCGGCTGTCTCTATTCGCTCCTGTAAGGAGTCAAGTTCACTAGTTGAATCTTTCCGAGCAACAAGTGAGTCGCGCAGTGTTTTTTCATATTCGGCTTTTAGAGCCTGCACCTCTTCAAGTGCTGACGCTTCTCGGCGGACCAGTTCGTCAAACTCTCGTTGTCTTTGCTCTTTCTGTTCGATGAATTTCTGGATGAGATCAAATTTCATACTCAAATTCCCCCTCTAGTTTCTGTAGTACTTTCCGAAACGCTCTGACTATTCGGACCCTCCACTTCGGCGGCTGCTTCCGCTCTAGCTGTTCAATTTCGTACAACTCCCGCAGTACGTCCGCATTTTGCTCGATCGCCGAACGTGTGACTAGGGTATCCGATGGGTGCTTTATCGTCCCTGCCACACCCGCACTCGTCAGGCTTTCGGTATAAATAGCGCTACTACTGGTCCACATCTCGACTGTTTTCAACTCGTACATCAACGCCAAATGCCGGACAATGGCAAGAGCTTCCGAGGGTGTTTCGCACGGCAAAATAACGGAGTCTAGTAAATAGCCATCGTCACCGTATAGTTGTGCGACAATAAACTGGCGTACCTCAACCCGTTCAAAGTTTGCGACTATAATTGGCCTCATCCCGCCATAACCTCTGCGATATTTGCTGCGGCCGGCTTACCGTTCTTGCCGTCAACGATATCGAACGAAACCCGCTCGCCGTACGTAAGTCGGTCGATGCCGGACCGTTGCAGCTCAGAAGCGTGAACAAAAATATCGAACCCGCCGCTGTCCGGCTTAATGAAACCGAAGCCACGATCGCTATACCACCGCATGACCGTGCCGTACTTCCTCCCTACGCTCGGTGCTTTCGGCTTTTTGCGTTCCTTGCGTTCCTTCCGTGGCGACACTCCGAGCGATGGGCCGAGCCATTCAATTTCGTCGCCTGTTCCGGTACCGCCCTGCCACGTTTTCAACTCGATAAATCCGCTCATTCTGTACCCCTCCGTGGTTTCAATTCTTTTTTCGCAAGCATCGGAGCCATGAAACGAATCCGTGCGTCCGATACGCTATCGCCGAATGTGATCGTAAATTCCGTGCCTTGCTTAGTGTCGAGCATGTGCGCGAGCTTCTTGTGTCCGTGGTCGATCGTCTCAATCCGGCTTACTATATAGTGCTTCATAATCGCCTCCATACTGGACAGACGTTCTGTCCGTTATCACATATTCGGCCGGCCATTCGCCCGACTTAACCGCGTTGTTCAACACGAAATAGATCACGCCGCGAATCTCCGCCTTTGTGATTCCGTGATTTTTCGTAGGTGAGTACGCCCGGCAAAACATCGTCGACAGCCGCTCGATGAGCGCGTAAAACTTCGCAGGCTCCATTTTCGCGATGTGGGCGGGCTTGTTGGCGGCCGCGATGACGAAGTCGATTATCGTATCGAAGTACGCGTCCCTTTCCGGACTGTCGATAAAATAAACGTCAAGCTTGAGCGGTCGCTTACCTTCCGCGTATTTGACAAAGGTAGAGCCTTCTTCGTGATAAACTGTAATCATCCCGTATCGGTCCTTACGTCGGCCTAGCAGTTTTGCCGTGGATTTTTCCTGCGCGATGCCCGAGATTTAAAAGGCTCTCGTCGCCCTTATCGTCTTTGTTTCGTGACCACAAGCCGCAAATACCGGCAGTCGGCCGGAGGATCGCGCCATAGTTTGCAGCGCGGGTCCGACTCGGTCGCCAGCGCCGCCATAAGCGCACACGACGCATCCGGACGTAAGAATTCGCAATAGGTTTTTGCTCGATCTTTCAAGATGTTCGGCCGCTCCTCCTGCCTACCGAGAACTCGTCGTATAACCGAAGGATTTCCGCTAATTTGACGGGTGTTAGGTGGAGTTCCGCTACGAGGTTTCCGCGGATCGTCGGCGTCAAAGTACGTTCGTTACTCTCAATTCGGCAAAGGTGGGACTTAGAGACACGGAGCAAAGCTGCCATCTCTTCGAGCGTCAAGCGGTAAACCTTCCGAATCTTGTGTAAAACGTCGCTGTCGATCATCATTGTCAGAGCCCCTTTCTAGCAACAAATGTTGCTGAATCCCTAAATAAAACAAAAAATCCGGCCAAACCCTGAACGGGTCGCCGAATCTTCTTCTAACTATAATATAAAATTATTCCACGAATTGAAGCCGCCCGCGTTCGTCGAAGATATGCGCAACGTCCGCTAAATTATACCGGACCACTTTGCCCGGCTTTTCCCGTTCCCTCCGCTCTCGGAGACGGTCGAAATACGCCACTTCCCGACTTGTCCGGCCGCGCCTCGTTCTTTTCCGGTAGTCCCTTCCGTCGGTCGCAACCCCGTGAGCGGCCCCAAGCGATGCCTCCCACGCTGTACTCCGGAGTGCGGCGTATGTCTGCCGATAATGATCGTATTCCTTGACGGGCAGATACGTTCCGTTTGCCTTCAGCCGCGCCTCCGCCGACTTCTGATTACGTCGGCACTTTTCGCTACAGAATTTAGACGGACGCTTTGTTCTCGGTAGGTAGACGGTACGGCAGCCCCAAGCCGCGCATACCCGACGCTTATCACCCGCCGGCAGAACAGGCCGTTTACCGATCGTCTCTTCGAGGTACGCCCGTTCCAGCGTTTCCCACTCGCGGCGGGTTCTCGCGATGTTAGCCTCCCGGTTACTGGCGCGCTCTATGTTCTCGCGGACGTAATCGACCCGTTCGGCCATCGTTTCGACCGCCTTCCAAAAACGGCTAAGCTCGACGCGCTTCGCCTTACCTTCGGGACAGTCACGGCGGTCGGCGGTAACGAGGTCGCGGCGGCTAGTCTGCGCCATATATGACTCGATCGCGGCGGCGTATTCGTCCATAAGATCGTGGATATTGTAGAAATCGGCTTTAACCGTCCTATTAGCGAGGGATTCAAGAACCGCAAGCGTCACCAGGCACGCACCTCCATTATATTTCGTAATTGGCCCATGCATGAAGCAGCGAGCGCATTCGGCTCGACGGCAGATAGAGTTTTATCGGCTGTCCGTTTCGGATACGAGACCGCCAAATCCACTGTAATAGATCAGAGACAGCCAGCGCTTCCTCGTCGACTTGAATACCGTTTTCTTGGAAGAACGTCTTCTCCTGCGGATTCATGTACCGATTGTAAATGTAAGCGAGAGCCCACCTGTCCGCGTATTCGTTTGTAGCCCGCGCGTTCACCGCTAGAAAACTATCAGCAAACCCTTTACCCTTAAGTTGGTGGCGATAGTCCTTCAACGTTGTCCAAATAATTTCCCCCGCCGCAGCGTCACAATGGCTTCGTAAGTATGTATAAAGGTTGCGCTTAAGTTCGCCTATAACATCGCTGCTCGCCCGGTCCAGCCAGCCCGAACTTAACACATTCTTACGGCGACCAACCTCGTTAAGTTTTCCGTCATATACTTCGATAAGTGCATACAATTCCTCTCGGTTCTCGGCGCGAACATTATAGTCACACATCTCATAACAGCCCCCCGTCTTCCGCACCGAACGGTACTCATACACAATGCCGTGAAGATCGAAGTAGTATCGTTGAAGTTGTCCGCTAAATAGATACGTCATTGAATAGACCTCTTCAAACACCGCGAAGACTCTCGGCGGAAAAGTCCATACTAGAAAGTTATCGCGGTAAATGAACAGGTTGCCCGCCTTCGCTAGTCGCTTGATATCAGAAAATCGCGCGTCATTATATTCGTCAAATAACCATATAACGCGGTTTTCTTCGATTTTGATATATTGCGACATCAAGAGCGATCGTATATCCTGCGGCCCGATATTAACACGCTCCACGACGTCCATTGCCTCGTCCAGAATCAACGTATACCCAGCGTCGGTAAGTAGTTCGACCAGTTCGTCGTCAGCATCGCGAAACAGGCTGTGAGTAGCACAAATATCCGCACCCTGAACGATCAACTGCTTGAGATCGTACATTTTTCGCCCCTTTACATTATCGTTGTCAGGTGAAATAAATTGCCGATTCATTACGGCATACTTTACGCGTTCGATTTCGTCTAGAAACGGAGTAATGAAAATGAATTTCCGGTCAGTTGGCGCTTCATTCATGTGCGCGATTGCCCACGACGTTTTACCGCTACCCATCACAGAATCTATTACCGTCACCTTATTCATTATCCGACCCCCTCCCGTTTTCGTTCGCTACGACAACGCCACTCCGTTAAAAACGTATACTTTCGCTTTAAGGAAAAACGCCGGAAAGCCGCGCCACTACTGGTTTTTTTTTCGATTTCTGCACGCTAGGGGTGCAAAAATTCGTTCGACGCGATTGCTCTTTATCGCGGAGACTGCAAGCGGAGCGCAGCAGATACTACGTTTGTTCCCGTTGAGTGTAGACACTCTGCGCGAACCTAAGAGCCTGCCGCGTCACTTCGTTCCTTGCCCCATCCGTCCTAAAACCGTGGACGAATGGATTAACTGTTACTGTGACGCCATGCTCTTACTGTTTAAGACCGGCGTTAAATGTATAGTTGTTCTAGGACGGCCGCGGTTTTGGGCCGGACTAGGGCGGGAAGGGCCCCGCCATAATCCAATCCGTTCGCGCGGATGTAGACATCCAACGGGAACAAACGTAATACTGCGCTCGTCCGAATCTTACCGCGAAATTTTAACCGAGATATTCTTGGTACGCCTCATGAACGAGTTTAAAAAGAAACGCAGACCCGCCCTGATCTGGATGAATTTTCTTAACGATTTCGCGATACTTTCGTTTAACATCGCGTTCGTTATGGCTTGGATCAACGCCTAACACGTCGCACGGGTCGATACAACCGCTTATGGGCGGCCCCGGCTTCAGCTTATGCGCGCGGTAAATCGTATCTGCGCATTTTCCAGACTTAACATCGGAAAATATCTCGTCTACTCGATCGTAAAATCTACGCGACGAGAGCCGGGCGGCTACGCTTAGCACGGTCTTTTGCTCCGCCAATGTCGACGTCATGACTCGTTTAACAAGCTCAAGCGGAAGTCCGAATAACGTGTTACGCTCATGTTCCGTAAGATTAGCCTCCGCCTTCGCTTCAATAGCCGCCCACGCATCCGGGCCTGCCTCTGATCTTGAAGGTTCCGCTTGTTTCGTATGGTCCGATGGCTCTCGCCTTATCACTTTCCCTTTCGTAGCCTGTACGACTTCCCTCCGTTCCTTTTGCGTCATTTCCGTAACGAGTTTCGTAACGCCTGTTGACGGGACTAGGTGCAGATTCGTAAGAAACTGCTCGCGATCAATTTCGGCGGGCATCGACAGAAGATCAAACATTATGCCGGCAGTTAAATGCGACGCGCACGTCGTTTTTCCGAATTGCTCGTATGCCTGCATATAACGTTGAGCGGTGCGTGGTTCCATCCCAATTGACGAAAGCCACGGAAGCCACTTACCGCGAATTAAATCGTTAACCTTAACGAACAGTAGCCGCTTTCCAATTTCTAAAATAGCGTTCCCTGCCGTTAGTTCAGCCTGTGCTGCGTTACCTTGATACGCCTTAATTTCAGCCTCGATTGCTGGTAAGTCAGTCGAAAACACATGTCTACGTTTAAGTTGAGCGTTCACGTATCTGTCTCCTTTCGAATTGAATCGGCGACCGTATTTTAATAATAACGTGTACACGTAATTTAGTCAACCTTTGTTTGCGTAAACTCGCTAATTGTGTATAATGGGGTTAATAGAACCTTCATGGAGGCTAACCTAATGAAATCACAGTACTTTACAAAAATTGGCGAGGAGGCAGTCAAAAGCAAATGGACGACCGAGGACGAAGAAGAACATCAGAATGAGCCGCTTGTCGTTGAGCTTTACATCAACCAAGCCCTAAAGAAACGTGGCCTAAACCAGAAACAACTTGCAGAGATGACCGGCATCCGCCCGGCCGCAATCAGTCAACTATGCCGGGGTTTTGTCGATCGCCTTAACCTTGACCACATTGGCCGAATCGGTACCGCGCTGAGAGTCGAGAGCATAGAAGAGATTGTAAGGCTCGTAAAGGTAAGTGAGGCAGATGCTACGATGATGAAACCGAGAGGGCACCGTGACAAAGATTAAGTCGCGGTAATTTTTTTTTGAAATTCACGAAACCAAACGTATGTTCCCCCGTATTACTGAATATAATGACGGACACGGTGTCTAAACGCGGAGTCCATCCCGTCCGTATCCGTCGGACCCTTTATCGAATAACGCGGCCGTTAACGTTGGCGCCGGGATATTGCGTTTGCCGCCGCGAATATCCTTTCATTAATGGCCGCAGGAGTTTGCGTAGGAATGAGCGCCCGAGCCCGCCAAAGCCCGGACGCTCGAAGCCGTCGCTGACCGCCAAATCAGCCGGCAGTGTGATGAACGTGCCAGCGTCCGCCACATCCCGCCTATATCGCCAAATATCTGCGGGACAAAAATGTCATACTACGCGGTAAGTCGCCAACCTTCCGCGGCCCCGACGTTGCTAGTCGCCGGGTGAACCGTCGCTAACCGGTCCCGTCTCCTCCGTAATGGAATCATCGACGTATACAGGTGTTCAAACAGCGAGCGCCGCGACCAACGCTTCAAGTTCAGTTTCGGCGGCCTGTAGCCGAGCGTAGTCGCGGAGCTTGATCGGGATTTCGAAATGACCGCGTTTAATGTCATACTCTAATTCGCCTTTCGCGTCTCTAATGAACCGAGTAACGATTACACATTCTTCTTCAACATCGACGATTAAGGCCAAGTCATCAAGTAGCAATATTGCGTCCATACCGTCAACTTTGATTTTGCGCATACTGTATCACCTCCCTTCAGTCAATGTTGCTTAACGGGTGGGCTTGTCAGTTTTCGCTCTAAAACCGAACATATGTTCGTTTCTTGTTCCTATTGTAACCCGAACCGTTTCCGAAAGCAACCAAATTTTGAAGAGATCGGGTATTTTATCGCAAGTTCCGGCCAAACTCGTCATATGGCGGGTCAGCCGGGGCCGTGCGTAAACGGCACGACCGGTACGATCATCACAATGCCGCCGTGTTCAAACGCAGCGTGGCGGCCGTCAGGCAGAAGGAAGCCGGCGTTAACATAAAAGCCCGCCCTCCTTCGTTGCCTGAATCCGCCGATACATAGCGTCGCGGTACTGATAGAGCCGTTCCGCGCGGTTTGCTGGCGGCTGCCGGTCCGAACGGCCACGGATATAGTCAAAGCGGCGCGCTCCGTGCTGGTTGACCTTACGCGTGTAGTAGCTGATGCGGGTTATTAACGGTTTCATCAGCGGTCCCTCCTACGACATAAGCTGGCGGATAGTTTCCGCGATTAGTAGGCCGAGCAATTTCGCGATCGTCCGGGGAGAGACCCGGCGGCGGCGCGGTTCGGGCGTGTAAAAACGTGCTCCATACGTCATATAGCGACAGCTCCTTCCGTTAGAACGAAGCCGAACGTGTCAGCAGCGGCCCGGTCGATTTCAGCAGCGCCGAGGACAGCGCGCGGGTGGACGCCGGTAGCACGAATAAAGGCGCCCGGCTGGATTACCGCGTTTTGGCGCGGGTATTTTACGAGGGTGACGTGGTAGTTTTGCGTGAATGGGTGGCGGACATAGCGGATTGGGTACGATTGTTGCATAAGTAGAGCCTCCTAGGTTATCGAATTATAAATATCACTGATTGTTAGTGTTACGTTTAATGAATGACGGAGTTCGGCAGACTTGGCGGCTATCTTGAAATAACGTTCCTCGGTCGGGCCGATGTTGGCATTAAACATCTCGTAGATTGGCGCTAAGCGGCGGAACTCGTCTTTAATAGCGCGGCGTTTACGTAGTGAGTTCTGAAGCAATAATACGACGGCTATAGCGCTATCATCGTCAAACTCGGTTCTTTCAATTTCGTGGTAGATGGCGGACACTTCACGATCAGCCGCGGACTGTGCTCGATTAAGGCGATCATAGGCGTCCTTTACATTGGCATACAGGGTGCGTAACTGCGCGAAGTAATCTTCTGATGTTGGCATTCGGCGAAACCTCCCGACATTTATTAACGTATATGATCTAACGTCTATCGTTATGTTTTTGATTATATACGTTCTGGCGTTATGCGTCAATAAGTAATTTTCACTTATTTAACAATGTTGTATAATTGGAGGTGATGAGGTGATGTCATTGTCAATAAAGATAAAACTCGGGGAAGCGATCGAGGCTGCCGATAAAGCAACAGGCGGGAAGGTATCGAAGTACGCGATTGCGCGGGAGGCTAAGGTACGTCCAAACTTAATCTATGATCTATGCGACGGTAAAACTAAGCGCATCGACCTTGACACCTTGAGTACGATAATAAAAACGCTAAATGAACTATCTGGTCGAAAGCATACTATTTCTGATATCCTTGAATACGAAGGGTAACCGCTGTAGTCACTGCTTCGTTCAGCCTTAACGGGCCAGTAATAACGGAGGAGGAACACCCGTGGACGTGGACGTGGACGAATTAAAAGAGATAAAAGACGTACTCAACACACTAATACAACGCCAGGACGCAATTAACGAGAAACTTAACGTAATAGCTGCTCAACAAGCGG
Organism: Paenibacillus elgii; assembly: GCA_042219835.1. Lineage (GTDB taxonomy): Bacteria > Bacillota > Bacilli > Paenibacillales > NBRC-103111 > Paenibacillus_G > Paenibacillus_G elgii_A. The sequence continues at coordinate 73,464 of JBHJMN010000001.1, forward strand.
AATTAGCTACGGAATTCCGAAAAATTTCGAACCCGGCCGCCCGCAACGATATCCAAGCGCAACTTGACTACTTCGCGCAAAAACTCGGCCAACATGACCGCGATCTGTACGTACTGAAGCGCAAACAAACGGACAAAGAAACTGCCCGCTAAATTACGTCTAATCAGCGCTTTTTGACGCCAGTAATAGGTACGGTCGTCCAATCGGTTAGGACGCGCAAAAGCACATGAAAATGACGGTAAAAATAACAACGCCACCCAAACGGTTAATTCCGCTTGAGTGGCGTTAATTTTTCGTTTATTTATTTATTTTCCGGTGAACATGCGCTTAATCTCGCTCCACTCCGACCGCTGCTGCTCCGTGAACCGAAAGTTTTTACCGCGACAAATCGGGCATTCTTTCCGTTGCAAGAAGACGAAATAAAGCAAGTACAGCGCGATCAAAAGGACGCCGACCAACGTGAAAAACGACAAAACGACAAGGATCGCAAGTAGTATTATTGACGGCCGCCTTACGGGGCGTACGTCTCTTTCGCAATAGACACAGCGACGCATATACCCATGCGCCCCTATATTTGGAAAAGACGAAGGTTTCTCCTTAAATCGGTCTTCGAAATTCTTGTCAGCCAAGCCGCCGCCACCTTCCCGCTGTTCCCATATTCATCCTTATTGTACAATGAAAAGGATATTAGGGCTAGTATTTATCGGGAAATTGCGGCGACCTAGTTGTTGTGGCGCAGCTCCGGCATGTTTTCCGAAGTAGTGGCGTTCGTTTTTAAGGGCGTTGGGCGGGCATTAGAGCGCTAGAGTAACCCTAAATACCCCTACCTACGTACGTAGCAGCAAAGTGTCTTAACAACCGCTTATTTCGCGTTTAATTGCGCTTTATTTTTCTTTGCTTGCTTAGACCGCTCATAACGTTATTGATCGGCGAAAATTTACCGTGCTGCTCCTTCACCGATTTTTTAGACAAGTGTGTATAGCGTAGCACCATACGTAGGTCAGCGTGGCCGAGAATTTCGGCGAGGAACCGGACGTCGCCGCCGTTTTCCAAAAACATTGTCGCCGCGGTGTGACGGAACAAGTGCGGATAGACTCGGATTTCCAAGCCGGCCTTTTTCGCGTGCTGCTTGATCCGGTCACGCATCCGGTCGTCTGAGATAAGGCTGCCGTAATTCGTTAGAAAAATATAGTCCGTATCAAACTCCGCGTTTTCCTTTATCAGATCTGATAGTGCCCGCAACGTGCTTTTTTCGAGGGGAACCGATTTTGAACGCCGCGTCTTGACTCGCTCGGCCGTTACATAGGTCATTCCCGTCTCGAAATTAATGTCTGATTTCTTCAGGTTCAACGCCTCATTTATGCGGTAGAACCCGTCAACCAAGAGAGACATAAACACGTAATCCCTAAACCCCGCATATGTCCGTTTATCTGGCGCCTTCAAAAGCCGTTCCAATTGTTCCGCTGTCATAATTTGAATTTCGTTCTCTGGCTCCCGCACAGGTTTCACTTTATGGAACGGATTTGTTTCGATGAGGTCTTCGTTATAAAGGAAGTTGAACATCGTTCTTAAACCCTTCATACGTGTGTTCACGGTGACTGCGGAAAGTCCGGCGGTTTTGTCCCGCTCCGCCTTGTGCGCGTGCCCTTCCCACTTGCGCTTAGACCGCAGCATCCACGTAATGTACTTCCGCAGGACTTCCGGCGTCACGCTGTTAATTTCGCGCGGTGTGTCCGTCATCGCTAAAAAATCGCATAGAAAACGGTAATTCTCCTCGTACGTTTCGAGCGTCCTTTTCGACACGCCCTCCGCAACCTTAGCGTTAAAGAACGTTTCGTATAGCTCGTCCATTGACGCGTGCTTTGCCCGAACGTTGCGATCGTTTTTATAACGCTTGCCTATTCGTTGATCCGTACGTTTTTCCAAAATAAAAACGCCTCCTATCCGTAATTTTAACGGAGAGACGGCGTGATTTCGCGTAATTAGGGAGCGCACCCTTGCGTTAAATAGGCGCTCACCCTTGCGTCCGCAAGCGTTATTATCGGCGTGGTGAAAACGGCGTAATTACGGGATTTCTAACGTTTAAATACCGTAATTTTTAGCGTGGACACCCCAAGGGTGCGCGCTACCAGACTGCGCCATACCCCGAAAATGATCCGGCAAAAAAATCCGGCAAAGAGTATTATATCTTATACCCTATCGATTGTAAAGGATTTTTCCAAAGAAAAGAAAAAACGCCCGAACCGCATTCGAGCGCCTTTCCGAGCCGCTGGACCGGCTCCATTATGTAGAAAGCCTAAAAGCCGCAAGAGCTTACTGGATTCCGTCTCTCAGTGCTTTGCCAGGTCTGAAGGCCGGGATTTTGCTGGAAGGAATTTCGATTTCTTCGCCGGTTTGCGGGTTGCGGCCTTTGCGGGCGGAACGCTCACGAACTTCGAAGTTTCCAAATCCGACCAATTGTACCTTATCTCCGCCTTGAAGCGCCTCGGAAATAGCTTCGAAGACGGCTTCAACCGCTTTGGTTGCGTCCTTTTTGGAAAGCTCAGTGGACTCCGCTACCTTATTGATCAAATCGGATTTATTCATGCGATTCACCTCCCCCCGAAACAAACGATTCCTGTTACTTTCTTTGTTAACCGTTTCGCTGAAAAATATACATTCGGAACGATGCAAAGGTGAAGAAACAAGATTATAGTAATACACGCGTTCATCATTTTCAAGTGCAAACACAAAAAATGCACCCTTCGGAGTGCATTTTTTACGAAAAAGGAGAATCCTCTCACAAAATGATCGCAATGAGGCCGCCGGAGCCTTCGTTTATAATCCGTCCAAGCGTTTCCTGGAGCTTGTAGCGCGCGTTATCCGGCATCATGGCCAGTTTGCCTTGAATGCCTTCGCGTACAATCGAGTGCAACGACCGTCCGAAAATATCGGATTCCCAGATTTTGAGCGGGTTGTCCTCGAAATCCTGCATCAAGTAACGAACGAGCTCCTCGCTTTGTTTCTCTGTGCCGATAATCGGCGAGAATTCCGACTCCACGTCGACGCGGATCATATGAATCGACGGCGCCGTCGCCTTGAGCCGGACGCCGAAGCGGGAGCCTTGCCGGATGAGCTCCGGTTCGTCGAGCGCCATCTCCGCGAGCGTCGGCGGAGCAATCCCGTAGCCAGTCGTTTTGACCATTTCGAGCGCTTCGGCGAAGTGATCGTACTCGCGCTTGGCATGCGTAAAATCCTGCATGAGCTGCAGCAGGTGATCCTTGCCGCGGATTTCCACACCAACGACCTCCATAAGAATGCGGTCATACAGCTCGTCGGGCGCGTACAGATCGATTTCCGCGACCCCTTGCCCCATATTCATTCCGGCCAGCGCCGCTTTATCGATAAACTCATATTCCTCGAAATGACTGACAACCCGATCCACGTCGCGGAGTCTGCGAATGTCCTGAACCGTCTCGCGGACGGAGTTCTCAAAGCTGGAACGGAGCCAGTGGTTCTCCTCCAACACCATGACCCAGCTGGGCAGATTCACGTTGACCTCGTGAACCGGGAATTCGTACAGCACTTCACGAAGCACAGACATCATGTCGTCCTCACTCATATTGGCAACGCTCATCGCCACGACCGGCACGTCGTGCTTCGCCTGCAGCTCGTTGCGCAGCTCAATCACGGCATCGCTCTGCGGGCGGGTGGAGTTTACGATGACGATGAACGGCTTTCCAACTTCCTTTAGTTCATTAATGATACGCTCCTCTGCATCCACGTAAGAGGTGCGCGGAATTTCCGCGATCGAGCCGTCCGTCGTAATGACGACGCCTAGCGTCGCATGCTCCTGGATCACTTTGCGCGTGCCGATTTCCGCGGCTTCCTGGAACGGAATCGCTTCATCAAACCACGGCGTATTGATCATCCTCGGGCCGTTCTCATCCTCATATCCTTTGGCGCCTTCGACAACATACCCGACGCAGTCGACCAGTCGAACGTTGACATTCAGTCCTTCAGCAACATGCAGCTGCACGGCATTGTTCGGTACGAATTTCGGCTCCGTCGTCATAATCGTCCGTCCAGCGGCGCTTTGCGGCAATTCGTCGGTTGCCCGGATCCGGTCGGCTTCATTCTGGATGTTCGGCAGCACGATCGACTCCATAAAGCGCTTGATGAACGTTGATTTTCCCGTACGGACCGCTCCAACGACCCCCAGGTAAATATCCCCGCCAGTACGCTCTGCAATGTCCTTAAAGATATCCACTTTTTCCAATGAGAATCCCTCCTACAGGTTGTTTAAGACGAAACTCGTACACGCTTTGGACTAGTACAAATATATGTACGGCGGTTCAAAATATGATGATAGGCGCAGAAATAATTTTCACCGGAAATCCGGCTTTCCCGTGTTCGCCGCTTGCGTCCTTAACTTCATCCCTGACAAATATATGTAGGAGATTCTACGATTATTCTAGCTATGGCAAGAAAAAAACCTCTATCACCTTGGCTGGAAGGTTGATAGAGGCTAGGTTAGAACGATTCCGGGACGGGAACCGGCTTATTATCTTTCCACATGTAAGCAAACGAGCGCGCAGGGACGAAATACGATTCCTGAACGAGCAACGCGCGCAAATCCTGCTTTGCATCCAGACGGCTTTGAAGCTGCTTCTTATCGATAAGCCGCATCATTTCGGGCGCGTAATCGATGGCGACCTGACCCGCTTCGCTCATCAGAAAAGGAAGCTTTACCGAGCGCGTATACATGCTGGTCACTTCCAGAGGCTGCCGGTTCAGCTTGGCATAATCGATGGCGACAAATCCGGGAGCGATCGTTTCCCCTGCCGGCAGCATGCCCGTTTTTGATTTGTAACGGTCCACTTCCTGCTGCAGTTCGACCGTTTGCTGGAACGAAGGCAGATCCATCATCTTCACCGTCGGCTTCGTCTCCGCATCGATCAGGACGTAGGTCGCCGTCCCGCCGTTCTCGAACGCGTTGGCCGGCACTTCGCTAAGGTAACGCCCTTTCAGCTTTTTGAAATCGATCAGATACTGTTCGTATAGCGGTGTGGTCGCCTCGAAGTTTTTGATCGGCAGCACGCCGGTTTTCGCCTTAAATTGATCGACCGCGTTCTGAACGACGATCACATACTCACCGCTCGCAATCTGGCTTTCCTTGCGCATCTCCTTCGGATACATGCAGCCGCCGAGCAGCGCGCAGACCAGCAGCAAAGACGCCGCCTGCAGCCAACGCTTCATCACCATTCCTCCTCCTGCTTCTCCAACTGCTTGCGTATAGCGCTCTTCAACGGATCCTCCGGCACGAGCACCGTAACAGGCCCGGTGATTTTCGCCTGGCAGGCCAGACGATAGCCTTCCTGCTGCAAGCCGCCGAGCTTCAGCGCCTCATTGCGGTTCAGCCCGGCCAGCCCAGTACCGGCGTTCTCCGTCACGCGAACCTTGCACATCAGACAAGCCGCCTTGCCCCCGCACCGGGTACGGATATGCACGCGGGCGCGCCGTGCCGCGTCCAGAAGCGTCGTGCCCGGTCTTGCTTCCAACGTTTTGTTGTCGGGTAAAAAAGTCACTTTCGCGGCCATACGCGCGCTCCTTCCGTTAATTCGCCGCTTTCGGGTCGAGCAGCGTACGCAGCCTGTCGGCGAGCTCCCCACTGAAACGGTTGCGGGCAATCAAATCATCGAGAACCAGCCTGTGACGCTCCGGCTCCCGGACTCGGCACACCCTTGCAATCGCTTCATAGCGATCCGGGCGATCCCTCAGCACGTTAAACACCAGTTCGTGGGCCAGCGGCATTAACCGGACGGCCTCTCCTTCGCCATACAAAACAGCAGACGCATGCGTTCGCGCCAAATACTCGGCTTCCACGAGATATTCGCTGTCCATCGCCCGTACCTCGAAAGCCCCGACCAGCTCCACCTTGACGCCGTTCATCTCATAATGGCTGAGCAACGACCGGTAAATGGACGTTTCACTCCTCGTCTGCTCGTCTGTCGCGAACGGGCGAAGCGCCACATGCAAAGCCTCCGCATCGCGCCGGTCAGCGTATAAATCCAAGTCCCGGGGAAGCGTGCTAAGCTCCACGCCTTGCAGCAGCAGTCCGGTGCTGCCGCCAACCAACCAAATGGAGTCAGATTCCCGTGTATGTACAGCAAGCTCGGAAAAAATCGTTTTGAGCGGTTCCGGCACCGTGCCAAGTTGTTGAGTATTCATCTTATCATCCTATGCTAAGCAAAATGGTCAAAAATAAGGCTTATGCGCAACGGCAATCGCGCCCTCGCTTTTTACTTTCGCCTGACAGCCTAACCGAAAGCCTTGCTCCAGCTCTTCCGGCTCCAAATTGTCCAGCTCCTCGTCCGTCGGAGCGTTCAAATGCTCCATCCCCTCGCTTACTTGACAGCGGCAGCGCGAGCAGGTGCCCCTCATGCAGGAGAACCCCCAGTCCACTTCCGCCTTCAGCGCCAAATCCAAGATCGTGAACCCCGTCACCGGTTCGATCGATTTCGTTACTCTGCGTCCTTTTAAAGTTATCATGAGCTGCCAAACTCCTTACAATAGGGATACGACCATATAAATAAAAATCGGGATAAACATCAGGAACGCGGCCAGCGACAGCACAAACCGGATAATGCCCGTCGTTTTATTTCTCGCAAACGTGATCAGCAGCGAAGCGAGAACCATCAAACCGATCGCAATAAAAGATGCCCACATTTTGTCCAACGGCGACATAATAGTTTTTCCAACCCCTAGCATGGTAACGTAATTGACTCCATCATAACACAAAAAAAGCATAAGCGCGCTTGACCGGCGGCTCATGCCATAAAACTGTTAAAAATGTCACTTTACTTCTTCATGATCATCTTCATGAGCTGTTCCAAATTGTCCGTACTCACTTTGCTGCTTTTAATGGCTTGGATCAGCTCTTTCGTCGTTTGATCTGAAACGGGAACATTCACAAGACCCGCAACTTGCTTAATCAACTGCCGCAGCTGCGTATCGCTCTGCAGCGTGGACGGCTTTACCCCGCTCGCAAGCTTGTATATATCTTTCTCGGAGACGCTTTTGCCGGTTTTTTTCTTCACCACATTGAGCACGTCTTTCGGCATGTTATTATCTGCCATCGTCGTCCCTCCTCAGACTGGTTATGCAATAGAGCCTGAGGTAGTATATGTGGAAAAGTTGCCTTCGGTATAGGCGCTTGCCTTAACGAAGCCAACCGTTTTGAGAATCGTCGGCGATTTCTTCGGTTTCGTGCCGGGGCCCCCGTCCCATCAAATGCTCTACGGCCGTTTTCGGGCTTTTCCCGTTAAACAGGACGTGGTACAGCTGTTCCGTAATCGGCATGGAAATCTTATAGTGCTGGGACAACCGATAGGCGGCCTGCGTCGTTTTGACGCCTTCTACAACCATTCCCATCCGCTGAAGCACCTCTTCCAGCGAATACCCCTGTGCCAGCATCGATCCGGCCCGCCAGTTGCGGCTGTGCCTGCTCGTACACGTAACCACCAAATCTCCGATTCCGGCCAATCCCGCGAACGTTAACGGACTCGCCCCCATCGCCGTCCCAAGTCTGGCGATTTCGGCCAGTCCCCGGGTAAGCAGAGCTGCTTTGGCGTTATCTCCGAAATCCAACCCGTCGCTGAGACCTGCTCCGAGCGCAATAATATTTTTGAGCGCTCCGCCAACTTCAACACCAATGACGTCGGGGTTCGTATATACGCGAAAATACGAGTTGATCAATAAATCCTGCGCCTGCTCGGCGGCTTCTTTATCCAGCGAAGCAACAACAACCGTAGTCGGGCATTGCCGGATGACCTCTTCCGCATGGCTTGGCCCGGACAGCACGACCAGACGGTTCAAATCGTAGGACGTCAGCTCTTCCGCCAGCACTTCGCTCATGCGCTTTAAGCTTCCGGCCTCGAACCCTTTGGTCGCGTGGACCAGAAGCGAATTGGGGCTCAAATGCGGCTTAAGCTGACCGGCGATATCCCGCATGGCCGAGGACGGTGCTACAACCACGACGGCTTCCGCATCTTTCACGGCTTCTTCCATCGAATCGGTCGCCCGAATCCGCGAAGACAACAAAACCCCGGGCAAAAACCGGCTGTTGCGGTGCTCCTCATTAATTTCCCGTACCTGGTCGCGGTTGCGGGACCACAGCAGCACGTCGCGGCCGTTATCCGCCAGCACCGAAGCAATGGCCGTTCCCCAACTTCCCGCTACCAGCACGGCGGTTTTACCGGAAATCGGCATGAACGAACACCTCCGTTTATTTCGTCAAGCTTGCTTTTTGGCACCAAGCTTGTTCTCTTTTCCTTTTAACAGCTTCATGATATTGCCCCTGTGCTTGACCCAAGCGAATACGAATAGAAGCAGGCTGAGCGCGAAAATTTCCCGGGAACCGGCCATAAACCATATTAAAATCGGCAAAAGTGCGGTAAACAATAGAGATCCCAGAGAAACGTAACGCGTAATAGCAATAGAAACAATAGCAACAATCCCGGCGATAAGTGCAGGCAAAAAGGCAAGCGTCACCATCACTCCGATCGTCGTGGCAATGCCCTTGCCTCCCCGAAACCCGAAAAACACCGGCCAATTGTGCCCAACGATGACGCTGATCCCCGCAAGCACTTCAAACAGCGGATCGCTCCCGCTCAGCCACGTGCCGATCCAGACGGCCGCCACGCCCTTCAATACATCCAAGAGAAGCACTGCGATGCCCGGCCCTTTGCCGAGCACCCGCAGCGTATTCGTCGCCCCTGCGTTCCCACTTCCGTGTTCCCGTATATCGATGCCTTTCAACAGTTTGCCTGCCAAATAACTGAAGCTGACTGAGCCGATCAAATAACCGATCAAAAGTGAGAGGAAGTTAGTCACCGCGGTTCTCCCCTATTCATCGTCCGATTTGCGACGCGTGAACATACGCAGAGGCGTTCCCTCAAAACCGAACGCGCCGCGAATTTTATTTTCCAAATATCTTTGATAGGAGAAATGCATCAGCTCCGGATCGTTGACGAAGAAAACGATGGTCGGAGGCTTGACCGCTACCTGCGTCGCATAATTGATACGTAGACGTTTCCCTTTATCCGTCGGCGGCGGGTTGATGGCCACGGCATCGGACACGACGTCATTCAGCACATGCGTCGCCACACGCGCCGCATGCTGCTCGGCCACATTGGTCACGATCGGGAACAGCTTATGCAGCCGCTGCTTCGTCTTGGCCGACAAAAACACGACGGGAGCATAGGTCATAAACAAAAAATGGTCGCGAATTTTTTGCGTGAACTGATGCATCGTTTTATCGTCTTTTTCCACGATATCCCATTTGTTCACAACGAAGATCGCCGCTTTGCCAGCCTCGTGCGCATACCCGGCGACATGCTTATCTTGCTCGATAATGCCTTCCTCGCCGTCAATGACGACCAGCACGACGTCCGCCCGCTCGATCGCCTTCATGGCGCGCATGACGCTGTACTTCTCCGTCGTCTCGTATACTTTGCCGCGCTTGCGCATCCCCGCCGTATCGATGATGACGTACTTTTGTCCGTCCTTCTCAAAAGGCGTATCGATCGCATCGCGCGTCGTTCCGGCGACATTGCTGACGATGACGCGTTCTTCTCCCAGGATAGCGTTGACGAGCGACGATTTCCCGACGTTCGGCCGGCCGATCAATGCAACCTTGATCACATCCTCGCCGTACTCTTCCTCGCTCGTGTCCGGAAAATGCTTGATCACCTCATCAAGCAGATCGCCGATTCCCGTACCGTGAGAGCCGGAGATGCCGACGATTTCGCCGAAGCCGAGGCTGTAGAACTCGTAAATATCGTCCATCCGCTTCAGATTATCCACTTTGTTGACGGCAACGATAACCGGCTTTTTCGCCCGGAACAGCATTTCCGCGACTTCGCTGTCCGCCGGCGTAATGCCCGCTTTGGCATCCACCATAAACACGATGACGTCCGCTTCCTCGATGGCAAGCTCCGCTTGAACGCGTACGGACTTCATGATCTGATCTTCCCCGTCGACCTCAATCCCGCCGGTGTCGATGACGCTGAACTCGGTGTCCAGCCATTCTCCCCTGCCGTACAGCCGGTCCCGGGTAACCCCCGGTTTATCTTCCACAATAGCCAGCTTATCGCCGATAATACGGTTAAATACCGTAGATTTGCCCACGTTCGGACGGCCGACAATCGCTATGATTGGTCTTGCCATGCACTTCATTCCCTTCTTCGATTACCGCAATGTTGCTTCATGTCTCCCTCCGCCCGTTCGGCCAAGGGACGTTATGTACAAAGACAAGCCTGTTTTCAAGGCTTGCAAGCTCTGATATTATATCAAAATCGAATTCACAAGTAAATGAACGAAACATTAGCGGGTAGCCTTCCAACCGTTAATGCTTCACTAAAATAACGATCCCGTTCTCCAAATCGTGAGCCGCCGAATCCAAAATTTTTTCCAGCTTAAAGGCTACTTGCTGCTGCTGATTTGCATCGTCCGCGATAAAGATGGGAGCACCGCCTGCCACCGTCTGCCGGTTTGCTTCCGTAGCCACTACCGCCATAATTTGTCCCATAAGCGCTATCCTCCCGCTTTTCCACCTTTTTGCACATGCGCTTCGCTCGGCATCCGCACGGCGCTTTCCAGCACCGGCGAGTTCATCGCGACTTGCCGGGCTTTCTCCGGATCGCGCTCCTGCGGAAGCAGCAGCACCGCGAGCCGTCCGTCATTCATATCCAGCTTAGCCAGCGGAACGAGCGCCGGTTCGCCTTCGTCGCGATGGACGCCCATAATCGTTGACACGTCATGCAGCAGCGCCTGCCGCTGTCCCGGATTAGCCAAGGTAACCCTGGCATTTTTGTTTTTGGGCACAAGCACAATTCCGATGGCTTTTTTCCGGATGACGTCTTGCGTATCGCTTAATCCGACGTTCATGATATAAATGTCGTCCACGAACAGATTCGGTCCGTCCAGCCGCACCTGGCCGATGTTTACATTTGCAATCGCCGACAAGGTTTTGCCTGTCTTAAACATATTGGTGACCAGAATTGCGGCAATGCCGGCCACAAACCCCCAATACCAAGGGAACACGATGCCGAAGAACGCCGTAGCGTACGCGGTAAAAATGACCAAATAGTTGCGCCCTTCAAACACCATCGCAATCCCTTCGATATAGGTCGCGCCCCGCGGCACCAGCTCCAGGCTGTCGATCTTGCTCAGCGTCTGGCGCTCCATATTGCGGACGTCCCGGAACTGCTGCGCCGCCATAGCCAAGAACGTCATGGCTGTATAGTTCTTATCCAGCAGCGAAGGGACGGCGACCGAGCCGAGCCCCGCCGCGATAACGCCCAAGGAAAGATGAATGATTTTGCCGTGAGGATAAGTCGGATATTGCCGGTAATCGGTCCGCAGCATCGTCAGCCGTGCCAGCACACCGAACATGACGCCCAATATGATTCCTACGGTATATTTTTGCTCCACCAGCCAAATCCACACGTCGATCGCGTCTCCTTCCTTCCAAGGTAACAGCTTCCATCTGTCAATCGTTCTCCGGCTCACTGTCCGCCCTAATCCTTTGCCGCGCACGCTTAAATACCAGTTTGGTCCCAGCGACCATCCCTTCCAGCAGTAGAGAACAACCTCGGGCCGCAAAGGCCGTCAGCCACCACGCGTCTTGAAATTCCGCTTGCCCGAGCGTCATCGCAAGCTGTTCCCGGTGCGCACAGGCCAACATAACATCGCCGATCAGCAGTCCGAGCGACAGTCCTGCGATCTGCAGCAGCGGCCATCGCAGCAGTGCCGCTGCCAAAAAACCGACGCTTGCGGCAACGGTCCATTCCGAGCTGAACCAGATGACCGCGGGCATCAGATGCAGCGTCTCCCTCAAGAAGAAATAGACCGACCCGAGCAGCAGGGCGATGGAAAGCAAATGGAATCGATACAAAAATCTCGGCGTGCGGACCATGACCCAGAGCGAAACAGCCAGCAGCAGCAGCGTGCAGCCGTATACCTGAATCCCGCCCCAGTCCGTGCTCCACCGCATAAACAATATCCAAAGCATAAAAAAAAGAAGTAGACTCGTAGGAGTGATACCTCTTAATATGACGTTCTTCCAGCCACTCGCGAACAAAATCAGCGCAACGACGATTAGCAGTAAGGACACGTAACCCGCATTCATTCGCTCTCACCCGCAGAAAAAGCATGTTCTTCTTTTTCCTTAGTATGGCTTTCTTTATTTAGTTTTAGTCAATCCTTAAGCATAACCCGATCGCCTTGCGTAGACAGAGACATCTATTCCCCGTACGGAGCACCACTCTGCCGTTTCCGATGTAATGATGACCGGAAGCTCGTGCAAAGCTTCAATTCGGGATGCGCCCAACGCCGTCATCAGCAGTTGGAGCTCGCGATGCCATGATGCGATTTGCCCGATCAACGCTTCGGTCCCGGATGTACGCAGCACTCGCAGCATAGCTCCGGCCATACCGACCGCGGAGGCTCCAAGCGTTAAAGCTTTGCAAATCTCAAGCGCGCCTGTAATGCCGCCCGTCGCTACGACCGCCACGTCCGGCCGGTCCATACGTCGTTTAGCCTCCAATACTTCCAACAGCGCGATGCTAGTCTTGCAGCCCCAATCGTTCAGCCAGTCCATCGGAAGATCGCGCCGGGCGTTCTCGATTGCGGCGAAATTGGTGCCGCCCGATCCGCCGACATCGATACCTCTAACCCCGCAGCTGATCAGCTTCTCGGCGCTCTCCCGCACCATGCCGAAGCCGACCTCCTTGACGATAACGGGGACGCCCGCCCGTTCGACGATCGTCCGGATTCGTTCGAGCATTCCCCGAAAATCCCGGTCTCCTTCGGGCATGATCAGCTCCTGCATCACGTTGAGGTGGATTTGAAGCGCATCGGCTTGCAGCATATCCACTGCTTTTAACGCCTGCTCCAGCGTCGCTTCGCTGCCCAGATTGCCAAACACGACGCCGTGCGGGTTCATCTTTCTTACGATACGGTAGCTTGCGGCCGTCTCGGGGTTTTTGATAGCGGCCATCTGCGAGCCTACCGCCATAGCAAGCCCCGTCTCACGAGCGGCGACGGCAAGCTCCCGGTTAATTTCTTCGGTCTCCCGGGCCCCTCCGGTCATCGCATTAATAACAATCGGCGAGCTCAGTAGGAGTTCGCCGATTCGGGTATGCAATGCTATGGATTCCGAAGAAATACCAGGGAGACAATTATGGACCAGCTTAATGTCGCGGAAGCCTTGCTCGCCACTTTGCCCAAGCCGGAGCGCATGATGAACATGCTCCATTTTTCGCGGTATGCGCACCCCTGATTCCTCTTTTCGTCTATAGACAGCGGTTTACTTGAATTTGCTCAGCTTGTCACCAAAACGCTCGCCGAGCGTCAGGTTCAGGCCTTGGAGTTCTTCGTGGGAAACGGATTCCCGTTTCGGCGCGCGCTCTCTTTCAGCTCTCGGTTCACGGGCCGGCGCTTCTTCCGTTTCTTTGATGCTGAGCGAAATGCGCTTCTCGTCCGGGTTCATATCCAACACTTTCACTTGAACCTCTTGACCTTCTTTCAGCACCTCGAACGGCGTTGCGATGTGGCGGTGTGCGATTTGGGAAATATGAACCAAGCCCTCAACACCCGGAGCCACTTCGATGAATGCGCCGAATTGCACGATCCGTTTAACCGTACCTGTAACGATATCGCCGATATTGATCTTGTTTTTCACGGACTCCCAAGGTCCCGGCTGCGTTGCTTTGATGCTCAAGGAGATGCGTTCGTTGGCCGGGTCCAATTTCAGAACTTGAACGCGGACTTGGTCGCCTTCCTTCACAACTTCGGACGCATGCTCGACATGATGCCAAGCCATCTCGGAGATATGAACGAGTCCGTCCACGCCGCCGATATCGACAAAAGCGCCGAATTGCGTCAAACGTTGAACCGTTCCCGTCAGTTCTTGACCGACCGACAGTTTCGCAATCGTCTCTTGCTTTTTCGCTTCGATTTCTTCATCCAGCACGTCTTTTTGAGAAAGAATGACCTTGTTTTTCTCGCGGTCCATTTCTTTTACGCGAAGACGCAGCGTGCGGCCTTTGTAATCGCTGAAATCTTCGACGAACGTGCGCTCAACCATGGAAGCCGGAACGAATCCGCGCAGACCTACGTCAACAACAAGACCGCCTTTAACCACTTCGGCGACTTTCGCTTCGAGAATCGTTTTGTTTTCCATGTCTGCCGCAAGCTTCTCCCACGATTTCTCGCTGTCGATGGCGCGTTTGGAAAGCACCAGCTTTTCCTTGTTGTCATCGATAGTAAGAACTTTCAGTTCGACGTCTTGACCGACTTGAACGATCTCTTCCGCATTGTCCAATTGGACCGAAGAAAGCTCGCGCACAGGCACGGTGCCGTCGTATTTGTAGCCTACGTCGACAACCGCTTGATCCGCATCCACTTTAATGACTTTGCCGGTAACGATGTCACCTTTTTTAATGATGTTGACATTCGCCATGGACTCTTCCTGAGATACCTCTGCGGATTGAACTTCTTGATCAAATTTCATTTCTTCTGACATGTCCAATTACCCTCCTTAAACAACCTGACAACGTGTAATGTATTTGGATAAAAAATTTACTTCATCATTTTCTTAAGTATGCCACAATTTATCATTTCGATTCGTGCTGCTTGACCATGCTTCGGATCGTGCTCATGATTTTGTCGGTCGCCTGTTCCAAGCCTTCCGAACCGCTGTTCTCAAATTCGCTCAAATCGACTGGCGGACCATACACGACCTTCATTTGCCGAAACGGCTTATAATTGCCGATAATGGCTGCCGGAATGACTACAGCCCCGGATTTCAATGCCAGGCTGGCCGCTCCCTTTTTACCCATGCCTCCCGCGTTGCTGCGCGACCCTTCCGGGAAAATGCCCATAACCTCGCCGTCTTTAAGCAGCTGCAGTGACAAGCGGATCGACTCTTTGCTGACACCGCCGCGCTTGACGGGAAATGCCGCGATTCTCGGCAAAATGTATCCCAAAACAGGAACGTCGAACAGCTCGGCCTTGGCCATGTAATGCACCTTTCGCTTCAGCGGGCTGCCCATCAGCGGCGGGTCCCAGTTGCTGGTGTGGTTGCCGCACAGAACGACGGCGCCTTCGGCGGGAATGTTCTCAAGCCCTTCCGCCCGCAAAAAAAACACGGTACGGAATAAGACGCGAAAAATTCCCCGAAAAAAGACGTACATCATGCTACAGCCTCCCACCGACCCGGAGCTTGCAAAGCTCCAAAATGCGATCCACCACTTGCGGTATCGTCATATCGGTCGTATCCAGCAGCACGGCATCCGGCGCTTTCACAAGCGGCGAAGCCTCGCGCTGCTCGTCCATCCGGTCCCGCTCCGCAATATCGCGCTCCAATCTCTCAAGCGTGATATCCGGCTGCAAATCGCAAATTTCTTTGAACCGGCGCTGGGCGCGGACACTGACGCTTGCGGTCAAAAACACCTTGACCTCGGCATCAGGCAACACATGACTGCCGATATCCCGGCCGTCCATGACAATTCCTTTGCTTCGGGCCATTTCCTGCTGTTTGGCGGTAAGGATATTGCGAATTTCAGCGATGGAAGCGATTCTGGAGACGTTTCCGGTCACTTCCGCTAGGCGAATCATGCCCGTCACGTCTTCGCCATCGACAAAGACCATTTGGCCATCGCTGCCCGGTACTAAGCGAATGTCCATACGGCCTGTGAGCGCAATCATGTCCGAGATTTGTTCCTCTTGAAGGCCTTCCCGTAAAATCTTCCAGGTCACGGCTCGGTACATGGCTCCCGTATCGACATAGACGAAGCCGAGCGCACCGGCGACCAGACGAGCGATCGTGCTTTTCCCCGCTCCCGCCGGACCGTCGATTGCGATGTTAAACTTTTCCAAAATGCGGCCTCCTTACAAAATGAAGCGGACGAGCAGCCTGAAAAAAAAACAGGCCGAAGCCTCGAACGAAGAAAATTATACCATAGTTTTACCGCGGATTGCAAAACTCACGTCACGCCATTATTTTCCTTCCGCGGTCCGAAGCTGGGACATGGAATAAGGCAGTCCCTCCAACTGCTCTACCTTGACTAAAGCATAGCGGATTCGCGAGTCAAGAAGCAGCAATTGGGAGGCGACCAAAGCAATGGCGCACCCGGCCAATGCCCAGGCAATCCATCGTTCCGCCCGATGAGCAAACTGCAAAAATAATTCTTCGTACCTATCGTCCGATTCATTTTGATTCTTTGTGTTCATCCACGGTCACCTGGCCCTCCAATATTTGGGGGATAGTGTGCCCGTCATGCCAAGTTAATATGTATTATCTTTTGCGGATATCAAACTGCCGCTCAAAGCAGTACCGGATAATTTTTTGGCGTTCGCGGTCCGTGATCTCCGAAAAGCGCATCATGACCTGCTTTTTACCCGTCTCCAGCACTTTGACGCGCACGATTTCGCTCTTGAACGGCACGTGCTCGATCAGACCGCTTTTGAACGGGACAAGCAGCCAGCACTCGACCGTACAGCCGGTCTCGGCAGGCACGTATCCTTCGCAAAGAAAGGAAATGCCTCCGCCCCCGACATCGTCGGTCAGCGATACGAACTGCAGCTGCTCCGAGAACTTCACGGCAATTTCGAGCACGGCCGGCACTCGCAAAAAGTTGCGCCGCTGCACTTTCGTAATGGATTCCGGTTCGGGCTTTTTGATCAGGACAAGCCTGATCACATCGTCGGAAAATCCGAGTACGGACGAGTTGAAGTAGTTTTTCATGCCGCCCTCGGTTATAAAATAAACGGAAAGCTCGTCGCCCGGATACAAACGCTTCAGCTTCCCCGATTTGTCGTTCATTGGAACTTCCATGCTGATATAAGTGTCCGAGACGTCTGCGATCCTCGATTTGTATTCCTGCCTCGCCTCTTCGTCATCAATGGAATTGATTTGGATAAAGAGCATCTGGTTTACTTTCGGCAGCAATCGGCTCACCTCCCCGGGGTGTAAACTTCGATAAGTCCAAGCTTTATTATAGCACGTGCAGAGAATATGGGAAGGGGTGAGCGCGCAGCGTTCGGAGTTTTGTTGGGTAGTGTTAGGGACGGTGAGAGGAACGGTGGCGCGGCCTGCGGCGAAATCGCGATTGGCTAATGCTCAAACACGTTTTGACCCGGTCCCATGGAACAATTTTCTATAGAATTGGGACCAGGTCAAAAAACTCGCCGCCAATCGCGATTTCGCCTTCGGCTCATCACCAAGTACCACCCCAAAACAAAAGAAGCAAGAATGCAAAAAAGCCCGAACGCATCGGGCTTTGGGAGGACTAGAAAAAAACTGAACTTCAAGTTGGCGTGACGGCGGCGGCTTCTTCGGCGCCCAAGCGGTCGATTTTCTCTTCCGCGCCGCTCTCGGCATTAACGTAGATCCGGTACAGTCCGCCGTTGACGCGGCCGATATATTGGTAGCAGAGCACCTCTTCGTCGATATCGTTCTTGATCAGCGCCTGGTTAACACTATCTGCTTTAAAATCGGCATTCAGCGTTTTACGGGCTTCGTCTGCCGTCAGCTTCGGCGCTTTGATCTGGCGGTCCTTTTTACCATACACGTAATCGGCCGCTTCAAGTCCCGTCACTTCGCCGTTGTCGAGCGCCACCTGAACCGCAACCTTTTCCACGTAATTGATCACGTCGTTCGTGCGCGGTGCAAACGTCATATTGGCGACGTTTCCGTATTCGTCGTAGCTGACGGCGGTCATGTTCTTGTAGCCATGCTGATCCAGGAACTGCGCCCCGATGTCACGTGCTTGCCGCAAATCGAGCTTCTTTTCGGGCACATTGCGGGAAGCCCCGAACCACAAAAGCTGGCCGCCTTTTTTCGAATAGTCCAAATGAGCGCCGTCCGCCGTACCTTGTTTAGGCGCCGTTACGCTAAAAGACTGGTACTCGGTTCCTGGTCCGTTTTCTACGACCTGAAGCCCGGACGGGTCATGAATGCCAAGAAACTGGGCGGCCTTTTGCTTAATTTCGTCGGCATTCGTCTCCGGGCCGGAGAGCATATGCATGTCCCGCTTCTGATACATGCTCATGACCGCCGGACTCCAGTTGATTTCCGGATATTCGCGCACCTTTTTATCTACCGTAGTGAACCCGTCGACGATGACGTTGTCATGAGGCTCCTTCTGCGTAGCCAGCGCGAGCTCGACATCCATCCAGCGCAAGTTGTTTTGAATGACCTTGTTTTGAACACCGCGCAAATCTTTAGAAATTTCCGCCGCGCGCTCGTGCAGCGTATTGAGCGTCTTCATTTCGTTTCCGTCCAGCGGATTTTTGGAAAGATCGCGGACCGCCGCACGATAAGCAAAATTCGAAATATTAGCCAAAAACTCCTCAGTTTTGTTAAAAGGCAGCAAAGTCAGCGGCAATTGGCTAATTTCGTTCTGGGCTTCGCTCGTGATCCGCCAAACGTTGATCAGCCCTTTTTTGTAGGCGTCCTGAGACGTTGAATTCACCGCGAGCGTATTGCCAAGCTCCGTATGCAGCTTATCCACGTGAAACGACAAATCGTGGAACGCCCGTTGATAATGGTTTTCCGCCTTGATCAAGACGGCGTTTTTCTCTTGATGCTCCAAGTAGCCCCAGACCCCGGTGCCGATGAGCGCCACCAAAAGAATCGGAAACATGACGATGCTTAGTCTTTTGTACATGTTCGAGAAATCTCCCTTCATCAGCAAAACTTGGGCTTAGTTTTCGCCTGAAGCGAGGGGGATTATTCACGAAGCACAGGACATCGTATTCGAGCCGTTCAAAAAAAGAAAAAAGCCGGCGCTTGGCCGACTCTTTCCCCGGGCTAGAAATCAAGGGTTTCGATATCGAAATCTTTTTCATTGTTGCATATGCACTGCTTGAACCCGGTATCGATTTTTTCCTTTTCTTTCCGGCCCTTTAAAACGAACTTCTCGCCGCAATGCCTGCAGCGGATGGCGACTTTCACCCGCGGACCAACGACATTCATCATATCCCTCCGGTACGACCTATGGTATTCTCATATCCATTATGGTCATTCCGGCTAAATTTTAACCTGATCCTCCCGCGCGGCGACCCTGAGCGGCGATTTGGCATTGGCCCGGTTTACTTTGCGCAGGCTGCGTAACCACAAAAAGCTCATGAGCGGCACCATAAACCAGACCCAGTACGCTTGGCTTAAGAGCAGCGTATAGTCGAACACCCCATGCCAAAATACCGGCAGCGCCAGCGCCAATATCAGATGCTTGCGGGTGTGTTCCGGCGTAAACTTGGCTTTTCCGAAATGGTAACCCATCATGACGCCGAACATGGCGTGACCGGACACCGGCAGGAACGCCCGAATCATAAGCGATGAAAAGCTCGATCCGTTCAAGAACGCATAGAACACGTTTTCGAGCGTGGCGAATCCAAGTGAAACTGCTACAGCGTACACGATGCCATCATACGGTTCGTCAAACGACGCATGCTTGTAGGTAACGAAATAGACCAGAAACCACTTAAAAAATTCCTCCGGTAAAGAGGACGTCAGGAACGAAAAAACGAACGGATCCTCGCCGAGCCCGTGTACCAGAGCCCGCTGCAGCACCATGACCGGGAATACGATCAGAACGCCGAACATGAATAGCTTGATTACTAAGGAGATAGGCTCCGTATCGTATCGGTCTTTTAAATAAAAATAGGCCAGCAGAGCGACACCCGGCGCTATAGCCGCCGTCAGGACAGTTAAGACGCTCAAAGTGTCTCCCCTCCATCACAATAGGTTAAACCCGCCCGCAGCAACGGCCGGCCCCCGCAACTTTGCGGATGCCGACCGTGATACGGGCAGGCGCTTGTCGAATAATCCTATAAATATTATAGACATTTTGAATGGCATTTTCCATCATTTCTTGGATTCTGGCATACACTTCCGCATTCGACCCACTTCAGGCGCTTCATTCTTCCGCTTCCGCAAAACGCGCCTGCTGGTCGTAAAACCGGAGCGGAATGGTCGCCAGCGTCCCATTGCGGTGTTTCAGTAGCTGCAAGCTCGAGCGTATCCCGTTAGCGGACGTTCCGTCCGCCTCCGGCTTCAGCCGCATAATGACATCGGCTGACGCTTCCGCCCCTTCCGGTAGACGCTCATCCCCGATATCCGAAGGAACGGCCGCAATAACCGGGCCTCCCCATTCCTTGGACCAATGCTTGAGCATATAAGCGATTGTCGTCTGATGCTCGGCGGACGAGCGGGGCGGATTGGGCAGTCCGCCTGCCGGGATGCGGTTAATATGGTCGATGAATACGACGGGCGTTCTCCCGGACATCCCTGCAATCCGCTCGACATTGGTCATAACGCGGTCGATCGTGGAATCGAGCGAGCATTCCATCGTCCAAAGCATATGGCTGATGGGCATATAACGTTTATTGGCTTCGGCCACTATCCGCGGCTCGATCTTCCCGCTGAGCACGTTCTGCGGCTCGGTGCCGATAAGCCTGGCAATGCTTCGCGCCCAGAGCTCGAATCCCGTCATGTCCCAGGATACGTAAACGACCGGCGTCTGTTGCAAAGCGATATGGTCCGCCATTTGCTTCATGAGCATCGTTTTGCCCGAAGAAGCGGCCCCGGCCAGCAGATACAGCCCGCTTCGAAGCCCGCCGAACAACGCTTCGTCCAGTGCGGCGAACCCGGTCGGCACGCCCGATGCTTGTCCGCGATGCCGCTTCATGAATTCTTCGGTATAGATGGAAACATTTTTCGTGTCGGGAGCAATCGGAAGCAGCATCGTCTCTTCCATCGTTTCATTCAACAGCCGCATGAACGAATCCAGCGGATTTTGCACCCGCACGAAGAAATCGTTAACGTCCCGGATCGACTCGGGCAGCTGCATGATAAACGTTTGCTTTGCAGTCGATTGCAGCAACGCTTGGATTCTGACGCTTTCCCGCCGCCCTGCCTCATCATTGCCCAGACAGATGAACACCCGCTTGTCCCGCAGCTTGTCCGCATGAATTTCTTTAAAAGACATCCAGATCGGCACACATACCGCCGGCAGGTGCGCCTGAGCCAAGCTGAGCACATCGAACACCCCGCCGCACACGATGACATCGTCCGTCTGCTCCAGAATCTGCTCGTTGAATAAATAGTCGCCCATTCCGAGCAGCGATTTGTATTTCGGCTCGCGCTGGTCTACCGATCGTCCGATTAAATCGACCGTGACCCCATCCGCGTTCATAATCGGAATAATAATGCGGTTTTCAAAAAAATCCCCCAGCTTGCCCGAGTTGATGTAAAACCCAAACTTGCCCGGCTCAAAGCCGATTCGATAATGCTCCGCCGTCTCCTGATGTATGCCCCGCCGTTCCAAATAAGCATAAGCTTCTTCCTTAAGCTGTTTGTGGTAATGGGTGACAAGCTCCTCCAAATCAAACGCGGTCTTGGCTGCGCCAAGGTGTTGTTGTACTTCGCTCATGACGTTTTTCCCCCCGCAAAAAAAGCATTCCGCAAAAACAAACAATGCTGTTTTTGAGAATGCTTACGATTCGTTAAGCTGAACAAGCCTCAATTAAAACTTGGAACAAAGCACCTTCACGGCATCGGATTCGATGACGACCTTTCCGTATTCCTCCAGAACCGCTTGCGTGACGGATGTGGCTTCTCCGAACTCGGACAAGACAGCCACGACCGATTGAAGCCGCTTTTCTTCCATCTCAACGGCATCCAGCAGCAGGACCCATTTATTTTTATAGGAATACAACGTTCCTCCGTCCAACAGGAGCGGATTGATGACTTTGGCAAGCCGTAGCAGGTCCTCGAAGTCATGGAAAGCGTAAATGATTTCGTCAGTCTCATCCATCGTCACTTCAAGCTCGTACACTTCTTCCATTTCGTCCTCTAACGTATCATCGCCTTGGCTGAAATTCATTCGGCCGCGTGTGACGATCACCATCATCCCTTGCGCCGGCATGGCGAGGACTTCCACGGCAAGCGGTCCGGTTGCGTCGAAGCCAAGCTCGGTATAGGCTTGGTCCATCATCTCACTGAACAGCTCGTGAACCTTGGGGATTTCTCTCCACATGTCATCCTTGTGAATCCCGCGCTCCGTTAAGTCATCGAATGTGAGGAAAATCCGTATCTTGTCTTGACTTAAACGCTCCATTTTCATACTGGATTCCTCCCTTGCCGACTAATAATAAATAGCTTATGAAGTTTGGTAAACAAAGGTGAGCCGCGTTCGTTCCGCCATATAAAGGGTTGGAAAACGCGTTCGAATTTGCCTTTCCCCTCGCGAAACGGTACAGCTTGTTTGCCATGCTACGACTATTATATCACAAACTGTGAAGAAAAGAACGGTTGTTGCCTGAAAAAATGCCCTTTTCATACAAAAAGACACATACGCCGCCTTTTGGAGGAGGCGGAGTTGTGTCTTGCGCGCAAACCGAACGCTTAATACGCCCGAATTTCGGATTTTTTCCCGTTGCCGGCCAAAATGTCGTCCACTGCGGCCTTAAGCCCCGAATCCTGATTGATCAGCTCCTGAACCTTGCCGAGACCCGCGGCGGAAGTCGCCGCGTCGGCCGCGCTCTTCCCGTAATCGGCGTTCGGCTCGGCCGAATCCGTCGGAGCCTTTTCTTTTTTGTCAGACCGATCCGTGACCTGGTTCAGGAAACTTCCAATGGCGTCGCTATTCGTCATTGCTGAGAACAGCATCGGTTTTCTTTTGCCCGTTAGTACGACCGCTGCGGTCGCCCCGACAAGCCCGCCAAGCAGAAAAGCACCCCATCTCATGCCAATCCCTCCCGTATTGTTTTCTAATTCGTTGCTATTTTTCGCTATATCCTATGAAACATGCATGATAAAATAAGGAAAAGCCAAAAGATTCACACCAAACCTGACGAGGGGATTACACATGTCTAAACAATGGATTGCTATTCTGGCCGCGCTTCTGCTTCTGACTTCCTGCGCCTCCAAACCGGATGCGTCGCCTGACGCCTCGGCCCAAACGGAGCCGCCTGCTTCGCAGCCGGTCTCAGGGGGCGAAAAAACGAAAAACGCAGACGGCGCCTCCGCTTCGAATCAGCCTGCACCGACTCCTGCCAAGGAAGGCAAAGAATCGACTCCTGCGGACGGCGTTAAAAAACAAGAGCAGCAAGCCGCGAAGCGCTATACGATGAATCCGAAAACGTACGATATCGTGCCGATCGATCCGGACGGGGCGCCCAAAAAAGTCGTTCTCCTGACATTCGATGACGGTCCGAAGGACCTTGAAATGAATAAAGCGCTGCTCGATACGCTGCAAAAGCATAAAGCCAAGGCCATCTTTTTCCTGAACGGCTACCGCGTCAAGCAGAAGCCCGAGCTCGTAAAGCTGCTCGCCTCCAGCGGTCAAACGATCGGCAATCATTCCTGGGATCACATCGATTTGAAAAAGGAAACCAAAGAAAAGGTATACCAACAAATCGGAGATGTGCAAAAAGCAATTAAAGAGCTGACGGGCAAAGCACCGGCCTTCTTCCGTCCGCCGTTCGGGTCCGGCAGCGATGACGTTCGGGCCAAGGCCAAGGAAAAGGGACTCCTGTTCATGACCTGGTCCAACGGATCGAAGGATTGGGAAATGACGGTGAAGAAAAATAGCCCCGAGCAAGTGATCAGCAACGTGCTGAATCAGCTTCATCCGGGGAGCAACATTTTAATGCATGAACTGCCGTGGACCGTGGAGGCGCTGGACAAACTTTTGACACAACTCGAGGAAAAAGGCTACGGATTCGTTGATCCGGAAGAAATTGAAATTACATCATGACGAGTTTCCAGCCCCAAACGGAAAGACCTGCAACAAGGAGTATAAAAATCCACAGCAACGACCGATAAAAATAAGGCAGCCACTTTTCTTTCTCTGTCGGATGCACGGTTTTGCGGGGAGGCAGGTAATGATCGTCGGGTCCCTCTTCTTTCTCCGGATCGGGTTGATGATCGGCCTCTTCCTTCGGTCGGTACGGAGGTTGCAGATACTTGTTGTTCATGATTCTTCTCTCCTGTAACGAAGAATGCAGCCCATGACGAAATCAATCAGGAAATGGGCGATAATCGGTGTTAACAACGACCCGGTCTGAACATAAATCCAGCCGAGCCCGTAGCTAATGCTGAAGACAAGTCCCGTCATCAGCCAGTGCTGCAAATAGCGGACATGAATAGCCGCGAACAGGATGCTGGTCCAGTACGGTCCCCACCAGGCTTGGATCGCGCCGCGGAACAGCAGCTCTTCGCAAAATGCGACAATGAGCGAGATGAGTGCAATATGCCAAAGCGGCCTGTTTTTAAACAACTTTTCGTTGATGCCCCCGTCGTCCGTCACTTCGGGAGGCACCCATCTGGAAACGAGCAGATCGACGAGCAGAACGGCGACGGCTAAGCCCGCTCCCCATAGCAGGATCGCATAGCCTGCCCCCGGGGAAAACATCGCCCCCAGGTCCGGTTTCTGAAAAAGCATCAGAACGACGGCTGCAAGGAAGACGAGAAGCTGAGTCACATACAAGTTAATGAGCAGTAAACGCTCGTGGATTTCGTCCGGATTGATTTTTTGCAGCTTGATCCGCTTAAAGTTAAATTTTTTCATACTGATTCCCTTTTTCGACAATTTCACCTATACTATCAGCATAGAATTAAGAAATCTGAGGTGCTCGATCATGGAAAAACGGCTTACCCGAACGGACTACTTATTCGCCGTTACCTTCATTTTCATGCTTGTTCTGGCTACGGGGGCCTTCTTCTTCGGTTTAAAAATGGGACAGGACCGTTCTTCGCTGAAATACGAAGATCTGCTCAACAAGCAAAACGAAGCGGCCAAGAGCTTTACCGCCTACCATCAGCAGTATCTGGTGTCTTTCTATCATACCATTTATCAGCCATACAGGGAATTTCATAAAAAGTGGTTTGAGAAAACCGACGAGCTGCTGACGAATCGTACGGCCGACGCTTCCTTGATTCTCAAGGAAATGAGCAAGCTCGCGGAGGAAAGCTACGACAGTCTCGGTTCAAAATCAATGCCAGGCTCCTCTCCGCTGCTGCAGGAAGCGCATAAAGACTACATGAGAAGCTTAAAGCTGTTCAGCGAGGGCCTGAAAAGCTATTCGGCCAAGGCAAACGGCATTCCGGCGGCCGAGCTGATCGCGCAGCTTCAAGCTGACCCTTTTATCGGCGAAGCGAAGACATTTGCGCTCAAGGCTGAAAAAAGCTACTACGAATCGATCGACAAATGGTATGCTACGATAAACACGCAATTTAAACCTATCGATGTAACCAAGCCGCTTTCCCTGAACGATTGGACGGGCCTGAGCCTGAATATGAAAAACGAATCCGTTTCCCAACTGATGCTTGGTAAACAGCTGTTTAAGCCGTTTACCCCGCAGGATCTGACCAGTCGGATCGACGAAATGATTCAGTCCGGTCAAACGCAAAAAATGAATTTGAACGATGTGGGGCAAGTCGTCGATGTGCTGATGGCTACCGATGCCGTTCGTAAAAGCGATTTTATCCGCAACAAAGACAAATATTACGGCAAAGAAACGTTGCCGCAGCTTCCGTTTTTCACTTCCAATTAATACGCAGGCTTCCGAAGCCACGATGTCCGGTCCCCGTACTCGTGGCTTTTTGCCGCGCCTGTTAATCGTACTGGAATCCGCGAAGGGCTGCGAGCGCAGCCATGCCGCCCTCAACATTAATGACATCGTCGAAGCCGTTCTGCTTCAAATAGTAGCACACGTTAGCGCTTCGCACGCCGTGGGCGCAAACGACATAAATCGTCCGGTCCTTCGGAAGCTCGGCCAGCCTTCCCGGTATGCTGTTCATCGGCATCAGCTGTGCTTGTTCCCAATGATAATATTCCCATTCGTATGGTTCCCGGACGTCGAGCATCAGCGCGTCCCCCAGCTCTCCGTTGTCCGTTTTTGACCGGAACGCTTCGGGCTCTATACTTTCGAACATGATGAATGCCCCTTTCGCTATACGAAAATTTCATGCAGGTCGCACCGTTTATTTTAGCACGGCAAATTTAGGTTTCACAAATATTTCGGATTTGCAAATCGGCGGGCTGCCTATTGACAATGTCGAAATGGTCATGTTACGCTAATGAAAAATTTCACCTGTAACAAACGTTGACGGAGCCAAGCATAACCTGAATCGATCAGAGAGCCGGTGGTCGGTGCGAACCGGACGAATTCGATATGCGGAGCACTCCTGAGTTGTTGTGCCGAACATTACAGTAGGCGCAGCCGGCCGGAAACCGTTATTTTTCCCGGTCTGCTCATCGCAGACCTCATGAGGCTGTTGCGCGTGAGCGCACAGCGAAGTAGGGTGGTACCACGAGAATCAGCTCCTCGTCCCTTGTATACGCTAGTCGTGTCGGGGCGGGGAGTTTTTTGTGTTTTTTCGTAATTTACTTCATGGAGGTCTGGGAAAATGTTTAAAGTGCTAGTTATGGATGGAATCAGCGACATGGGGATTCAACTGTTGTATGACGCGCCGGATGTCGAGGTGGAAAAAAAGAACGGATTGTCCGAAGACGAGCTTGTGGCGATCATTGCAGACTATGACGCTTTATTGGTGCGCAGCGCCACGAAGGTAACCGAACGCATTATGGGCGCCGGCAGCAAATTGAAAGTTGTCGGACGCGCCGGTGTTGGCGTCGACAATATCGATCTGGAGGCGGCGACGAAGCGCGGCATCGTCGTCATCAATGCGCCGGACGGCAATACGATTGCCACTTGCGAATTGACATTCGCGATGATGATGTCCGTCGCTCGTATGATTCCGCAAGCGTACAAGAAAACCGTCGGCGGAGAGTGGGACCGCAAAACGTTCGTCGGCGTGGAGCTCCGCAACAAGGTGCTCGGCGTGCTCGGCATGGGCCGCATCGGCAGCGAGGTTGCCAAACGCGCCAAAGCGTTCGGGATGGAAGTGCTCGGCTATGACCCTTTCCTGACCGAAGAGCGTGCGGAAAAGCTCGGCGTGAAGCTCGGTTCTGTGAACGACATTTGTGCCGCAGCGGATTTCATCACGGTTCATACGCCGCTGACCAACGAAACCCGCCATATGATCAGCAAGCCGCAATTTGAGCTGATGAAAAAAGGCGCGCGCATCATCAACTGTGCACGCGGCGGCATTATCGACGAAATGGCGCTTGTCGAAGCGATCGATGCAGGGATCGTCGCCGGAGCGGCATTCGACGTGTTCGAGAAGGAACCTCCGGCTGCCGACCATCCGTTCCTGAACCATCCGAAAATTGTTGTCACACCGCACCTCGGCGCATCGACGGTCGAAGCGCAGGAGAATGTCGCGATCGACGTATCCGAGGAAGTACTTCACATTCTGCGCGACCAGCCGTTCAAAAACGCCGTCAACATGCCGCCGGTACCGGCTAACGTGCTCCATGCGCTGCAGCCTTATTTCAATCTCGGCGAGAAGCTCGGCGTCTTCCTCGGTCAGACAATCGACGGGCCGGTTAGCGAAATCGTGGTCAACTATTCCGGTGATTTGACCGACGTCGATACGACGCCGCTCACCCGCTACATCGTCAAAGGCATTCTCGCCAATCAATTGGAAGGCGTGAATATCGTCAATGCGATGCATCTGGCCAAAACGCGCGGGCTCAACGTCGTCATTCAAAAGTCGTCCGCAGCGAAGAGCTTTACGAACCTCGTTTCCGTTACGCTGAAGACGAAGCAAGAAGAACGTGTGCTTGCGGGCACTCTGCTGTCCGGCTACGGCGAGCGGATCGTTCAAATCGACCAATTTCCCGTCGATTTCGCGCCGTCCGGCCATCTGCTTCTGATCTCGCATAACGATAAGCCGGGCATCATCGGCAAGGTCGGAACGCTGCTTGGCGACAACGGCGTCAATATCGCGACGATGCAGGTCGGACGTAAAGTGGTCGGCGGCTCGGCGATCATGGTGCTGACTACCGATAAAGAAACGCCGAAGGAAGTGCTCGACCGCCTCATTCAGCTGCCGGAATTGACCCATGCTCGCGAGTTGACGCTCTAACCAAGTATTGAACGTTTCGCGATTGTTTCACGAACAACAAGAAAAAAGACGTTCGTTCTACAAAAAGAAAGAAGCCTCCGATGACGAATCGGAGGCTTTTGTCTGGGTTTACACCGTTTTGCAGGGAAGCGTGATGGAAAATGTCGTCCCCTGCCCCGTCTGGCTTTTGACATGAACGGTGCCCTCGTGGGCTTCTATGATATTTTTTACGATGGACAGCCCCAATCCCGTTCCGCCGGTAGCTCCGCGCGTACGGGCTTTATCCGCCTTGTAGAAACGTTCGAAGATAAAGGGCAAGTCTTCCGCCGGAATGCCGTAGCCTTGGTCCGCCACCTCGATCAATACCGCTTCTTCCCCTTTGTGCCGCGTCCGTGCCGCGCTCAACTGAATAACCGATTGCGGCGGCGTATGCCGAATCGCATTGTCCACCAGATTGGTCAGCACCTGCTCCATCCGGTCTTCATCGGCCTGATACAGCACCAGCTCTTCCTCGGGCAGGACGCAGGTCATTGTAATGCCGTGTTCCTTGGACAAGCCGGCGAATTTACGGTGTACCCGTTTTAAGAACGTGTTCACTTCCAGCTCGCGGAAGTTCAATTCCACATTGCCCGTCTCCATCTTCGCGAGGTCAAGCAAATCCTTGACCAGTCGGCCCATACGAAGCGACTCGTCGTGAATGACCTGCGCCAAATCCTTGCGTTCTTCCGGTGTAGCCGCGATATCGTCGATCAATGCCTCGCTGTAGCCCTGCAGCATCGAAAGCGGCGTGCGCAGCTCGTGCGATACGTTGGCGACAAAATCTTTGCGCAGCTTGTCGAGCCGGAATTCCTCCGTGACGTCCCGCATTACGGCGACAACCCCGCGTACAAGCTCACGCGAATACAACGGCGCCATCACGATGGACCATACCTCACTCTGAACATGCAGCTTCGCCATCATTTCCTTCGCCTCGGAAATAACTCCTTGGAATAACGGTTGAAGCGGCTCGGGGACCGTTTCCGCCTTCCGCAGCATCCGTCTTTCTTCCTGACCGGACCAGTCGTCTGTCCAATGAATCTCGTTCCAATCCCGTACGACCTTTTCTCCTGGAGGATTGGTCAGAATGACTTTCCCGTCGGCGTCGAACGTAATCACCGCATCCCCCATACTTCGCAGCACGCTGGCCAAGTGCTCTTTTTCGTGATTTAGCGCTTTGATCGTATCGGACAGCTTCTCCCCCATATGGTTAAACGTTTTGCCCAGCTCGCCCAGCTCGTCGGAAGACGTGATCGGCACGCGGGTATCGTATTCGCCCATCGAGATCAAATCCGCTGCCTCCTTAAGCTGGAGCAGCGGCTGCGTAATTTTGGTCAGCAGGAAGAAGGCGAAGAACGTTGTCATCAGAAAGCCAGCGACGCCGACGACGACGAACAGCTTTTTGACATAAGCCTGCGTCTCCTCCGCCGACTGCGTGAGCTGATACAGGATCAGCGCTCCGGCGATTTGCGTCTGGCCTTCATTCGTATAAGGCACGGCTACGGCCGTGTATTGATTGCTCAAAGGCGCGCGCGGCAGGCCCGAGCTCGTATTGCGGTTATCAACCGACTGCCCGGAGAACGCCTTCTGCATGTCCGCCTTCGTGAAGAAATCGGTATAACGGAACGTCTTGTCCTGCGTCTGCGCAAACGGCGGATCGATCTGCTCGAAATTGGCAGTCACCATCAGGATGCTCGCCCCTTGGGCGCCAAGCAGTTCATTGACAACCTGCAAATACCGCCGTTCTTCCTTATGCAAGGAGATTTCATTGGCCACCTTGACCGCCAGCCTCGTGAGCGTTTCCGCCTGATCCTTCGACTTGGGAAACGACGTTTCGATATATCGGAACAAAAAAAGGCTGAGCGTCAATAAAACGACAACAACCAGCCCGATAATTGTAATCCAGAGTTTACCGACAACGCTTTTTAAAATAAACACGTTATTTCGGGACCTCGAGCTTGTAGCCTACGCCCCAAACGGTCGTAATCATGGAGGCGGCGTCCGGCGATACTTTATTCAGCTTCTCGCGCAGCCGTTTCACATGGGTATCGACCGTGCGCAAATCACCGAAAAACTCGTAGTTCCATACGTCCTTAAGCAGTTCCTCCCGGGAAAATACCTTATCCGGCGATACCGCCAAATAGTGAAGCAGCTCGTATTCTTTCGGAGTCAATGCCACTTCCTGTCCTCCGGCCGTGACGCGGTGAGCATCGTGCTCGATCACCAGATTCGGGAACACGATATTGTTGCTCGAATTCACTTCCTTGGACAAATACGCGGTGACCGAAGATCTCCGCAAGATCGCCTTGACGCGGTAAATGACCTCACGGGGACTGAACGGCTTCACCACATAGTCGTCCGCTCCCGATTCGAAGCCTTGGACGCGGTTCGTTTCTTCGCCTTTGGCCGTCAGCATAATGACCGGCGTCGATTTCACCTGGCGCAGCCGGGCACATACCTCGTTGCCGTCAATGCCCGGCAGCATCACGTCGAGCAGAATCAGGTCGTAATCCTGATCCAGCGCTTTGCGCAGGGCCGATTCGCCGTCCTCGGCTTCGTCTATGCTGTAATTTTCTTTCTCCAAATACATCCGCAGCAGGCGGCGAATCCGTTCCTCATCATCGACAACCAATATGTTCAACTTCGTCTCGCTCATGGCTGAACCTCTTTTCAATTGAGATTAACACCGTTTATATGAAACTCGGCATGCTGTCGCTGTGCCGGTTTACGCGCCGGAATACGAATGCAAGCCGGCAATCACCAGGTTTACGCCGATGAGCGTAAACATGACGACGAGAAACCCGATCACGGACATCCAGGCGGATTTTTTGCCCTGCCAGCCGCGGGAAAGACGAAGATGCAGGTACACCGCATAAAATAGCCAGACAATCAGCGCCCACACTTCCTTCGGGTCCCACCCCCAGAAGCGTCCCCATGCTTCATGCGCCCAAATCATCGCAAAGATGAGGGCTCCAAGCGTGAAGATCGGATAGCCGATGGCAATCGCCCTGTAGCCGATTTCATCCACATCCTCCGAGTCGATCCCTCGGATCATCGGCTGAAGCGCCCGGCCTAACGGCTTGCGGATCACAAGACGAATCAGCGCATACAACAAGGCGCCCAGAAGGACCGACCATATCACCGTATTGAGCTTCCGCCCGGCATTCGCCCCCTCCATCCAGGACGGAGCTTCGAAAAGCGGCCCGGTCATCCCGAGAAAGGGCTTCATTTCCACCTGTTCGCTCTGATACGGTTTTACAATCGGAGGCAAAACGTACTCAACGTTTTGCTTTACGACTTGCTCGACGTTATTGATATCGGTCATCTTAACGTCGCTGACGAATTTTGCTTTATATCCTGCTGCACTAAAGCCGAAAATGGCAACGACGAACGCGATCGTCATGAGCAAGGTAAAAATCGTAAACTCGACCCCGCGCTGCTCTCTGCGGTCCGCTTTGGATGTTCCGGCGAAGTTGACGTTCTGGAGCAGATACATCAAGCCTGCGGCAAATCCGACGGCGAAAAACGCTTCTCCGAGAGCCGCGGTCGTCACGTGGATTTTGAGCCAGTAGCTTTGCAGCGCCGGAATGAGCGGCTGCACTTCGCGCGGGAACACCGAAGCGTAGGCGATGATGATGATCGATACGGGCATCGCGAATACGCCAAGCGTAGGCGTGCGGTAAATCAAGTAGACGACGATAAACGCGAGCACGATCATCATTCCGAGGAACGTCATGAATTCGTACATGTTGCTCGTCGGAATATGTCCGCCTTCCGCCCACCGCGTAAAGAAAAACGTCACATGACACAAAAATCCGATCACGGTCAGGATGAAGCCGATAAAGCCCCATCGTCTGGCAAACCCTTCGGGGTCCGCCTCCTGAACCGATTTTTTCCCGGTAACGGCTATGACGAAGCCGAGCAGAGCCAGGGCGTACACGATAAAAGCAATCAGCAAAAACGTGCTGCTCACGTTTCAATCACCTTTCTTTCCAGCGTCTTCGGATCGATGTCGATTCCCGTTTTCGTCAAAACCTGGGCCACTTCCTTCCGGATGCCGTACCAGTTCTTGTTCGCATGAGCGCCGAGCGCAAGCTGTCCGTTATCGATGCGCAGCCAGATCCGGCGATGGTGCCAATAAAAGCCCATGATCAAGCCGATCATCGAAATGGCAGCACCAACCCATATATACGGCATGGCCCGGTCGACCCGGATATTCAAGTAACTGATATAGTCCGAGATGGCCACATCGGCCATCGAACCAACGGTCAGCTCCAGTTTAGCGCCAAGCGCTCCATTGATTTCGTCTTGACGGAAATTGACTTTATCCACCTGACGCGGGAAGTACATATAAGGCTCCCCTTCCGGCTTCAAGCCCGGTCCCGAAATGGCGAATACGAACGCCGGAGCCTTCGGTTCGTTGGACTTGGTCATCGGCATGCCCTTGTCGTCCAAAGCGAATTCGGGGAAATACGCCTTCAGTTTCAATTGGTAAGGACCTGCGCTATACGATTCCGCGGGCTTGTACATCGGCAGCTCGAAGCTTCCGAAC
The DNA here is from genome assembly GCA_042219835.1 of Paenibacillus elgii. Lineage (GTDB taxonomy): Bacteria > Bacillota > Bacilli > Paenibacillales > NBRC-103111 > Paenibacillus_G > Paenibacillus_G elgii_A. Next base: position 106,079 of record JBHJMN010000001.1, read on the forward strand.
GTCTCGCCGGTTTGTTTGTTTTTCAGCGTCGGTTTGACGGATATGAGCGTCGGAGACGGCTTGAAGTCGAATTGATACGCGAGTAATCCATTGTACTCCAGCGGCTTGTTTACGACAATATCCTGGCGATGCACTTCTTCCAGCACCGGCTCCTTCGCCGGATCGTCGCAGTCCGCCTTGCACATGTAGAGCACCGCTTTCGTCTCGAACACCTTCGGAACGTCCTGCCCTTTCGATCGGAAGCCCTCCGACATTTCTTCCGGCTGGTAAAACTCCAGTGTGAACTTTTCGTTCTTCAAATAATAAGGAGTATCGGGAATTTTGACAAGCTTGCCTTCCGGAAAAGCGATATGCTGATCCATGTGCCAGCCCGGAATGCTTCGCATCAATATGGCGCCCAAAAAAATAATCAACCCGATATGATTGATATAAGGTCCCCAGCGGCTGAACCGGTTTTTCTCCGCCAGCAGCGCCGTGCCGTCCGTATGCACGCGGTAGCGCTGCTTGCGAAGCGCCGCAGCCGCTTGCTCCGTCCAAGCTTCCGGCGTTTGTGCCGAGCCCTGGGCAGCGGCCGGAAGCGGTCCGGTAAAGGTCACCTTTTGACGCGTGATGAAGCTTAAATGCTTGCGAATCTGCTGTTTATTGAGCGCCCGATATAATGGCAGTACGCGGTCCAGACTGCAGACGATCAGCGACGTGCCGATCATAAACAGCAGCGTAATAAACCACCAGGATTCGAACGTATGAGACAGCCCCAGCAAATAATAAATGTACCCGATCGTTCCGTACGTTTCTTTATAATACACCGCAGGGTCGATGTTCAGAAACGTATTTTCCTGCGGATATACGGTTCCCAGAATCGAGCCCAGCAGCGTAATTGCAATGAGATAAACTGCGATTTTGACGGATGAGAAAAAATTCCACACCCGGTCCAGTATGCCGGGATTAGCACGCTGGGATCGCCGGGCGACCCCGTCGTACCGCATCTCAAGCGGTTCGCTGCCGCCTTCGTCCGAAAGCGGCTTGCCACAGGACTCGCACAGTATGGTGCCGATATGATTCTGGTGTCCGCATTCGCATTTCGTATTTTTAATCATGCCTACTCACCCTTGCTTTTGCGGTAATAACGATGTGATCGTCTTCTCAATATATGCCTCGTTCATTTCGCCGATCCGGATGACGTCGACCTTCCCTTCCGGTCCGATGAAGTACGTGGTCGGATACTGGGAAACGCCGTAACGCTTGCGGGTTTCCTCATTCTTATCGAGCAAAATCGGGAACGTAACCTTATACTGGCTGACGAAGTTTTCGACCGCGACTCTGGGCTCGTCCAGATTGAGGCCGAGAATCTCGACATTTTTATCCTTCCACTTGGCGCGCTGTCTTTCGAGCGCCGGCATCTCGTTGCGGCAGGGCTCGCAGAACGTTCCCCAGAAGTTGACGACGACGACTTTGCCCCGGTAATCGGACAGCTTGCGGGTGGTTCCGTCCAGGCCGAGCAGCTTAAAATCCGGCGCCTCCGACCCTAACGTCGCTTTCTTGCCGCTCCCGAACAGATTGCTCGCGAGCGTAAGCGCGCCGACAACGATAATGACGGCAAAAATGGAAATTTGGACCCATCGTCTATGTTTTCCCATATTCTCACACCTTTAAAACGAGAGTTGACTGACTGACAAATGTCACATTTCCATTATATCGAAAATGATCACTGTAATTATTCGCCTTTTTGAATTTTATGTGACTTGCCTTCTCCCGCTTTAAGCGCTTCCTGGCGAAGCTCGTTGACCTCCTGCGGGGTCAGGTGGCGGAACTTGCCCCGGGGGATGCCGGATAGCAGAAGCGGCCCGAATTGAACCCGTTTCAGCTTGATGACCGGATGATGGATCGCGTCGAACATCCGCCGCACCTGCCGGTTGCGTCCTTCGTAAATCGTTATTTTCACGACGCTTTCGTTGGTTTCCGGACGCACGTCCTGGTATTCCACCTCCGCGGGCGCGGTCATCCCGTCCTCCAGCTCAATCCCGTTCTTCAGCTTGTCCAGCAGGCTGCCGTGAGGCACGCCTTTGACCGTGGCCAAATAGGTGCGCGGCACGTGATGCTTCGGATGGGTCAGCAAATGGGCGAATTCGCCGTCGTTGGTAAGCAGCAGCAAGCCTTCCGTATCGTAATCGAGCCTGCCGATCGGGTAAATGCGCTGCTTGATGTTTTTGAAAAACTCCGTCACCGTTTTACGTCCTTCGGGATCTTGGGCGCTTGTGATCACGCCTTTCGGTTTGTTAAAAATCACATACACTTTCGATTGCCGGCGGATCGGCTTGCCGTCCACTTTAATAAAATCCTGGGAAGGGTCCACCTTTACCCCCAGGGTCGTTACTACCTTATCATTGACTTCCACACGTCCTGCGGTAATCAAGTCTTCACACTTGCGGCGGGAGGCCACACCCGCTTCGGCCAACACTTTTTGCAATCTGTCCATCTGTTGGATTCACCTCAAGCTAATGATACCTATCCTCGGGTGAAATCACAAGTTGCGTCCACGGAAAATCGTCGCCCGGGCACGTCATCGAATGCGGAAAAATGTCGTCGGGCTGAAAACCGTACGTTTCCGACAGCCGGAGAATCAGCTTGTTCATCAAAAACAGCTGCTCTTTCTCTGCAGGAGTTCGGACGGCGCGCGGCCCGGAGAAGTCCCCTTCCAGACACAGGTGGATGTAGAGCGGATCGGTTTGCTCGGAAGAAGGGATGATGTCGCCATTTTTGGCGATGAAATAATCATACCCTTTTCCGTTAATGGAGGAGCAGGCGGAGTGGTGGATGACAATGCCGTAATACTGCATGCGGTTCACCTCGTTAAGGCTGGACTGCTCACAGTATATGTGCAGAAAGGATGGGGGGTGATGCGGGGTCCGGCGAATAAGCCGGAGCGGGCGGAAGACGGGTCCGCACGCATGCGGTCTGCTCTTCACCGGCTGCGCTCAGGCAAATACCAGCGAGCAGATCGCAATCGAAGCGATAAATCCGACGGCGTCGGAAATAAGACCGACCTTGAGGGCGTAGCCGGCCTTGCGGATACCGATGGCGCCGAAATAAACCGTAATGACGTACAGCGTCGTATCCGTGCTTCCTTGGATCGTGGAAGCGATCCGTCCGATCATTGAATCGGGGCCGAACTCCGAGATCAGGTCTGTCGTAAAGGCTAGCGAGCCGGCTCCCGTAATCGGGCGCAAAAAAGCGAGCGGAATAATATCGCCCGGAATGCCAAGCCGCTCGCAAATCGGCTTCAGCCAGCCGATCATCAGATCCATCGCCCCGGATGCGCGGAACACGCTGATCGCCACCATCATGCCGACCAGATGCGGAATAATCCGGATCGTCGTATCGAAGCCTTCTTTAGCCCCTTCCACAAACGATTCGTAGACGGGAACTTTCCGATAAGCGGCGTAAAGAGGAATGAAGACGATCACGACAGGGATGGCCCATGCCGAGATCCAATTGACCAAGTTATACACGCAGGTTCATCCTTTCCCCTGTCCGGGCGGCGTTGATCGCTGGCGGTACCACCGGTCAACCACGATGGCCGCCAAGGTCGAGATAAAGGTGGCCAGCAGCGTCGTACCGACGATTTCGGCCGGATTCGCCGAATTGTAATTCATGCGAATGGCGATCAGCGTTGTCGGAATCAGCGTAATGCTGGCTGTATTGAGCGCAAGCAGTGTGCACATGGCCGGGCTCGCTACGTCTTTATGCTTGTTCAGAAGCTGCAGCTCCTGCATCGCTTTAATGCCCATCGGTGTGGCGGCATTGCCTAATCCCAGGATGTTGGCGCTCATGTTCGACATAATGTACCCGAGCGCCGGATGATTTTTGGGCACACTAGGGAACAGCGCGCGCACGACCGGCGAAAGTAATTTCGCCAGCTTTTTCAGCAAACCCGCGTCCTCGGCAATCCGCATGATGCCGAGCCAGAACACCATAATGCTGATGAGCCCGAAGCACACCGTCACTCCGCTCTTGGCGCCGTCAAATACCGCCTCGGTCACCAATTCGATTCTGCCCTGAAAAGCAGCGACGACAAACCCCGCAACAATGAAAAACAACCAGATCCAGTTGACCATGCCCGTCGCCCCCTTCCGCTTAATCCGCTTGCCCGGTAAACAGTACCCGGGTCAGCTCGGTCAAGATGTAGAGCCATTTGCGCGAATAGCCGCCGCCAAGCTCTTCCGTTTCCGCGAACGAATACGCGGACCGTTCTTTCTGCTTCAACCGGGGGCTGTCCTTGGCAACCAGCGGGACCGAGCCGACCGGCTTGCCGTCCAGCAGAAATTGCAGCCGCCCCGCTTCTCCGAGCCGGGTCTCGACGGAAGCCGCATCGTATACAATCGGCTGACGCGCCAGCCGTCCGCGCTCCGCCTGTTCCGCCGGATATTGGAACGAGGCCCCGGCGACAAGCCCGGTCCCTTCAATGTCCTCCCCCTTCTCGGCCAAAGAAAGCAGGGGGTAATGCTTGAAGCCGAAATCGAGCAGCCGGGTATGGTCGATCCAATCATCGGGATCGTTCAACGTCACGACAGCGAGCTGCTGCCCACCGCGGGTCGCCGAAGAGACAAGGCAGCGCTTTGCCAGCTTCGTATAGCCGGTTTTCACCCCATCTGCTCCGTCGTAAAGCGAAAGCATTTTATTTTTATTGATCCAGCTGTAGCCCCAAGATTCGTTCGGATTCGGCACTTTCTTCAGTTTCGTTTTCACAATCTCCTGAAACACGGGGTTTTTGAGCGCATAAGCGGTCAGCTTGGCCATATCGTTCGCCGTCGAATAATGCCCTTGCTCGTCCAAGCCGGAAGGATTTTTGAAGCTGGAGTTCGTCATCCCGACGATTTTCGCCTTCTCGTTCATCAAAAAGACGAAGCCTTCCACACTCCCGCCCACGTGCTCGGCAATCGTTACGGCCGCATCGTTCCCGGAACGGAGCATCAAGCCGTACAGCAAATCCTTGAGGTTCATTTCCTCGTTTAGCCTCAAGTAAATGGACGAACCTTCTTTGCCGAAAGCGTTCTTGCTTACTTTCGCCCGGTCGCTCAAACGCCCATGTTCAATCGCGACAATCGCCGTCATGATCTTGGTCAGGCTGGCGATGCGCATCAGTTTGTCCCCTTTAGAGCTGTAAAGCAGCCGCCCGGAAGCGACGTCGATCAGCGCCGAAGCCGCCGCGCCGGTCGATACTCCCGGAGCGGCGCTGACCCCCGCAGGCGGAAACGCGCCCATATAAACCAGCAGCCAAGCCAGCAAAAGCAGACATCCTTTTCTCATCTTCTTCCTCCCACGCGCCATCCTACAGGAAAGGCCGACTGCCATCGGTCGGACAACTCCATGTCTTTGTATATGTATATGCTTGTCACTCCAGGTTATGAACGGCCTATGACAAGCGGCACTCTGGAAGCGCGTAAATAAAAAAGCCTTGCGCCTGCAGGTGTCCCCCTACAGGCTACAAGGCTAAAGGCTCTATGCAATCGGGCTCATTGTATGAAACACGGCCGACCTTCGGATCGACCTCGTAATACCTCATCCGTTCTGCGGGATACGGCTGCAAAACAGGAAGCAGCTCCCTTTCGTCCTGCAGGGTCCGGTTCAGCCACAAGCCCTCATGCTCTCGCGGCAAAATGACGGGCATCCGCTCGTGAACCTCGGCCACTAATTCGTTCGCGGCCGTCGTAAGGATTGTGCACGTGTGCAGTTTCGTTCCGTCCTCCGCCACCCACGTGTCATACAATCCAGCCATGCCGAACAATCCTCCGTCCGCCAGCACAAAACGGACCGGCTGCTTCTGCGAACTGATCCGTTTCCATTCGTAAAAGCCGTCGGCCGGAATGAGGCAGCGTTTCCGCTTCAGCAGGCTGCGGAAGGCGGGCTTCTCGGCGGCGGTTTCGGCCCGCGCGTTCATCATGCGCGCGCCGGATTTGTCATACTGCGCCCAGGAGGGAACCAAGCCCCAACGAAGCTCGCCAAGGCGGTTCGCCCCGTCGCCCGCACCGCCGATAATCGCGGGAATCCATTGGCTTGGCGCCGCATTATAGCGCGGCTGATACGCCGACGGGCGACGGTCCAGCATAAAATGCTGCACCAGCTCTTCGAAGCTTACGGTGACGGTATAGCGTCCGCACATGCCATTGCCTCCCCCATTCAAGCTTAACGCGCTTGAGTTAGATTATTCGCATGTTGAATAAACACCGTCAGCTTTTCAGCCAAATCGATTTCGTAAGACTGCCCCAACATTTGGCCGTAGGAGTCGATCAGCACCCGGACGACGGGACGCTGCGGCACCGCCGGATTAATACTGACGACAACGCCCTGCTCCTCCGTGCTTAGCGTGACGGTCAAGCCGAGTGGATAGATGGCGACGTTATCCCGGAAAATCGCTACTTTACGCTGATCGTACAGCGTTCCAACGCCTGCAAACAGCACTTCCATCGCCTGATGCGGAAGCATCGCGAGCCGGTACGGCCGGTGCGTCGTCATCGCGTCGTAGCTGTCGGCGACAGCGATCCACTTGGCGTATTCATGAATATCTTTTCCCGTGATCCCTCTCGGGTATCCGCTGCCATTTTCCCGTTCGTGATGCTGAAAGGCGCAGTGGGCGGAAAGCAAGGGCATATTCGGCTCGTCCTTGAGCAGGCGGAAGCCGATCTCCGTGTGCTTCTTCACCTCTTCGAATTCCTCAGTCGTGAGGGGTCCGGGCTTCTTAATAATGTCCAGATTGATCTTGGTCTTGCCGATGTCATGCAGCAGCGCACCCAGTCCGAGCGCCATCAGCTCGTCCTTGTTGTAGCCGCTGACCATGCCGAGCATGGTCGCATAAATACAAACATTCAATGAGTGCTGATACAAATAGTTGTTCAGAACGTTCATATTAAGCAGCATAATCGCGGTGCCCTGCTTTTCGTTCAAGTCGTCGATAATCATCTTCATGACATTTCCGAACGAACGTCCGAGCACGTGGTTTTTAGAAAATTTGGATCGGCTTTCGTTTTCCATGAAGCTGCGAAAATGAGTGCGGATTTCGGTTAGCGCCCTGATTCTCGTTTCATCTGAAAGCGGTTCCTCTATCGTAAGGTCCTCTGTCGCTTTGTCGGCGATATACAAATAATCGATGCCGAGCCTCTCCAAACGCCCGAGTAATCCTCCCGTCAATTCCACTCCTTCATTTAAAAGAATGACGCCTTCTTCGTTATAAATGCACTTCCCGAGGCGCATACCCGGTTCGCACGATCTGGTGGGCAACAGCCGCATGAACGTATACCTCTTTCCCCATGTCTTCGGTCCTACGGTTACAAAATTAACTATAGTCCAACCTTCCGGAAAGAGCAATATATGTGTCATGTTAATTAATTAACAGTAAAAATAGGTAAAGCTGCTCCTGAGAGCAGCTCGCCGAATGATACGATCTAACCTTTTTCATATCGTTTATGTCTTTGTCTACAGGCTTAATTATGCTCAAAAATGGGACGAGTGAAAAGGGATTGTTTCTGGAAAGGTAAGCAACTCTTTCCAAACGCCTACAAATCAGACAATAAAGTTCTGATTCTCGATGTTGTTCGTGACGTTCGTAGCCCCGGTTCCTTCCGTCATCGTCCCCGCACCGGGTTTCATCCCGTTTTTGATCATCGTCTGAATGCGGTCGACGACATGCGGCGCCGAATCAATCAAGCGCTCCAGCAGGTGGGTCTGGTTATCGAGCGGCACGACCCTGACGCCATGCTTGCCTACGACCAGAAAAGCGATCGGCGTGATGGATACGCCGCCGCCGCTGCCGCCGCCGAACGGCAAAGCTACATTGGCGTTATGCGAATCGTTGCGGCTAATGCCGGCGGACGTAGACTCGTCGGTCACAAATTCGCTGCCGCCGGCCGCAAAGCCGAAGCCCACTTTGCTGATTGGCATAATGACACTGCCATCCGGAGTTTCGACCGGATCGCCCACAATCGTATTGACGTCGACCATTTCTTTGATGTTTTCCATGGCCGTTTTCATGAGTCCTTGAATCGGATGCTCAGACATGAATGAAGATCCTCCTTTTCGAAAAGGCTTGAACGCTACAATTTTCGATTGCTTCCTTAGCATTACCCAAAGCGAAAAGCGGTATGCGAGAGGAGATCCGTAAATGCCGAAAAACCGCCGCTTCTGCACAATGCAGTTCACGACGGCTTCGTCAGGTACGCAGCAGCACTTTCTTCCAGGCACGCAGTCCGCCTTTTACTTTAAAAATCCGGAAGAGTAGTTGGAGTCCTGCCGCGGCTAGATGCCACAAGCGGATATGTACGCGGCATATGCCTTCGGTAATAAACACGTTCTGATTAAAGATAGGCATCACCTGAAGCTCCGGCTTCGTCTCGAGCCGAACCGTCTGAAAAATATACCCCAGAAACGATGTTTTAAGCCCCCATATGGCGCCTACGACAACGGCTGTCTCCGCTGCGTCCCCGATGCCGGCCGATGTTTTCCAGTTCAATTCGGTACAATGAAAACGGCTGAGCAGCCGGCGAAACCACTCGTTAAACTTAAAACAGTTGTGCATTAAAGTACGAAAGTTATCGATCGCCTCTTTTATTTTATCGAAGTCGATTTTACGTCTAGACTCGTCCTGAAAATGCCCCTTATTCGGATTCGTCTTCTCCGACTTCAGTTCCAGCCCTTCCAGCCATCCCTTGAAGCGGAGCAGCGGCACGATGTACCTGTAGCGGATAAGCCCGAATAAAGAGCGGACATCGATTCGAATCTCGTCATTTTGTTCCATATGTACGAAAGACAGGAAAATTTTGATCTTGCTTTGCGCTACAGCCAAAATCAAGACCGCAGCCGCTCCGGCGATCCAGGCCCATATCATGCAATGCTCCTCCTCTCCGGCCCCGACGCTTGCGGGCAGCACAAAACCTCCTGAGCCGGAAGCCTTCGGCTTCGTTTCCTCAGGAGTTAGTATAGCCCAGCATTGGAAAAACATGCGTACGTTACATACCGTCCGGTTCCGCTACGTCCTCGAACGTGATTTGCTTACCTTCCATTTTTTCGAAAAGCAGCCTTGTTTCTTCTTCCAGACTATCGTCATTTTCGAATATCGACGTCTCCGGAAGCTCTTCAATCGAGCTAAGTGCAAAGTAATCAAGAAATGATTTGGTTGTCCCGTACAAAATCGGCCTTCCCGGCGCGTCTGCGCGGTCTACCTCTTGAATCAGATCTTTGGCCACCAGCGTCTGCAGCGCGCGTTCTGACTTCACCCCGCGAATCTCTTCGATCTCCACCCGCGTGATCGGCTGCTTGTACGCTACGATCGCGAGCGTCTCGAGAGCCGCTTGAGAAAGCGATGTCCGCGAGGGAGAGTAGGCCAGCCGTTCAAGATACGGCGCGTGCTCCGGCACGGTCGTAAGCTGATAGGTACCCGCCAGCTCGACAATTTGAATCCCGCGGCCCTGACGCTTCAAGTCCTCCTGCAGATCCAGCACAAGATCGGTCACAAACTCGGCTCTGAGCTCCAGCACTTCGGCCAGCTGTTTGGCGTCCAGTCCCTCGTCTCCCGCCACAAACAACAAGCCTTCAATAACTGATTTCATCTGCCCAAAATCCATCCGTCGTTCCTTCCTCTCTTGCCTGAATCACAATATCGTCAAAAAGTTTATGCTGGAAGCAGACGATTCGCTTGACTTTCATTAGCTCCAGCAGCGCCAAAAACGTAACGACAATCGTGTCTTTCGTCGCATCGTCGCTCAGCAGCTTCGAAAACATGATTTTGCCCCCGCACTTCTCAAGCGTACCGACCACCTCGTACATGCGATCCTTCACCGAGATTTCGTCCTTGCGGATCTTGGCAATCGCCTGGCGGCTCTGCATCCGCCGCATCGCCTTGCGAAACGCGTTCACGAGATCGGCCACATGCAGACCTTTGACCGGGTTTTCCTGTAACGCAGGCACATACGGGGTCAAGTCTTCGGGCTCTCTCGTATAAATGAGGCTGCGCTCCATCTCTTTGTCCCGCAGATGGTCCGCAATCGCCTTATACTTGCGGTATTCGATCAGCTTCGCTACGAGCTCGGCGCGGGGGTCGTATTCCTCGTCCATCATGTAATCGTCGAATTCCATATCCACAACGGGCGGCTTCGGCAGAAGCATCTTGCTCTTGATGGAAAGCAGCGTTGCCGCCATGACCAGGAACTCGCTCGTCACTTCGAGCTCCAGTTCCTGCATGGCGTCCAAGTACTCCATGTATTGATCCGTAATCTCTTTAATCGGAATGTCGTAAATATCGACTTCCGCTTTATCGATCAAGTGCAGCAGCAAATCAAGGGGGCCTTCAAAGGTTTCCAGCTTTACTGTGACTTTCACTTTCCTCTCGTTCCCCCTTAATCCTCATGCAGCTTTTGTTAGCTTCTCAGCTGTTTCGTCAAATTGGCCATCTCGATGGCGCTCGAAGCCGCTTCCCAGCCTTTGTTGCCGGCTTTGGTCCCCGCGCGCTCCACCGCCTGCTCGATCGAGTCGGTCGTCAGCACGCCGAAAATAACGGGAATGCCGGTTTTGAGCGAAATGGCAGCCACGCCTTTGGCCGTTTCATTGCAAACGTAGTCGAAATGCGGAGTAGAGCCGCGAATGACTGCACCAAGCGTGATGACGGCGTCGTACTTGCCGCTCTCGGCCATCTTCTGGGCAATCAACGGAATTTCGAAAGCGCCCGGAACCCAGGCAATCTCGACTTCGTCTTCCTGTACGCCGTGCCGCTTCAGCGCATCCAGCGCGCCGCCCAGCAGCTTGTTCGTAATAAATTCGTTGAAACGTCCGACCACGATCCCGTATTTTAATCCTTGCGAGACCAGATGTCCTTCGTATACTTTCGCCATGTCCCTTCAACTTCCCTTCATTTGATGAAATATTTTTTTAAATGGTAAAATCAAGCAGGTGCCCCAGCTTCGCCTGCTTCGTATGCAGGTAGTTCGTATTGTCCTTGTTTTCTTCCATTTGCAGCGGCACGCGCTCGTTCACCTCAAGCCCGTAGCCTTCCAGTCCGCGAATTTTGCGCGGGTTGTTGGTCATGAGCCGGATACGTCCGATGCCGAGATCCTTCAAAATTTGCGCGCCGATCCCATAATCCCGCAGATCGGGGGCGAAGCCCAGCTTCAGGTTCGCATCGACAGTATCGAGCCCCTGCTCCTGCAGCTTGTACGCTTTCAGCTTGTTAATCAAGCCGATGCCGCGGCCTTCCTGACGCATGTATAGCAGCACGCCGGAGCCCGCTTCTTCAATCTGCTTTAGCGCCGCCGCAAGCTGCGGTCCGCAATCGCAGCGGTGAGAGTGGAAGACGTCGCCGGTCAAGCATTCGGAGTGAACGCGGACGAGCGTCGGACGGTCGCTGTCGATCTTGCCTTTGACCAGCGCGACATGCTCTTTGCGGTCCACGTCGTTCGAGTAGGCGATGGCGGTAAATACGCCGAAGTCCGTCGGCATCCGCACCTCGACCTCGCGCTGCACCAGCTTCTCCTTCTGATTACGGTAACGGATCAGGTCCTGAATCGTGATGATCTTTAGATCATGCCTGCGGCTGATCTCCATCAAATCCGGAACGCGGGCCATTTCGCCGTCTTCCTTGATCACTTCGCAGATGACGGCAGCCGGGTAAGCTCCGCACATGCGCGCCAGATCGACCGCCGCTTCGGTATGTCCGGCGCGGCGCAGCACGCCGCCTTTCTTAGCCGTGAGCGGAAAAATATGTCCCGGACGGCGGAAGCTCTGCGGCTTCGTCTGCGGATCGATCAGCGCTTGCACGGTCCGGGAACGCTCCGATGCGGAAATGCCGGTCGTCGTTTCGACGTGATCGACCGAAACCGTGAAGGCCGTGCCGTGGTAATCCGTATTGCGCGATACCATCTGCGGCAAGTCCAGCTCCTGGGCCCGCTCTTCGGTAATCGGAGCGCAGACGAGGCCGCGGCCTTCCTTAATCATAAAGTTGATGACCTCGGGCGTCGCTTTCTCGGCTAGAGCGATGAAGTCACCTTCGTTCTCGCGGTCTTCGTCGTCCACGACGATAATGACTTTGCCCAGCATCAAATCGTATATCGCTTCTTCAATCGAATGAAACCGGATCGGTTCGTCCATTCCTCTCTCCTCCTTGTTGTCTATGGGAGCCGGTTCCAAATTACAGGAACCCGTGCTCCGTTAAAAACGCTGTGCTCAGACCTCTGGAGGTTGTCCCTCCAGCCATAGCCGCCCCTTCTCTTGATCGGAAGGTCAACAGCCGCTCGATGTACTTGCCGAGCACATCGGCTTCGAGATTGACTTCATCCCCTTGCTTTTTGTGCTGCAGCACCGTTTCCGCGAGCGTATGCGGGATGATGGATACGGTAAACGACGTTTCTCCCAGCTCGACGACCGTCAGGCTGATTCCGTCAATCGTGATCGAGCCGTGCGGAATGATATATTTTAAGATGCCCGGGTCGTGCGGCTCTACGCGGAAGACGACGGCGTTTTCTTCCGGTGTCCGCCCCCGGATGATGCCGGTCGAATCGACATGTCCCTGCACGATGTGACCGCCGAACCGGCCGCCTGCCGTCATCGCCCGCTCCAGGTTGACCGGAGATGCGCTAGATAGCCGGGACAAATTCGTCCGCCGGAACGTTTCCGGCATCACGTCGACAGTGAAAGATGCCTCGTCATAAGCGATGACGGTCAAGCAGACGCCATTCACCGCAATGCTGTCGCCAAGCTTCACATCGTCCAGAATACGCTTCGCCCCGATCGTCAGTACCATCGCCTGACCTTGCTTGGCTATGCGGCGCAGCGTGCCGATTTCCTCGATAATTCCCGTGAACATGGAATATCCCTCCTTCTCCCTCTTTTCAGTAGCAGCCAGTCTATTCGTTTGGCTCCGAATACTTCGGGTACCCGATCAGGCACAGGTCGTCACCAAACGTCTCGACCTGCATACGCTCCAGCCGAATCGCCTCGCGCATTTGCCCGAAGCCGGCGAAGTCGAAGTTTGCCGGGGCCAGCGCGCCTCCGCCGATGATCTTCGGCGCGAGGAAGAGTACAAGCTTGTGGACGAGCCTGCGCTCCAGCAGCGCGCCGCTCAGCTTGCCGCCGCCTTCCACGAGCAGCGAGCCGATCTCGCGCTCGCCGAGCCTCGCCATGGCGGCGTCCAAATCGACAGCTGGGCCCGGCCCGCAGTCGACGATCTCTACGCCGCGCGCTTCGAGCTCGCGGCGGCGCGCCGCCGGCGCCTGTTCGGTCGTGAGCACGACCGTCGGCGCAGCCCTGTCCCGCACGAGCTTCGCCTCGTGCGGCAACCGCAGCGTCGAGTCGACGACGACGCGGACGGGGTGCAGACCCGGCACGGATAGCCGGGTCGTCAGGGACGGGTCGTCGGCCAGGACGGTGCCGATGCCGACCATAATCGCCTGATGGCGATGGCGCAGCGTATGAACGTAAGCGCGGGAAGCTTCGCCCGTAATCCACTTGCTATCGCCCGTCCTGGCGGCGATTTTGCCGTCCAACGTGCTGGCCGATTTCACGGTGACAAACGGCCGCCGGGTGGCGATGAACGTATTGAACGCTTCGTTCAAAGCGTTCGCCTCCTGCTCCAGCACTCCTTCCGTCACCTCGATGCCGCTCGCCCGAAGCCGGGCGATCCCGCTGCCGGCCACAAGCGGATTCGGGTCGGTCGCCGCAACGACGACCCGCTTGAGCCCTTCGCGGATCAGCCGGTCGCTGCACGGCGGCGTCTTGCCGAAGTGGCTGCACGGCTCCAGCGTCACATAGGCGGTGGCGCCCGCCGCTTCGCCCCCTGCCATGTTCAGCGCATGAATTTCGGCATGCGCTTCGCCCCGCTTCAGGTGGGCGCCCATGCCGACAATGCGGCCGTCCTTGACGATGACGCAGCCGACGACCGGATTAATACCCGTCTGTCCTACCGCCGAAGCGGCCAGCTGCAAAGCCAGATTCATGTAATACTCGTCGTTCAGCAGCCTCACGCTCAATTGACGCAGCCTCCTTCTCTTGATTAGTTTGCCGGAAAATGCGAAAAAGCCCTCTTTTTGTCTAGCAAAAAGGGGCTTGTGAGAAGCGTCGCGTTTACATGAACAAACGCAGGCGGAATCCTTGCAATGACAGATCGCAATGCAATGCCATACATGGCGCTAGAGCCGCATTGATGCATGCCTAAATAAACCTTGCTTTCATGTCCGAAGACACTCGGCAAAAAGACATGCTCGAACAGACACGACTTTGGCGTTTTGAGTATGTGAAATAACGCACATATGCACGCAGACAGTCGATCGCCGATTCCGCTTTCCCTTCTCCCATCCAGACTATACTGTCGGTCTCGGAATTGCACCGAGTCCACCGGCAACCAGAAGCTGGCTGCACGGGTCACGGACTGAGTTCGGCCGATAACAAACTAGCCGAAACATCACCGCCGGTAGGGAATTTCACCCTGCCCCGAAGGAAACGAATTATTTAGTTTTTGTTACCTACCGAAAAATCACCTAAGAAAATCGTGTAACTTGAATGAAATACTACCACTATAAAATAAAAAAAGCAAGGATATTATCCCTGCTTTAGTTGCTTACCCGTACATACTTCACCATTCTGAATATCTTAAAATTGGAGGTGAAAATAGGTGGTTAAATATGCCAACACTGGATCGTTTAATTTTACGAACGCGGGCACAAAAACATTGTTTACTGTGTCTAAAGGAATTAATGGAACTCTGGCGATTTCCAACAACAGTAATAAATCTTTTGTTTTACTATTGAATAATACTGTGACCATTCATGTAAAACCTTACAGTATTGCTAGAATTGGTTCTTTAAGCGGCGGTTTTTCTACAACAATCGCAATTAGAACTAAGGGTCCGACAAACGGGGCTTACATCTTTCAACAGACTTAAGAACCTGGTCTCCTTTTTATGGGGCCTTTTTCCTTGTTGATACAACGTAAACGGATTAAAAAACGCCGAACCCCCTTGTTTTGTCAGGGGATTCGGCGTTTTCCGCGCCAAGCGCAGGAACCCGATTATGCTTCCACGACTTGAACGGATTCCATTTTGTCGCGGCCTTTGAACGCATCGACATGCTCCATGCCTTTGACGACTTTCCCGAACACGGTGTGCTGACCGTCCAGATGTGGCTGCGGCTGGTAGCAGATGTAGAACTGGCTGCCGCCGGTGTTACGGCCGGCATGCGCCATGGCTAGCGTTCCGCGTTCATGCTTGTTCGGGTTGATCTCGCAGTTGATCGCATAGCCCGGGCCGCCGGTGCCGGTGCCGTGCGGGCAGCCGCCTTGCGCTACGAAGCCCGGAATGACGCGGTGAAACACGACTCCGTTGTAGAAGCCTTCGTTTGCAAGCTTTTCGAAGTTTGCTACCGTATTCGGCGCATCTTTCTCGAACAAATCGAGCACGATTTCGTTGCCGTCGGTCATTTTAATAATCGCCTGTTTTGCCATAGGACAAACACTCCTTTAATTGCTTGTTCTGCCGGACGCATCCTTCTGCGATGCCCCCGGACAACCCTTCCTATTTTACTATGAAAAGCGGTTCCGCACAAATCGGCACCCGTCCTTATCGCTCGCACGACGATAAAAAAACGCCGGCCGCAGGGGCCGGACGTTCTCTCTCACTTTTCTTATAACGTTTTGACCGTCACTTGCCGCATCCGTTCGGGTACGACATCGTTGCCGAGCAAATGCTCGAACGATTCGCGTTTGACCACGATATCGGCTTCGCCGCCCTTCACGAAAACGACGGCCGGCCGGCGAATCCGGTTATAGTTGCTCGACATCGCATAGTTGTACGCACCGGTGCAGGCGACGGCAAGCAAATCGCCCGAGCGCGTCTGCGGCAGACTGACGTCCCAAATGAGCATGTCGCCGCTCTCACAGCACTTGCCTGCGATGGATACGACCTCTTCGTCCGCTTCGCTCGCCCGGTTCGCGAGCATAGCCTCATACTGCGCTTCGTACAGCGCCGGGCGCGGATTGTCCGTCATCCCGCCGTCGACGGCAACGTATTTGCGCACGCCGGGAATATCCTTGTACGTGCCGATCGTGTATAGCGTCGTCCCGGCGTCGCCGACAATGCTTCTGCCCGGCTCCGTCCAGATCTCGGGCAGCGGATAGCTGTTTTGGCCGAATTTCGTTTGAATCGCTTCAGTGATCGCCTGCACGTACTCAGCAACGGGCAGCGGCGAATCGCCATTGACATAACGGATGCCGAAGCCTCCGCCCAGATTGATGACCGGGAACGTCAGACCTAGCTGTTCCCGAATATGGACTGCGAAATCGGCTACTTTATCGACCGCAAGCCGGAAGCCGCCGACCTCGAAAATTTGTGAGCCGATGTGTGAATGAACGCCGAGCAGCTCGATATTCGGCAGCTCCGACGCTTCCTTGACCGCCTGCTCGGCCGCGCCGTTGGCCAGATCAAAGCCGAACTTCGAATCGGTCTGGCCTGTCGATATATATTCATGCGTGTGCGCATCTACCCCCGGGGTGATGCGCAGCAATACGTTGACTTTTTGCCGTTTCTCTCCCGCAATGGCGTTCAGCATGTGCAGCTCGACGAAGTTATCGACGACGAAGCAGCCGATCTTGGCGTTAACCGCCATCTCAAGCTCCTGCGGCGTTTTATTATTACCGTGAAAATGAATCCGCTCGGCCGGAAAACCGGCTTCCAATGCGGTATACAATTCGCCGTCCGATACGACGTCCAGCGACATACCCTCTTCCTCGACAATACGGCACATAGCCATAACGCAGAACGCTTTGCTGGCATATGCTACCTGAAACCGGAGGCCCGTAGCGCGAAAAGCTTGCACAAATTCGCGGCAGCGCTGGCGGATCAATTGTTCGTCCATGACATACAGCGGTGTTCCGTAGCGCTCGGCCAAATCGACTGTATCGCAGCCGCCGATTTCCAGATGTCCCCTGTCGTTAATCTTGCTGGTGCCGTGTAAATACATCTTGTTCGACTCCTTCTCCCCATGAAAAGACATTACTTTTAAAGTACCACAGACAAGCGCCAAAACACAATATGCAAAACACCCCTCCGAAGCCAGGCTTCAAAGGGGTGCAGGGAGCGAAAATGCTCTTGTATGGCTAGCGCTGCGGCTGCCGGCTTCTATCCTTCGGCTTTGTCAGACTTAGCCGCTTTTTCATGGACAGAAACGGTGCTCTTACCAAAATATGCCCCATCGCGTTCACATTGAACGGGATAAACGGCCACAAATACGGGGTATTGTACGAGCGCTGCAGCGCCAGCATGAGCAGCAGTAAAGTGGAGCCGATGACGAAGCCCGGCACTTTGAAAACCGCAGCAATCACGAGTAAAACAAGTCGGCAAATGCGGTTTGCCAAGCTGAGCTCGTAGCTGGGGGTTGCAAACGTACCGACCGCGGCAACCGACAAGTACAAAATGATTTCGTTTGTAAACAACCCCGCCTTGACGGCTACTTCTCCTACCAAAATGGCCGCCACCAAGCCCATCGCGATCGCGAGCGGCGAAGGCGTATGTACGGCGGCCATCCGCATCAGGTCGATGCCAAGCTCCGCAATTAGAAACTGGCCGAGCAGCGGGATTCTCCCCGGCTTCTGTGGTCCCAGAAATTCGAGCCCCGCCGGCTTAAGCTCCGGAGAAGTCACGATAAGCAGCCAAAGCGGCAGCAGAAAGATCGACGCGGCGATGCCGATAAACCGCACCCATCGGAGATAGGTGCCCACAATCGGCGTCTGACGGTATTCTTCCGCATGCTGTACATGGTGGAAAAACGTCGTCGGCAAAATCATCACCGAAGGAGACGTATCGACAAACACGATGACATGGCCTTCCAGCAGGTGAGCCGCCACCACATCGGGACGCTCCGAATACCGAACCGACGGATACGGATTCCAACTTTTTCCGATGATCGCTTCTTCCAGCTGTTTCTCGGCGAGCGGTACCCCGTCCACTTTCACTTCTTTGATTTTATCGCGGACGGATTCCACCAGCTTCATGTCGCAGATGTCTTGGATGTAACCAATGCAAACGTCGGTCTGCGTCCGTTTGCCGACCTGGGTAATCTCCAGCTTCAGCCGCGGGTCCCGCACTCTTCGGCGTACTAACGTAACATTGATAAGCAGCGTCTCGACAAAGCCGTCGCGAGAGCCCCGTACGACCCGTTCGAGTTCGGGCTCTTCGGTCGTGCGTGCAGGAAAGCTCTTGGCATCGACCAGAACGGCTTCGCGTTGACCCTCAAAGAAAAAGGCCGTGCCGCCCATCGCGACATTATCGATTGCTTCCTTCAGCTTGCAGGTTCGCTTCACCTGCATATGAGGAATCAGCGCCTCGTCGAACAAGCTGATAATATTGCGGCGCTTGCCCTCCTCCTGTCGATCGGACGGCTCTTCCTCATGGTCCGTTCTCCAGTTCCGGTAAGGTTTCCGGCGCTCCTCTGCCGGTTCCTGATGCTCCACTTCCCGGCGCACCTGATCGGCATAAGAAAGCCGTTCCAGAACTTCGGTCAGCACATAATCTTTAATGAATCCGTTATAGTAGAAAATCCCCGTTTTTTGCCCTCCGAATACCATTTCGCGAAAGATGACGTCGAAGCTTTTGTTCAAGCCTACCTGCTCTTCCAACTGCCGCTTCAGACGGTCGAAATCCTCGGAAATTTCCGTGCTCTCCTTGAGCTCCCGCTCCTCCGCCGTCAATTGCGTCTCCTGGCGCATCTTGCGCGACATTCCCGTTTCGGAATTCCCTGATTCGGTATCGCGCTCTCTTCCGTCCTTCTCGGATGCCTCCTCCGGTTCGTCTGCCGACAGGCTGCCGATAATATTGCCTTCCCGGTCAACGATCAGTTTATTTTCCTCCGGAGGCTTCAAGCTGCGGAGCTTTTTCGTTTTCCCGCCTATTAATTTCGCACGTTTGATTTGCTTGTTCACGCCCTTCACCTCCCAAAGAATTTTGCTGCGGCGCAGCTTTGGGCATTACTGCACCAGCCCGAGCCAGTCGATCAGCGAGCCGAGCACTTTCCCGAAAATCATCGCCATCAGCAGCCAGATCATGTACTCTTCCATCCGGATTCTTTTCGCCAAAATCGGCAGCACGTTGATCACCTCGGTCAGCGCTGCCGCAAGCATTCCGACAAAGCAGCCGGCGAACAGGCCGAGCAGTGAGGCAGACAACGGAAACAACCGGAATTTCCATTGAAAGAAATCCGTCACCGTAAAAAAAACCGCACCGAGCACGACAGCAGCTTCGTATAAGCGGATCGACCGGTACGATCTGCTGATTTGCGCCAGTCTCGGTATGATGTCCAGCACCACCAGAAAAGCAATCATGCCGCTGCCCACCGCAAGGCCTCCGGCCAAGCCGACAAAAGCAAGCAGAAACCCGCTCAGCAGTCCAGTCAAGGCGGCGGCTCCCGGTCCGGCGAGCGATTGATTTTGGCGTATTCCTCGGCGATGACATACTGGTTGACGTTTTCCTGGTACATGAACATTTCCACCTCCAACGGGCTCGGCTCCTCGTTGAACTTTTTCTTGAACAGGTGATTGAAAAAGACGATCATCCCGATG
This sequence comes from Paenibacillus elgii, assembly GCA_042219835.1. GTDB lineage: Bacteria > Bacillota > Bacilli > Paenibacillales > NBRC-103111 > Paenibacillus_G > Paenibacillus_G elgii_A. Next base: position 125,660 of record JBHJMN010000001.1, read on the forward strand.
CCGATGCCAAACGAATATGGAATTTGCAGCAGCAGCGGGCGCTCGGTCTGTTTGCCGGTGAGCAGCTTATAGATGCTCCGGTGAACTTCGGCCATGCTGACGTCGGCGTGAAAGTTCATAATGGCCAGACCCGATCCGACAAAAAGCAGCAGCCATACCAGAATGATGAGAACCATGCTGGAAGGTCGCGTTTTGCCTGAAATTTCAACCAACGTGTGCGGTTCGCCGAAATGCTCGATGGTCATGAACGGAAACCGCTCTTTGATTTTGCGCACGACCAGCATCATATCGATAAGCAGCAAGCTGCCGTCATGCTCCTTAGGGTGATACAATTCCAGCCCAAGCAGCTCCGCCTCATATTCGGGCTCCGTCAGAAAGACGGCAATATGCCCGAGCCGAATCGGATCGCCGCGGCTGGCCCGCATCCGTTTGCGCAATCGGATGTACAGGGACGGAGCGGAAGCACGGTTCATCTCCGAATCCTCCCTTGCCATGCATTTAACGGTAGTATGAATATTTACGCATGGCGGTAAACGTTCCGGACTTTGGCAAAAATTTCACTGAGAGCCGAAGCATAAACGAAAGCGGCTTGTCAAACAGTAAGAGCAAGAACAAGATTACCCAAACTTTTCTTAGAGGAAGGTGTCGAGCAGATGAGAAGAACGGCTTTAACGCTCGTGATTATCGGGGCTTTAAACTGGCTGTTGGTCGGTTTGTTTCAATGGGACTTGGTTGCCGCCCTGTTCGGAGGCGACGCCCATCGGGTATCTTCCGGCTTAAGCCGAATGATCTATACCTTGGTCGGTTTGGCGGGGCTGTACTGCATCGCCTTGCTGTTCCGCGACGACGATAGAGCCCGCGCCCGGTAACGGAAAGACCGTCCTCAAGAATGCGCCAAGAGGACGAGAGCATTCGCTCGTTCTCTTTTTCGGTTGTAATGAAAACAGCTCCCCGTCGTTTCCCGCAAGAGGAACCTCGGAGAGCTTATTTAGGCAGGGTGGTTATTGGGCAATTTGATCCTTGATCGACTGCAAGATTTTTTTCTCCAGCCGCGAGACCTGCACCTGGGAAATGCCAAGCCTGCTGGCCACCTCGGACTGCGTCTGATCCCGGAAATAACGAAGATATACGATCAATCGTTCCCGTTCGTTCAGCGCGCCGATCGCCTCATTGAGCGCCAGCTTGTCGAACCACTTGTCTCCGCCCTCGTCCGCGATCTGATCCATCAAGGTGATCGGGTCGCCATCGTTTTCAAAAACGGTTTCATGGATCGAGGACAAAGGCTTGTTCGCTTCTTGAGCGAAGACGACCTCCTCCGGCGTGATTTGAAGCTCCTCCGCCACTTCCTTGATCGTCGGCAGCCGGCCGTTCCGTTTCGAAAGCTCGTCCTTCGTCTTGCGGATTTTGTTGGCCAGCTCCTTGAGCGAACGGCTGACCTTAAGCGTTCCGTCGTCGCGCAGAAAACGCTGGATCTCCCCGATGATCATCGGGACCGCATACGTTGAAAACTTCACATCATACGACAAGTCAAACTTATCCACCGACTTGAGCAGTCCGATGCAGCCGATCTGAAACAAGTCCTCGGCCTCGTAGCCCCGGTTAAGAAACCGCTGTACCACCGACCAGACCAGACGGATGTTGCATTGCACCAGCGTATCTCTGGCCACGGTGTCGCCGGACTGGCTGAGCGCGATCAATCGTTTGACTTCGCTATCATCCAGATAGCTGTGTGAGGCGTGCTTCAAATCTACATCCATGAGATCAGACCCCTAATTGAAAAGAGCTTTTTTCGATTCGATTCGCTTCTTCATTCTAATCGTGGTGCCTGTGCCTAAGGCTGTCGTCACTTCAATCACGTCCATGAAATTTTCCATAATCGTGAAGCCCATACCGGAACGCTCCAGCTCCGGCTTCGACGTATAAAGCGGCTGCTTGGCCAGATCAAGATCCTCGATCCCCGCCCCTTCGTCCGTCACGGTAATAAAAACCGTGTCCCCTTCGAGCTCGGCTGTAATCGTGACCATCCCGTCCGGGCGGTTGTCGTAGCCGTGAATGATGGAGTTCGTTACCGCTTCGGACACGACCGTCTTGATATCCGTCAATTCATCCAGCGTCGGGTCCAGCTGCGATACGAAAGCGGCGACGGTGATACGGGCGAACGATTCGTTCTCGGAGCGGCTGGCAAACTTCAGCGTCATAAAGTTTCGTTCACTCATAGGGCGACCTCCAGACTTTGCAGCGCTTTTCTTTCGTTATCCTGAATCGATAAGATTTTGAACAGCCCGGACATTTCAAGAAGCCGGTACACGGCTGGATTCAGGTCGCAGACGACCATTTTGCCGCCGCGCGCCGTAATCTGCTTGTAGCGGCCCAAAATGACGCCGAGGCCGGAGCTGTCCATGAAGGTCAGCTCCTTGAAGCTCATAATGATGTGGTTGACGTTTCCACGCATGACCGCCTCTTCCATCCGCGTTTTGACCGCGTCCGCCGTATGATGGTCCAGCTCTCCCTGAAGCCTGACGACTAGCGTTTGGCGATAATGCTCGAGTTCGATTTGCAGACTCAAGCTGCTCACTCCTTCCCGTTCATGCACACTCATTTCTACGTGAAGGAATCCTTTTCCTGCCCCCCGACAAAACTAGAAGAAATGTGCTATAACTAGAACAAAAGCGACAGGAAGTGCAGCGGAATAGCGCAAAATCCCCGCGGCGGCTTAGGCTGTATCTGCGGGGATCATGCTGTGTATATGAAGCTGGCGGCTGTTCTTCAATCCAAGAACAACATCCGCTTCGCCGTTCGTTTGGTCAAGGTCCACCAGCCGGCTTTTTTCACATTCATAGGCGCTTCCAGCGCGAATTCGGTCAATACTTGATCGCCTTTGTACACGACGATTTTCCCGATCGAATCCCCAGCGGCAATCGGCGCTTTCAAATCCGTACGCAGTTGGACTTCATGGCGGATTCCGTCAGCCGCTTCCCCTTTTTTGAGCAGCACGCTGTACGGATGCGTAGCCGTCAACGGTACGACCGGCACCTCGCCTTTGCCGATTCTCAATTCGCCAAGCGATTCTCCGGTCTTGTAGATCGGATGATTCGTATATTGCGAGAACGCATAATCGAACATCCGCGTGACTTCCGCATTGCGCGTTTTGGTATCCGGCTCGCCCATGACTACGGAGATGACGCGCAGATTGTCGCGCTTCGCCGTTGCCGACAGACAAAATTTCGCTTCACTCGTATAGCCGGTTTTCAAGCCGTCCGCCCCCGTATAAAAGCGCACGAGCTTGTTCGTATTGACGAGCCAAAACGGCTTGGGCGATTCCTTGCGCAAATAGTCTTGGTACAAGCCGGTATACTGGGTAATCTCTTCGTGCTTAAGCAATTCTTTGGACATCAGCGCAATATCGTAGGCGGAAGAGTAGTGATTTTCGGCAGGCAGTCCGTTCGGATTGGCAAAATGGGTATTTTTCATCCCCAGCTGCGCGGCCCGCTCGTTCATCATCTGCACGAATGCTTGTTCCGTACCTGCAATTTTCTCCGCCATCGCTACCGATGCGTCGTTGCCTGAGGCCATGGCGATGCCTTTCAGCATGTCGCGCACCGTCATTTCCTCGCCGACTTCCAGAAAAATCTGCGAGCCTCCCATAGAAGCGGCGTATTCGCTGGTCCGCACCTTCTCGTCCAGCTTGATTTTGCCTTGGTCCAGCGCTTCCATAATGAGCAGCATCGTCATAATTTTGGTGATGCTGGCCGGGGGATGCCTGGCATCTTTATTTTTCTCGTGAATGACCGTGCCGGTATCCGCGTCAATGATCACGGAAGATACGGCATTCGGAGCCAGCTCAACCGGCTGCGCCCTTTTCGCTTCCTCCGCCATCGCGGACGGCAGCGCGACCAGCAGCAGAAGCTGGAGGCAAATCGACCACTTGATCACTTTGCTGATCATAACCCTATTCTTCCCTCCTGTCGGAGCTCGATTGTAGGTACTGGTATTTAGTGTTGACAAATCGGGAATAAAATATTCCAAAACAGGAAAACAACCTGCCGGGAAGCAGGCTCGACCCCGGCTGGCATTGACATTCGCGCTGGAGGATGCGGCTTTAATGCGCGGTCGGGAACACGCGGCGCACCAAATCTGCAAACCCTTGCACGAATCCGCCGACCGGACGTCCGGCACGCACATCCGCTATATACGTATTGACGCGCCCGACAAAATCCGGATTGACGGATACGTAGACGCGCTGTACGTTCGCATCCGCCGACCGGACTTTCCCCCCGATGCGATTTTCAACATCCTGCGTCAGCGTCTGGTTAGGTTTCAGCACGGATGCTACATAAGCCGTACGGTCGGTAACAAGCACATTCGCCGAATGGACTTCCGGCACCTCTGAGACAATTTTAGCGGCTGCCGCATCTGCGATATCGATTTTTCTGGCGGTGTTTTGATACGGTTGAGCCCCCTGATTCGTTCCCTGCTGTGCGTGATGCGCTTGCTGTTGGGTTTGGGCAGCCTGCTGCTGCATGCGCGCCTGCTGCCTGTTCATGCAGCCGCCAGCCAGGACGGCGACGCAGCCAAGCACGAGCGAGGCGCGGACCCATACTTTCACGTTGTTCATCGTTGTTTTAGCCTCCTGTGGGTGATTATCCATCCTTAGTATGCTTACTCCCATCGTTTGGCATGCACGCAAAGAAGCCCGGGACGAAAATCCCGGGCATTCATGTATCGATCACCAGTTTATTATAGCTTGCGAACGCCGTCTTTCGTGACAACGGCATAAATCAACTTCAATTTTTCGGCAGGCGCCGAAGCGATCGTGAAAGCAGCGGCCGTCCGGCGCATCATTTCTGCCGTTTCTGCCGAATCCTCGCGGTTGATGTACAGCTCGGCAAGCGGCTCGCCCTTTTTCACCGGATCGCCGACACGCTTAAACAGCTTGATGCCGACGGCCAGATCGATCTGGTCTTCTTTGGTCGCGCGGCCCGCACCTAGCAGCATAGCGGTAATTCCCAATGCTTCCGCATCGATTGCAGCTACACAGCCTTCTTCCGGCGACGGAACGTCCATGCGGCGGGCAGCTTGGGGAAGCCGGGCGGGATCTTCCACAACACGTGCGTCACCACCCTGTGCGGCGATGAACTGCTTCAGCTTTGCGAGCGCCTCGCCGTTATCTAGCAAGCGGGCGACGAGCTCCTTTGCTTCGGCGTCGCCGTCTGCTTTGCCTCCAAGGCGCACCATGTGCGCCGCCAGCTCCAGACAAAGCTCCGTCAGCTCGGCCGGCCCCCGGCCGCTGAGTGTATCGATCGCCTCCAGCACTTCCAGCGAGTTGCCGATCGAAGGACCTAGCGGCTCATCCATGTTGGTAATGACTGCAACCGTCTCCCGGCCGACCTCCGTCCCGATATCGACCATCGCTTGAGCCAGCTTGATCGAATCATCCAGCGATTTCATAAACGCGCCGCGGCCTGTCTTGACATCGAGGACGATGGCGTCCGCGCCGGAAGCGATTTTTTTGCTCATGATCGAGCTGGCAATCAGAGGGATGGATTCGACCGTTGCCGTCACGTCCCGCAAGCCGTACAGCTTCTTGTCCGCCGGTGTCAGGTTGCCGGTTTGCCCGACTACCGCAAGCCCGATCTCCTGCACCTGTGCCAAAAACTGCTCCGTTGTCCGCTCGACAGCAAAGCCTGGAATCGCTTCCAGCTTATCGATCGTCCCGCCCGTATGGCCGAGGCCCCGGCCGGACATTTTCGCCACAGGAATACCAGCCGCCGCCACCAACGGCCCTACGATGAGCGTCGTCGTATCTCCAACACCGCCTGTGCTATGCTTATCGACCTTGATGCCGGGAATCGAGCTTAGATCGACCTGATCTCCCGAACGCGCCATCGCCAGTGTTAAATCCGCCGTTTCCCGCGCGGACATGCCATTAAAATATACCGCCATCGCCCAAGCGGACATTTGGTAATCCGGAATTTCCCCTTTCGTATAGCCTTCGATCAAAAAAGCGATTTCTTCGGAAGACAGCTCCTTGCCGTCCCGTTTGCTATGTATGATATCGACCGTTCTCATCCAGACCAACTCCCCTGTCACGCAGTCTCCCCCGTATTATATTCCCTCCGTGGCAAAAAGAAAAGAAAGCCCCGGGAGACGGCTCCCGAGACTTCCTTGGCACATTAGTTAAACGATATATTGCTTTTAGGATACGACGATCTTGGTTTTCATCTCCGCATGTCCCGGACCGCACGGCAGCGTGCAGTGCACTTCATACGTACCCGGTTTGTCGAAGGTCACTTCCATCGACTTGTTGTTGTTGTCCAGCTTCACGTTCGTACCTACGATCTCAAGCGCGTGAAGCCCTTCCTTGTTCATCAAAGAAACGGTCATCTTCTCGCCAGCTTTCGCCGTATATTCCGGCTTATCGAACTGGTAGTTCGTGGCTACGAATTTAATCGAAGGGCCCGCCGATTCCTCTTTTGCCATTTCCGCTTGACGGGCAGAGATGTTCTGGAGTAAAACGACCCCGCCAAGGAGACAGGCGACGATGAACAGTGAAAACATAGCCCACTTTTGCATAGATAATCCCCCCTTACTGTTTGGCCGTAAAGACGTATAGTCTTATTGTACAAAATACGCGCGACTTTACACATGCCCTTTCATACCATTCCCGTGAAAAATTTGTGAACAAATTAAGGCGACACGCCACGGAATTTACTCTTACGATGAGATAACGTTTAAGCCAAGATACGCCAACTTCCTTGTTAACTGCCCCTAAAGTAGTATGTCCGAATAACCGCATCCCGGATTGCCATACTATAAAGGACCCATTCGTCGAGAAGCAAGAAACGGGAGGTGCCGCACATGTCCGGCAAGCAGCAGGGCCACGGAAATCAGAATACGACGACCCGAACCAGCGACAAAGGCGCGAAGAAATCGAAATAACGAGCCGTACAAAAAAAGTACTCCCGCTTCCGAAGAAGATGGAGTACTTTTTCCATCGCTATGCAATCGGCGTCCCGTTCGGAGTCGTCTGGTCCGGTGCGAGCAAAATGACATCCCCCTGCTCCGGCACCCCGCCGAGCACCAGCACCTCGGATACGTATCCGGCAATGCGTCTGGGCGGAAAATTAACAACCGCAACAACCTGTCTGCCGATAAGATCGTCCGGCACATACCGCTTCGTTATTTGCGCGCTGGAGCGCTTGATCCCGAGCTCCCCGAAGTCGAGCTGCAGCTTGATGGCCGGAACGCGAGCTTCCGGGAAAGGCTCAGCGGCAATCACCGTTCCGATCCTAAGATCCAGCTTATGAAAATCTTCGATCGTTGCTTCCATTCTACTTCCTCCCGAGGTGATTCATGCTTTACGAACCATGATATCGCAGCACAGAGGGACAAAGCAACGAACCGTTTCGTTATAATGATATTTTACCATTTGGGTTCGTCATACAGTGGCCTTGCGAAGCATGGCATACGACGCAAGCGCATAGACGACTATTAGTGCAAACAACCAGCCTGCCCATTCGGATACGGTTATACCCGCTATCCATTGAAACAAAATGCCCCACCATTGGTAATAGTTCAAAGAAATGACGAGGACACTGACAACCGCTGTGATAACACCCGAAAACGCGATCATACCGAACCAGCCATATCGCCGCTGGACGCTGGAAATAGCAAATCCAAGGAAGAACAGATGCAGCAGTAGCACGAAATTTCTCGTCACTTGCCCAATCGCCGTACCGTCGCCCCAATAGGGCATACGGAAGAAGTGGAGCCCCACTCCCCAGCCGCCGCTCCAGCCTTCAAGCAGGGAGAAAAGCAGTATCAGGATGGATGTACTCAGGCTGATCAGAGCGAAGTTCATGGTCGTTCCGGCAAAATAATCTTTTCTCCGGACACCCATGCCAATTGCAAAGACGAACGTTTGAGGCAGAGCGACCATCCCGATAACAAGCATATATACGTAAAGGGAAGTAATGCCGCCGGTATACATTCCGTCTTTCCCGCCGATCGAAAACCGGATGGTAAGATGTATGATGAGATTGAGTAAGAGAATGATCCAAGGCATGTATATCCAGGAGAGCTTATCTCTCAAATGCATTTTTGTTACGCTCGCAACGCGGTTCATAGAGCACTTCCCGCCCTTCTATCCGATGTATGCTTCGTTAAATGGATAACTAACTGCTGTAAGGAAACGGGGGAGAATTCGAGCCCTAGCGCTTCCCCATCCTTCCGCTCTTTCTCGCTCAGCTTATCCATTACCGTTGCCGAAATCAGTCCGCCGAACGCTTCCTGATGGATGATTTCCCGGGCTCGAATGAATTTTTCCACGGTACGGGCCGTTCCTATGACGGCAAACGCCCGCCCACGAAGCGCCTACGTATCCTCGTTCAAAATCAGCTTGCCGCCATCGATCATAATCACATGCTCCAGAAGCCGACTGACTTCATCGATCAAGTGCGTTGACAAAATAACGGTTCTCGGACGGGCCGAGTAATCCTCAAGCAGCTTTTCGTAGAATAACCCTCTAGCCACCGCATCCAGGCCCAAATACGGCTCGTCGAATATCGTAAGCGGCGCTCGGCAGGCAAGACCGACAACGATTCCTGCGGCAGACAGCATGCCCCGGGACAGCTTCTTCATTTTCCTTTTCAGCGGAAGCCCGAACGTCTCGATCAGCTCGTAGGCGTACTCCCGATCCCACTGCGGAAACAGCGATTCCGCCACCTCCAACACATCGATGACCTGGAAGTTGTCCGGGTACTTTTGACTTTCTTTAATAAAGCCATTTTGCTTAGTACGCTATTGTTCTCGTACGGTTTTTCACCGAACACTTCAATTTCTCCACTGGTAGGAAAAATTTGAGCGGTGATCATATGCATGACCGTCGTCTTGCCCGCTCCGTTTCTCCCAAGAAGCCCGTAAATTTTGTTCGGCTCTATGGAAAAGCTGATGCCATCCACCGCCTTCACATTGCCGTACGATTTCGTCAACCGAGTCACTTCGACGATCGGATTCATTTGCCGCCATCCCCTCTCCGGATCATATCCATCAGCTGCTCCGATGTAATGCCAAGCTTCTCGGCTTCCCGAATCATCGTCACCACATATTGCTCAAAAAACTGCTCTCTTCGCTTCTCCATCAATTGAGCGCGTGCGCCGGTCGCTACAAACATGCCTATCCCCCGCTTCTTGTACAAAATGCCTTGGTCCACCAACAGATTGACTCCCTTGGCCGCCGTCGCCGGGTTGATCTGATAAAATGCCGCGAATTGATTCGTCGAAGGAACCTGCGATTCTTCTGGCATGCCGCCTTCGATGATGTCATTTTCAATCCGTTCGGCGATCTGAACAAAAATCGGACGGCTGTCGTCTATTAAGGTCATTTGTTCACCACCAAACTGGTTAATTACTTATGTAACTAACTATATATCCGACCAACTTATTTGTCAATCGTCTTTGAGCAAGAAATGAAAAAATCCCCAAAAGCCTAGAAGTGAAGGCTCTCAGGGATTTATTCATCGTACCAATATACCTCGCTCCCAGGTTCCTGCTCTCCGAATTGTTTGCAAGGAACGCCAAGAATGATCAGCCCTTGGTGTCTGCCGAACAGAACAAAAAACCGCTTCCCCTACAAATCGAAGGAAAGCGGTTCTTATCTCAGTTGAGAGATCAACAATTTATTTTACTCCTTACAATGGAATGGTTTCTATTGTCCTCTACCTTAGTTTAACTTTCATCAATCATCCATAAAAAATGTTTTGCTATAGCATTTGCAATATCAATTACTTCTTTTTTGAATCATCTTCGATTTTCCATGGGACAGCTATTTCAATCAAATTTATTTTTTCAACCCCTTCAAGCGAATCATACGCATAGTTTCCTTGCGAATTAGCAGGGATACCGTTAATTTTAATGATCTCTCCACTGATCTCTTTAAAAAACATCAAGTTGCTTTCCTTGTTGAACTTTAGATTGGAGACCAAATATTTTTCAAGTACCTCTGTTCTAATGTACTTCGAGTGCAATGTATCAGAATAGATGCTTATAAAGTCGTACATAAAAATCCTCCGATTCGTATAAATCCACTCGATAAGTATACAAAATCCTTGTATTATTTATACTTGCCACAATGGGCACATAGCTTTGCATTGGGTGTTCTTAGTGGTTTACCGCAATATTCACATGGTTCTCCAAAAAGCGATAGTCTATGATGCATTATTGCATTATGATGAACCCCTGCAACCCCTGTTATATTCTCATACTCCTTGACAACAGGACTAAATCTTTCATTCATTGAAATCTTTTCAAGTGGCAAATTATGTTCTTGTCTAAATTTCTTTGTTGCCTCAAAACACTGGCCATAAAGTTCATATATCCTTGCGTATTCATCTTCTTCTAACATAGGCATCTCACACTTGCATCGCCAACACCACATAATTTCCATAAAATGTAACATCCCCAATTAAATAAAATTGCTCTTTCATTCGTATTCTTCTTTGCAATAATCAATAAAACATCATGTAATCAACTCTTGAATAATATAGGCATATTATACCATGGTTCGCTATGAAGTGGGACGATATGACAATTCCCGCTCCTCCCAATGCAGGAATCTAAAAAAATAAAGCTAAATACCCATCGTAATTGTTATCGTAAGAGACTTAATCTATAAGTTTTTTTGCTTGCGATATTCTGATATTGCCCATCTTCCATAAAATCCTTTAATGGCATGTCAATAACAAAAAAGACCACTCCCTCTCGATTTATTAATCGATAGAAAGTAGTCGTCGTGTCTAAATCCGTTTTAAACCACCACTACTTGCTAAGGTGGCCCTCATTAAAATCTTCTCTACGCCTGCACTTCACGGACAAAACGGCGCACCAGCTCGATGAAAATCGGCTTCGTGCGGTTTGCTACCGCCACTACTTGCTCATGCGTGAGCGGCTCCAGCTCTTCGCCGATCGCCATGTCGGTGATGCAGGAGATGCCGAGCACCTTAAGGCCCGCGTGGCTTGCAGCGATCACTTCACCTACCGTAGACATGCCAATGGCGTCACCGCCGAGGTTCGCGAGCATCGTCAGCTCAGCTGGAGGCAAGTAGTTCGGACCGCTACTGCCCGTGTATACGCCTTCCTGCAAGCGGATCGCTTCGCCGCGCTCCTGTCCCATTTGGGCAGCAATCCGCTTGGCCAGATCACGGAATTGCGGGGTATACGCTTGCGACATGTCCGGAAAACGGGGACCGAGCTCCGGATGATTGATACCGATGAGCGGGTTATCCCCGGTCATGTTAAGCTGGTCGGAGATCAGCATCAAATCGCCCGCCTGAAAATCGCGGTTCATGCCGCCTGCCGCGTTCGTAATGACAAGGGATCGAACGCCGAGCTGCTTCATGACGTAGATCGGGAAGACGACTTTTTTCATAGAGTAGCCTTCGTAATAATGAAAACGGCCCTGCATGACGATGACATTTTTGCCTTCCAGCTTGCCGATGACAAACTGCCCGGCATGGCCTTCCACCGTAGATACCGGAAAATGCGGAATTCTATCGTAAGGAATGGCGATCGCATCCTCCACCTGAGCGGCCATATCGCCAAGGCCGGAGCCCAGCACCAAGCCCATATCTAAAGATCTTCGTTCGATGCGGTCGCTGATCCATTGTGCCGCTTCTTGAATATGTTCAACGTAATTCGGTTCCATCTCTTCTCCCTCTTTCGAATCGAATTCAGCAGCCGCTTGAAGGCGGACGCCGTTCCAATCACCATGACATTCTAGATTCGCGAGATGATTCCGAGCACCAGCTTAAGAAATTTCGGCTTCACGCGCTCCGTCGTTTCCATGACCTCCGCATGGGACAACGGCTGGTCCAGGATGCCCGCCGCCATATTGCTGATGCAGGAAAAACCGAGTACTTCCATACCCGCGTGCCGCGCAACAAGCACTTCCGGCACGGTGGACATGCCCACGGCGTCGCCGCCGAGCGCCCGCATCATACGGATTTCCGCAGGCGTTTCGTACGACGGTCCGAGCAGCCCAAGGTATACGCCCTCCTGCAGCTTCAGCCCCTGCTCTGCCCCTACCTCTTTCGCCGTCTCGCGCAGACGGCGGCTGTATGCTTCGGACATGTCCGGGAAACGAACGCCCAGCTCGTTGTGGTTCGGTCCAATGAGCGGGTTGCGGAACGTAAAGTTAATATGATCACGGATCAGCATCAGGTCACCGACCTCGAACGACGTGTTGATTCCTCCGGCGGCGTTGGTCACCAGCAGCTTCTCCACGCCAAGCTCCTTCATAACACGGACCGGAAACGATACCGTTTCGACACCGTATCCTTCATACATATGAAAACGGCCTTTCATCATCAGTACATGCTTGCCTTCCACCTTACCGAGCAGCAGTTCGCCAGCATGGCCTTCCACCGTAGACACCGGAAAATGCGGAATATCCTCATAAGGAATCGTTACCCCGCCTTCCACCAAATCGGCCAGCACGCCGAGGCCGGAGCCCAGAATCAGGCTAATTTCCGGCTTCTCCGGATATTTCCCGCGGATAAATTCCGCAGCTTCCTTAATGTTCTTCAACAGCGTCGTTTGATCGCTCATTCGATTCGTCCTCCCCGGCAATATGTACTTGTTATTTCAATTCGTTCAAAAAGCTGGCGCCGTTGCCCGTTCCCTTTACGCCGAAGTTTTCGGCAACCGTCGCGCCGAGGTCCGCAAACGTGCTGCGGACTCCGACCGTCCCCGTCGTTTCGAACGCCGGGCTGTACACGAGAAGCGGTACATACTCGCGGGTATGGTCGGTCCCGTGATGAATCGGATCGTTACCGTGATCGGCAGTCAAAATAAGCAAGTCGTCCTTGCCGACCCGTTCCATCAGCTTAGGCAGCCATTCGTCGAATTCGTTTAGCGCCATAGCATACCCTTCCGGGTTACGGCGGTGCCCGTACAGCGAGTCAAAATCGACGAGGTTCGTAAACAGCATCCCTCGGAACGACTCTCCCATAACGTCAATCGTCTTGTGAATCCCGTCGAGATTGCTTTTGGTCGATAGCGCACGGGTCACGCCTTCGCCGTCAAAAATATCGTTGATCTTCCCGACGGCGATGCAATCAAATCCCGCATCCTTCAGCCGGTTCATGACCGTCGGAGCCGGCGGCTTCACCGCGTAATCGTGACGATTCGGCGTGCGTTTGAACGCCCCTGGCGTTCCGACATAAGGCCGCGCAATGACGCGACCGACCGTATACGGATCTTCGAGCGTCAGCTTGCGGGCAATCTCGCAGGCGCGGTACAGCTCCTCCAGCGGAATAATCTCTTCGTGCGCCGCAAGCTGGAACACGCTGTCCGCCGAAGTATAGACGATCCAAGCCCCGGATTTCATCTGCTCCTCGCCCAGTTCATCCAATATTTCCGTTCCGGAGGCCGGCTTGTTGCCAATGACCTTGCGCCCGGTTTCCTGTTCGAAACGGGTGATCAGCTCCGGCGGAAAACCATCCGGGAATACATTGAACGGAACGGTTACATTCAGACCCATAATTTCCCAATGTCCGGTCATCGTATCTTTACCTACCGATACCTCGGCCATTTTGCCGTAATAGCCGCCTGGTCGTTCAACCGGATCAACGCCCTGCAGCCCGGCAATATTCCCGAGGCCGAGCTGCTGCATATGAGGCACGCGCAGCGACGGCACGCGCTCTGCTATGTGGCCGAGCGTATGGGCGCCCGTATCGTTAAAACGCGCGGCATCCGGCAGTTCTCCGATCCCAACGCTATCAAGCACAATCAAGCAGACTCGTTTAAATTTCATGGATGTCCCTCCTCCAGGCATTGCGTAGCAATGCCATCTTCGTAAGCATAGGCTTAGCATTGCGTAACAATGCTTTCTTCGTAAGCATAGACTTGGGCATTGCGCAGCAACGCAACAATGAAATCGTAAACTTGGCATTGCGAGTCAATGTCATCCCTGCAGGCCGGTCCTTTCGACAAGCCTACCTTTATTATCGCAAAAGCGGACATGCTTTGCAAAAGCCGCAATACGAAAAACCCGGTCTCTCAGGCGTAGAGGAACGGGCTCGCCGGAAGACTATTCGATTTTGGCCCGAGGATGGGTCCGATCATAAACCTCCTTCATTTTACTCCGAGTGACTTGTGTATAGATCTGCGTTGTCGAGATGTCCGCATGACCGAGCATTTCCTGAACGGACCGAAGGTCGGCTCCGTTCTCCAACAGGTGCGCGGCAAACGAGTGCCGGAGCGTGTGCGGGGTGATTTCCATCTGAATGTCGGATTCCGCAGCGTAACGTTTAATGATTTTCCAGAAGCCCTGACGCGTCATCCGGGTCCCCAAGTGGCTGACAAACAGTGCCTCCTCGGCTTTTGACGGCTTGAGCAGCTTCGCACGCATCGTTTGGATGTAAGCCTCCACGTACTCCGAAGCGATTCTCCCGAGTGGAACGATCCGTTCTTTGCCTTTGCCGACGCAACGGATAAAGCCCATACTCGGATTGACGCTGTCCACATCAAGCGAGATGAGCTCCGATACCCGGATTCCCGTTGCGTACAGCACCTCCAGCATCGCCTTATCCCGCATCCCGTTGGGCGTCGTCGTCAGGGGGGCTTGAAGCAGCTTGCCAACCTCCTGAACCGACAGTACCTTCGGAATACGTTTCTCGAGTCTCGGCGTCTCCAAGTGCAGCGACGGATCGCTGTCCAGCAGACGCTCCTTCACGAGGAATTGGTAAAAGGCGCGGATGGAAACCACGTTCCGGGAAACTGTGGCCGTAGCCCTTCCCCGCTGCTTCAAGTCCAGCATATAGCCGGAAATATTCAGCTTCCCGCTGTCGCCCAGCGAAGAGATGCCGGAGCTTTCCAAATAATCTATATACTGAGACAAATCGCGTCGGTACGAGTCCAGCGTATTCTGAGCAAGGCCCCGATCCTCCGCCAAAAAACGGATAAACGAATTGAGTTCCTGTTTCATGCGCAATTGATCCCCTTTTTGTGTCTTGCATCGGCGCTTCTAAAACAATTCCACATGCCGGACCCATTTTCCTTCCTCGTCGGGAAGCTTTTTTACTCGCCGATCCGGTAGAACAGCTTCAGCCGTTCGCTCATCGTGATCTTGTCCGAAGCCGCAGCCACCGGATCGTTCTGGAATGCTTTGACGGCGCGGCCTGTGGGCTCCTTGTACTTCGGCTCCGGCTCCAGCCATCGCGTAACGACAAGCAGCATGTGATAAAGCGCGAACGTAAACACCACGAACAAGAGCGCGAAGCGAAATCGGCCGAGCCATTTTCGCGCACGAATATGAACAATCACGGCTTGTCCCCTCCTCCCCTGCTCCCTGCCGTCGGCTTAACGCCGGACCGCGGGAGTTCAGACAGGTTCTAAAAGTACACTATGACCGGACCGGCCAAATTATGCGTACTCGTGTAATGAACGGGGACGAAATGTGCCGCCACCTTTGTCAGCTGATCGGAAGCAGCGAATCCAAGCCCGTATAAGGCAGGCCAACGGCTTCGGCTACCGCAGGATACGTGACGTGGCCCTGGTAGGTGTTCACCCCAAGCTTCAGCGGCGGATTGCCGTAGAGCGCACGGGTTACCCCTTTCCCGGCTAATTCGAGAGCGTAGCCGATGGTTACGTTCGTGAGTGCCAGTGTAGAGGTCCGCGGCACGGCTCCCGGCATGTTGGCGACCGCATAATGAAGGACGCCATGCTTCTCGTACGTCGGCGCACTGTGCGTCGTCACGCGATCCACCGTCGCGATCGATCCGCCCTGATCG
Source organism: Paenibacillus elgii (assembly GCA_042219835.1). GTDB lineage: Bacteria > Bacillota > Bacilli > Paenibacillales > NBRC-103111 > Paenibacillus_G > Paenibacillus_G elgii_A. The sequence continues at coordinate 141,447 of JBHJMN010000001.1, forward strand.
ACGGCCACATCCACGATTACGGCCCCCGGCTTCATCTGCCGCACCATCTCCTCGCTGACGAGCTTCGGCGCTTTCGCTCCGGGAATGAGGACGGCCCCAATCAGCAGATCCGCCTTTTGTACCGCGTTGGCAATATTGTAAGGATTGGACATCAACGTGCGGATGCGCCCGTGGAACACGTCGTCCAAATACCGGAGCCGTTCCGCGCTGCGTTCGATGACGACAACGTTCGCGCCGAGTCCAAGCGCCATTTTCGCGGCGTTGGTTCCGACGATGCCTCCGCCCAAAATGATCACGTCCCCCGGTGGCACGCCGGGTACGCCGCCGAGCAGAATGCCGCGTCCGCCGTAATTTTTCTCCAGAAACTGCGCGCCGACCTGTACGGACATACGTCCAGCCACTTCACTCATCGGCGTAAGCAGCGGCAGCCCTCCATTCGGCAGCTGAATTGTTTCGTACGCGATGGCGGTTACTTTATGCTGCATGAGCGCCTCGGTCAGCTTCGGCTCGGCCGCCAAATGGAGATAGGTAAACAGCGTAAGCCCTTCGCGGAAATAACCGAATTCCGCAGGCAGCGGCTCCTTCACCTTCATAATCATTTCCGACTTGCTCCAAACCTCGACAGCCGAAGGAAGCAACTCGGCGCCTTCCTTGGCATACTCGTCGTCGGAAAATCCGCTGCCCGCACCGGCCCCGGCTTCCACAATAACGCTATGCCCGGCTTCTCTCAGGACCGCTGCGCCGCCGGGGGTTAAGGCGACGCGGTTTTCGTTGTTTTTGATTTCTTTCGGTATCCCGATGATCATCGTTCCATGCCTCCTGTACCTTTTTCAACCAAAGCGTATGGTATTGTATAGCGTTTGCCTTTTCGATGTGAATATGTGACATAATGCAAAAAACCTTCATACTTGATCAAGCATCAAGCCGAAGGTTTTGTCTTTACGTTTTGTTCTTGTCGCGGCAGCGGTGGCAAATGCCCTGAAAATCGAGCCGGTGGTCGAGCACCTGGAACCGGTATTCCTGCTCCAGCCGTTCTTCCAGCGCGCCCAGCCAGTCTTCCATAATTTCGTCGACGGCGCCGCACTGCACGCAGATAAGGTGATGATGATGGTGATGAGAGCTGTCGTTCCGTAAGTCGTAGCGGGCTACGCCGTCGCCGAAGTTCATTTTCTCAAGGACGTGCAGCTCGCTGAGCAGTTCCAACGTACGATAGACGGTGGCAAGGCCAATTTCGGGCGCTTTATCCTTGACGAGCATAAAAACGTCTTCCGCGCTCAGATGATCCTCTTCGTTCTCCAGCAAAACCCTGACGGTCGCTTCCCGTTGAGGCGTCAGCTTGTAGCCTTGCGATTGCAGCTGTTGTTTGATTTTTTCGATGCGAGATTCCATGCTTCTCCCCCACAGGGTTTTGCACCGAAGCAAAACCTTTCTCGTAAGCTTAAGCTTTCTTCATGCTTACATTATAGGAGGAGGACTTAGGGAAAGTCAAACCTTTTAAGACCCGGACATCGTTACCAGCATAGGCGTTACCCATTTCATCATGACAGGAGAGACGTAAGCCTCGAATACCGCCACGCCGATCAGCAGCGCCCCGGAAGCCAGAATGACGCCCGAAAATCGCATAAACGGTTCGTATAGAGCGCCTTTGCGGCGGATAAACCGGTTTTTGACCAGATAAATCGTGAAAGCCATCGCCGTGACGCTGCATACGAGCAGCAAAGGGATGACCACCAGGTTCGGCGGCACAACCGAAACGAGCGCAAACAGCAGGCCTTTCCAGGATAAGGTGCCGACTAGATAGCCGACGGTGAAGCCGACCAGCACACCCTTCAAAAAATCCAGAATAAGGATGAGCGGCAGGCCGATGACGGACAGGCCCAGCACCCAAATAATTAAAAACCATTTGATATGCATAGAAAACGAATCCTTGAACGAGCCCATAACATCGCCTTCCAGACCGCCTTGATGGATGGACGCAAAAAAGCTGCCCAAATACCGGCTCAGCTCCTGTTTCTGCTCCAGCGACAGGGCGTTCACCATAACCGCACCGAAAACGACGCCCGTGACGAAGACGACGCCTACGAATAAATAGAACGACAAATGCTCCTTCATGTACTGTTCCAGCGTACGGTTCCGCATCATACTAGCGCGCCCCCCTTGTCCGAATAGTACAGAATATGAGGGGGCGCACAGGTTTATGACTCCGTCCGTTTATCGCGTTATTGCTGCCGTGCGGACACTTTGCCGTATTTGCCGCCGCCGCCCGTATCGAGCCGCAGCGTGCCTGCGCGCGCTTCCATAATATAGCCGGCGATCGTTTCGCCCGCCGCATCCCCGAGCTCCTCGAACGATACGCGGTGCAGCAGGTTCATTTCGGAGCCGAACCGCTCGATGAGACGATTGAACGTTTTCGGCCCAAGGCCCGGAATGTACTCAAGCGGCACTTGGTAACAATAAGGCGGACGATCCGGGGCAACCCAAGGCTCCTTCCGGTCCGCAAGGCTTAAAATGCGGTCCATGACGCCGCGGACAATCCGCGGGCTTCCGCAGTACAAGCAGCGCTCCACGGCAGTCTGTTCCTGTTCGTCAAGAATCGAGCTGCAATCGCCGCAGTACGTGCGGTGGTATTTGCCGAGCCGCGGATTGAGTCCGTAATTGGCCAGCACACGGCGTCCGTCCTCCTGTAACAAAGCCTTCCGCAGCTCCTCGAACGTCGGCGACTCAAGCGCCAGCTTATTGTATTCGCGTCCGATCTTCGGAAGCGAATGGGCATCGGAGTTGGTCAGAAACGTGTAGCGGTCCAGTTCGCTGATATACCCGGCCATGACGGAGTCGGCGCTGAGACCGAGCTCTACCGCCGCGATCCCGTCCAAATCGAGCAGATGCTCCATCCGCGTCGAGCAGCTTCCATAGACGCTTTTATGCGGGGTGAAAATATGCGCGGGAATCAGAATGCCTCCGCGCGCAATTACCTCCCGCTGAAGCTCCCGAGCCGTGACATAGATGCGCTGCGAGCTGAGCTGCACATTTTTCATATGCTTGCGCAACCAATCCGTGAAGCTCTGCATGTCGCCAAGCTTAGGCAAATAAGCGAGCAAATGGGCGGTCCCCAAGCCGGGGTCGCGCACCTCGATCTCACAGCCCAGCAGGATGGTCGTCCGGTGGAAGCGGATGCCTCCGCCTTCCAGCTCTTCCATCTCGCCTGTATCCAAATAATGCAGCATTTCCCGCTGCACTCCTGGCGAATGGCAGTCGATGATGCCGATCATGTCGATCCCTTTGCGCTCTGACGCTTCCCGCGCGATGTTGTAGAACGTCAAGTTGTTCGCGGCGCTGATTTTGACCGCTTCGCCCGCTTCCGTTCGCCCGATGTGAATATGCAGGTCGGCGTAGTACGCGTTCGTGATCATGTCGGGAACGAACAGGTATGCTTGTACAGCTGCCAGGCATAAACGGCCATGATCGTCTTGGCGTCGCTGATGCGCTGCTCCCGGATGTACGTTTGCGCCTGCTCCAGCGTAAGCTCTTCGATTTCGAGGAATTCGTCTTCGTCGGGGTTGGCTTGTCCCTTCACCAATTGCTCAGCGGCATATAAATGAAGAATTTCGTCGGCGAAGCCGGGTGATGTATAGAAAGAGCTGATATGGCGGATCGAGCCGGCGGTGTAGCCGGTTTCCTCCTCCAGCTCGCGTTTGGCGGCATCCAGCGGATTCTCGCCGGCGTCCAGCTTCCCTGCCGGAATTTCCACCTGGCTTTTCTCCAGCGGCTTGCGGTATTGCTCGACAACAATCATCCGGTCATCCGGGGTAAGAGCCAGAACCGCGACCGCGCCGGGATGCTTGACGATCTCGCGGGTCGCTTCCCCGCCATTCGGCAGCTTTACGGTGTCCACTTGTAAAGAAATGATTTTGCCTTGAAAAATCGGCTGCGTGGAGACAGTCACTTCTTCGAATTTTTTATGCGTCTTATGCGGCATGGAAGATTCCTCTCTTCTCTTTACGGGTATGGTAAGAATAAGACCAAGGCTCATTATATCACATCCGGCGGCTGCTGACCGTCCGACTAAGGACATAAGGACATAATCGTATCGTCTCCCGCATAAGGTGGATTATATAAACCTATCGAAGCGGGAGGGTACTCTATGAAAACGTATGTCAATGCAGGACAGCTTCGCTTGGTGGGCAAAGGCTGGGAAATCCGCAACTATTTTAAATTGGTGCTGGACCGCGTCCCGCCCGATGTGCCGCTTGCGGCTTTTCTGGACGGGACGCGGACCGGCCAAACAGCTATGACTTATCCGGGCCCCCGTTCCGAAGGAGCCGGTATGCCGCTCCTGCCGCCGTACAAATGGCCGCAAAAAACGCCGGATCGTCCTGCCAAGCTCGCCCCATGGTCGTAATTGGCCGTCCGTACGCTTCCAGTGCGGCGGCCATGCGCTCCAAGGACGGCGGCGTCTCCCACCGCAGCCGGTGACGCTGGGCGAGCCCGCTCTGCCGGACCTGCTCGCGCAACAGCGCGGCTTCCGCTTCGGCAGGCAGCCGCGGCAGCGGGACGCAAGCTGGCGCGAGCGCCGCTTGGCCCAGCGCCACCGCCGTATGGCGGCTGAGCCCGTGGTGCTGCGGCCGAGGATCGGCGAAGCTGATGCGGGCCATCGCCACAGGTACGCCCCCGAGGGCATGCGCCGCCCCCACAAGCTCGCCCGCCTCGATGCCGCTGAAGCCGTATGGCGTGCCAGTGCCTACGATACCGGGGCCCATGCAAACGACGGCCAGATCGGCTTCCAGCACATACCTTGCGGCGAGGAGTGCCGTGTATTTGTTGACGGCTTCGACGTCGCCGCCGTAGGCGTGGCCGTACGTGACCGCCCCGGCCAGCCAGCCGAGCTCCCGCAATCGCCGCACATGTCCGCTAACCTCCAAAGGCATGGCTCCCCCGTCGGTCATGACATAAGCGATGCGCGGTACCGGCGCTCCCGCCTCGCGCGCAAGCTCGCGGAGCCAGCAGACGGCGGCAGGCAGCATGCTGTGGAGCTCGCCGATGAGCACCGGCATCCCGCTCAGCGTACGCGATTCGGCAAACAGAGCGTGATGCGGACTTGACGGCTCCTCGACCGAGAGCACGGCCCGCTGCAAAGACGTGTAACGCAGCTTCATAATGTGCCCTTCCTGGGGTCCGGTGGGCCGCTGCCTATCTTGCGTCTCCGGCTCCTGCGGGTTTGCACCTACCGGAACTTCCCAACTGTCGACGCTCTCGTCCAACCTGCCAAGTTTTGCGTGAATGAAATGCACGCCGCCCGTACCGAGCCCCAAACGAACGGCGGTCGCATTCAGCAGCACCTCGTCCCCCGGCCGAAGCGGCGTTCCTGCGGCAAGATCGTGCAGTGCAGCCGACGTTTCACCGTTTCCAAGCCGCACACGGACCTCCTGCAAACCGTGCGAAGACAAAGATTCCTTCACCGTTTCCATAACGACAGCCGTTTCCCATTGGATCCTCATGCCCCGTCTCCTCCCGTTCTCGCACAAAAAAAATCGCCGCTTACCCAAAAGAGATAAGCAGCGATTAACAACCTGTATGTTAATACTTTATGCCGAAAGGTCAAGCATTATGCCTTGGCAACTTCATTGATGATCGAAACGACCACTTCGGCCGTTTTGACAAGGTCCGAGATCGCGATCCGTTCTTTCGTCGTATGGATGTCCAGATAGCCGACAGCCAGATTGACGGTCGGTACGCCCAAGCCGTTGAACATATTGGCGTCGCTGCCTCCGCCGGAATGGAAGGTACGCGGCGTGCAGCCGACGTTCGTCAGCGCGTTCATCGCAAGCTTCACGACCGGAGCGGACTCGTCGTACATAAACGCGGGGTAAATCACTTCGCTTTTGAAGTCAAGCTTCGCGCCCATTTCCTCCGCCGCTTCCTCGCACGCTTGACGCATTTTCTCAACCTGCTCGTACATTTTGGCCTGTCCGAGACTGCGCGCCTCGCCTTCGAGCGTTACCCGCTCAACGACGATGTTCGTCGCGCCTTCCACGCCGCCTTCGAAGCGTCCGATGTTCGCGGTCGTTTCTTTGTCGATGCGGCCGAGCGGCATGCGCGAAACCGCTTTGCTCGCAACGGTAATCGCGCTAACGCCCGCTTCGGGATTCACGCCAGCATGAGCCGAGCGGCCCCAGAACGTGATGTACACCTTCGCCTGCGTCGGACCGGCTACGGCGATGTCCCCGATGGTGCCGTTGGAGTCCAGCGCGAAGCCGAGATCCGCATCGACCCATTTGGCTTCCATCGCCCGGGAGCCCATCAAGCCGGATTCCTCGCCCGCCGTAATAATAAACTGAATCTGCCCGTGCTCGATGTTGTTCTCTTTCAGGACGCGAATCGTTTCGAACATGGCGGCAAGACCCGCTTTGTCGTCCGCCCCGAGAATCGTCGTTCCGTCGCTGCGGATGTAACCGTCTTCGCCGATCTGCGGCTTAATGCCTTTCCCCGGAGTAACCGTATCCATATGCGAAGTGAAGAACAGCTTCGGCAGCGGCTTCGCGGATGTCGCCGGCAGCGTGCAGATAAGATTGCCCGAGCCGTGGCCGGTTTTTGCCGCGGAATCGTCCTCTTCCACCTTCAAGCCGAGCTCGGTGAATTTTGCCTTCAGCACGCGGCTGATTTCCTGCTCGTGCTTCGTTTCGCTGTCGATTTGAACCAACTCGATAAATTCGTCTACCAATCGCTTTTGTTGAATCATAGCTTTCCTCCATTAGGCCACTTGGGTTATTATAGGAATAGTATTCCCTTGATAAGGAGCTGAACTCGTTGCGAAATAAATTGATTTTCAAAATCGTCGTCTACACGATGATCGTCTCGATGCTGTTATCTACGCTGTTGTTTACGGTAAGCAACTTCTTCTAAGCCGGTCGGCGGGCGACAGGTTAGGGACAAGCCTCCCCGAACTGCCGCCAACCTTTTTTAGTACAGCTTCGTGTCCTGATTGTATGCTTCCAGGTTCTCTTTCACCCGCTGCAGGAAGCGTCCGCAGATGACTCCGTCCAAAATACGGTGGTCCAAGGACAAGCACAGGTTGACCATCGAACGGACGGCAAGCATGTCCTGAATGACGACCGGCTTTTTCACGATCGATTCGAAGGTCAATATGGCGGCTTGCGGGTAGTTGATGATCGGATACGACAAAATCGATCCGAACGAGCCCGTATTGTTCACAGTAAACGTACCGCCTTGCATATCGTTAAGCGTCAGCTTGCCGGCTCTTGCTTTCCGGGTTAAAGAATCGATCTCCCGGGCGAGGCCGGCAATATTCATTTGGTCGGCCTTTTGGATGACCGGAGTGACGACGAAGTCCTCGGTTCCTACGGCCAGCGCAAGGTTGATATCCCGTTTGACGATAATTTTGTCTACCGCCCAGACCGAGTTCATGATCGGATAATCCTTGATCGCACCGACGACCGCTTTGAGCAGGAAGGCCAGGTAGGTGATGTTGATCCCTTCCTGTTTCATGAATTCGCCCTTCACTTTGTTCCGCAGCAGCACAAGGTTCGTCACGTCCACCTCGATCATCGTCCAGGCATGCGGAATTTCCGTCACGCTCTGACGCATGCGGCTGGCAATTGTATTGCGGATCGGCGTCACGTCGATCAGATACTCGCCCCGGCCGTCAATCGGCTGACCCTCCACTTCGATTTTCGGCAGCGGCGGGTTTTCCGACAAATGGATACCGGTCGAACGAACCGGCACCTTCGGCGGCACCGGGAGGAATACGCCGGCGGTCGCAGCTTCCGCAGCGGCTTCCGCGTTGACGGCGGCCACCGGGTTACCCGCTTCGACCGAAGCAGGCTTGCCGCTCGCGACGTAAGCTTCCACGTCTTTGCGCGTAATGCGGCCGCCAAGGCCCGTTCCCTTCACTTCCGACAGCGCGATCCCATGTTCTGCGGCAAGCTTGAGCACCGCAGGCGAATAACGGCCAATCATGCCTGCTTCACCGCCAGCCGCTTGAGCTTCGCGACGGGCTTGTCCGCCTTGAACGCGCTGCGGCTGAGAAGCGGCTTCCGCTGCACCGCCGCCTGTCTGATGCGGCTCCTCGATCAAACAAATCTCTTCTCCGACCGCAGCCGTATATCCTTCTTCCGCCAGCAGCTTGACCAGCCGGCCTTCGATCGGCGACGGCATCTCCACCGTCACCTTGTCCGTGATCAGCTCGCACAGCGCGTCGTATTGCTCGATATAATCGCCCGGCTGCTTGAGCCATTTTCCGATCGTCGCCGATACCAAACTCTCGGCCAGATGAGGAACCTTGACGCCGGTTCCTTTCGTCGCTTGATCGTTCATGTAACGGTCCTCCTAGAACAAAGCCAGCTTCCGCATGGCTTCCATGATCTTATCCGTATTGAGAAGGAAAAACTTCTCCATCGGCGGGTTCATTCCGACGGCCGGAACGTCCGGCGCGCAGAGCCGCATAATCGGCGAGTCCAGCTCGAATAGCAGCTCCTCGGCAATGATCGCGGACACTTCCGCCCCGACGCCTCCGGTCTTGTTATCCTCGTGGATGATCAGCACTTTGCCGGTTTTGGCTGCCGCTTTGAGAATCGACTCCGTATCCAAAGGCTGCAGCGTTCTCAGATCGAGCACATGAGCCTGAATGCCTTCTTTGGCCAGCTCTTCCGCCGCACGCAGCGCATATTGCACGGTGATGCCGTACGAGATGACGGTGATGTCCGAGCCTTCCCGCTTCACAGCCGCTTCGCCGATCGGCACGATGTAATCTTCCTCGGGCACCTCGCCCGTGACCGACAAATAGCATTTCTTATGCTCGAAGTAAAGCACCGGGTCCGGATTGCGGATCGCGGCCTTCAGCAGCCCTTTCGCATCATACGGGTCCGAAGGAGCGACGATGACAAGCCCCGGCGTGCCGAAAAAGACGGATTCCGGACATTGGGAATGATACAGCGCGCCGCCGCCGGTCGCCCCGTACGGAGCACGGATCACGATAGGACAGCTCCAGTCGTTGTTCGAACGGTACCGGATGAGGGCCGCCTCGCTAAGGATCTGGTTCGTCGCCGGAAAAATAAAGTCCGCGTACTGCATCTCCGCCACCGGCTTCATCCCGTACATGGCGGCGCCGATCGCTACGCCCGCAATCGCCGATTCGGCGAGCGGCGTATCCATGATCCGCTCTTCCCCGAACTGCTCCTTCAGCCCTTTCGTCGCATTCATGACGCCGCCCTTGCCGACGTCTTCTCCAAGGACGAACACGTTCTCGTCCCGCTCCAGCTCTTCCTTCATTGCCGTGCGAATCGCATCCAAATACGTAATGACCGCCACGAGTTAGCCCTCCCCTTGTTCCGCGTACACATGCTTGAGCGTATCTTCCGGCTTCGGAAAAGGCGCGTCGTCCGCGTAATTCGTCGCTTCGACCAATTCCCGCTTGATGGCCGCCGCAAGCTCGGCGTCCTGCGTCTCGCTCCAGAGGCCGCAGTCGATCAGATACTGCTTGAATCTCGGCAAGCCGTCCTTCGCACGGTTTTCTTCCACTTCCTCCGGGGTGCGGTAGAGCAAATCGTTGTCGGACGTCGAATGCGGAGAGATCCGGTACATGACTGCTTCGATCAAGGTCGGACCTTCGCCGCGCAGGGCGCGCTCGCGCGCTTCCTTCACAACGCGGTACACTTCAAGCGCATCCCGGCCGTCTACCTTAATGCCCGGGAAGCCATAGCCGTGAGCGCGCTCGGCGATGCTGCCGCCTACCTGCTTGTGCAGCGGGATGGAGATCGCGTACTGGTTATTTTCGCACATGAAAATGACTGGCAGCTTGTGAACGCCCGCAAAGTTGCAGCCTTCGTGGAAATCGCCCTGATTGCTCGATCCGTCGCCGAAGGTCGTGAACGCCACGAAGTTTTTCCGTTTCATCTTCGCTGCCAGCGCAAATCCGACCGCGTGAGGCACTTGGGTCGTTACCGGAGAAGAGCCAGTCACAATATTCAGCTTTTTATGGCTGAAATGGCCCGGCATTTGACGACCGCCGCTGTTCGGGTCCTCCGCCTTGGCGAAGACGGACAGCATCAATTCTTTTAACGTCATGCCGACTGAAAGCACGAAGCCGTAATCCCGGTAATACGGTAAAAAGTAGTCCTCCCCGCGCGAAAGCGCGAAGGCTGCGGCCACTTGCGCCGTTTCCTGGCCGATGCCGGACACGTGGAACGCAATTTTGCCCGAACGCTGCAGCAGGAAGCACCGCTCGTCAAACATGCGGGCTTTCAGCATGTATGTATACATCTCCAGAGCCTGACCGTCCGTCAATCCGAGCTGCCGGTGTTTTGTTATTTGACCGATGGACATGGAGTTATAGACGCCTCCTTTGTTAGAAAAGCATTTTAATACCTGGTGCTAATACCAGACATTATAACTATATTATAAACCGTTTGGTTTATGAATACAATTTTATTGGATAAAGAGGCGCTCTCCCTGCCCACCGAGCCATTTACATATTGATGGACCGCCCGTCCACAGCCAGCATCGCCTCACCCAGCAGCTCGGAGAGGGTCGGATGCGGATGAATCGTCTGCCCGATTTCCCATGGAGTCGCATCCAGCAGCTGTGCGAGCGCCGCTTCGGAAATATAATCGGTCACGTGCGGTCCGATCATATGGACGCCGAGCAAATCGTTCGTTTCTTTATCGGCCACGACTTTGATAAAACCGTCGGTCTCCCCGAGCACGATCGCTTTCCCGAGCGCCCGGAAATGAACCTTGGACACCTTGACGTCGCGTCCGCGTTCCTTGGCTTCCCGTTCCGTCCAGCCGATGCTTGCCGTCTCCGGACGGGAATATACGCACCGAGGCACCCGATGCGGCTCCACCTTGTGCGGCTGCAGGCCCCAGGCATGCTCCGCCGCAGTCAATCCTTCGTGGGCCGCCGCGTGCGCAAGCTGAAGTCCGCCGATGCAGTCTCCGACCGCATAAATGTGCAGCTCGGCCGTCTGCATCGAATCGTTGACGCGAACGAAGCCGCCTTCAACCTTCACATCCGTATTTTCCAAGCCGATGCCTTCGACGTTGGCTTGACGCCCTACGCACACGAGCGCGATTTCGGCCGATAGTTCGGCTTGTTCCTCGCGATGTTCCACATTCAGCGTCACGCCGCCCTCCTGCTTGCGGACGGATTCCGTAAGCACCTTGGTGCCTGTATGCACGCTAACCCCGCGTTTTTTCAGCAGCCGTTCCAACTCGCGCGACACGTCTTCATCCTCGCTCGGAAGTAGTCTGGGCGCAAATTCCACGACGGTCACCTGCACGCCAAAATCACTAAGCAGCGAAGCCCATTCGACGCCGATGACGCCGCCTCCGATAATAACCGCCGAAGCCGGCAGCTTTTCCAGACGAAGCGCCTCGTCGCTGTTCAGGATCGTCTCGCCGTCGGTTTCCAGGCCCGGCAAGCTTCTCGGACGGGAGCCTGTCGCGATGACCACCTTCTCCGGCACCAGCGTCAAGATCTTGTCCTCACCTTGATCGACGGATACCGTACCGCTCCGTGGCGAAAAGATGGAAGGACCGATTAATCTGCCCTTCCCCTGGAATACGGTTATTTTGTTTTTTTTCATCAAAAATTGCAGCCCGCTGTATAGTTGCTCGACCACCGCGTCTTTGCGGCTTGCGACTTTAGAGTAATCTAGGGTGACCGCCTCGGCTCCGACGCCGAATTTGTCGCTGTCTTTCATGAGGGCGAATACTTCCGCGCTTCGCAGCAGCGCCTTGCTTGGAATACAACCGCGGTGTAGACATGTTCCGCCAAGCTTGTCCTGCTCGACGATAGCCACGCTTTTTCCAAGCTGAGCTGCCCGAATGGCCGCCGTATAACCGCCGATGCCCCCGCCAAGAACAACCATATCAAAAGTATGCGTCATCAATGAGTCCTCCTTATACTTAAGATCCTCTTATTGTAACTCTATTGTGCGGCAGAAATATAGTCCAAATTGTGAAATGACATGAATTCTTGATAAATTTATGATAACGTAGAGAGTAATGATTTTGAAGCCATAGAAGGAGCCAAGCATGAAGGCCGTTATTTCTCGTTTCATCGCCATGCTGCTGCTGGTCGTGCCCGGACTCATGGCAACTTACGGATTTTTGGCCATGAAGGACGCCTGGTTCGCCCAATTCGATCCGGCGATCGGCTTCCTCTGGTGGAAATTTGCGCTCGGATTGCTGTTATTTGCCGCAGGAGTCGCTTTTATCGGGGGATGGATTTTTTTCCGGGACCGCAAACGCAATTATGTCGCGCCGCGCTTTCGCAAAAAACGCAAAAAGGGATAGGTCAGCAACGCGCCTGTCCCTTTTTTGTCGTTGCTCAGCTTCGTCCGCTGCCGGCTTGATCCAGCCAGCGAAGCAGCGCGTGACGCTGGATAATGACGCTGAGCGACCGCCGCCAGGTGATCGCGTGCAGTCCGGCGAGCAATGTTAATGCGGCAGCCTGCACCGAAACGGATGTCAGCAGCGAGAACCCGACGCCGAGCGCAAACCCCAGCATATTAGCTCCGGTATCTCCCAGCATGGCCTTGCCGCGCAGGTCCATGCCTGCGAATATCCCCGCCCCGATCGTTAGCGGAACCAACAGGCGCCATACATTCCAGCCAGCTTCCGTTCCGCTCTCCTTCCAAGAGGCAAGCCATACGAGCAGAAGCAGCAAAACAAAAAAGCCCTTCAAGGCCCGTCCGGGCCGGACGTCAAGCATATTCACCGCATTGGTGGCGAGCAGAATAAGAAGCAGCTTGAAGGGCAAAAACCACAGCATACGGGTATCCGCCACGAAGGTTGTCCCGGTCCCGCTGAGAAGCGTCTCCGCTTCCGGCAGCAGGATAAGCATTCCGGCCACTAACGTCGTCCCCGCTTTGATGAACCCGGTCGTTATCCTTCGCTGCTCAATCCAAGCCTTCCAATGATTGCGGAGTCCTTTAACCTCCCGCTCCCCGAGCACATCGTCAAGCAGTCCTGCAAAACCGACCATCGAGACCGCCAACATCCATCGGTCTGTTTCGGTCCAAGAGGAAGGCAGTACGCACACCCCGTACAGATACCATAGCAGAAGCAGCAGCCACAGAAGCACGCCCCCGGCCGTCGGAACAAGACGTCCCTGGTAGTTCGTTTCCGAGAGTCCGTGTTCCTGCAAAAAACGAATCGTTCCCGGCAGCAAAACGGCACCTGCAGCGATCAGCAGACCCGACGGAACCGCCCATTCCCACAGCCAACCGGTCACGGTCAGCATGCCGGTTTCCGCCAGCACTGCCACAAGGTAAGTCCGACCTCGCAAAGCTGCTTGCCGCGATGGAGCCATCCCTGCCAGGTCCGCCCGGTCTCCCGGTGCCGGAAAGGAACCTCCAGTTCGACGATCCGAAAGCCGAGCCTGACGGCATCGACCATCATGCCAACCTCGGCGCCGAAGCCTTGGTATTTCCTTTCGCAGCACCGCAGCACTTCGCTTCGCATCGCCCGTTGCCCGGATAACGGGGCCCCTGAGTCGTAGCCGCTAAGCAGACGAACGCCGCGGCCGGCCAAGCCTCTGACCAGCCCGAAGCCTCCCGGAATGCTTGCCGGCGGAAGCTTCGCTACGGTCAAATCCGCTTCCCCCCGCAGCACAGGCTCCAGAAGCAGAGGGAACTTTTCGGCGGTGCTGCCGAGATCGGCGTCCAGAAACACGACAATCTCTCCGGACGCCGCTTGCCAGCCTGCGAACATCGCCGCTCCTTTGCCCGAATTCACAGGAAAACGCAAGACGACGTCAGCCCACGCGCAAGCGACGTCTCCCGTACCGTCGCGGCTTCCGTCATCCACCACGATGAGCTGCATATCGAATGAAAATTCCGCTGACGCATGCGCCTTCGAGACCGCTTCCAGCGTCGAAGCCAGCAGCCGGGACTCGTTCCACGCCGGAATGATGACGGATATAAGCGGAAACATTAGTGTTCTCTCCCTTCTCTCAATGCAAAAATCGGACAAATGAGAACCATGCCGCCCCTTGGCTTACCGACTTTCGCCGTTCGGTTGCAGGGTATATGCGGCTGATCCCCCGTGCATCGACAAGCCTGCTCCCGATCTTCATCCGCACCAGCCAAGTGCTGCCCATGCCTTTGCGTCCTTTCTCCATAAAATCCTGCATATGGCTGTGCAGTCCAACAGTCACAATCTGCTCACAGTCTTGTTCGTAAGCCAGCAGGAGCGCCGCATCCTCGCTCGTTCCTCCCGTCGGCAGCGAAGCTGCCGTAAGCCCGAGCCGCCGAAGGCGTTCCATCCCCGGAGCCGCTCCGTTCCGATAGCTATGTACGATTAATTCGGCCCCGCTGAATAAAGCAAGATCCGATACGCTGTCCATATCCCCTATAATGATATCGGGCTTATAGCCCGCCTCCAAGATGGCGTCGGCCCCTCCGTCCACACCGATCAGCACCGGACGGACTCTCCGTATGTAACGTTTCAGAGCGGCGAAATCTTCCCGGTACCCGCTTCCCCGCACCACCACCAGCGCATGCCTTCCGGGCAGCTCCGTCCGCAGTGTAACGGGCGGAAGCGGTTCGAGCAGCTGCTCCTTTTCTTCGGCAGCGTATTTCAGTGTATTGTCGATAAACCTGGCGAGCTGCGTCGGCTCCGCAGCTTGTGCAGCCCGGTATCCGGCCAGCCAGCTTTTCCGGGTAAACCGGCGGCAGGGCACCCACGACGTCCCCGTTACGATCCCATCGTCGGTCACGGTAACGGTGCAGGAAGCTTGCAGCAGCTCAAATGCATCCGGAGACGTCTCCAAAAGCGGCGTACCCGCCTCCAGAAGCTCCAAAACCGCCCGGGAGGCAATTGTCCCGGTCATCGTCCGGCCCGTGTTCACGACGGCGGACACCCGTGCCTGAAGCAAACCGCGCACGGCCAGCTCGTCCAAATCATCGTGCGCCAGTACCGCGATTCGCCCCGGTCCTAATCGTTGAAGCAGCCGCTTGGTGCTTCGGTCGCTTTCCGTTATCCCGGTGATGGGCAAAAGCCCCGTTTTCGATCTCCATCTCATAGCTTCATCCCCAATCACGTCAAGGAATCCAGCGCCTGCTCCACCCTCGTTACCCCTTGAGACATCGCATGTCCGCTGGCCACCGCCGACACCACAGCCGTTGCCTCAAGAATTTCTTGCCGGGATGCTCCTTTTGCCAGCGCTTCTTGTACGTGATACAGCGTACACACCTCGTTATTTGCAAACAAGCCGATGCCAAGGGCAATCAGCTGCTTTTGCTTTTCATCCAATGCTCCAGGGGCAAAACAAGCGGCTGTAAAATGATGGTATGCTTCCACCACCGTCGGCATAAGCTCTTTCATATGACCGACGCCAACCTTATAAGAGTCGACTTTTTGCAAGCTATCCGCTTGATGCATCGCGGCGCCTCCTTCCTGTTTTCCTTGGTTTAGCTTCCCCTCGATCCAAAAGCATATGCAAAAAGAATGAATATCTTGTCCAAAAAATGATCAAAAATTAACAAAGCACTTACAATATTCTACAAAAATCGATTTTATCGTATGGTATAATTAGTTTTATCCTAGGGTAAGGAGTAGATTCAATGCAAAAAACATGTCAGAAAATTGTTCGTGTTCAGAATGGTCTGATTACGGAAATTTATGATGGCTTGGTTTACCGAGACTTCAGTGACAATGAAAGCGCATTGAAGGAATTGCTGATGGACGATATTGGCCTGGATTTTGATTCCATACTCCATACTTACGAGCTGCTCATTTACGAGTTGGCCTGCTCCAGTTCGGAACTCCGTTCCTCCATCATGAAGCGTTTGCCCGAAGGCTGGCTGGATTGGGCACACGATTTGTATTCCGACAATAACGCCGAAGATAAGGCTATGCTGCCCATCACTCAATCGATCCTATAATTGCCAGACATCAGCCGTATACTTGGATAAGCACGTTCCATACTAAGCTTGAACTCACTTAGGCGGAGGTGCTTTTTGACATGGTTAACAATCTCGAAAGCAATTATGACTGCTCCAATGCAGGCGGCGATCTTCAAGAGCTGCAGCAGCAGCTGGCCGGGATGCAAACTACTGAGCTTGACGAACAAGCTCAGCAAACGGTCAACCGTCTGGAAAACCAGATTCGGTTCATCAAGAACAAGTGCGACATTCGCCCTTAATCCAAGCTTTTGAAGAGAAAAGCCAGCCCTTCGGATATTCATCCACGGCTGGCTTGTTGCATTTGAGAGATAAAAAACGATGGGTAATGCTATTTTTTAGTCTTCACGAAGCAGCCGATGTCGCTCACATTATGAATGACATGGAAGTTTAATAGTTGATAGGCCGTCATCGCGTTTAATTTTTCGTGCAAATCGTAAATCGACATCGCCGCGTGCCGTTTCGCCCAGCTTGATCGACACGTGGCATTCCACATAGACGCGTTCAACTTGTGTGCGAGCGGCCATCGTATAGTTGACGATACCATCGGAAACAAAATAGGCATGGTTCTTATCGGGTGTCAGAAAAGCGTCGACGATTTCGAAGTCACCGTTGCCTGAATCAATGACGAGCTTGATTCTTTTTAACACGGCATGTAGCCCCTTTCGTTTTTTAAATGTTCATCTGATCAAGACACGGCACCAAATAGATGATCATTAGAAGATAGTTTCAGTAATAAAACACATAAAAATCAGATGAAAACTCGGAATTGAGAAATAGTGAATATAACCGGGTTTACTTTTTACTTGTAGGAATGAAGCCCCCCTATTCGTGAATTGAAAGATATGAGTCTTTTTGTTAAGATGAACTTGAATCATGAAGTCAATATTTCGATATGTCAACATGTTGTGCATGGAATTATATTACACCTCATCGACCAAAATGTCAACATGTTGTGCAAACGTTTTAGGAGGATTCTCATGTCTGTTCGGTGTAAACTTGGAGACATTATGAAGCAGCGTGGACTTTCGAATAAAGAAGTCGTAGAGTTAACTGGAGTTAGCCGAAACACGATTACTTCGTTGGCCGCTAATGCCACAAAGAGGATTGATTACGATACTCTTGAGGGTCTCTGCCGGGGACTTAATGTCACGCCAGGAGATTTGATTGAATATGTACCGGACGATAATCCAAGTACAAAGACCCCGTAACAGCTCATGCTGGTATGGGGTCTTTGTTGCGACCGCGATGTTTCGGAAATCGTTAAGATTCACGAAACGTCATACTATCAAGGATCTCTTGAAATTGTTTGCTGGAGCTTTTGTAAGTATCCTCGTAGGAGGAATTTAAAATTGTATAAAAATGGGAGTCTGATTCGAATACTAGAAGAGTATCTATTCTTTTATCCCAGTCATTCCCATTCCTATATTTGATCTGAAAAGCGTCGAACCCGAATAGCTTTGTCTGCTTTTCCTCGATAATCTCCTTTTTAGCAATATTCCTTCCCTTTTTAACGTGTTCAAGATATTCAGCTAGCTTTAGATTTTTCAAGCTGTCAGCAGTCTTGGGATCAGAATAGATAAGCAGCAATGTGTAGTTGAAATACCGGATAGCAAGTTGGGCACCGGATACGTCCATTTGTCCGGTATCAACTGATTTGGTGATGTCAGCGATATTTCTCCATAGGCCATACGTGGTAAAATGGAACTTCCCATCTTTGCTTGTAAATTGTCGTTTACTCTCGATGATAACGGTACCACTCAACTTTTGCATCGACGGATTCGGAGATGAAACGAATAGGAACAAATGTATTGCCATCAACAATAGTTGGAGTAACAGGTAGGACGACCGCCTTACCGTTTACATTTGCGTTAGGGTTTCCAATTTGCAGTTGGATTTGTGTCCCTTCCTTTTGTCCAATTATTATTTGGTTCTGCTCATCCCAACGGATTTGAAACCCCAATCGCTCAAAGACAGGTCTGAATTGGACAAGTGTCGTCGAATTTTTGATCATTGGTGGACTACTAAACGAAACCGGATTGGCATCCAGAATTACTTTAATCTCAGTCGCTTTAGATTTGTCCTCTCTTGCTAACAGATTGCTTTTTAATTGAAGCAAGATTTCGTTGGCTTTTACGTTCTCCGGAGCAATGAACAGCATGAGAGAAATGAGGAGGATTGGTATACGTTTCACTTCTACACTCCTTTAATTGTACGGTATTATAATCAAACAGCCAGACTTTTGACATCCGCCTATGGCCAGCATAAGCGCTTGCCTCCTTTGCCTTAGCAGTGCCTCCCCGCAACCATTAGTTACAATAATCATAAGCGCCGCGGTGAAAAGTCTATATTTCGTAATTCTACAATGGAAATGTTCGGCATACTAGAGAATGTTCGTTCGCATATGGACAGCACTCTACGAAAATGAAAACGCCGAGCCCGTTAGGACCCGACGTAGGAATGCTTACTTATTTCACGAAACCTTATGCTCAATCCTCAACTTATCCGCCACCATCGCGATGAACTCCGAGTTCGTCGGCTTCGCCTTGCTAATATTGATCGTATAGCCGAACAAATGCGAGATGCTGTCGATATTGCCTCGCGTCCAAGCGACTTCGATCGCATGGCGGATCGCCCGTTCGACGCGGCTTGGCGTAGTTTTGTACTTTTCGGCGATGGCCGGATACAGCGTTTTCGTAATCGCTCCAAGAATTTCGATGTTGTTATAAACCATCGTGATCGCTTCACGTAAATATTGGTACCCTTTTATGTGAGCGGGCACACCAATTTCGTGAATGATGGTTGTGATGTTGGCATCCAGATTTTTGCCTTTCGGCAATTGAACGACGTTCGCTTTCTGCGACGACGAAGAGGACGTCACTGGCGCTGTGCCAATCAACTGCCGAATCCGGTTTGTCAAAATTTCCATATCGAACGGTTTCAAAATGTAATACGAGGCGCCGAGCTGGACCGCTTTTTGGGTAATGTTTTCTTGACCGAAAGCAGTGAGCATGATGATTTTCGGCTGCGGATTCAAATCCATTTCCCGCAGCTTCTCGAGCACGCCAAGACCGTCCAAATGAGGCATAATAATGTCCAAAATTAATACGTCCGGCACTCGGGGGCCTTGCTCGATTAGACGAAGCACATCATTTCCATTGTAAGCAACGCCGGTCACTTGCATATCGGCCTGATCATCGATGAATTCGGAAAGAAGATTCGTAAATTCTCGGTTGTCGTCTGCTAAAAGAACTTCAATGGTTTGCAATGGTAAGCGCCTCCTTCATTTGCGGCAATTCGCTTTAGCAATATTTACCTGTAATACAATTTCGACATGCACTTTAAAATTCCTTCTGTCGAATATTATTTTTCTGGATTTTTTCTGACTTTTATTTTATAATAAATAATTTACTCCACCATTATACATTTTTCGACAAAAATCATGAAAATGATACACTCTTTAAGAATTCGGCTTACAAAGAAAGAAAAAACTTCCTGAACAGAGCAGATATTGAAATCTGCTGCTTCAGGAAGTTTTTTATTTACTCTTAGTAAATGTAACCGGTTATTCCTTCATAAACATAACCTTTCCCGCTGTTATCAAGTTCACCAAAGGTCGTCGTATAGAAATGATCAGTATAATTATAATAACGATAGAGAGGTTTCGTCCCTGTTTGAGGCTCGGAGTATATATATCCTGCTATTCCTTCCAATTTATATCCCCTCGCGCCATTACCTAGTTCACCAAAATTGGTTGTATAGAAATGATCAGTCCCGTTATAGTACCTATAGAGCGGCAAAGTACCCGGTTGCTGCTGTTGAAAAATATTTCCCTGGATACCTTCAAAAGAATAACCTTTCCCGCCGTTGCCTAACTCATCAAAATTCGTCGTGTAGAAATGATCAGTACCATTATAGTACCGATAAAGTGGAACAGTACGGTCTGCTGATGCCTCGGCCGAACCAACAACGCCAAAGCCAGAGAACATGGCAAACATAAATAGTAATACAATTGCAACTTTTCTTTTCACAGTTCCACTCCTCACAAAAAATATTGAAGGTTGGCCAACCAACAACTATAGTATTTCATATTTGGGTATTTGTGACAATAGGGACAAGGTACTATTTCCCATTTAATTTAAAACTTTCTTTAAATTGAATATATCACAAAAGAAAAAACCGAAGACCATTAACTGGCCTTCAGTTCCGTTGTTTCCGTATTGGAAGGACGAAGCATAATGCCTGCATCCTGCAGCATCCATTCGATAAAGCATCCGTAACCGCTCGTCGGATCATTGACGAAGACGTGAGTCACCGCCCCGATTACTTTTCCGTTCTGAATAATCGGGCTTCCGCTCATGCCTTGTACAATCCCTCCGGTCTTGTCCAACAGGCGGGAGTCGGTAATTTTAATCACCATCCCTTTGGTAGCGGGGTACTCTTGCTTCGCCACATGGACGACCTCGATATCGAATTTCTCGACTTTCTGAGCGTTGACCACCGTATAAATCTGCGCAGGGCCTTCCTTCACTTCTTCGGCGAAGGCGACGGGCAATGCCTTGTCGCTGTAGCTATGTCCCGGTGTATCAAACATTTTACCGAAAATGCCGAACTGCGTATTTTTCTCAATGTTGCCAATGGATCTGCTTTCCTTAGAGAACTGGGCGCGCTTTTCCCCAGGTTCTCCGTTCTGGCTCTTCGAAATCGAGGTGACATTCGAATGCACGATTTCCCCGTTGCCTACCCTAATCGGCACTTGGGTGTCCATATCGGTAATGACGTGGCCCAGTGCTCCGTATACGCCTTGATCCGGGGCATAGAAGGTCAGCGTTCCGACTCCGGCAGCCGAATCGCGAATATAAAGTCCGAGCCTGTATGCCTTGTCCACGATATCATACGCAGGAGTAATCGGAATGTCGAGCGTTTCGTTACCGCGGCGGATCGTCAGCATTATCGGCTTTTTGTCCTCGCCCGCTGCTTTGACGAGATCCGCTACCCGGCTTACGTCGCTTACGGTTTTGCCGTTCATTTTGACGATGAGATCGCCAAGCTGTACCTTGGCTTCTTCACCCGGGGACGTTTTGCGATCATCTGCGATCGCCACCAAATGATGCCCGACGATCATAATCCCGGCCGATTTCAGCTTCACGCCAATCGTCTGGCCTCCGGGAATCACTTTTAAATCCGGGACGACATTGACTTTAACCGTCTTAAAAGGAATTTTACCGAATAGCTTCAGCTTCATTTCAGCTTGTCCGGCTTGATAAGATTCAAGTGCGATAGGATGATGAAGATCCACTTGGAATGAGTGCCTTGCCGAGCCGTTGACCTTGAGCACTTCCGGATGGTTGACCGTCACTTGCGCGCTGACGGGCATCGCCAGCTTCAGTTGGGTTTGCTGTCCGGTAAAAAGCCGGAGCTCCTCGGGGAATGAGGCAAAACTGCGGAAAGGGGTGGTGAGGCTACCCAAACAAACGAAGAGGACGAGCAGTAATCCAATCAATCTTTTGCTATGGTTGGAACCCAATTCGCTCACGCTCCCTTGCTTCCTTTGCTTTGCGGCACGCGGCTTGCGACTTCCGGCTTCAGAGCTGGCTGCACCGCCGTTTGTGTACCTTTAAGGTAACCCCCGCCCTTTTCTTTTATAACTCCAAAATGCTCCCTTGGCTAGCTCATTTTCGCTTTCATGTTATCGGCAAGGACGAGCATTTCCTGCGCGTGCTGGAGCGTTTTGTCGGTCACTTCGACGCCTCCCAGCATCCGGGCGAGCTCGTGAATGCGTTCTTCCGTATTCAAGTCGTCAATATTCGTATAAGTGCGGTCTCCATCCGTCGTTTTATGAATGCGGTAATGCACGTCCGCCATGCAGGCGACCTGCGGCAGATGCGTAATGGAGAAGATTTGGCAGCTCCTGGACAGCTTGGACATCTTCTCGGCTATGGCCTGAGCCGCGCGTCCGCTTACCCCGGTATCCACTTCGTCGAAGACGAGTACCGGAATGCTGTCCACCCGGGCAAAAATCGATTTAAGCGCCAGCATGACGCGGGAAATTTCCCCGCCGGAAGCGATTTTGCTGAGCGCGCGCATCGGTTCTCCGGGATTGGCCGAAATCAGAAACTCGACCTGGTCGGCGCCTTCGCGCGTCAGCTTCTTCTCCCCATTCACGGCAAAATGCACCCGGAATTGCGTCCGCTCCATCTGCAGCTCACGGAGCTCCGCCACAATTTCCGCCGCGAGCTTATCCGCTACGATCATACGCTGCTCGGTCAGAAGCGAGGCCAGCCGCTGTACCTGTTCGAGGGCCGCGGCTTCCTCCTTTTGCAGCTGCTGAAGCTTTTCGTCCTTGTTCTCGATCAGGTCCAATTCCCGTTCAATCTTTTCAACATAAGCAAGGATATCTGAAACCGATTCTCCATATTTTCTGCGGAGCGACGTAATCGTATCCAGCCTTTGCTCGATAAAATCAAGTCTGGAAGGGTTGAACTCCACTTCATCCCGGTAATCACGAACTTGGTAAGCGGCGTCTTCCAATTGGTAGAACGCTCCTTGCACCTGCTCCAGCAGCGGCTGAAGCTTAGCGGGATCGAGCGCGGCGATATCCTGAAGCTTCTGGACGGCGCGTCCGACCGCATCCAGCCCTTTGCTTCCTCCGTACAGCAAATCGTAAGCGTCGGAGGCGTTCTGGAACAGCCGTTCCGCATTGACCAGCTTTCGCTTCTCATCAGCCAACGCCTCGTCTTCTCCCGCTTTCAGTTTGGCCGAACGAATCTCTTCGACCTGAAACCGGTACAAATCCATCATTTGCAGCGCTTGCTTGCTCGTTTCCTGAAGCTCCTTAAGCTGCTTGCGGATTCCCTGGTACACATCGTACGCTTCCTGATAAGCAAGCTTGGCAGGCAAAATCTGCGGCTCGCCGAACATGTCGAGCCACCGGATATGCTCCTCCACCCGGAACAATGATTGATGCTCGTGCTGTCCGTGAATATTGACCAGATAATCGCCAATTTCCCTAAGCACGGCGCGGTTGACTAACTGTCCGTTCACGCGGCTGGTGCTTTTGCCTTGAGCCGTAATTTCTCTGCGAATAATAAGATGCTCCTCCGGGTCGGCTTCTATTCCCACACTGGACAAAATATTCCAAACGGGATGATCCTTCCCGATTTGATACAGCGCTTCGATCGACGCTTTGTCGCTTCCGTAGCGAACCAGATCCGACGAACTGCGGCCTCCCGCAATCAGACCGAGCGCGTCGATGATGATCGATTTGCCCGCACCCGTTTCTCCTGTCAAGACGTGGAATCCGGTTTTGCAATGCAATTCGACATGTTCGATAACCGCCAGATGGCGAATGGATAGTTCCAGCAGCATAAACTACACCTCTCTGACATTAACTGAGCATTCCCAAGACTTGATTAACGATATGTGAGCTGTGATCCTTGGTCCGGCAAATGATCAGAATCGTGTCGTCGCCGCTGATCGTCCCCATAATTTCATTCCATTCCAGACTGTCAATGAGCGCCGCAATCGCGCTGGCCGTCCCCGGCAAGCTTTTGAGCACCACGAGATTCTCGGTATGGTCAATATGCACAAAATGATCGTTGAGCGCTCGCCGCAATCGCTGCAGCGGATTGTAACGCTGTTCGGCCGGCATGGAATATTTATACCTTCCGTCGTCCAGCGGCACTTTGATCAGATGCATTTCCTTGATATCTCTGGAAATGGTCGCCTGCGTCACATGAAAACCCGCTTTGCGAAGCTGCTCGACGAGCTCGTCCTGCGTTTCGATTTCGTTGTTGGTGATGATTTCGCGTATTCTAACATGTCGTTGGCCTTTCATGGCATCCTCCCTGGTCATGGGGTCTCGGTATCGTCATCTTCGGCTTGCATCTCGAACACATAGCAATCCACCGTTTGTTCAGGCACATTTACATATAATACTCCTGCCGTTTTGGGGTATAGCAGTTGATACATGAGCAGATGGTCGCGGACGCCGCTTCCGGTCCTCTCCATCGGTTTACGCTCTTTTGCTGTCTTGACGATGTAATACCGGCCGTTTTTCTCCACGGTGTAATCGATGAACAGCCGGCTCTGAAGCGTTTCGCTGCGGTTGACTTTGATGTGTACGGGAATGCGTTTCTTCCCGCTAAGGACCGAATAGCCGCACGCCTCAAGAAGCTCCGTCGCTTCATCCTCCGGAACCTCCGCGTCGACAGGAAATTCAAACGGAGGTCCGTCTTCTACGGCTTCCTTCAGCTTGCTCCGGGCGTAAACATACACCCATGCCCCCAGTGCCATCGCCACCAAAAACACGATCAAGCCGTCCCCGCTTTGCATGGAATCACCTCGAAGGAATATTCGAGAAACCGTATCCAAATTCCTGTGTAAAGGCAAAAAAACTCATCCGTCAAGATGAGCTCTGCATGCTTTGCGACTCTTGGGTGACCTCTCGGATCAACCGGTCCAGTTCGGGACCGGACAACCCCGGCTCGTCCGTATGGAGAAGATGTACTAAAAATTCAATGTTGCCCTCGCCGCCCTTGATCGGGGAGTAAGTCAACCCCCGAATGGCATAACCGATATCCTGGGCAAACCGGAGGATATCCTCCAGCACTTCTTGATGGACCCGGGGGTCGCGGACGACGCCGGATTTGCCAACCTTCTCCCGGCCCGCCTCGAATTGCGGCTTAATTAACGCAACGACTTGCCCTTTCGGCGCAAGCAGCTGCTTCAGCGGAGGCAAAATGAGCTTTAAAGAAATGAAGGACACGTCAATCGAGGCAAATGCCGGCTCCGGTCCCTGCAAGTCGCCCGGCTGCATATAGCGAAAATTGGTCCGCTCCATGACGCTGACCCTGGGGTCCTTGCGCAGCGACCAATCCAGCTGATTGTAGCCGACATCGACCGCATAGACGTGAACCGCCCCGTTCTGCAGCGCGCAATCGGTAAATCCTCCAGTCGAAGCGCCGATGTCCAGCATCGTAACGCCATTCAAGTCGATGCCAAACACATGGATCGCCTTCTCCAGCTTCAACCCGCCGCGGCTGACGTAAGGATGCACCGCACCCTTGACAATCAGCCGGGACGTGCGGGCAATCTTCGTTCCTGCTTTGTCGACCGGAACGTCGTCAACCAGCACCAAGCCGGCCATGATGGCCGCCTTGGCCTTTTCTCTTGTTTCATAATAGCCCTGCTCGACGAGCAGGACATCAAGTCGTTCTTTTTCCGCTTTGTCCGCAGCCATGAATTGCTCCTACCTCGTATTGTCAGGCCCGCTGCCGTCTGCGTGGAACGAGCGCCTGCAGTTCCGATACGAGCCGCTCAGCTGTGAACCCGACCTCTTTACGCTGTTCCTTGACGGAGCCGTGCTCGACGAAATAATCCGGCACGCCGATAATTTTGATTCGCAGGCCGTATACATTTTGCTGCGAGTAATGTTCCAGCACGCCGCTGCCGAAGCCTCCGAGCTCCGCCCCTTCTTCCAGAGTCAGGATCGGGATGTCTTCTTTGGCCATCTGGAGAAGCATCGCTTCGTCCATCGGCTTGATAAACCGTGCGTTGACGACGCGAACTTGAACGCCTTCCTTGCTCATCGCCTCGGCCGCTTCCAGCGCCAGCGGAATCATCGGACCGACGGCCAGAATCGCCGCATCGTTTCCCGGACGGAGCACTTCCCATGTACCGATGGGAATCGGCTGAAGCGTCTCGTCCATCGGCACCCCGAGTCCGTTAATCCGGGGATAACGGTAAGCGATCGGGCCTTCGTTATACTCGAAAGCCGTCTTCATCATATGCCGCAGCTCGTTCTCGTCCTTCGGCATCATTAGCACCATATTGGGGATGCTGCGCAAATACGCAATATCGTACACTCCTTGATGCGTCTCGCCGTCCGGACCGACAAAGCCGGCACGGTCAATGGCGAACACAACGTTAAGATTTGCGCGGCAAATATCGTGCACGACCTGGTCGTAAGCGCGCTGAAGGAAGGTTGAATAGACCGCAAACACCGGCTTTAGCCCTTCCTCCGCCAAACCGGCCGAAAACGTAGCGGCATGCTGCTCCGCAATCCCTACGTCGAACATCCGGCTTGGAAACGCCTTTGCAAAACCAAGCAGCCCCGAACCGCCGGGCATCGCCGGGGTAATCGCCACAATACGCTCGTCCTGCTTCGCCAGCTCAATCAGTGTACTTCCGAACA
The DNA here is from genome assembly GCA_042219835.1 of Paenibacillus elgii. Classification (GTDB taxonomy): domain Bacteria; phylum Bacillota; class Bacilli; order Paenibacillales; family NBRC-103111; genus Paenibacillus_G; species Paenibacillus_G elgii_A. Next base: position 167,564 of record JBHJMN010000001.1, read on the forward strand.
CTTCCGTATACATCGGAGGCCCGACCGTCTTCAGAACTTGGCCGGATTCGATTTTGTACGGGCTGGTGCCATGCCATTTGTGGGAGTCCGCCTCAGCTGGCGAATAGCCCTTGCCTTTGGTCGTGATCACATGCACAAGGACAGGCCCGTTGACTTTATCCGCTTGCTTCATCGTTTCGAGCAGCAGCGGCAAGTTGTGGCCATCGACAGGTCCCAAGTACGTAAAGCCGAGCTCTTCGAACCATACGCCGGGGACAACCAAATATTTGAACGAGTCCTTCACCCGTTCCGCCGTCTTCGCCAAGGTGCCGCCGATGGCAGGAATCTTTTTGATTAAGTGCTCGAATTCTTCCTTGGCCTTCACATAGTGCCGGTCCGAACGAATGCGCGCCAAATAATGGCTGAGCGCTCCGACGTTCGGGGCGATGGACATTTCGTTATCGTTCAGAATGACCATCAGCTTCCGCTTCTCGTGGCCGATATGATTTATAGCCTCCAGAGCCATACCGCCGGTAAGCGCTCCGTCGCCGATCATGGCAATGATCCGGTTCGTCTCGCCCTTCAAATCGCGGGCGACGGCCATCCCCATCGCTGCGGACAGCGAAGTGCTGCTGTGGCCGGCTTCCCAGACGTCATGCTCGCTTTCGGAACGTTTCACGAAGCCGCACAGGCCTTTATATTTGCGCAATGTATCGAACTTGTCTTTTCTTCCGGTTAAAATCTTGTGAACATACGACTGATGACCGACATCAAAAATAAATTTATCCTTCGGACTGTCGAACAAATAGTGCATAGCAATCGTTAACTCGACAACGCCAAGGTTGGGCGCGAGGTGACCGCCGGTGACCGAAAGCTTCTCGACAAGAAAATGTCTCGTTTCCGCAGCCACTTGCTCCAACTGTTCCACAGTCAGATGTTTCAAGTCCTCAGGCTGATGAATGTGATCGAGCAGCATGCTTGTTCCCTCGCTTTCCATAGTTGGAGTATGCCTAACGAATGGCAGGTAAGAGTCGATAACGATCCGCTTCCTTGCATAGGCTATGTAATGTGCGTGAATACGATGTCATTATAGCACAGGACCGGCACACGCTCAAACGGAAACCGGCGCAAAAGCAGCCCCCGCCACGGGCGACTGAACAAGGTAAAACGCTAATGATCGCGCTTCATTAAATAATCCGCAAGCCCCAGCAGCCGCTCCGGGCGCGGGAAATCCGCCGTCAAAATCGCTTGCTTCGCCTCGCGCGTCAGTTCCCCGACCTTCGCAATCGACGCTTCAATCCCGATAAAATAAGGGTAGGTTACTTTCTGCTGCTTGACGTCGCTTTGCACGGGTTTGCCGAGCTTGCTTTCGTCCCCGATCAGATCGAGCACGTCGTCCTGGATTTGAAACGCCAGACCGATGCACGTGCCGAACCGCTCCAAGGCGGCAAGCTGGGCTTCGGATGCTCCTGCGATGCGGCCGCCGGCTTTCAAGGAAAAGACGACCAAGTCGCTCGTCTTGTGCAGATGAATGTACTCCAGCTCTTCCAGCTTCGTTACCCCTTGCTCTCCGAGCATGTCCGCCGCTTGACCGCCGACCATGCCGGGGGCTCCGGACAGCCGGGACAGCTCTTCGACGATGTCGATCACCCGGTCGGCCGGAATGTTGTGCTTCCTCGCGGATTGAACGACCGAATAAAACGCATGGGTCAGCAAGGCATCCCCAGCCAAAATCGCCATTGCTTCGCCGTAAACCTTATGGTTCGTCGGTTTGCCCCGCCGAAAGTCGTCGTTGTCCATGGCGGGAAGATCGTCATGAATAAGCGAATAGGTGTGGATCATCTCCACGGCCAACGCTGCGGGCACCGCCGCTTCCGGGCTGCCTCCCAGCGCTTCGGCCGCAGCCAGCACCAGAATCGGCCGCAGCCGCTTCCCGCCGGCCATCAAGGAGTACATCATCGATTCGCGAAGCGGGGCGGGAATCGCCCACGATGACGGAATCGATTGCTGCAGCTCCCGCTCTATGAGCAAAGCCATGTCTCGAATATATTCTCGGATGCCGGATGACTCGTTCATCGGTTATCCCCTTTATCGGTTTCCTGCGGTTGAAACGGCTTTTTCGTCAGACCGCCTTCTTCTTCCAGCAAAATTTCGATTTTTCGTTCCACCTGCTCCAGCTTTTGCCCGCACAATTGAGACAGCTTCATTCCTTCTTGAAACAGCTCTATCGCCTTCTCCAGCGGAATATCCCCGCTTTCGAGCTGTGCTACAATGCGCTCAAGCTGGTCCATCGCCTGCTCGAAGCTAGGCGTCGCTTCCTGATTTGACATCGCTTTTCTCCTCCGTCTTCTCCTCCATCGACCAAACATGACAATCGACCCGTCCGTCCATCAGGCGCAGCTTCAAAATATCCCCAATTTGCACCTGCTGGATCGATTTCACGAGCTGTTTCTCTTTCTCGTCATAGACAAGGCCGTATCCCCGCTGCATGATCTTGAGCGGGCTAAGCGCATCCAACTGGCGAATGGACGATACGAGCTCCTGCCGCTTGCGCCTCAGCACCGCCTGCATCGTCTGGCGAAGCAGACGGGCGGACGAGTCCAGCCGCTTCCGGGAGTAGACGATCTGCTCCTTCGGATTAAACGAAGCGAGCTGCCGGTCAGCCTTCATCAGCCGCTCGTGACTTTTCGTCAGGCGGCCTCGCATTTTGTAGCCGAGCTGCTCGCGCATGCGGTCTAGACGCTCCGCAGGCTGCAGCAGCAGCTGCCGGCGGGGATTCGTCAGGTAAGGCGACCGCTGGAGCCGCTTCAGACGCTCTTTGCTTCGCTCCAGCTGCTGCGTCAACCCGCCGTACAATTGCTGGCGCAAGTAGCCGAGCTGCTGCTTCAGCTCCAGATGATGCGGAACGGCCAGCTCGGCAGCCGCCGTCGGCGTCGGTGCGCGCAGGTCGGCGACGAAATCCGCGATCGTGAAATCCGTCTCGTGGCCGACCGCCGAAATAATCGGCAGACTTGAAGCGAAGATCGCCCGGGCGACCGTTTCTTCATTGAAAGCCCACAGCTCCTCAAGCGATCCGCCGCCGCGGCCGACGATCAGCACGTCGACTTCGTTCCGTGCGTTCATTTCCTCGATCGCTCTCACAATCGAAGGAGCCGCTTGCTTCCCCTGCACAAGCGCCGGATACAGCAGAATGGGAACGGTAGGATGACGGCGCTGCAGGGTAATAATAATATCGCGAACGGCCGCGCCCGTCGGTGACGTGATGACCCCGATCGCCCGCGGAAAACGCGGAATCGGCTTCTTAACCGAAGGCATGAACAGCCCTTCCGCTTCCAGCTTTTTTTTCAGCTGCTCGAAGGCCAGATACAAGCTCCCGATGCCATCCGGCTGCATTTGCGTAACATAGAATTGATATTGCCCGTCCCGTTCGTACACCGAGATGTTTCCGCAGGCGATCACCTTCGTCCCTTCCCGGGGAAGGAACGGAAGCCGCTGGTTGTAGGAGGCGAACATAATGCTTTTTAACCGGCTGTCCGCATCTTTTAACGTAAAATACATATGTCCGCTGGAGTGGTGGGTAAAATTGGAAATCTCCCCCCGCACCCAAACGTCCTGCAGCCGGTCCGTACCCTCAAGCAGCATCTTAATGTATCGATTCAGCTCTTTGATCGATAAAATTTGTTTTTCTTTCATAACTGCGCCCGTTACCGCTAGCTGGTTGCCGAAGCCGCACGCTGTGCCGCTTCAAGCGTATTGCGAAGCAGGATCGTAATCGTCATCGGACCGACGCAGCCCGGTACCGGCGTTACATAGCTTGCCGTTTCCAGAACGTCGTCAAAATCGACGTCTCCCGCCAGCTTGCCCGTATCGAGCCGGTTGATGCCCACGTCAACGACAACGGCTCCCGGCTTGATGTGGCTGCGGTTGATCATCTTGGCTTTGCCGACTGCCGCGATCAAAATATCCGCCTGCCGCGTAATTTCTTCCATATTTTTCGTGCGCGAGTGACACACCGTTACCGTCGCATTCTCGCGAAGCAGCAGAATGGCCATCGGCTTGCCGACGATGTTGCTGCGGCCGATCACGACAGCATGCTTGCCGGCAATTTCAACGCCGACCTTCTTGAGAATCTCAATGACGCCCGCAGGCGTGCAGGGAGCCGGGCCTTCCTTGCCGATCATCAGGTTGCCCACATTAACCGGGTGGAAGCAGTCGACGTCCTTTTCGACCGCGATCGCTTCGACTACCCGTTCCTCCGAGATATGTCCCGGCAGCGGCGACTGGACAAGAATGCCGTGAATCGCGTTATCGCCGTTCAGCTTGGAGATAAGAGCCAGCACATCCGCTTCAGGCGTATGTTCCGGAAGCTTGTACACTTCGGAATGCATGCCCGCTTCTTCACAAGCTTTCGCTTTATTGCGCACGTAGACGTGCGAGGCCGGGTCGTCTCCGACGATGACCACCGCAAGTCCTGGCTGTACCCCTTGCTGCTTCAACTGTTCGACTTGCTGCTTAATATCGGCGCGGTAAGTGCTAACGATTTCTTTGCCGTTAATGATTTGCGCGGACATGCTTGTTTTCCCCTTTCGCTAGGTAGCTTCTATACTTCAGACGAACGGCTGCGGATCGTCTCCAGGTCTTTGATCATTTTGCCGAGCACGCCGTTGACGAACTTCCCCGATTCCTCCGTGCCAAAATTTTTGGCCATTTCGATCGCTTCGTTCACGACGACCTTCGGCGGCACATCTTCCCGAAATACCATTTCATACGTGGCAAGCCGCATAATTTCCCGGTCTACCTTGGACAGTCTGTCCATCTGCCAGCCCTTCAAATAATCGGAAAGCAGGCCGTCGATTTGCCGCTTGTGCTGCATCGTGCCTTCCACGAGCTCAAGCACCTCATGAGGCGCAATATTATCGCGCTCCCGCGTAAGCTGCGCCTCGTCCTCCGTCCGCGCTTCTTCGATGACGTGCGCGATGGCATCGGCCGCTGTCGCTTCGTTCATTTCGATCTGATATAAGCTTTGCACCGCAAGCTCCCTTGCCAATCTTCGTCTCATCCGATCAAATCCTCCTGTGGGTTCGCACTTGCTTCACCAGAATAAACCGGCTGCGTCTTCCTTGTCTTAAGTTGAAGACTTAACCATTGTTATCAACCGAAAAAAATCCTTGGGCGTCATCCAAGGATTTTAGCGGAACGGTCTCCATTTGTCCATTAGCCAGCGCCAAGTGTCTTCTGCAGGAAACACCGGCTCGTTCCGGTCCAACCTTTTCCCTATGTAGTATCCAGTATATACGATCAGGACAAAGATTAACATACGCCAGAAGCCGAAGAACAAATAAATGAGGCCAAGGGCAATCCCGGCCAGGACGCCGATCGTCTTACCCCTGTGCTGTTCCCATAGCTGCTCCCAAATTCGCATCCACATCCGGGGGCTCACCTCTATTCCACTCGACTTTTGAAGGTCGGGGACGATTGTTGAATATTCGCGATAAATACCGTGACGAAAGCCACGGGAATCCCGGTAATTTCCTCAATATGCCGCTTCACGTTCGCCTGCATCTCTTCGGTCATTGCCGGAATGGAAGTTTCACCATCCACGATGGCGCGAATGACGATCTCAAGTCCGGATTGATTCACTTTGACACGGGCGCGCAAATCTTGAACCCCGCGCGTCCTCCCTGCCGCTTTCAACGACAAATTCTCTACCGTATCCAGCGAAATCCGGATATCCCCGAATTCGGTACGCTGATCGATCGATGGCGACGAAGATTTACCGCGCCTTACGGACAAATACAGTAAGCGAAAGCTTAGCAGAGCAGCCACCACCGTGGAGCTGATGAAAATAATCGCCGTTTTTAAATCGTAATACACGTCGTGAACGAAGTTGCCCGCCGTATCGAAGGAAATCAGGCCGAATGCAGCGAACAACAGAATGAACGTTGCGATCAGCACGGCCAAGCTGAAAATAAAGAGCAGCAGTCTATCGAGAATTTTTACCACGAATCCTGACTCCTTCCTAAGATGGAGGAAACCCCCAAACGGTGAAGGATGGGGGTTCAACCGGGGTATTTATAAATTATTTTACGCGCTGTGCGGGCGTTTCCGGCTCTTCAACTTTGTCCGCGCCTTTGAAAACGACGTCATGAATGTGAACGTTCACTTGTACGACGTTAAGTCCGGTCATCGATTCGATGGCCTGCTTGACATTATGCTGAATCCCGCTAGCAACCTCCGGAATCCGCATGCCGAATTCGATGACGACAGACACGTCAATCGACGCTTCGCGCTGGCCTACTTCGACTTTTACACCTTTGGCCATATTTTTGCGTCCGAGAAACTCGGCGATATCTCCGGCAAATCCGCCGCTCATGCCAGCAACGCCTGGCACTTCCGCGGCCGCCATACCGGCGATAATCTCGATCACCTCCGGAGCGATCTGAATTGTGCCCATCTCGGTCTTCTCATAATCCTCTGCCAATGTACTCATGGTCAGGACCTCCTAAATTTGGCTTGCCCACACCTAGTGTTATTGTATTACTATACCATTCCATTTACTATATGACAACGCAGTGAACATGCTTACGAATCCGGATCGTTCACGTCATGCTCTTCCAAAAATTTAATATCGAAGTCGCCGGCCAAAAACTTTTTATGCTCCAGCAGCTTCAGGTGGAACGGGATCGTCGAATGAATGCCTTCGATCGTAAATTCGGCCAAAGCGCGCTTCATTCGTTGGATCGCATCGTTGCGGTCCGCTCCCCACACGATCAGCTTCGCGATCATCGAATCGTAATGAGGTGGAATCGTATAGCCCGGGTATGCGGCGCTGTCGACACGGACGCCGAAGCCTCCAGGCGGCAAATAAAACTTGATTTGACCCGCGGACGGCATAAAGTTGCGATCTGGGTCTTCCGCGTTGATCCGGCATTCGATCGCCCAGCCGTCGATGCGGACCTCGTCCTGAGTGAACGAAAGCGGCTCGCCTTCCGCAACGCGAATCATTTCTTTAATAATATCTATGCCCGTAATCAGCTCCGTAACCGGATGCTCCACCTGAATCCGGGTGTTCATCTCCATAAAGTAAAACTGTCCGTCCGGTCCAAGCAAAAACTCGAGCGTTCCGGCGCCGGAATAATCAACGGCTTTGGCCGCGCGAACGGCCGCTTCGCCCATACGTTCGCGGATTTCCTGCGTCAAAATCGGGCAAGGCGCTTCCTCCACCAGCTTCTGGCGGCGGCGCTGCACCGAACAATCGCGTTCGCCCAAATGCACCACGTTGCCGTGCTTGTCGGCCAGCACTTGAATTTCGACGTGCTTCATCCCCGTCAAATATTTTTCCAAATAGACGCCCGCATTGCCGAAAGCTTTTTGCGCTTCCTGCTGTGCGGTCGTAATTTGCTGAATCAGCATCTCTTCGTTCTCGGCCAGACGAATGCCTTTGCCTCCGCCTCCGGCCGTCGCCTTAATAATGATCGGGTAGCCGATCTCGCGGGCCAGCCGGACCGCTTCGTCCATATCCTCGACAAGGCCGTCGGAGCCGGGGATGACTGGAACGCCTGCTTCCTTCATCGTCCGCTTCGCGACGGATTTGTCGCCCATCTTGCTGATCGCTTCCGGCGAAGGGCCGATGAACGTAATGTTGCAGCTCTCACAAATTTCGGCGAAGTCGGCGTTCTCCGCCAAAAAGCCGTATCCCGGATGAATCGCGTCGGTCTCCGTCAACGTCGCGACGCTCATCAGATTCATGTAATTCAAATAGCTGTCTTTGGAAGCTGTAGGTCCGATGCAATAGGCTTCGTCCGCCAAACGGACATGCAGCGCTTCGTGGTCCGCTTCCGAGTAAACCGCGACCGTAGAAATTCCGAGCTCGCGGCATGCGCGAATAATGCGCACGGCGATTTCCCCACGGTTGGCGATCAATACTTTTTGAAACTTCAATGGGTTCTCCTCCTAGCGGATTATTCCGGCTTCACCAGGAACAACGGTTGGCCGTATTCCACCAACTGCCCGTTCTCGACAAGCACTTCGACGATCTGGCCTTTGACTTCGGCTTCGATCTCGTTCATCAGCTTCATCGCTTCGATGATGCAGACGATCGTCGTTTCCTTCACCGTAGTGCCCTTGGAAACGAACGGCTCCGCTCCCGGAGAAGGGGCTTCGTAAAAGGTGCCGACCATAGGGGAAACAATCGTATGTAAATTGGTTTGGGCTGCCGCCGGAGGCTCGGCTGCAGGTATGTTGACCGCCGCGGCTGTCTGAATGACGGCCTGAGGAGCAGGCTGCTGGGCGACGAGATTGGCCGCAGGCTGTGCGGCGGTGACGATGACTTGCTCGGTTTTATTCGGTTTACGGATTAAAAGGCGGGAGCCTTCGTTTTCGATCTCGAGTTCTTGCAATGATGTTTGATCCACCAGCTTGATCAATTCTTTAATTTCGCTTAACTTAAACACGGAATTCACTCCTTTAGGCATCTTGTTGACAACTGCTCATGCAAGCTGCGGCACGCCCCGGCCAAGCGGCGCGCGAACCGACGGCTTGTCCCGCGGCAGCAGCCAACACCGTAAAACAAACGACGTTGTTATTATATCACAATCTTTCGGTAAGAAAAGAGTTTCCTTCTCCGGGAATAGCTTGCTGCATCCGGTCCCGTCCAGAAGACGGAAAAGTCCCGCGAATAAGAAAAGTAAATGACGAAAACAGTCGAAAAATGCAAAAAAAAGAAGAGCCGGACTTCCTTCATTCCGGACTCTCCTTACATGCGTATTATTCTTTGTTTACCTGCTTCAGATTCCGGTTAAGGAATCATTTGCACCGATACGCTGTCGGGACCAACGCTCAGTTCTTTGATTGTTTTGTCTATGATGCTGAGCGCTTGGCTTTTCTCCAGCTTGCCTGCTTGGACGGTAACCTTCCATTTGTTGGAATCTTGTGTAACAACAGCCTGCGGGAAATCTTTCGTCAAGCTTTCTTCAAGATTCGTGACTTTGGCTTCCATATCTTCGATTTTCTGCAGCTCTTCCTGCGCCTTAACGGCCGCTTCGGACGTCTGTTTCGGGTCCGCGATAATCGTCAGGAGCTGCTCGGCTTTCTTAGCCGTCTCTTCGTTGCGCTTCAGTTGAAGGTTTACAAAATAGTCCTTCCCCGATTGGGCATGGGCCTGCGCTTGCACCTGTTGCAGCACTGTGGCGTCCGTTTTGTTTTTAGAGACCGGCTGAGCGGCGATCGACGACGTCTCCGCTCCTGTGCTGCTGGGTTTTTCACCCTTTCCAGGCTTTTGCTCCGGTTTGCCTTCGGGCTTCATCTCGGGCTTCTGTTCAGGCTTCATCTCCGGCTTCATTTCCGGTTTTTGCTCGGGCTTCATCTCCGGCTTCATCTCAGGTTTTTGTTCGGGCTTCATTTCCGGTTTTTTCTCCGGTTTTATCTCAGGCTTCTGTTCGGGTTTTATTTCGGGCTTTTGCTCGGGTTTGATCTCAGGCTTCTGCTCCGGTTTCACCTCAGGCTTTTGTTCGGGCTTCACTTCCGGTTTTTGCCCCGGCTTTTGCTCGCCTCTCGGACCGGCGTTCACATCCGTCGCCGCGGGATGTATCGCGTCCGTTTGCCCGGCGCTGATCGTCATTTCCTTCGGCGTCGTACCCGTCACTTCCACATTGCCCACGTCTTCCGTAAACAGGTAGTAGGCGGACAGCACCACCATCAAACTAAGCATGGATACAAGCCAAATGGTTTGTCTTTTCGAATTCATTGCATATCCTCCTTAACGTTTATCCTTGTTAAAATTAATGTATCGCACCGGCCTCGTACGGCTCACTGCTTGCGAGGCTGGATCGATATCCGGTGGGCAGGAACATCCAGCCCGCGTTCTACCGCTTCGGTAATCATTTTTTTCACCGTCAGGTTCTCCGCGCCCTTGGCGACGACGAGCACGCCGCGGATTTTCGGCTTAATCGTCTTGACGACGAGCGGCTGCTTGCTTCCCGAGATTTCGTAGAGCACAACTTCGCCGTTACGGGTCACGTCAGTGATATGTCTCGTGGCCCCCTGCGGATCTTTTTCATTCGTAATTTGCTGCGTTTCCTTGGTGTTGCGCTCGACGTTCAGTTCCTCCGTCGACTCAATGGTCACCAATACTTCTACATCGCCCACTCCGACAATTTTCGACAAGACGTCCCTGAGCTCGGTTTCATACGCTTCCTCATAATCTTTGAACAGGCTGCGCTCTTTGCTGCCCTGACCGAAGGCCGGCTTGGTCTGATCGGGAGGAGACGCCCGTCCTGTGCCGATGGGGTCCACCTCCTTCACGGTGATAAACGAGTTCAGAATCATAAGCGCGGCGCCTATGAGCCCGAGCAACAGCACCCATCGAAACGCCTGCACCCGCTTTGGACCGCCCGGGCCGCCTCCAAGCCACGATTGCATCCTTCTCCGCATCTCCCCCATCCGCATCACCTCCCCACCGCCAGCTCCAGCCGGATTTGGTCTTCGCCTACCTGCCAATCCTGCTCCAACATCAGTAATATTTGCGTCTTTTTCTGCATCCATTCAGGCGGCAGCTTATTTTCATCCGATTCCCTGTTGCTCATCCGGGATATAGGTCTCGATTGCGGCTGTCCGATGCGGATGTCGACACCGGCAACGGGTTCGATCGGTTTGACCGGCTCGATCCCTCTGCCCGGTCTTGAAGCCGTGTCCGTAACAGGATTAACCGGCGGCTGCGGCTCCAAAGCGAGGGAGACGCTGCGGATGACAAGCTGGCCTTCGTTATCGGCGGCGGTCTCCACCTGAATGCTTCGCACCTTCACCCCGGCCTTCTGCTCGATGCTTCGCTTCATCAGGTCGGCAGCCTGCGTCTCCACCAGCTTGCGCGATTGCTTCTGCTGCTTGGCTTTCAGCGCTTCGGCCCGCTGCAGGGTGACCGGCAGCGACTCGACCTCTCCGCTCGCCATCCGTTCCGGGCTGGCGGCTCCGCTTTTGAACAGCGCATCCTTGACGCGCTCTTCCAATTGTGACCGTTGGCCAAGAAGCGAGAAAAGCGGCTGCAGCAGCGTAAGCAGCAGGAACAGGCCGATCACGGTTTTGACGTAACGCTGCATCGAGTGGTTCGGCAGCAGCAGGTCGACGAAGGTGGCGAGCAAGATGACCATGACGATCGACTTGAGCCACCCGCTCAGGAAGTCCAATCGTCATCCTCTCCTTCGCGGGGCGGGGTTCAGCGCATCATGACGGATACGTTGCCGGCGGCAATGACAATGGTGATTGCCAGGAAGAACATCAGCCCGACGACGGCAAGCGCCGCAAATACGAAAATCAAGCTTTTTCCAATTGTTTCCAAACACGAAATCATCGGGTTATCTCCCAAGGGCTGCATCACCGCGGCCGATACATTATAGATGAAGGCAAGCGCCAATATTTTGAGCGCCGGGAAAGCGCAGAGCACCAGAAGAATGACGACCCCCGCCAGCCCTACCGCGTTTTTCACCAGCAGCGAGGCGCCGATCACGGTCTCCGAGGCGTCCGAGAACAGCCGCCCGACCACCGGCACGAAGTTGCCTGCAATATACTTGGCCGTCCGGATCGTCACCCCGTCCGCCGCGGCGCTGCCGATGCCTTGTACCGAAACGACCCCCAAAAATACCGTAACGAAAACTCCAAGGCATCCTACGCTGACGTTTCGCAGCAAATTGGCTAGCTGGGTCACCTTGTATTTGTCCGACAGCGAACTGACAATATGCAGCACCGCCGAGAAAAACAGCAGTGGAAATACGATGAAGTAGATCGCCGTCCCGACGGCGTGGATCATGAACACGATCAGCGGGTGCAGGACGGTGACCGATACGACGTTGCCCATGGAGGCGAGCAGCGTAAGCAGCAGCGGCACGACGGCGATCATGAAGTGGATCATATCGGTAATCGCCGATTTCGCATAGCCGATCGCGACGCTGAAGCTGTTGACCGCCATAATCATCAGGACCAGAAACGAAATGGCGTAGGCGATTTTGCTGACGTTATTTTTCTCGAAGGAGCTTTGCAGCGTTTCCAGCAGCATGCTGAACACGGTGAGAATGACGATGGAAACGAGCAGCTTGCCATTGTAGAGAAGCTCGTGAAACAAATATTTGAACAATCCCGAGAAAACCGAACCGAGGCCGAAATCCTTGGCTCCGAGCAGCAGCTCCATGAAGCTCGGGGCCCGGCTGTCCGGAAAATATCCGCCGTACTGCCGGGTCAGCCGGCTCCAGAATTGCTCGACCTGATCGAGCGGCAGCCGCTGCGCCTGCTCCCGGACCAACTCTTCCGCCGGTACGGCGGCATACGCGGCGCCGCAGCAGCCTGCTCCCCCGTCCAGCATGAGCGCCGAGAGGAATGCCATGCCCAGCAGCAGTCCGAGCCGTAGCGTGCCACTGGCGGCCAATCTGCCGCACGAATGTCGTAACCTTTGCATCCAGCGCCGCCTCATCGCTTCGCCTCCACCCGCTTTTTCATGCCGAGCCGCCCGTCTCCGGAGCTACGCGGGAAGCAGCTTGACGACCGTTTCGATGATCGCCGAGACGATCGGAATCGCCATCACCATAATGAGAACTTTGCCGGACAGCTCGATTTTGGAGGCCATCGCTTCCTGACCTGCGTCCCGGACGATCTGAGCGCCGAATTCGGCAATGTAGGCGATGCCGATGATTTTCAGAATCGTCTTGAGAAAAATCAGGTTGATGTTCGCCTTGTTAGCCAGTTCCTCCAGCACTCCAATCACGCCGGATATTTTGCCGATCAGGAACAGGAAGATCGTAATGCCGGTGAAGGCCGTCAGCAGGAAGGCGAACATTGGCTTTTGCTCCTTGATGATTAGCACCAGTACGGTCGTCACCAACCCGAGCCCTACGATTTGAATGATCTCCACGGGCTTCACCTGCTTTTATTGGAAGAGAAAAATCGTCTTGATCTCTTTAAACAAGCTGTCCAGCAGCCGGACCACCATAAACAGCACGACGACGAAACCGATCACGGTGACCCAATGCGCCATATCTTCTTTGCCCATCTGCTTCAGCACGGTATGAATCATTGCGATAATGATGCCGATGCCGGCGATCTGGAATATCGCGTTTACGTCCACGTTCATTGGCGGCACCTCACCCTTAAGCCTGGCTCTGCTTCTAATACATTAAAATGACGACTAACGCGCCCATCAGCAGGCCGAGGCTTTTCCACATCCGCTCGTACCGCTCCCGCTCGTACCGCGCAATGTCCGCTTCCCCTTGCAGGCTGCTGACAGCAAGTCTCAGGTGCTTCACCTGATCATCGCGGTCCGTCAGCCCCAGCGTAGAGCCAAGCTGCAGCAAAATGTCCCGCTCCGCCGCTTTCATCGACGTCGTGTTCCATCCCCGGCTCACCATCTGCTCCCAGACGGCCTGTACGGAACGGCCGCCAGGCTTGCCGAGTTCCTCCGCTGCGGCCGTAAACAATGCGCCCACCGGGGAGTCGTCCGCTCTTGCGGCGCGCCGGAGCGCGTCCGGCAGCGGCGTGAAGCCGTAAACGATTTCCGTTTCCAACCGCTGAAGCATGCGGATCAGCTCGGCGATTTGCCTCGGTCGGCGCGACAATTGGGAAGCTTGATAAAAGCCGAGCAGCGTGCCTGCCAGCAAAATCAGCATGGCGCCAAGCAGCTTCAGCATGCGGGTTCCTCGTCCTCTTCGCCGGTTCGTGTCATCAGCTCAGCCCCCCTCTCCAAGCCAGCCTATCGTCCAGCCGTTTGCCTTGCTTGTCATAGACGGCCGTTTCCGGGCTCGCCCCCGGCGGTCTGGCCAGCACCACGAAGCGGTCGAACACGCCGTCTTCGAGCAGCTCGCGCAGAATCGGACGACGCCTGAGCTCCGCGGCATCCCGGCCGTGGGCGGTAGCGATGATGCCGACCCCGGCGTGCAGCGCTTCGTGAATCGCAAGCGCGTCCTCGGCCCGGCCAATCTCGTCGGCAATCAGCACCTCCGGCGACATGGAGCGGATCATCATCATCATCCCTTCCGCCTTCGGGCAGCCGTCCAGCACGTCCGTCCGGTACCCGACATCAAAGCGGGGCACCCCTTTGACGCAGGCGGCAATCTCGGACCGTTCGTCGACGATGCCTATTTTGAAGGACCGGCGCAAGCCGTTGTCCGCACCTCCCGTGCCAAGCATTCGGGCCAGATCGCGGATCAGCGTCGTCTTTCCTTGCTGCGGAGGGGAGACAATCAGCGTGCGGTACACCCGCTCGCCGCCCGGTTCGAGCAGATAGGGAAGGACCGGCTTGGCGGCATGTTTCCATTCCCGCGCCAGCCGGACGTTGAAGCTGCTGACATCCTTGATGTACTTCACCTTTCCCTGTTCGAGAACGGTTCGTCCGGCGAGGCCGATCCGGTGCCCGCCGGAAACGGTAATGAATCCCCGTTTCAGCTCCTCCTCGAACGTGTACATCGAGTGCTGCGTCAACTGCTCCAACAGCTCGGCGCAATCCCGGCGCGTCGGCCGGTAGGCTTGCCCGGGATCGGCGCACAAACCGCCCTTGTCCGATACAAAGCCGCAGCCCGAAGCCCAGACGACTTCCAGCGGCCTCTCTTCGCGGATCCGGATTTCTTGCAGCTCGGCTGCAATGCGGGTTGGTAGAGTTGCTAGGATCTGCCGCATATCGGCAGAGAAGAACGGCAGCAGCGACCGGATCATGGCTATCCCTCCCAAGCTGTCCATCTTTTACAATCATATGTATGTTGCAATCTACTGAACTATGACCGATTACTTTTTTAAGATTCCAATAAAAATGCAGCTCACGCCGATAAGCACCCATAGCATTTTGCCCGCCGACAGCTTATCGGCCATCCCCACAAGACCGATCGTCGTAGTCGTAAGCAGCACGAAAGGTCCGACCAGCGCCAGCCCCGAATTGATCAGGAGCGCTTTCTCAATCTGGTTAAAGCGCAGCATAAGCAGCCCCGCCATGATCTCGATGCTCCCCGAGAAGATTCGGATCAGCGCCATGCTGAGGACGATTTTGTTAATGACCGACATGCGTTTCCCCCCTCTGCTTTCCTTATCTCATGTTATGCGGGCTCGTCTCAATTTAGGATTGCTGGGCACACCATTCGCCCAAAATGCATATGATGACACCGTAATTCAACTTTAAGTTACTGCGAGGCGATACAAGATGGAGGTTACATCACCGCTGCAGTGGAACACCCTGCTCAGCGATCCGACCGGGCGTCGTACGGAAAAGCCGCGAGCCTTAGGCAAAACGATGGTGATCGACAAAGGCCTTGGGCTTCATGCGCTTGAGGATTTGCTGCAGACGGCCGGCGTCTATATCGACATGCTGAAAATCGGATTCGGCACTTCGCCGCTTTATAAGACGGGATTGCTTAAGCGCAAAATCGAAATGGCCAAAGCTCACGACATTATGGTCTATCCCGGAGGCACGTTTCTGGAGGTGGCGATCCGGCAGGATGCGGTCGATCATTACTTTGATATGGCAGCTTACATGGGCTTCAGCGGTGTGGAAGTGTCGGACGGAACCATCGAGGTGCCCCGAAGTCTGCGCAGCGAGCTGATCTCCCGAGGTGTGGATGCAGGGCTCACGGTCATCACCGAATACGGGAAAAAAGGGTGGGGCTCCACCATCGAACTGGACGAATTGATTGAGACGGTGATCTTGGATACCGGACTTGGCGCCGAGCTTGTCACCATCGAAGGCCGGGAATCCGGCAAAGGCGTCGGCATCTACGACGCTCAAGGCGCTTGCAAGGATAAGGAAATCGCGCAGGTGCTGAGCCAGGTGCCGAGTCCGGGCGTTCTGCTCTGGGAAGCGCCGCAAAAAGAGCAGCAGGTGCATCTGATGCAAATGCTGGGCGCCGACGTTCATCTCGGCAACGTCGCTCCTTCGGAAGTCATCTCGCTCGAAGCGCTCCGTCGGGGGCTCCGTTCAGATACGATGCTTCCCGAAGGGCTGCAGTCCATTGCCGTCGGTCATTCGTGGGATTGGCAAATTTGAAGCGGAGGAGGTCCGGTTTCCATGAATATTCAAGTGATCGCCTCCATTAACGAAGTGAGGTCCGACGATCTTCAGCACAAAACCGTTATCGTCATCGATGTGCTTCGTGCGACATCCACAATGCTGACAGCGCTTGCCGGGGGATGCCGGACGCTTGTCCCGGTGGAAACGGTGAGTCAGGCAAAAAGCTTGCAGGGCTCAGGAACTTTGCTGGGGGGCGAACGTTCGAGCAAAAAAATTCCCGGTTTCGACTTCGGCAATTCTCCTCTTGAGTATACGCCTGAAGCCGTGTCCGGAAAAACGCTAATCATGACGACGACAAACGGCACCCGGGCGATTCATAAGGCCCGGAAGGCAGATCACGTATTAATCGGCGCTTTCCTGAACGCCGAAGCCTGCGCCCGCAAGGCGGCTTCGCTGGATCAGGAAATCGTACTGGTCTGCTCGGGGGCTCAGGACGTATTCTCGCTGGAAGACGGGCTCTGCGCCGGTCTGCTTGTGCGCGAATTGCTCCAGCTTTCCGGCTGCGACCCGGACAGTCCGGCCGCCGCGCAGGCGATCGACGATTTCGGCCTGGCGATGCTTCACGCCTACCGGCAGGTGCAGGACCGTCTGACCGAAACGCTGCTCTCCTGCGCCGGCGGACGACGGCTGACCAAGCTCGGCTTCCGCGACGATGTGACTTACTGCTCGCAAATCGACGTATTGTCCTTGGCTCCTATCGTACGTGCCGGGAAGCTGGAGCCGGAGCAAGTCTCCGCCTTGCTCTAGTTCTAAACCAAGCCCTCGTTCATACACTGGAAAAGAAACCAATGGACAAGGGGCCTGACCATGAACGGAGATATTTTGCTGGTGGCGCTGATCATCATCGGTCTGATCGGCCGCTCCCATATTATTACAACGGCCGCCTGCGTGCTGTTGATTATTAAGCTTATTAGCTTGGAACGGTATTTGCCTACCATCGAACGGCGAGGGCTGGAACTGGGGCTGCTGTTTTTGACGATGGGGGTGTTGGTTCCGTTCGCCAGCGAACGAATTTCCATTAAAGACGTGACGTCGATGTTCACCACTTGGCCGGGGATCTTGGCCTTGGTCGGGGGCGCAATCGCAACGTACATGAACGGCAAAGGCTTGGAGTTATTAAAAATAGACCCACAATTGATTGTGGGTCTTGTCATTGGTTCCATCTTCGGGATTATTTTCTTGAAAGGCATTCCGGTCGGACCGCTGATGGCCGCCGGAATTACCGCTTTTCTGTTTAAGCTGTTTACGTTCATCTTCGATAAGCTGCGTTAGCTTATCTCCGTTCGGAAGGGCCGCCCACGAATACGGTCTGATCCGTATCGAGGCCGTAAGCGCTGTGCAGTGCCGCGATCACTTCGTTCAAACGGTCGTTTTCAATGACGCAGGACGTCTTGATTTCGGACGTGCTCACCAGCAGGATGCTGATGCCGAGCTCGGAGATGACCTCGAACATTTTGGCCGCGACGCCCGGTGTGCTGACCATGCCCGCGCCGACGATGGATACTTTGACCAGGTTGGTCTCGGAGGTCACTTGACGGAAGCCGACTTCCGGACGAATCCCTTCGATGACTTGAAGCGCCTTTTCTTGATCGGACAGAGATACGGTGCAGGAGAAATCGGCGAGACCGTTCTGTACGCCGCTTTGGACGATGATATCCACATCGATTTGCGCATTGGCCAAGGCGGTGAAAACTTTAGCCAGCTGCCCCGGCTTTTCTTCCACTCCCAAAATACTGATTCTCGCCACATTTTTGTCGTAAGCAATGCCGCGTACTACGATGCCTTGTTCCATCGCCGCTTCCTCCTTCACATTCGTGCCCTCATTATGATTGAAGCTGGATCTGACGACCAGCTGTACGTTGTAATTTTTGGCGTATTCCACGGCGCGCGGATGCAGAACCGCTGCCCCGAGATTGGCAAGCTCCAGCATTTCGTCGTACGAAATTTCGCTCAGCTTGCGCGCGCACTTCACGATCCGCGGATCGGTAGAATAAATGCCGTCCACATCGGTGAAGATTTCACAGACATCCGCTTCAATGGCAGCCGCCAGCGCTACGGCCGTCGTATCCGACCCGCCGCGTCCGAGCGTCGTAATTTCGCCTTCCTCCGTCATACCTTGGAAGCCCGCAACGATGACGATTTTGCCGTCTGCGATCGCATTGCGGATACGATCCGGGCGCATATCGGTAATGCGCGCCTTGCCATGAAGCGCTTCCGTGTACATGCCGGCTTGCCAGCCCGTAAACGAAACGGCTTCGTGCCCAAGGCTATGGATCGTCATCGCCAACAGCGCAACCGAAACCTGCTCGCCCGTCGTCAGCAGCATGTCCATTTCTCTCGCCGGCGGCGTGCCGGGGCACAGTTGTTTGGACAAATCGATCAAATCGTCCGTTGTATCTCCCATGGCCGAAACGACGACGACACAACCGTGGCCTTCAAGCTTTCGTTCCACGATCCGGTTCGCCACCCGTTTCATCCGCTCCGCGTCACCTACGGAGCTCCCGCCAAATTTCATCACTATCAGAGACAAAGCTGCTCACTCCCCACGCAAACTTTTACATAACTAGTGAGTTATTATATCATAAGCCCTGTCTCTCTTGAAATAGTAAAATATCAACCCGAACAGACATATAACGCGAGTATTCCTTCCTATTCCAAATATGTCATATTCGCCCTTTTTTTGCCACTGTGCGCCGCAGCCAGATGCGCCTGATAGGCCCGGCTCGTTCCTGCAAACGCTATTCATTTAACGGGACCCGTGGGTCCTTTAGCGTCCTTCAAGCTGTCTAAGCACCGTCCGTGAAGCTACGACCGGTTCCGTCGATTGGCCCATCTCCGCAGCAGGGGCTGCAGGACGAAGGCGTACAAGGCGGCGCTGCCGGCGAACGTCAGCACGTAAAGCCATACGGACGAGTTTGTCATCACCCCGAAGGAAACCTGCGATTCCAGCACCTGCTTGCTTGAATAAGCGTCGACGATCTTGGGCACATGCCACATGGTGAGAAGCATCCCCGAAATGACTTGCACGATAACATATAGAATATGAACTGCCGCTGCGAACAAAAGGGCGTTCCTTATCGTTTTAAGCATCCGTTTCCCCCCTTGAATCTGTCATCTATAGTTTACATGCCATCCAGTATTCGTCGAACGACTGGTCACCGATTTTCAATGCGTTCGGTTCCGTGCCGAAGACTTCGAATCCGGCCGAACGGTACAATCGGACCGCCGGTTCGTTGACGGTCACGACGGACAAATAAACCTGCTCCAGCCCGTCCAGCGAGCGTGCCTCCTCCAGCACATGCTGAAGCAGCGCTTTGGCGATCCCTTTCCCCTGATGGGCGCTATCCACATACACTCCCCACAGCATGCCTTTATGAGCCAGATTGCGCGAAGACTCCCGCCGAAAGCCAATCATGCCCATCAGCTCGTTGTTCTCTCCGAACGCTCCCAGCAGAAACTGGTCCGCCGTATTCTGAAAACGGCGGCGAACCTCGTCCATTCCGGTAAGCGACGCGTCCTCGTAGTTCGATCCGAACGATTCCGGATGTTCTTTCAGCGATTTTAACCGCAAGCTCCAAAATGCCTCCACGTCTTGAGGCTCCAATTTACGCAGTATCATGACTTATCCTCACTTTCTAATAGATTGTAAAAAACGATTGACTCTGACACTAATGTCACGGTCTATAATGAATCTACGATTCCCAAACCGTCTGAAGGAGGGATGTGCTCTGAAAATCGGCGAGCTGTCCAAGGCGACCGGAGCCAGCATCCGATCGCTCCGCTATTATGAGAAACAAGTGCTTATCATGCCGGTCCGTACCGAAAGCGGCTACCGGGAATATCACAAATTTGCCGTAGAGCAGGTCAAAACGATCCGGTTGTATCTGAAGCTGGGCTTGTCTACTGAGCAGATTGCCGGTTTTCTGCACTGCGTGCTCTTGAACAAAGAAGCGTTCTGCAACGAGGTATTGCCCGTTTACCAGCAGAAGCTGAAGGAAATCGACGAGCAAATCCAGACACTGGTCCGGATCAGGTTCAATCTGGAGGAGCGCATACAATCTATTCTATCGGAACAAACCGATAATGAATCCATGGAGGGAACAAGCAATGGGTCCTAAAACAAGCAACGATGCCGAATTTTCCGAGAATATCCGCCAATCTGAATTGACACTGGTCGATTTTACCGCCGCGTGGTGCCCGCCGTGCAAAAGGCTGAACCCGCTGCTGGAGGAGCTCGGACAAGAACTGGGAGAGCGCGTGATGATCCTGAAGGTGGACGTCGACGCTTCGCCGCACATTGCGGCCCGATTCGGGGTGATGTCGATGCCGACGGTCATCCTGCTCAAGGATGGCGAGCCTGTCGAAAGACTGGTCGGCTTGAGGCCGAAAGAGACCTACCGCAGCTTGATTGCCAAGTATTCGGCTGTGGCCGCCCGCCAAGCAGTTGGGCGCCAATCGTAGACCGTCACCCGTTCTTCTTGTTCATCGTACCATATTTTGGCGTACGGTGGAATTCCCGTACTTTTCTTTGCTGAACGCCTGCAACGAATTTATTTTCGTCACGTCACATCATGTGTAAAATTAGGGTGAAATTGCGAAGTTTACCGAAAAAGATGAGGAAGTAAAGGTTATGCATCCGTGAAGCTGGCTGGATGTGAGGTAACGGCGAAATGAAATCCCGCTTGAATCGATGTCGGGAGACGATCGTATTTCAAGCGGGATTGATGCTTAGCACGCTTTGATCTCGCTTAATGCACTTCTCCTCCACGCAAATGTCTGGCGGTTACCTCAAGCGCTGCGCCCTGCTCGTTGACCGGCATCAGACGGACTGCGAACGTAAATTCGTGCGGCTCCAGCCGGTATGGCGGAAGCTGTCCCTGCCCGCAGCTGGCACTCCCAAGGCCATTGTGCCGGTAATCAAGGTGCACGGTAATGAAATCCCGTTTGACCAAATCGGTTGTATGCTTCGCTTGCTCGATGTCTTCAGGCGTATGCCAGTGCGCGCCGAAATCGAACTGCGGCATCCCGGCGGCCAGCAGCCCCGAGCCGCTGCCGTTCAGAAAAGCGGCCCACCGGACGTCCGAGCGGTTGCCGTTCTCTTGAGGGTACACGTAAGGGAAGCCGAGCCCGTCGACGGAGCAGTCATAGCGGCCGAACCGGGCCGCCTGCTTGCTGTCCGGGTACGATTCCCCTGGCCCCCGGCCGTACCAGACGACGCGGTCGTAGTCGCCCGGCAGCTCCATCCGCAGTCCGATGCGCGGAATCATCTCCGGCGGCTTGCCGTACGGCGTTCCCTGCACCCGGAGCTCGACAAGGCCGCTGCCGTGGACCGTATACGTCCACGCGGACTCATAGCCCCAGTCGTAGACGGGCGGAGCCGTGCGTATACGGCGGGTGCAGCGTACCGTGCCGGAATCGAGCCGCTCCCAAACGAACGAGCGGGCGTCGTCGCGTACCAAGTGCAGGCACGCCTTGCGCCAATCGGCCACGACGTACATGTCGTTGTCGATCGGCGGCCGCCATAGCGTAAGCGCAGGGCTTCGGCGGAGCAGCGGACGGCCCGCGCCGGTCCACGAGCGTATATCGCCGCGCGCGAGATCGAAGCTGAGCGCGAAGTCCGCGCCGCGCAGGACGAGCTCGCCCGCACGTTCTTCCGCGAGCAGCGGGTGCGGCGCAGGCGCGGCAGCCGGAAGGGCGTGCGGCCCGGCCGCCCAGCCCGGCAGCTCAAGCTGCGTCCAGGCCACTTCGTGGCCGTACGGCGCCCAGCTTGTGTCCGAGGCGAGCACGAAGCGCAGCTCGAGCCGGTACTCCGCGCCGGGCAGCGGGCGCGCCGGTCTTTGCAGCGGAAGCGTCAGCGGCGCTGTGCCGCCCGGCGGCACGTCCGGCGCCGGCGCGCTGCCGCTCGCAAGCGGTGCGCCGTCTGCCGAGACAGTCCATACGAGGTGCAAATGGCTCAGGTCGCGGAAATCGTACCGGTTCCGGATCATGACCGTTCCTTGTTCGGCATCGAACGTTTCCACGGTCACGGGTTCGATGATCTTTTTGTATTCCAGCAGTCCGGGCGAAGGGGTGCGGTCCGGCATGACCAGCCCGTCGATGACGAAGTTGCCGTTGTTCGGCTCGTCGCCGTAATCGCCTCCGTAGGCGTAATACGTCTGCCCGTCCGCTATTCTGCGGCTGAGACCGTGGTCGATCCACTCCCACACAAAGCCGCCGGCGAGCCGGGGATAAATGCGGAACGCTTCCTCGTATTCGAGCAGCCCGCCGGGACCATTGCCCATCGCATGCGCGTATTCGCACAGCACATGCGGCTTCTCCTCGTTCTCGCGCTGCCCGAAACCGATCATTTTTTCCACGGTCGAATACATCGTGCTGAATACGTCGCACACCTTCGCTTCGCGATCGCCTTCGTAATGAATGAGCCGCGTCGGATCGGCGCTGCGGCACCAGGCGGCCATCGCCTCATGATTGCAGCCGAAGCCGGATTCGTTGCCGAGCGACCAGAACAGGATGCTCGGATGGTTTTTGTCCCGCTCGACCATCCGGCGCACCCGCTCGACATAAGCTTCCTCCCATGCGGAATCGTTGCTCAGCCGGTCGGCGTCCCCTACAAGCTCGAAGCCATGCGTCTCCAGGTCGGTCTCGTCCATCACATACAGCCCGTACCGGTCGCACAGGTCGTAAAACCGCGGATCGTTCGGGTAATGCGCCGTCCGCACCGCATTGATATTATGCCGTTTCATCAGGACGACGTCCTGCTCCATCGTCTCCACCGTGACCGCCCGGCCGCGCTCCGGATGATGATCGTGGCGGTTCACGCCGCGCAGCCGGATCGGTTTCCCGTTGACGAGCAGCCTGCCGCCCCGTACTTCCACCCGGCGAAAGCCGACGCGTGTCGGCACGACTTCGAGCGTGTCGCCGTCCTCCGTCTTGAGTGTGAGCAGCAGGTCGTACAAAGCCGGCGTTTCTGCCGTCCACGGGCGGACGTCGCTCAGCTGCGCCCGGAAGCTCGCCAACGCTTCGTCGCCTTCTTCGCTCCAACCGTCTACAAGGCAAACGCCGGAAGCGGTTTCCGTCCCTTGTTCCCCGTCAGTCAATCGCCACTCCAGCACGACGTTTCCCGTCATCGTCTGCTCCTTAGCCACCTGCGCCCGTATATGGAGCAATCCAACGCATACGTCTGCGTCCAGATCGGCGACGACCGTGTAATCTTTTAGATACGTTTTCGGCTGAGCAACCAAGGCAACATCGCGAAAAATGCCGCTCAGCCACCACATATCCTGATCCTCCAAATAGCTGCCGTCCGACCATTGGTATACCTGCACCGCCAGCACATTCTCGCCCTCGCGCACAAACGGGGAGATCGCGAACTCCGACGGTAGGCGGCTGCCTTGACTGTAGCCGACATAGCTGCCGTTCAGCCAGACGTGAAAAGCGCTGTCCACGCCTTGAAACTGCAAGAACACGTTCCGGGACAGCCAGCCCTCCGGTAGCGTAAACGTCCGCCGGTATGTCCCGGTCGGGTTATCCGCAGGCACTTCGGGCGGACAAACCGGAAACGGATAATACAAATCTGTGTAATGCGGCGCGCCGTATCCGTGAAGCTGCCAGTGGCTCGGCACCATAAGCCGATCCCAGTCGCTGTCGTCGAATTCCGGCATGTAGAACAAAGTTGGAGCCTCCTCGGGACGTCCGGCGTAATGAAACGCCCACTCGCCGTTCAGCAGCATGAACCGGTCCGAGCTGCCCCGGTCGTACGTCAGCGCCGACTCCGCAGCGCCGTACGGAACGAACGAGGCGCGGGCAGACAGCCGGTTCCGCTCCAGTACGTTCAAATTTTGCCAATCCCGCCTTGTCAGATGGTCGCTCATGATAAACCTCCTCCTAAACATATCTCATTACTCTGTTTTAGTAATGTTATGCGGCAAAGAATGGGGTTGTTTCCTTCGCTGCCGCATTACCCGCCGCCGTCCCGCTATTTAATCCCCGTCTGTGCAATGCCTTCCACGATGTAACGCTGCGCGCCGAAAAATACAAGCAGCGGCGGCAGGCAGATGATCGACGTTACCGCCATCACGGACGTCATATCGACGCCGTGAACCCCTTTGAACTGGGCAAGCCCGAGCGTCAGCGTATATTTGCTGGAGTCGTTCAGGAAAATCAGCGGCCCGAGGTAATCGTTCCACGTATCAAGCATGTTGAACACGCTCACGAGAATCAAGGCGGGCAGCATCAGCGGGACGATCACCCGGATGAAAATACCGAAATCGCTGGCCCCGTCGATCTTCGCCGCCTCCTCCAGCTCCGTCGGAATCGTCATGATAAACTGCCGCAGCAGAAAAATATAGAAGGCCGAGCCGAACCAGGCCGGGACGATCAAAGGCTTGAGCGTATTGATCCAACCGAGAAAGTTGAATTCCATATACAGTGGAATCATCGTCACGTCCCACGGGATCATCATCGTCGCCAGCACGATCAGAAACAGCGCGTCGCGTCCCGGGAACCGGTACCGCGCAAAGCCGTACGCCACCAGCGAGGAGGAAATCAGCTGCCCGATATTGCATAGAATCGTCACGGTCAAGGAATTTTGCAAAAAGGTATTGAACGGCTGAATCGTCCAAGCTTTGACGAAGTTGCCCCACTGAATCTCCGACGGAATCCATTTGGGCGGGTACATGTAGATTTCGTCCGGTCCTTTCACGGCCGTCGTGACGAGCCAGAAGAACGGCATCAGAAACAGCAGCGAGAACAAGACGAGCAGCCCGTACGTAATCGTTTTTTTCATCTCCGGTCCCTCCTCCCCAGCATCTTTAAGCGGCCTTCCGCCGCTGCTTGCCTGCCCGTTTTGCCTTCACTTCGCCCTCGTAGTACACCCACATGCCGGTGGAGCGGAAGACGAGCATCGTCAGTGTCAAGATGATCAGGAACATGATCCACGCATTCGCTGCGGCATAGCCCATATGAAAATACTTAAAAGCATTTTCATAAACGTACATAGCGTAAAAATACGTCGAGTTCGACGGCCCTCCGCCAGTCAGCGTCAACGCCAGCGTCAGCTGCTGGAACGCGCCGATAATCGAGGTGACGAGGTTGAACAGCAGCGTCGGGCTCAGCATGGGCAGCGTGATTCGGAAAAATCGGGTGAACACGCCGGCCCCGTCGATGGAGGCTGCCTCATACAAATCACTCGGGATGTTCTTGAGCCCCGCCAAAAAGATCAGCATCATCGAGCCCTGCGCCCATAGGCTCGCGCCTACCATCGCCGCCAGCGCCCAGCCCGGTTCCCGCAGCCAATCCGGTCCGGCAATGCCGACGAGCGACAAAAAGTAATTCAGAATGCCGTACTCCCCGCTGTATACCCACGCCCAAATCATCGCGAGCGCGACGCCGGAGATGACGGACGGCAAATAAAAGATCGTGCGGAATATGCCGCTTCCCCGCACCTTTTGATTTAGCAGCAAGGCAAGCAGCAGCGCTACCGATAAATTCAGCGGCACAAAGATCGCGGCGAATTTGAGCGTCACGCCGAGCGAATCCCAGAAAAGCGGGTCGTCGGTGAACATCCGGGTATAATTTTGCAACCCGACAAACGTACGCTCTCCCGCAATCGGCCAATCGTACAAGCTGATCACCAGCGAGAACAGCAGCGGCCCCAGCGTGAAGGAAACGAAACCGATCATCCAGGGAAGGACGAAGAGGTAAGGCGTGAGCCATCCTCTTCGTTTTAATCGGATGCCCGGCCTGGCAGCCTGTCGAACGGCGGTCGTATCCATAGGTCCATCCTTCTTCCGTTTTTCGCCTGACGGCTTTATTTGAAAAATTTCTCCGAGTCCTTGACGGCCTTGTCAAGCGAATCCTTCCCATTCTGACCGAGCATTATCGTACTGATCGCCGACTTGAGATTGCGGTTCACTTCGTTCCATTTCGGATTCAGCAGGAACGCCGGCGTGTCGTCGCAAGCCTCCAGCATTTTGTAGAACGATTGGTAGAGCGGGTCTTGGTCGAGCTTTTTCTCGGCTACGACGCTTTTGCGCACCGGCAGGTCGGAGGTCCGCAGTTTAATCGCCTCGGCGGACGCGTAATACTTGACGAATTCCCAAGCCAGCTCTTTGTTTTTGGACGATTTGGAGATGGATACCGCCGATTCGGAGATGACGCCCTTAAGCTTCTTGCCCGGGAAGGCCGGCATAATGACCGTGCCGACGTCGATTTTGGCCTCCTTAAAGCCGCCCAGCGGCCATACGCCGCTTTCCCACATGGCGATTTTGCCCGCTTTGAAGATGTCGTCGCCGGACTGCTGGTTTTTGCCGCCGACAACGACGGCCGTCTTGTCCTTGACCAAGCTGCCGAACAGCTGCAGCACTTCGGCCGTTTCTTTACCGTTCATGAACCCTTCGATCGACTTGCCGTCCGGGCTGATAAAGCTGCCGCCGTTGCTCCAGATAAAGCCCTGCAGGTCGTACGGATCATTCTCCGCCCGGACGCCGAAGCCGTACTGCTTCTTGGCGGGGTTCGTCAGCTTTTTCGCCGTTTCCTTGAAGTCGTCCCATGTCCAGCCCGCTTTCGGATATGGTACGTTCGCCTCGTCGAACAGCTTCTTGTTATAGTACATGACGCGGGTCGTAAACCCGGCGGGCATGCCGTATGTTTTGCCGCCGATCTTCACATAGTTGAACAGTCCGGGATAAAAATCGTCCGGCTTCAACCCGGCATCGGCGGACATCATCGCATCCAGCGGTTCGAGGTTCTGGGAGTAGGTCGGAAAATCCCACATGTACATCACGTCAGGCGCATTGTTCGCTCCGATCGAAGCGGCCAGCTTCTGGTCGAAGCCGTCCCCGTACGCCTCCACCTGCACCTTGACGCCGGGGTGCTTCGCTTCGAATTGGCGCGCAATCGTCTCCTGGATTTTGAGCAGATCGCCCGTATCCCATGTAGCAAAACGCAGCGTCACCTGCTTGGCCGGATCGGACGATGGCGTCTGCGCTCCCGCTGCGCCGTTTTGAGGCTCACTAGCCGGCTTGCCGCATCCGGCGGCCATGACTGAAGCGGACAATATCGCTGTCGTAACAAGAAGCATCCTTCGTTTCATTTCGAATTCCCCCTGAACGTCTGTTAGTTAACCGCTTACATGCTTATTGTAACGAGAGTAAAGCGCATACAAAACGGAGGGATGTTCGGAAAATCGTGCATCATCGGCTGCACGAACGGCCTCTGCCAAGCAAAGGTGTCTTTTCGTTCGATGAGAGCCGTGTTTTTAGATGACGCTTCTTTCTTCACGCCGCTCGCTCCGGTATTGGCTCGGCGTTTTGCCAGTGCAGCGCTTGAACCATTTGCTGAAATATTTGGCGTCGGGCATGCCGATCTTGTCCGCAATCTCCTGAACGGTAATTCCTTTGGCAGCAAGCAGCTCGCAGGCGATTTTCAGCTTCGCCCGGTACGTGAACGAGACGAAGCTTTCGCCGACCGTCTTCTTGAACAGCGTGCTGAAATGGCTGCGGCTCAGACCTACCTCCTGCGCCACCACAGACACGGATAGTTGGGTATCTGTATGCCGGACAATCAGCTGCACCGCTTCGGCAATCGGAGCTGGCCATTGCCCGACGCTGATGCGGTACTGCTTCTCCAGCTCCATCTGCCCGCGGGCTTTGCGCACAGCGCCGATCCATGCCTCGCGTCCGGCCAGCGGCGCTTGCCGGGACCAATGCAGCTCCGGCCGCTCGGCCTTGCGCTCGCTCAGCCGACTGTCCCATTCGCGCTGCCCGGCTTCGGGCACAAACAGCAGCAGGTGCGCGTCCCCGAAGGGCAGCACTTCGCAAGGCTCGTCCGGCGCGCTGCCGCGCAGCTCGTGCTCCAGCGTCCCGCCGCATTTCCCGGGTGCGGAGATCAAATACAGCGCGGTCGGCGCATTCATCCAGCTCCACGCCCCTTGAAGCAGCCGGTCCAGCTCGGCCGGAAACCGGTCGCCGACGCCGTACAGCCATTCGAGCAGCAGCCCGGAAATCGCGGGGGCGGTAAGCTCGGTGGCGGTGTTCCGTAGAGCCTCGGTGCCAGCCGCACCGAGCTCTTGACGGAAGGCAGCCAAAAACTCCTCCAACTCCTCGTCGTTGAACGACGTCTTCAGCAAATAGCCAGATGCACCCAGCTTGATTCCCTGCTGCGCATATTCGAAGTCGCGGTGACAGCTGAGCAGCAATATTTTGGTCCGGGGCTCATTTGCTTTCACTTTGCGGGCGAGCTCGATTCCATCCATCTCAGGCATCACGATGTCGGTGATAACCACATCCGGCCGGTGCTCCAGAAACGCTTCCCAGCCCCGGCTGCCGTTAGGCACGTCCGCTACGACGGTCATCCCGTACTTCTCCCACGGCACCGTCGAAATCAGCCCCCGGCGGATGATAACCTCGTCGTCGGCAATCAGCACTTTAATCGGTTTGGCATTCATGCGATTTCCTCCTTGGCTTTGATCGGCAATCGGATAACGATGCGGGTCCCCGCTCCCGGCGCGGATTGAACGGACAGCCCGTAAGCTTCGCCGAAATGCAGTTTAATGCGCTCCTCCACATTGCGGAGCCCGATGCTCCGGCGTTTTCGGACGCCGTCCGGGTGCGGCTGAAGCAGCTGCTGACGCGTACGCTCGCCCATGCCTTTTCCGTCGTCGATCACGGAGACGAGCACATCCGCGCCGTGCGCTTCGACGCGCAGCACGATCGTCCCCTCCCCGTCCTCGAACGCGTGAAAAAACACGTTCTCCACCAGCGGTTGCAGCGTCATCCGTGGAATGTCCACGGCGGACAGCTCGACTCCAGCGGTTTCGATCCGGTAAGCGAACACGCTGCCGTACCGCAGCTCCTGTAAATTCAAGTAATGATCGATCACCTCAAGCTCCCGCTCCAGCGTAACGACCTCCCGGTCGACATTCAGGTTGCCGTCCAGCACGTTGGTTAAATGATAAATCATTTTGTTGACTTCGGCGGCACCTGCCAATCTGGCCTTCCATTGAATGGAGGCGAGCGTATTGATGAGCAAATGCGGGTTGATCTGATGGTGCAATGCACGGAGCTCGGCTTCTTTTTTCTGGCGTTCGACCTGTTTCATCTCTTGAAATAGCGTCTGAAGCTGCCCCACCATCCGGTTGAAGCTGTGAGCAAGCAGCCCAAGCTCGTCTTCGGTCTCCACGTCGATCCGCGTATCGAGCTTTCCAAGGCTGACGCGCCGGATCGATTCTTTCATTTTTTTGACCCGCTTGAGCAGCGGAGCCGAACACATATAAGCCAGCACGAACGCGAGCACAATCGACAGGCTGACCGCAGAAAACGTAAAGGTGCGGATCAGCAGCGACGGCTTATAAAATTGCTCGTACGGCGTTCGCACCTCAATCGTCCAGTCCGTCTCGTCCGAATGCTTCGTCCAGACGACATCGTCGTCCCGCTTCGCAAACGAACCCTGCGTCTGGTAAACGGTTTTGCCCCCGCCGGTGATCGTCAGCTGCGAGCCGGTATCCTCCTCGAATTCGTGAAACATCCGCAGCAGCTTGTCGGCGTTCGTCTCGATCAAAATGCTGCTGTTCTCCAGCACCCCCACCTGATTGCGGATGCGGAACAGCAGGCCGATAACCTTCTCCCCAGAAATGCGGGCCGTGTCGTTGTAATGGTTCGGCTCGTACAGGTCGAAGCGGTAGCCGTCGGCATCGTCACGAAACCAAGGCTCCGCCTTGAGCAAATCGAAGCGGATGATCCGTTCGCCGTAATAGTAGCCCGATTTCGTAATCAGGAAAATGCCTTTCATATCCAAAGACTTATGGGCTTTCAAATACTGTTCGAGCTGCTGCTCCTCCTGGAAGCCCTTGTACGTCGCCGGCACCTCTTCGTTCAGCACCGTAAACTTCGGGTCGAGTAAGTACGACAAAATGTCGCTGACCGTAAACTTCATTTGCCCCAAGGTGGAATCGATCTGAAATTGCAGCTGCGAGGCGGAGTTTTCCCCGTAGCGGCCAAATTGCTCGTTGATCGTTCCCGATGATTTGTGATACAGTACGTATCCAAGCGTCAGCAGCGGAATCGCGGCAGCAAGCGCAATAAGCAGCATCAGCTTGGTCTGCAGGGTGCTTCGGACACCCCGCGGCAGCTTCAATCCTTTTCCAGGCAGCATGGACATCCCCCGCAAGCAGTTTTTTTGTGACCTCGTAAGCGCTTTCTTATTTTATTATACCACGCCCCGAAGACCGCCATCATCAAGCGCGGAACCTGCGCCTGCGGAAACTTTACCCTTTGCGGGAGCGTCTCATGAAGCAAAAAGCCGGACTCCGAGGCGGATTCCGGCTGCTGTTCACATGGTCGGGATCACCCCGGCTTTATTTTGCTCAAGACCTGATACCCGCTTCGGCCGGGGAGGTCTTTTTGAGATAGGCTCGCCAAGTGATGCACCACTTCGCCGGGTCGTCGAAGCTCGATTCGTCGATCCGGTGCACGGTGCTGTTGTGCGGGGCGCTGCGGATGATGTCCGGCTGCTCGTAGGCTTCCTTGGCGATCTGCTCCAGGGCGCTCACGTATTCATCCAAGTCTTCCTTGGAATACGATTCGGTCGGCTCCAGCGTGAACGGCTGCGGCACGATGTACGGATGATGGCTGGTCCAGTAATGGAGGCCGAAGTCGCACATGCGGCGCTGCACGTCTTCCGTCGTAATTCCGGTTTCCCGGGTCAGCCGCTCCCAGCTGTAGCGCACCTGCTCCAAGCGTCCGCCCTCCACGTACGGAGCGCTGGCGCCCGGAATTTTCAGGATACGGCTGTACAAATAGTTGTTGTTCAGGACCGCCACCTTCGCCGCGTCCAGCAGCCCTTCCGGTCCCAGCGCGCGAATCCACGCGTACGCGCGAAGCACCGTCGGGGCTACGCCTTGGAACATCCGGATTTTGCCGATGCTCTGGGCGGGCGAATGGTTCAGCGTGTAGCGGGTTCCATCCGTTTCGACGAGCGGGCCGGGCAGGAACGGGGCCAGCCGCTCCGTCACGCCGAGCGCTCCCGTCGCCGGGCCCCCGCACATATGAGGGGCGGCAAACGTTTTGTGCAGGTTGAAAAAGCACATGTCGAAGCCCGCTTCCTTCGCCTGGGTAATACCGAGCAGTCCGTTCGCATTCGCTTGGTCGTAATAGCAGATCCCGCCTGCGGCGTGCACGAGGTCGGTAAACTCGCGAATCCGCGGGTTGAAGATGCCCGTGTCCTCCGGATTGGCTACGACGAAGCCTGCCGTCCGCTCGGAGATTGCCCCTCGCAGCGCTTCCAAATCCGGGAATCCGTCCTTGTCAGGGTACAGCGTAATGATTTTGTAGCCTTTGACGGCGGCTGTCGCTGCTTGTGACGGGTGGGAAAATATGGTGGTTATGATTTCGTCCCGCTTGTCGCCTTCGCCGTTCGTTTCATGGTACGCCCGCACGATGGACGCCATCGCGAATAACGCCTGCGTCCCGCTTCCCGGCTGGAACGTGAACCGGTCCATGCCCGAAATCTCGCGCATTGCGAGGTCCAGTCGGTGATACACCTCCAGCATCCCCTGCACGGTCGATTCGTCCTGCAGCGGATGCAGCTCGGTCATTTTCGGATTGCGGACCAGCATTTCGTTGACCCGCGGAATGTATTTCATCGTGCAGGTGCCCTGCCCGATCTCGACGTTGAAATCCGAGCCCAGCGTCTCCTGCGACAGGCGCAAGTAATGGCGCAGCACCCGGGCTTGCCCGATCTCCGGCAAAGCCGGAGCTTGACTGCGCAGCATGCCTTGCGGCACGCAAGCTTCGGCGTCCCCCACGGCCGCTGCCACTTCCTCGCTGACGGACGGCGGGATGACGCCCCGCTCGCCCGGCTGATGCAGCTCGAAAATGACGGGTTCGTCCCATTTGGCCTGATGAAATTGACGCACGTTCCGGTTTCTAGGTATCCGTTTCATAGGTATTCGTATGGCTCCCTTCTGCCCTCGGGCTTACAGGACCGTCTTCAGAGCGGCCGCAAGCGCGTCGATATCTTCTTTCGTGTGGATTTCGGTGACGCAGTAGAGCGCGCATTGGCCCCAGGCCGGAAATTCCCCGGACAAATCCTTGCCTCCGAAGATGCCGCGCTCCAGCAGCCGCTTGTTGATGTCGCTCACTGTTCGCCCCGTCCTGTTGAAATCGACGACGAACTCTTTAAACGCCGACGACTGAAACCGAATCCGCACCCCCTCCAGCTCCGCCAGCCTGCCTGCTGCATAGCGTGCCTGCCGGATGATCGTTTCGCCGACCTCGCGCATGCCGTGAGGCCCCATTAAGGCCAGGTAGACGCCTGCCGTGATTCCCCACAGCGCGGTCTGGGTCCCGACCGATTCCTTTCCCTTCTCCCGCTTGGCAAAAGAGGTCCGCTCATAAGCAACGTCCCCGAAACCATATTCGCCTTCGACCGAGGTCGGAGCAATGCCGAACAGGCGGGAGGGATATTCCATGACGAATTGCTCCTCGTCGCGCGTAGCGATAAAGCCCGATTGACCGCCGCCGTACTGCATGCGGATGCCGAGCGGCTGCAGGTCGCCGCAGACGATATCTGCGCCGTACCGGGACGGCGGCTCAAGCAGGCCGAGCGAGATCGGATCGACGCCGACGACAAAAAGCGCGCCTGCCGCATGCGCCAGCTCGGCGATTTCACGGCCCTGCGTCTCGATATGTCCGATGTAGGACGGATTCTCGATATATACGGCGGCCGTGTCGGCCGACAGCTTCGCCTTCAGGTCAGCCATGTCGAGCAGGCCGGTGTCCGGAGCGTAATCAACGAGCACGCAGTCCATCTGCGGCGACAAATAATTGCGGATGACCCGCAGCCGTTCGGGATGCATCGTCGCCGGAAGCAGCGCCGTATGGCGGCTGGTGATGCGGCCCGCCATCCGCAACGCGGTGGAAGCCGCCTGCGCCCAGTCGAACGTCGGTACGTTCACGACGTCCATGTCGACCAGCTCCGCCAGCAGGCTCTGGTACTCGAACAGCGCCTGGAAGCGGCCATGATCCTCGTATGGCTCGCCCGCATACGCGGTGACGAACTCCGAGCGCTGGTTAATTTCGTCGCAAACGGCTGGCACGAAGTGCTGCCAACAACCCGCTCCAAGAAAGCTGATCGTTTCCTTCGCGCTCCGGTTGCGCTCCAGCAGCCGATCGACATGACGCTGCAGCTCGTACTCGGACAGCGCGGGCTCCACCTTCAGAAGGCCCGGCAGACGAAGCTCCTTCGGCACCATACGGTACAGCTCGTCAATATCGGAAACGCCGATTTCCTCAAGCATCGCCTGCTGGACCTCGGGCACGGTATTAGGGATATACGGATGAGACGTTGTTTTTTTAAGCGTGACCATGCGTCGCAATTCCTCCTTTTTCGTTATGCCAGTCCTCCACCGTCAACGACAAGCACCGAGCCGGTCACCCACGACGACATATCGCTCGCGAGAAACAGCACCGCATTGGCAATGTCGTCCGGCGTGCCGATACGCTTCAACGGCCGTTCGATCGCCGACGCTTGCACGAACGACTGCTCTTCCTGCTGGAGCTGCTTCGCTTCGTCCCGCAGCAGCGGCGTATCCGTATCTCCGGGACAGACGCAGTTGACCCGGATCTGTTGTCCGCCATGGTCGATCGCCATCGCCTTCGTCAGATTGACGATCCCCGCCTTGGCGGCGCAGTAGGCGACGGCCCGATCGCCTCCCTTCAATCCCCAGCCGGATCCGGTGTTGATGATGCTGCCTCCCCCGCCTTCAGCCATTAACGGGACGGCATATTTGGAGAGCAGGAATGCGCCCTTGAGCGAAATATCGATTACCGCGTCCCACTCTTCCTCCGCCATTTCAACGACGGTGCGTCGCCGGATTACCCCGGCGTTATTGAACAAAATATCCAACCGGCCGTATTCCCGGCGTATTGTTTCTACCGCCGCTTCGCAATCGGCCGCAGAGGTTACATTGCAGCCGATGAAGCGGGCTGCGAGCCCTTCGCTCCGAAGCTCGTCTGCGGCCTGACCACCGGCCTTCTCGTTCACGTCGAGGATGACGACGGACGCCCCTTGCCGGGCCAGCTTCCGCACCGTGGCGAGTCCAATCCCCGAAGCGCCTCCGGTGATCGCAGCGACTTTTCCATCCAATGCCAGAAATTGTTTCGATGTATGCATCTCCCTTGTTCCCCCTTATTCTCGGACAAGCTCCGTTTAAGCGGTTTACGCTCCATTTTCCCGGGCCAGCAGCAGAAAGACGCTGGACGTCCACGTGAACGCCCGGTCCCGCAGCCCTCGCCCTTCGAGCGCGTCGAAGTTTTCGGCCATGCCTGCGGAAGCCGCCATTCGGCAAAAACGCCTCGCAACGTCAGCCGCGAACTGTTCCTCGCCCGCCTCCTTCAGCCCTTCCACGAGCAGCAGCATGACCGGAGCCCAGATCGGTCCCCGCCAATAGCCGTCCGGCGCGTACAGCGGGCTTCGGACGCTTTCGGTGGCGAAGCCGTGCGCCGTCAGAAAGCGTCCTTCCTCGCGCAGCCCTTCGATCAGCTTGCGCAGAATCGGCTCCGGCAGCCGCTTGCCCAAAACAACAGGCAAAAACAACAGCAAGCTGTCGCCTTCGTCGGCTCCGGCATGCGTGCCGGACTGTACGGCTTGGAAGCGGTCGCCGCGCCAAAAATGCTCGATCATCCGCGTCAACAGCTCCTGCGACCGGCGCTCCCACCGCTCCGCTTCCCCGGAACGTCCCAGTCTGGCCGCCACTGCGGCAAGCGCTTCCATTTGAAAAATAAGAAAGGCGCACAAATCGGGACTTTCCACGGGAATCGCCGCCAAAAAGACCGTGCTGTTGTCCCACCCGGAATCGTTGCCGTGGTTGTACTGCGGTACGCCGTCGCGATCGTCGTCGCGGTAATCGAACCACCACTGCGTCCAGCGGGCCAGCGGTTCGTAAATTTCCGCAAGCCGCTCCGGCGTAACGGCCTCGGAACGGTTCATCAGCCATCGCAGCGTCCAGCCGTGGATCGGCGGCTTGCAGCAGTTCCACAGCGCATATTTATCGTTCATGAAATCCGGCAGCATCCCGCTAACGTCCTGCCGGTCAAAAAAGATCGCAAACTGGTCCCAAGCCAGATCAGGATTGGCCTCGGCAAGCGCCATCGCATTGAAGCAGTGGTCCCAGCTCCAAATGTTCGTCATCCAGTTTTTAGACATATACATCGCAGGCCGGGGTAAATACCCGTCAGTCTGCACGACGCAGGACCAAGTAATATAAGCGGCCAGCTCTTCGGCTTCGGACCAGACCGCGGCAGCGGCGGGCATCCGGCTGCGCCAGGCGGCGTACTCGCCTTCCACCTGCGCAAGCCCTTTGTCGAACGATCCGGGGCGCTGCGGGCGCGGAACAGTGCGGTATTCCTCCAGCGTAAGCTCCAGCTTCCCGTCGCCGCCCGGCATGCCATCGAACGCAAGGCGCTGCGCCTTCACCCCGTCCCAGCGCACATCCTCGCGAATCGATCCGCCTACAGGCGAAAGCAGAAACCGGCGCTCGCGCACGAAGCTGTTGAACTCCCATCCCCGCTCCCCAAGCGGAAACGCATAATCGTATGCGCCGGGCGCACAGGTCAACCGCACGCCGACACCCTGCGTGCGAACACGTATAAAATCCGGCTCCGGTATGCACCATTCGGCTGTCCCTTCCTCCGCTTCAAGCCGCAATAACGTCGGAGAAGCGGAGCAAGTAAAGGGAACGGCTTGGCCGCCTGCGAGCAGCTCGATTCGGAACACGGCTCCGATATCGTGATCCCCGCCCCGCACAAGCCTCAAGTACAGACCGGATTCCCTCTCGGGATGCGCCGGAAGCATCGAAAAGGCAAAATACGAACCGAAACGGCTGAACGGCACGGTATGAAGATCGAACCACATGCGGATTCCGATAGCCCCCTCGTCGTCTGGATAACGGCTCTCTCAAACGAAAAGAGTAAGAGAGCGTTTACATGAATTATAAGTAAAATCCGTTTTCCGCAAAACGGCTTTCTGTTCGCTGCTTCGTGTCTGTTTGCGCGTTTTTCCGCAGGACCGTTCCGGAAAGCCGTCAGGGTGTCATTTTGTTCGCAGCGGATCGTAAGTTTATCCGGGAACGGTCTTTTGTCCGATGATTGGACAATTTACCCAGCCAGAAAAAAGCCTGAGCACATGGCGGCGGGATTCGTTCGAAAGCGCTATCATAATAAGTTGTTCCCGCTATAGTTCAAGCCTAAACGATTTCGGACGATGTTGAAATAACGCAGATTAAGCATTCATAACGCAGGTTTAACAAGTTGCTGAAACAAAAAAAGAGCAAGCCGGCTGCTCACTCTATTTCCGCACCATTGTTTCCTTTCCAGGTAATCTTTTCATACGAGAAGACGATACGAATTACGCGACGTGTGGTCATCAGTAAGTTTCGTAAACGAGCTGACTATTTATTTCCAGCTTGCGGTTGAATGCCACGTAAATGTACAGTTGTCCAGCCGGAGTGTCGCCTGCATCGTATCCTAAGAGAACGGTGCCGTCCCCATCAAATCTCAGCTCGGACAAAGTTAACTCGGCCACATCTTCGTCGGGATGTGTGTGGGCAATCAGATCCAGCGCACGCTCGTGGAGCTCGTCGAAGCGTGCCCAAGCTTTTCGGATCACGGTCGACAGCCGCTTCATATCCGCCTTGGCGGGCACCGCCGCAGTAATGGACAGCTCCTTTTCCTTGTAACGAAGCGAAGTCGAATAATAAGATAGCGAGTTGTCATACCTAAAAGTACCCATGCCTTTGATAGTATGGTCCGGTTCAACGATGAGATTATCGGCGTAATGCGGCTGCTCTAGCTTCGGATTATGGCGGATGTCCAATTCCGAAAGTTTATTTTCCGAACAGTAGAGCTCGGTCAGAAGCGGATTACAGCTCAGATCCAAGCTCGCAAGATGATTATTGAAGCATCTTAGCCGCTGCAAAGCCGGGGAGCCGGACACATTCAAATTTTTTAAATGATTATGATAGCATCGAATTTCCGTCAGGCTCGCACATTTCGTGATATTCAGGCTGACCAAATAATTGTTTCCGCAATCAAGATGCGCCAGTTGGGTGTTCTGTTCCAAGTCCAGGCTGAACAAGGAATTATAACCGCAGTTCAGTTCTTGCAAATTGACGTTCTGCTCCAAATGCAATTCCGAAATGATGTTCCAATAGCAGACCAGCTTGGTGAGCTTAAGGTTTCGGCTCACATCCAGATGGCGAAGGCGGTTAAAACCGCAGTCCAACGCTTCCAATCGTGCGTTGGCCGTTAAATCCAGTGCAATTATCTCGTTATTGTTGCAGGACAACTACTCCAGCTGCAAATTGCGGCTCGTATCCAGACGAGTCAGCTTGTTGCCTTCGCATTTCAATATTTTCAGGTTCCTGTTCCCGCTGATGTCCAGCTCCGTCAAATTGTTGAACGAACAGTCCAGCTCGTCCAGTGAGGCGAAGTGCTCGATGCCTTTCAGACTTGCGAATGGTCGATTTGCAAGCTTCAAGGAGACGATTCCTTCTACATCCTCCGTCCGAATCCGCTCGCGCTTTCCGCAAAATTGCTCCAGAACAAATGCTTTGAACTCTTCGTCAATGAAATCTTTGGAAATATCCATAGTGCGTCTCCCCGGCAATAGAATGGTTTTCGTTCGATTGAGCGCGAAAGCGTCTATACCCCACCTTGTAGAAGATAGGGGCATCCATTAGTCCGCAATCAGAATCTCGATGTCTTTCTCTCTCAGCTGATGAATCCAGTCCGCCGGACATTCCCTGTTGGTGATGATCATCGAAATATCTTGCAGCGCCGCGATGTTGGCGAATGTCGTTTTTCCGAATTTCGAATGATCGGCCAATACGATCGATTCCTCGGCCCGCTCGATCATTTTGCGCGAGACGCTCGCTTCGTTCAAATCATAATCCGTGATCCCTTCGACGAGCGAGATGCCGCCAACGGAAATGAACGCTTTGTGCACTTTAAACTGCTGAAGCATCGCTTCGGTCAGCGTCCCCCCGACGGATTGCTGATTCACGTTGACCGCCCCGCCGGAAAAAATGATCCGGCCCTTGAACAGCTCCATCGCCAAAAGCAGCACCGGCACGGAATGGGTCACGACGGTCACGTCGGGCCGGTGCTGCAAATGACGGACAATCTCCATCGTCGTCGTTCCGTTGTCGATCATGATCGTTTCGCCCTCTTTGACCAGCGAAGCCGCCAGCTTGCCGATGGACGTCTTGGCGCCGTTGTTCATTTGCTCCCGCTGGATGAACGGCGGCTCCCAGCTATCCATGCGGGTTTTGACCGCACCGCCGTAAACTTTTTTGAGCAGGCCTTCCTTCTCCAGCCTGTCCAAATCCCGCCGGATCGTTTCCGGCGACACGTTCAACTGCTCGGCCAGCGCATGCACCTGCACTTTTTCGTCCTGCGTCAACCGCCCCATAATTGTTTTTTTGCGTTCCTCAAACGTTAATGACACCGCCGCCCCGCCCTTCTTTGATTTATGCTTATTGTTGAATGTTTGTGTTGTTTATTGTTTTATGGTAACGTGCAGCTAGAGGGATGTCAAACGATATGATGGCGAGACGGGGACCATTTCCTCTAAAAACAAGCAGAAAAGGCAGGTTGAAACCGATAAAACTTTTATTTGTATGCAGCAGAAACAAGTGGCGGAGTCTGACGGCCGAAAAAATCTTTCACCGATGTAACGGATATGACGTCCGGTCCGCGGGGACGGAGGAACAAGCCCGGATCAAGATAACCGAGGGGCATATCGGCTGGGCGGAACTTATTTTTGTGATGGAGAAGAAGCATGCGGCAAGGATTCGCCAAAAATTCCCCCATGCCGCCGCAAGCAAAAAGATGATTTGTCTGGACATCCCGGACGAATACAAATACATGGACGAAGACTTGATCGAAATTCTCAAATCCAGAGTATCCGAGCATATCGAATTGCCGGACAATTGAGCCCGGTGGCGGATCGATTCAGCCAAGGCAATACGTGATCATTCGCTTTCCGGTTTCTTAGAGGTCAGAAAATCCTCATTCACGATATTCCGCGGCAGTCCGCTTATATATCCTCGAATGTTATCCAGCAACTCCTTCATATTGACTTCCCGGGCGGTGTCCGTATACCACGCCGTGCCGGGCGTAAATACGACGTTATCGAGCTTATACAAAGGGTTGCCGGTCACCTGCGCCAGGTCGTCTAGGCCAGCGCCGGCGATTTTTCCGTCCCGAAGCAGGGTGAACAACGCTTCTTCGTCCACCAGACCGCCTCGGCTCGTGTTGATGAACAGGGCCGTCCTTTTCATCGAAGACAGCAGCTTCGAGGTGATCATCCCTTTCGTTCTGGCATGGAACGGCACATGCAGCGAGACGACGTCGCTTCGCCGCATCACCTCATGGATGTCCGCCGTTTCGACTCCCGGGACGTTCCTTCCGGACCGGTTCGCGCCAATCACATGCATCCCGAAGCCCCGGGCAATCCGCGCCACCGCCTGCCCGATGCGGCCCGTGCCGATCAGCCCTAACGTTCGGCCTGCCAGTTCGCCTGCGAGGAAAGGGCCGTACACATGGCTCTCGCCCTGCCGGACAAGGCGGTCGGCATGTATGATTCGCCGATTGACCGCGAGCAGAAGCGCAAACACATGCTCCGCGACCGCTTGCGCCGAATACGTCGGGCAGTTCGACACCGAAATTCCCGCGGCTCCGGCCGCCTCGATATCGACCAGATCGTATCCGGTCATGACGAGGGCGATATGCTTCAGCCTCAGTAGTTTCCCGAACGCCAATTCCCGAAGCCGCGTCCATTCTACGATCGCAATATCTGTTTTAGACAATCGCTGAACGGCGGTTGTTATGTCAGGCCGGTCGAAGTAAACTTCGAAATCCCCAAGCTTTTTCATTTCCCGCACAAAATCGTCCGGCAGATAAGTAGGCTGATCCAGATAGATGATTCTCATACCGAATCCATCCTGTTCGTCATCAGTGCCGATTGCAAAATGCTGCAGGCCTCCGCGAACATATCCGGGCATCGGGCAAGCGCAATCCGGATATATCGCTCCCCCTGTCCGTGGTCGTGCCAGTAGAAATGATCCCCCGGCAAAATTCCGAGCCCCAGCCGCTGCAGGCGGTCCACCATGTCCAAGCTGCGGACGTCGGGGTCTGTGATGCGAAGCCATTCGACGCTGATCGTCGAACCCGGATTGTTCAAGACAAGCCCGGAGGAACGAACGGCTTCCCGCAGCGTTTTACGGTTCCGGTCAATTGTTTCCCATACGACGGACTGCAATCCGTGCCGTGCGGTGTCCCTTAAATATTCGATCAGCAGTTGCAGGATAAAAGGCGAAACATTCAGCAAAATATCGTTGTGAAGCTCCAGCACGTCATCGGCCAAATCTTCGCTCATCGCCAAAATGCTGCATTTCAGATCCTGGGTCGGCCATGTTTTTCCCGTATCCTCCACCATCAAATAGCTGATGTTCGACTTCTCTAGCAGCTCGTACTGATCCCATAACGGCTTTCTTGAGAAAAATCGGAACGTGCAATCGACGATAAGCAGCTTGCCGTATTGACCGCACAGCGCAACAAGCCGCTCCCATTCTTCCTGCGACAGCTCGAAGCCCGTCGGGTTGTTGGGAAGCGTAACGAACACCGCATCCGCCGCCAGCCCTGCGAACGTCTCTTCCATCCGGTCGAGCCTGAGCTCCTCCTCATGCAGCGGCGTCAAGGCTACGTTTCTTCTTTGCAGCAGCGTCGCCAGATTGTCGAAGCAGGGATGCAGCAGCGCGGTCGTCAATCCCCGCGAAGCCAAATAGGTCGCGATCAAATCGGTCGACAACGAAGCCGAATAACAAAACAGCGTCCGGGTAAGACCGGCGGCGGTCGGCTGCCCGGCCAAGGTGTAGAACAGACGGCGGAACTCGTCTTCCAGCTCCGCTTGCCTCGCCGCTTCCGTCTGATCGAATAAGTCGGGCAGCCGCCCGATGATTTGCCGCTGCGCTTCGGTTTGCGGCTGATGGGCATGGCCGTCGGCTACATTAAACAGCTGATTGATGCCGATCGATTCATACCTCGTCAGATTCGGCATCCGCGTTAATGATTTCACTCGTCTCACTCTCCACTTGCAGAATCAAGGATTAGTCATCTTACACCATATGGGTATTCCCCTGCCGCCGGACTCGTACAAACGCCCATTTTTTCCCACATACCCACTCCATCCGCTTGCGCCCGGCGTAGACTAAAGCGTATATTCGCTGTGAAAAGGTGGGATTTGCATGCCGGCTCGGAACATTCCCGTCATCGCCGTGACAGGCAGCGCGGGAAAAACAACCACGAAAGAAATGATCGCTTCCATCCTGCGGAGACGGTGGACCGTTTTCAAATCGGCGTCGAACTGGAATTTGCCGCCGAACACGCGCAAGTACGCCAAGCAGATTCATGCCCGGCACCGGGCGGCCGTGCTCGAATTCGCGATGCTTCGCAAAGGGCATATTCGCGAGCACTGCCGCTTGCTCCAACCAAGCTACGGCGTGATTACCAATGTCGGAACGGCGCATATCGGGAATGTCGGACACCAGGTTCAAGGCATCGCGTCCGCGAAATCGGAGCTGATTCGGCACATGCGGAAGACCGGAACGCTCGTCTTGAATGCGGATAACGCGAATTCCAGGCTGCTGTCCGTCAAAGGATTTCAAGGCAGGCTGCTAAAGGTCGGCATCCGCAACAAAGCCCATTTCAAGGCACGCGGCATCCGCTTCTTGGGCCGGGGGGTTGCCTTCCGGGTTCGGCTGAACGGGAAAGAGGAGCGATTTTTCATCCCGTGTCTGGGGGTTCATAACGTGTACAATGCGCTGAACGCGATCGCAATTACGCACAGCATGGGATTCACGGCGGGCGAAATCCGCAAGGGGCTGGCGAACTATCCGATTCCGTACCGCCGCTTGGTTCGAACGGAGCTGCCGAGGCGAATCACCTTGATCGAC
Organism: Paenibacillus elgii; assembly: GCA_042219835.1. Lineage (GTDB taxonomy): Bacteria > Bacillota > Bacilli > Paenibacillales > NBRC-103111 > Paenibacillus_G > Paenibacillus_G elgii_A. Next base: position 209,584 of record JBHJMN010000001.1, read on the forward strand.
GATACGTTCAGCTCCAATCCCGATGCAACCAAGGCCGCCCTCGACACGCTCGCCTCGGTAAACCGAAAGCACAAAATCGCCATCATCGGCTATATGAAAGACATGGGAAAATACGCTTTCCGAGCTCACGATGAGGTTGGAAAATATGCTGCCCGAAAAAGACTCAACCGGCTCTACACGGTCGGAAAGCTCGCGCGGCATGTCGCATCGGGCGCCAGAAACGCGGGCTTCCCCGCAACCCGCATCCGCAGCTTCACATCCAGAACGCAGCTTCAGCGAGCGCTTGCCGGGACGATCAAGCCGGACACCGCGATTCTGGTCAAGGGCACCCATTTATTAAAGCTGGAGAAGACCGTTTCCTTCCTGAAACGAAGTTTATCCGGGAAGCGGTCCTAAGACAGAACTGGCAAGTCCCGGTATATGCACAAAAACCGCCTTGCCGCAGCAAGCCGGTATGTTTTTCAGCAGTAGGTGGAGGGGGAATCGCGGTCTTCCCCATGCCAGCCGCCGTTCATAAATAATAGAACGGTCCATGAACGATTAGAATAACCACGCCGAACAACAAGCTGAACAGTACGAACTGCCCGCTCAAGCTTTCCCCGACGAGACTCAAGAGCGCTTTGGCGTCAGTCAGCGCATCCCAGCTGTTCAGCCGGTATTCGCGTCCGAGCAAGATCCCGATGGACATCGCAAAGGCATTGCATTTTCGAAAATCCTAATTTCGTATTAGATCCCAGTCACGCGTCCACCGTCAAATCGCAGCGTTCGTATACCCGGTGTCGAAGCTCTTCATAAGCTTCCTTCAGCCACGGATGCACGACCTTCAAGGTATGCTTTCGCTCCCACAGGTAGTTGATGTATGCGAACGCCCCATGAATAAGGGAACGGTTCAATTGCTCCTGCAGCTTGCGGATATACGGCGGTGTGCCGGGCTGATCCCATGCGACTTTATCCGCTACGAACAGCACTTGATCGAGCAAGGTGGAGCCCGCCCGCAAGGTCGTATGGCAGCCGACCGCATCAAGGATCTCCGCGTCGGTTACGCCAAAAAGCTGCTCCGCCATTACCACCGACAGCTTCTGATGAATGATCATCGGGAACGCTTCTTCCTCCGGCAGCACCTCGATGCCAAGCTCCCGCGACACCGCAATTCTCTCTCCGTTCGGAATGACCGCGCTGATATCGTGCAGCCATCCGGCTGTCTCCGCCGCCTCGGGATCGGCTCCGAACCGCAGCGCGATACGCCGCGCCTCCGTTCCGACGTCCATACAGTGCTCCGCCGTCTTCCCGCATCCGTTCGAGCTTAGAAAACTCCGGATATCGCCTTGAAGTCGATTCGTCCGGGGAAACGGTTTCGTGCGTTCAGCCAAAATTGGATGCATACTTCCTCCTCCGTTCGCTGTTGCTTCATACCAGACATCCGCCAACCGTCCACTACGGCGCAGAGAGCGGAGCTTGTGTCCGGACATTGTTTGAGCGTTGCTTCATGAGTCAATTGCCCCTCAATCGTACCCGTCAAGAAGAGATGCCCCTGACCGGCATACCAACTCACGATATCATCCAGGTCCTTGTTGCAGGATGGGTCCAATTCCCCGAATCTTTCCTCCAGCCCCGCGCAAACGATCCGTCTTGCCTGCTCCTGCGTCTCTTCGGTCACTTCCGTCACGGTTAGCATAGTGTTCATCCGTATATCCAATCCTGAACCTCCGAAATATGGCCGATTCTCGCTATCGGCCTAACCCCTTTTTCCATCATCGCTTCCATGCTCGTCCTGTAGCTGATAAACGGAATGCCGGCTCCGACCGATGCTTTGCCGTCGATCCAGGAATCACCTACCGATATCCATTCGTCCGATGCAATGGCGGGAAATTGATTCAAAGCATACGTAAAACCGGAAGGGGACGGCTTCAGCGCTTCCATCTGCTCTCTGCCGATGATGGAGTCGAAATAAGACTTGATTCCCGTTACTTCAAGCGCCTTCAGGGCGGCGGAAAGCGAGTTGTTCGTGACCACGACCAATACGAACTTGCCGTGCAACGTTTCGATCAGCTCCGGCACACCTTTCTCCAGCCCCGCGCCTTCCATCCCGCGCACTTCATGCTTTTCCGCAATGTTCAGACAGGAGAGGTATAAAGCTTGGTCCATACCGGCTTGCTTGGCCTGTTCAAGCAGAGTAGATGTCGTATGCTCATGGAACGGGAATCGCTCCGTCAAAATACCGTGCCCGACCAATTGCCGGTAGATGTCTTCCTTCATCGCCGCAAAATCGATTCGGGATTGCAGCAGCGTATTGTCCATATCGAAAATAATGCCTTTACATTTGCGATCGTCGCGCATGGAATTCCCCGTTTCCTGTAAAATTTAAGCAAGCACCTGCAGCACGTCGACAATCTTCCTACCGTGAGCGATGACGCCGTGTTCAAATTCCCTCATCCTTGGTGCAATACTGCTTCCAATAATGCCATCAAGTTTGCGGTAAAAGCATCATTGGTTTCGTCTCCGATAAGATAAAATTGTGACCCCTTTCCTATCCGTTGTACTATGCTCTTATGCAAAAAGAAAAACCGCTCATTGACCCATCATGCATCGATTCGCGGTTACTCTCCGTGTCGTTCGCGAAGCTTTCATCCGACACGGACATTCGCCGTAATCACGTGCGCTTGCGCCAGAGCCAAGCCACGTCGAGCAGGGAAGAGAAAGCAATTCCCACGCTATACCGAACAAGGTCCGCCGCCAAAAAGCCTTTTCCCAATACTAACGCCCCAAGGGTGGTCTCCCTGATCCGATTGATCCAACCGGCCTGGTACAGCTGGCTGAACTCGATCGCAAAGCAAAACGCGAGGCTGCACCACAGCGCGAAAGAAATCTTCTTATGTACAAAGCATGCGCGAAAGCCAAAGTAGATCATGGAGGCCCACAATGCATCGCCAAAATGATCAGCCACAAAGACTGGCAAACGGTTGGCGAACACTCTGGACCCCAAGCCCAACGCCATAGCAGCGAAAACGGCCAAGGTATAAGCAATCCGTACTCTCCACCGCCGTGCGGAGCTCTCGTTAAATGTGCTCATAGGTATAGTCCGGACAATCTTCCAAGACGACCGATCTGTCTCCATAAACTTTATCCAAATGCTTTTCTCCCCATAAACAAAAGGTCTCCAGAACCGTTTTCAGGCTCAAGCCGTATTCGCTAAGCTCATACTCCACTTTGGGAGGAATTTCATGGTAAACGGTCCGGTGGATGATGCCATCCTTTTCGAGCTCGCGAAGCTGCTGCGTCAGCATTTTTTGGGTGATGTCGGGAATTAATCTTCTCAGTTCATTGGTGCGCTTTTTGCCAGTTGTCAAATGGTACAGGATGATGCTTTTCCATTTTCCCCCGATGACCTCCAGCGTGACCTCTACTCCTATGCGATATTTCTTCAAGGTTACGCTCCCCCGCCTTTCTAAGGTAATAGGACCAGTATAAAAAGGATACTACAGAACCCGAAAGTACCTACTGCACTTTGAAGTGCGTACTTCACACGATATTTTATATCCTCCATAATAACATCTGTAACCGGCCATTGACTACCGCTTCGGTCTGTTATCCGTAGAAGCCGCCGGGAATATGACACAAAGGAAGGTCGTTAACCCATGAAAGCTCTTGTCACCGTCACTCACCCACGCAAAAATTCTCTTACGCACGCTATGATGAACCGTTTTGTCGAAGGTCTGAAGCAAAACAACCACGAAGTGGATCTATTGGACTTGTACCACGACGGATTCAACCCTGTATATACGGCTGAAAATGAGAAAGATTGGATCAATCCGGACAAAATCCACCCTCCCGAGGTTCGCAAGGAAATGGACCGGATTCTAGCGGCGGACACGCTTGTTTTCGTGTTCCCGTTATGGCAGTACAGCGTGCCTTCGATGCTTAAAGGGTATTTGGACAAAGTATGGAACATGGGGCTGTTCGGGAAAATGAATAAGAAAAAAGTGCTGTGGATCTGCCTGACCGGCGGGGATCAAGAGCATATGTCAAAATACAAACGCGAGGAGATGCTGACGCACTATCTCAATGTAGCGGTTTCCGGCTACGCCCGCGTGCAGGAATCCAGGGTTGAGCTATTATACGACACCCTTTCGGAATCCAAGGAGCATATTGCGAGTTTGCTGGAACGCGCTTATCAGCTAGGACGCGAGTACGATTGAGTAAGAGCGGACGATTAACCCCCGTCTCCGGGTAGAAGGGCCACCCAACTGGTGGCCCGAACCCCCACAGCGGACTTTCACCGCCTAGGTAATCGCCATGCGTGGCGCACTGATAAGAAAACCTTGCCTACCAGGCAAGGTTTCTTTGCAAAAAGGACAGTTTAGTCCTCCACGCTTCGCGGGTCGCGGCAGCTGCTACTTCGGCCCGGACTCCATGCTCCGCCTCCCTGATCGTCACCCGATCCCCAGCTCCAAAGTTCCGTCGATCCTGTTCGGCGCCTGCAAAAAAACACACATGCAAGCTCCCTTGAAAATGACGGTTGTGCAACATCACATTTTATTGTATAATCATAACGCACGAATATATGTCATAACATACATTTATTTTACTATAACATACATAGAGGTGCGAATGATGTTTATCCTCCCTTTCCTGTCGTACATCATAGCGACGAGCTTCACGCCCGGCCCCAATAACATCATGGCGATGTCCAACGCGAATAAACACGGGCTAAGAAAAACATTTCGGTTTATTTTTGGCGTCACCGTCGGATTTTTTGCCATTATGCTGATGTCCAGCTTTTTTAATCTGGTTTTATACAACTATATCCCGCGGATTAAATTCGTGATGAACCTGTTGGGGAGTCTGTATATGGCCTATCTCGCCTTCAAAATTATGAGAGTTCGCAAAACGCAAAATAAAGAACAAGTTAACGACACGTTAAACTCGTTCTTTATTTTGCAATTTATTAACCCCAAGGGGATTCTATACGGGATTACGGCCATCTCCACCTTCGTCATTCCGTTCTGCAAGTCCGGTCTAAGCTTGCTGCTCTTTTCCGTGCTGCTTGCGTTTGTCGGATTCCTGTCCACGTTCATGTGGGCAGTGTTCGGTTCGCTGTTTCAAAAGTTTTTGTCCAACTATGAACGGCCCTTTCATATCGTCATGGGGTTATTACTGCTGTACAGCGCAATCTCTATCTTTTTATGACCTGTCCGATCGCTGTTCAAGCAACCGCTGCTGTCGCCCAGAATCTTTTTGGAAGCCGATGCGGCGATTCGGTTTCCGTCTTCGTCTTTGCAGTTGTCCATAACATAGGCCGCGGTTTTTTCACATTGAAATTTAGGATAATATTTTTTTCGTTATCTCTTGTGTTGTTGTATCATAAACGATGATTCCTTCATTCGTATCGTCCAGTTCCCCAACTAATATTCCTTCATTACTCCATACCGCAGATTTCCCAACACTTTCAAAATTATCACAATGACCAATACAATTTGCCATCAGAACTGTCATGGAATATTTCCTTGCCACATACTGGTAATGACTCCATGCCTTGTTTATCCCGTTTTGAGACTTGGCTACACTCGTAATATAAACTTCGGCGCCCAGCTCACTGGCATGATCGACATGTTCAATCTGAAAGGACTCATAACAAATTGCAGGAGCAATCTTTACGTTATCCATTGTGAAAATCATTTGTTCATTGCCGCAAACGAAATAGGGGAACTCGATATTTTCCAAAACACTTCCCTTTTGGGGTCTTATTTGAGCCGCAGCAATTCTCATGATCATACCTCCGCAGTTTTATACCGAAGATTGGACACCCTTCCATGTTTACCGTGTTTTGTTCCTCGGCATCACCCTTCTACCGGCATTGTTAATTCAGGCTCCAATACAAAATCTTTTGCGACCACTTCTAAAAAGGCGTCATCATTGTCTTTCCAATTAGCAAAAATAAACTTCCTGTACGGTGCCGGATACTTATATTCACTTATCGCGTACAGCATCATGCCTTCCGCTTTATGCATATTAATTGTTAATACATCCCTTAAATAAAGGGTCAAATTCTCTCCTTCCATACCGTGTAATGTAATAATCAGCCCCTGCCCATCATCCAGAATTTCGACAATCGTGCTGTCGTGGACTCTATAATCACCTACATAAGAGATAAAGTCGAATTCTTCCATAAATTCCTCCGTTAAGTTTTTTTTACGAAGCCCCATTTAATTCGTGCTCAAATGAACTCTTAAGACGTTTATGGTATGGTATACTGAGGAAAAACACCTTTAAGGAACGTGATACGTTTTGTTTATAGAAGAAGAATATTATGACGAGCACTTTTTGGAGGTCCAATACTCGCAGAAGGAAGTAACCTCGGTCCGGTTCTACGATTGCACATTTACCAAATGCGATTTCAGCGAGACGGTCTTTAAGGATTGCAAATTTTCAGGATGTACCTTTGAGAACTGTAATTTAAGTTTAATTCAAGTGCTTGACTGCGATTTCTCCCAGGCCTCTTTCACCCATTCCAAATTGATTGGCATCAACTGGTCCGAGATGGCTCCTCCCCGAAAAATCGGGTCCGGTCTGCTGCGGTTCGAAGAATGTACCCTAAGTCATTCCACTTTCATCGGACTGACGCTGCCGAAGTGCGTAATCAAAAAATGCACGGCAAAGAACGTAGATTTCAGGGAAGCCGACCTTACGGAAGCAGACATGAGCTCTACGGATTTCTCCGAAAGTCTGTTTGACCGGACGAACTTGACGGCCGCGGACTTCTCCTTTGCAACGAACTACATGATCGACCCGGGACTCAATCCAATCCGGAAAGCCAAATTTACACTGCCCGAAGCGATATCTTTGCTCTATTGCATGGACATCCAATTAATTGACGGCGACTAACCTTATCCTATAGTTAAAACGACCATCTATGGTCTTCCGGCAAGCATTCGTCGCACAGCAAATTCCCATCAACTGTAGCACCGTTTTTCAGCCCGGAAATAGGGTTAGGTTTTTCTCGATCGGTTACCCAATGATTACAGTTACAGCACCTCCCGCAAACGATCCTGATAAATCCGGTAATTTTCCTCATCGAAGCAGACGAACAAAATCTGCTCTAGACTCGACTTACGATGTCCACGGATGAAATTGTTCATTGCATCTAAAGCAATTTTAGCCGCCAAAGCCTTCGGAAATCGATAAATGCCGGTACTAATATTAGGAAAAGCGATACTGCGGGCATGATTTTTGCAGGCTAAGTTCAATGTATTTACATAGCAGTTCATCAACTTCTGTTCCTCGCCGCTCTTTCCGCCGTTCCACACTGGTCCTACGGTGTGAATCACAAATGACGCCGGTAAATTTCCCGCTGTCGTCACAACGGCTTCTCCGACCTGGCAGCCGCCCTGCTGATCTCTGATCTTCCTGCATTCCTCCAAAATCTGCTTGCCGCCGGCTCTATGGATGGCTCCGTCAACCCCGCCACCGCCAAGCAAACTTGTATTCGCGGCATTCACGATGACATCCGCGGCTATTTTTGTAATATCTCCTTGGAGTAGCTTTACGGTAGTCGTTTGCAGCTTTACCTCTTCCATGATTGAACCTCCAAGCAGATATTTTCTATATGAGTTGAACTAAAGACGATAGTGTCTATAGGCTTCGAAGGTAACGGGCAAACACTTTTTCCATAAGTTCTTCCAGGCTCTTGGCGAGCGGTTTCACTTTATTCTCCTCATGGGCGTAATAGTAGAAGATCGTAGCTGTATTGCTCCCGGAGCCATCGAACAGAATCAAATCGCCGTCCGCTTCTTTCCAAAACTCGCCAAGGACGCCATAGTGTTTGCCTGACAATTCGAGCACATACACATCGCCCAGTGCAATATGAATACCTTCCAATGAAATTCGCGAAACGATCAGGAAAAAATTAGCCACGTCTTGGGGCAACTGAATGTTCATCAAACGCTCGCATTCTTTTATATCCTGGATGGTTGCGTTCGCTTCGAAGCTGTCGTCTTCTGAAAAACCATTTTTTAACGAATTTGCAAATTTAGGATACGCTTCGATAAGCCGGGGGTGCTCCTCCTGCAACTGCTTCCATTTCCGTTTATTTCGTTCCTTTTTCGCCTTGACGAATTCGTCCATCTCTTTCCTATAGTTTTCCTCATACCGATCGGATTTGGCGAATGGAATGTTGTTGCTTTCCAAATATTGAACGGCGCCATTTTGACTGGCCAGTGTAGGTAGCCAGCGCATGCTGCGAGTGCGGGGTTTGATTCGCAAATAGGCGCCTCTACTCAAGAGCACTTGCAGTTGCTCTTCGTGATCGTTCCACCAGCACATCCAGTCTTCGGGAGAAAGCTCGCAGGACGCCAGTTTGGTCAATTGGTCGATCAAGCTTTGCTTGTCAATCGGCATGGGATTCATCCTTTTCTTCCTTTTTCGTTTAGTCGCCGAATAGCCTGCACGTCTTCGACGAAGCTCCTTTTATTAGCCTCAGTATAGGCAATTAAATGATCGAATATATTTTCTTCCTGACTATCGATAGTCAATTTCTCAGCCGCGTGCTGGATTTTCGCGAAAAATTCATCATCCGCAATGGTATGGGCTTGCTCGAAATGATTGATTTCATACGGCTCCAAGTCTTGCAGATCGCGATGCAGCTGCCCGGTGCTCAAATTATAGTTTCCAAGAATCCGTTTGATGTCTATCAATGCGTTCGCATCATGAACCGCTCCGATGCGTTCCAGCACTTCGATTGTCTCGTTAAGATATTTTCCGGTCGAGTTTTCTAAAAATCCCAGAATGCCGTTCATGTTTAGTTCCGTATCGAAATCGACGAGCAGCACAATGTCCCGAAGTAGAGCCGGAAGCTTGAAGAAAACCTCTTCATCCTTAAGTTGAATGTTTTCCCGGCTGTACATATTTGAAGCGACGTGATCTATTATTTCATCAGCAGATGTATTTAAAAGCTCCTTATCATCAGGCAGCAGTCTTCGTAAAATGGCTTGATGGATATCCATTATTGTCCTCCCCTTGCTTGATTCGTAGCGTTTTCCGAGGTTCCGCCGCGCGAATGCAGCGTAGTCTTTATTCCCCGTACAGTCTTACATGGATTATATCATCCTTTCGACCCTCGAGAAATTGTTCAGGAAAACACCAGTCCGCCAAATACTTCAAATCCTTTGCACTACCCAACTCTATACGGTCGGGTTCAGACCTATCTGAAACGGGACAAGTTATATCTCTTGCAACTCGTCTGACCCAGCTTGTGGAATCAATTGAAGCCACCCAACTTTGCCAGCGCCCATCCTTTCTCGAGCGAAAGGCCATGATTAAATCAGCCTTAGCGGGCATTTCTTTATACAGGCCGTCAAGATATTCGACCTTGACCCGATTGTCCCTGACCTCGTGGCAGTAAACCGTAACCCACAGCCCGTCTCTGATGCGAACAGCATATACATCTCCTGCTTGAACATGCCCTTTTCCCGCCTCGGCGGATGCTTTGGGAGATTTTGCGCGAGGTAGTTTTCTATGCTTAAACGCACCTACTATGGTTTCCTTTATATTGGGATTCTGCTCGAATCTTTCTGTCAGCGAAACGCTTGAAAGGTCGAAGCCCTCAAAAATCCTTGCCAGTGTTTTTTCGTTTATGCCGATTGAGGAATCCCACCACGCAAGGGGTGCCTGTACTTCAACTCTTGTATTCGGGCGATCATCTCGCTTTATGTACGAGGTGAACTCGGTAGCCATTCCGGGATAATCCTCAGTATCCAAAATGCCGATCAGTGCGAGAGTTTCGAGCAGGTCACGGCAGGCATATTCGGTCCGTGTGGGCAGGAGGCGTTCTTTTTTGAGCGCCTGCGCCGCCTTGGTGTACCGCGTTTTGGGAGGCAACGAACGGAGCACGGTCAAAACAGCGCGGAATGTCCAACGGTCATAGTCGTTAGGAATTGGAACAACCCTTGCATCAGCCAGCTCTCTGAGCGCTAACACATGCCCGAAGGGGTCGCCGTCAAGGGGGGTTCCGCTGGTCATGCGGTAAAACCATTCAAGGCTTGTATCTGTCGCGCCGTCTGAATCTAATCCACAGATTTGGCATGTGCCGGAGGACGGATAGGGCGTGTATTCATGCTCCGGCACAGCGTTTCCGATTAGCTTTCCTGTGAGAAGTGAACGCCAAATCATCGGCGCAGACCACAGGGAAGCGACAAAGGCGTTTGCCGCGTCGGCAATCGTCCACCGCTCGGCGAGTTCTTTAAGCTCCGCTATAGTCTCGTCATGCTGCGGGCGGACGAAGCTGTTTGGGGCGCGTCCGGATTTTTCAAGTTCTTCTAGATCTGTCTCCGATACGGTTGAGGGAATGGAGTGCGGGGATACACCCCGCTCCGCATCATAATGCGTTCTCTGGTTGTATATTTGTTTTAAAAGCCATAGCTGATTTACAACGTCCATCGTTCCATCGCCGCCTTTCGCTGTTCATGTAGTGCTTGTATGTTTAATGTTACTGATTTTCTCATAACCCGAGAGGCTTAGGCCATGCGGTTCCCCTACTTAGGTCTCTCAGGGTAGTTAAGCTGTCTGTTTGATACAACTTTCACGAGCTGCCCTAATACCACGGTTACTTCCATTAAACTAAAAAATGAATGACCTTGTCCGCTACTATCTTTGTTATCCCTGTCTCAAAACTTGTTTCCACAAGATGATCGTCTAACTCCCCCATCTCTTCTTCATCGTCAATAATCACAAACTTGTCAACTTCCAAACCAATATTCAAAAGATGGTTTAAATACTCTTTAATTTCTTTGCCCCGTATTGCCCCTTCAATAATTGGCGTCATTCCAGCTACTTTCTTTATTCCATTGATTCCAAAAATAGATTGTAATTGTTTTAAAGTTCTCCCCCATCAATATCCAAAAAAATTAGTTTCATTGTTTACCTCAATAATCTGTTGTTGAACATTTCTAAAATTTACTCCAGTATTTCTAAAATATGGAAACCCCTTCGAGATAAGCTGTCCAAGTCGATGCGATTTTGGGTTAGACATATGCTGCTTTCCTTCATAGAATCTGATTTGATCTGATTTTATGTATCGGCAACTCTCTTTACCTATTCCCTCTCGTTCATGGCCAATTTCATCGCTCTCCAATAAAAATCATGAAAAGCCTCTTCTGTTAACTTAACCTTTTCCCCATACGGAAATTGACCGCTTACGGCCATCAAGACGTCATACAACCCCAAATGGGCCCAATCCCACATAATCGAATTATATGCCATCATAGGGTTGTACAAAAATTGTCTCGTTTCTTTGACAAAGTTTCGATCTAAACCTTCATTTTCCAAGAGCTGATACACTTGCTCCTTAACCTCATCTGAGAACTCCGTATCCAAGAATTCCTCACAGATGAAGCTCCAAGTATCCACCCTCGAAACGATAGGGATTTTATTGCTTTTCGCAAACATTTCCAGGCTTTCTTTATGTACGGCTGAGACAAAAAGGACTTCGTCGCTCTTCAATCTAACTTCAGGAGGAAATCTGGTGATCAAAATTTCCGAAATATCTTCCGAAGCAACGCTACCGTTGGGATACATACGGGATGCCCTAAAGAGGTATTTGTGAAATTGTATCCGATTTTCAATAAATTGAACATCCTGCATGGAATCATCCCCCATGTTGTATTTCACCCACCTGCTCTTTTAAAAACAACTCAATATTACCAGTTCATTCTTTGTGCTAAAGATTGAATGTGGGAAGTGTGGTGCCTGTTATGCCAAATAAATCTTTGGATCGCGACATCGACGGTGATCCAGCCAAGGACTTCGGTATTGAATCTTCTATCAAAGTCGGTTGGTTTCAGACCATGAATTACATGGATTAGCCGATAATGAAGGGCCTCTAAAAGCATCAGGGAGATTTCTATCGGGGTATCCTTATAATCGGTAAGTTCTGCCCATAAATTAGGGTGATAAGAACTGGCCATAGGTTCCTCTTCGGTTAAAGCTCTCTTTAATCTCAAGGAGGCATTGATATCGTTATCGGCCATATGATGAACGACCTGCTGTACCGTCCAACCGCCGGAACGGTACGGAGTCTGAAACTGATCATGATTAAAGTCTTTCACAATCTTCCGCAGAGAAGGAACAATATCTGCAATTTCTTTCGTATAACTCTTACGTTCCTCCTCTGACGAAACAGCCCTTGGCACAAACTGGCCGATTGGATACCACAAACTATTTTCCTCCATTTCACGATTGACCCCCTTATAAAATATTCTTATGCCCCCGATGTATAGAGCAGGAGCATTAGCTGCGAAAATATCCTTCTTACTTTTTTGCTCTTCACCTATATATTCCAACAACTCTCCGGGCTGACAATTCAATGCTTCACAAATTTTATCGATTACCTCTAATGATACATACTCGTTGGTGTTCAATTTCGCCATGGTCGCAGATTATCAAAATTATTTTCGTGTTCTCTTGACATAAAAGTTCAATATATTAAAGTAATATTCAACAAAGAAAATATTTTTTCGTCAGTACAAATAATGAAGGTTTGGACTATGCTTGAATTTAACTTAGCTTTTATTCAATTTATAACGAATCGAATCGATGTTATAGGCAAAACTTCTTTAAAAGAATAAGGTAAGTACAACGAATTGAACAGCTATTGCATAAAGCTATTTAAAGATCTTTACAATCAATTACCCGATGATTCCAATTACTCGTTTAAACAAGCAGTTGAAGGAACTCTCAAGCAGTAATCAATTTGAATTTTTGACGCCCCCCTCCTTCTGATCCATTTGGAATCAACGTATCTAATGGAACGAAGCCAAACTTTTGATATAACTTTCTTGCAGGTCTCCCGTTTTCGATTTATATTTTTCTCCAATGCTTGAATAAACCTTGGATCATTTAGCATTGGTCCAAATAAGTATTCGACTTCTGAAGCCAGTTCCAATCATCCGCTAAGGTCATCCATTGTTGCAGTTTCAACTCTCATAGCTAACTTCCCTTCTGGTCCCTTTCAAATAAATCTTACCACATTTTGGGCGAATCCTAGCCTAAAAAAAATCCTTACCCCTCCGAAGAAAGGTAAGGATTTTCCACCACTTGATTAAGCGCGGGAGATGTATTGGCCCTCACGGGTGTCGATCAAGAGCACGTCGCCTTCGTTAATGAAGAGCGGCACTTGAACGTTCAAGCCGGTTTCGACTTTCGCGTTCTTGGTCGCGCCTTGCGCCGTGTTGCCTTTGATGCCCGGCTCGGTTTCGATAACCTTCAGCTCGACGCTGTTTGGCAGGTTGATCCCGAGGATCTCGCCTTGGTAGCTCATGATGTTGATGTTCATGTTTTCTTTGAGGAAGTTCAGTTCCCACTTGATTTGCTTTTCTTCCAGATTGATCTGGTCGAACGATTCCGTATCCATGAACGTATGCTCTTTGCCGCTAGCGTATAGGTACTGCATTTGACGGTTTTCGATGTGAGCGCGGCTCACGTTCTCACCGGCGCGGAACGTACGCTCGACGGTGTTGCCGTTGCGCAGGTTTTTCAGCTTGGAGCGGACGAAGGCAGCGCCTTTACCCGGTTTAACGTGCTGGAAATCGATAACGGTGAACAAATCGCCGTCTACTTCGATAGTTAAGCCTGTTTTAAAATCGTTAACTGAAATCACTACAAAAACCTCCCTAAAATGTGAGCAGACGACAGTGCCTCAAGCCTTGTAAGAACCAGTTGCCGGATCATCCGGACCTATCCTTGCCTTCGCCCTGGTTTGTCGCTACCAAGTTGCATAAAGTTATGGTATCACAATCAAGTCTTTGCTGGATTGCGTTAACCTCCGATTGCCTGTTTCCGTGATGACGATATCGTCCTCGATCCGGACGCCGCCGAAGCCTGGCAAATAAATACCCGGTTCCACGGTAACGACCATGCCCGGAGTCAGCACAACATCGCCCTGCACCGACAGCCGCGGCGCTTCGTGAACTTCCATCCCGAGCCCGTGACCGGTGCCGTGGCCGAAATGGTCACCGTAGCCGTAACGCTTGATAATATCTCGTGCGACGGCATCCGCTTCGGTGCCGGTCATTCCCGGCTTGATGCGCTCGAGCGCTTCCATTTGCGCTTCGAGAACGATCTTGTAGATGTCGCGGTGTTTATCTGTCGGCGTACCGACGATCACGGTACGGGTAATGTCGGAACAGTAGCTTTTATAATAGGCTCCGAAATCGAGCGTTACAAATTCGCCGGTCCCGATAATTTTGTCACTGGCTTTGCCGTGCGGCAGCGCTGAGCGTTCGCCGGAAGCGACGATCGTTTCGAACGAAGTCGAAGCGGCGCCATGCTTGCGCACGAACATCTCGATTTCGAGTGAAATGTCCAGCTCTTTAACCCCGGACTTCAGCAGCCCGAGAACGTGGACAAACGCACGGTCAGCCAGATCGGCTGCCTGCTGCATGATGGCGATCTCCCCGTCGTCCTTGATCATGCGGAGCGATTCGACCAGCCCGCCGGTCGGCACGAATTCGATCCCGCCGAGCGCTTCGGCGTAGCTGCTGTAGGTACCATAGCTGAGGTCGGTTTGCTCGAAGCCAAGCTTGCTAATGCCCCACTTGCGAAGCAGATCGTTAATCGATTCCACGACCTTGGGTCCATGCTCGACGATCTCGTAGCCGGCCGCTTGCTCCGATGCCTGTGTCACGTAACGAAAATCGGTCAGCAGTACAGCCCGATCGGCTGTAATGAGCACGTAGCCTGCCGATCCGGTGAAGCCCGTCATATATTTCCGGTTCGTCGCATTCGTGATGAGCAGCGCTGGCAAGCCCTTTTGTTCCAAGAGGCTGCGCAGCCGCCCGATTCGTTGTTGTTGCATTTGTTATCCCTCCGCACTATCAATATACTGGACCAGCGCACGCAAGCCCAGCTCGTAGCTGTTCGCGCCGAAACCCGCGATTTGGCCCACGGCTACCGGGGCGATTACCGATACGTGGCGGAAAGCTTCCCTTTTATGAATGTTCGAAATATGTACTTCAACCGTCGGGATGCCCACAGTGCTGATGGCATCGCGGATCGCATAGCTGTAATGCGTGAACGCTCCCGGATTGAACAAGATGCCGGCTTTCTGTCCATAAGCGGCATGAATGCGGTCGATCAGATCCCCTTCGTGATTCGACTGGTAGCATTCCAATCCGACCCCGAGCTCCTCCGCCAGCCTGGTTAGCCTGTCCGTTATCGCTTGAAGCGACAAGCTCCCGTAGACACCGGGCTCCCGGATGCCAAGCATGTTCAAATTCGGCCCGTTCAACAACAAAATGTGCTTCATCCGTGAACCTCCCAACCTGATAAATCCGCACACACTTAGCCATTTTACCATAACCTTCCCCGGTTTGAGAACTTTTTTTTGCGGGCTCAGGCGGCCGAATAAAGCGGTTTACCAATGTTTAGGTGATACGAATTGCACATCAACGCACGGAAGATGCGAAAGCGTACAGCCTGCGACAGTTTGCTAGCCGCACGAGTTCATGTTAACTCGGGCTCGTCCCGGCCGCCGGCAAAAGGCTCCCGCTCCTGCTCGTCCGTAAATTCGAAGCTGATCGAATAGCCGATAAACAAACCCCACAGCACGAACAGGCACGCTTGGGTTACCACCGTGTTCAGATCCAGATAGGCAATCCAATTCATCATCCCGGTGACCGGTCCGACCAACAGGAACAAGAACGCCCACCAAGCGACGCCATATCCGACTCCGCACCAGGGGCTGAACGCTTTGGCGAATAACATTGCATACAATATAGCGGAAACGACGGACAAGGCGATAAATGCCAGCCACCCCAGCAAATATCCCCGCCATGTCATCAGGTAAGAATGCTTGTACATGGGCTCAAGCAAAAATCCCGGCGATAGCGAAGTAAAATGAAAATAGTTGGCCAGTATTTGCACCCCGCCCCAGATCAGCCCGGCAAAAAAACCGATATATACCGCGAAATTCCATCGATTCGTACGTGGCTTCTTATCGCTTCGGCGATTCATGCCCAAATCCTCCCTCGATTTCGGATATCCACTAGTATGTGCAAAAGTTCCACCGATAAACAAGTGGCAATATGACGGAGGATTCGCTAAAATACAGATATGGCATCATTTATCGTAATTTATTCATAGTAGAAGAAGGTGTATCGTATTGTCGGAAAAGAAACAACCCAATGCGGTTTACGGCGGCCAAGCCGTGATTGAAGGCGTCATGTTTGCCGGCCAGAAGGTGAACGTTACGGCGGTACGCCGAAAAGATAATACCATCCATTATCTTGAGGTACCCAGAAAAGAAATCGGCTGGGTCCAGACGCTGAAGAAGATCCCGTTTATCCGGGGAATTGTAGGTATTGTGGAAGCAAGCGCCAAAGGGGCGCAGCACTTGAATTTTTCGGCGGAGGTGTTTGCCGAGGAAGAAGGTGTCGTTAAGGAAGAGAAGAAGGAATCGGTGACCGGTAAAATTTCCATGATTCTCGGGGTGGCGGTCGTCGGGATTTTATCCTTTTTGTTCGGCAAGTTCGTGTTCACGCTTGTACCGCCGACGATTGAGCAGATGCTGTTCGGAAGCTTGTTCCAGAACCAGATCGGGCATAACCTGATCGAAGGCTTGATCAAGATTATTTTGCTTGTCGGGTATATTTATTTTATTTCGCTTACGCCGATGATCAAACGTTTATTTCAATACCACGGAGCCGAACATAAAGTCATTAGCGCTTACGAAGCAGGTTTGGAGCTGACCGTACAAAACGTGCAAAAGTTCAGCACGCTGCATTACCGGTGCGGCAGCAGCTTCATCGTCTTTACGGTCCTCGTTGGAGTCATCATTTACTCGTTCTTTCAATACGATTCGTTTCTGGAGCGGATCATTCAACGGATCGTGCTGCTTCCGCTTGTGATCGGCGTGTCCTACGAAGTTTTGCGGTTCACCAACAGCCTGCGGGACATTCCGGTGCTTCGTTACCTCGGCTATCCCGGTCTGTGGCTGCAATTGCTCACGACCAAAGAACCGGACGATTCCCAAGTGGAAGTATCCATTGCTTCCTTCAACCGGATGCGGGAGCTCGACCGGCAAATTTAACCCAAGACAAGGAGGGGTCCTGCATGAGAAACCGCAACAGCACGGTCGCTTACGTGATTTTCGGCTTAATCGCCATCGGGATACTGGCTAGCGTCTTGTCCAATCCGGGCACGTTTATTATTCCGATTCTCGTATTCGGCGTGATTTTCTTCCTGTACAAGTTCCCGCCGAGCCGATGGAGACAACCGAAACGGCCGTCCTCCTCCCGGTTTCAAAAAGGAAAGCGGCGCAACGCCACGTTCCGCGTCATTCAAGGCAATAAGGATAGCTCGGACGAACCGCCAAAATACCATTAATTTAAAGCGGCAGCCTCTTCCCAAGAGCGCTTGCCGCTTTTGTTTTTTCAAGCTTTTTTGGAATAGCGGTTCGGAACCCGGCAGACGTGGGTCAAATAGTTGTGCTTGTACTCGGTCATCTTCCAATGCGAGAAAAATGATTGCGTCGCCCGCTGCCCGGATTCGAACAGTTTCAGGCTCTGCTCTGACGATATGTCGAAGTCGGTGATGCTGACGCCGAGCGTCGGAATTTTAACCGTACGGAACCGGTTCGTCTCTTGGATATAGCGGTCGTCGTGCGCCTCCAGCATGGTCGAGAACAAAGCTCGCATCATGCTGACCGGACCGTGAATGGCGTTCGGTTGTCCGGTGCCGCGGCCCACCATTTGGAAGCCGATGGTCGGGATCATCTGATCGATCGGCGGCGCTTCCGTCGAATCGAAAATCCACAGCGGAAAGTTGCTCAGCAGCCCTCCGTCCACGATGTATACGAACTGGTCGATGAATTTTTCTCCGGGCAGACGGTGCTCGAACGATTTGCGGATGATCACCGGATCGAAGAAGTAAGGAATCGCCGTGCTCATCCGAACAGCTTTCGCGATCATGAATCGGCGGGGATCAATGCCGTAATGGGCGATATCGTCCGGCAGGACGAGCAACTTGCGGCCGGAGATGTCGGAGGCGATAATGCGAAGCTGATTCGGCTTCAGATCACCGAACGTGCGGATGCCCTTGGCCAGCAGTAGCTTATAAATCCAGTGCTCCAGCGCTTCTCCGGAATACAGGCCTTTTTTGATAAACAAACGGGCCAACGGACCGACCAGCTTCGTATCGAAGATCCGGGAGCGCTGCAGGAACGTGCGAAAGGGCGTCGCTTCGATAACCTCCTTCATCTCGTCCGCACGGTATCCCGCCGCTACCAACGAGGCGACGATGGCCCCGGAGGACGTCCCTGCCACCTGATAAAACGAATGTCCGAGCTGCTCCACCGCCGACACGGCCCCCGCAAGCGCGATTCCCTTCACGCCGCCGCCTTCAAACACGGCATTGATTCTCACCCCGCATCCCCTCTTCCCGCAAAGTCTCTCCAAGAGTATGTATGAGGGGACGAATTGTCCTTATGCCTGAAAAAGAAAAAAGCCCCCTATTTCGGAGACTTACGATTCTTCCAGCTCTTTTCGGAGGCGCAGCAGTTCTTCGCCGCGGGTAGTGTCACGCTTAAAATATTCAACCAGCGTCTCGATGCATGTGATGGAGTCCCAGCTCAAGTGATGCTCGATGCCCTCGACATCCTTGTAAATATTTTCATCCGATACGCCGATCATCGTCAAAAATTCTTCCAGCAGGTGATGGCGGTCCACCAGCCGCTTTCCGACCTTTTGCCCTTTCGATGTCAGCACAAGACCGCGGTATTTTTCATAAATTAAGTAGTTGTCTTTGTCGAGCTTCTGAATCATTTTCGTCACCGAAGACGGATGGACCTCTAGTCCTTCGGCGATATCGGAAACGCGCGCGTACCCCTTCTCATCGATTAATTTATAAATGCGTTCCAAATAATCTTCCATACTGGGCGTAGCCATTCCGCGTTCCTCCCGTGTTCCAAAGACGAATCTCGGTACTTTTATGATACACCGATTGATTTATGCAAAGCAAGACTTTGCTGTGAAGGACAAAACCTCATATGCAGCGCAGCAAATTCCCATGTGTACGCACAGCGTGGATGAAGCATCCTAAGGTCGTTATAAGCGTTTTTAACTATATCACAGCCGCATTCTGTAAGCAAGTCCGATACGATTCGTACCATCAGGAGGGATCTCGCACATGGCCACGGAGCTGCTCGCACCCCCGATCCGCCAGACGCAAGTGTTTGTCCCGGAGCTCGTCTATTTTGAGCCCGACGCCTTGGATTACCCCAAAGGCAAGCGTATCCACGAGTGGGCGCTGAAGGAAGGGCTTCCGATCCGCATGACGACCTCCCACAACCGGATTACAAACCTTCCGGGGGAAAGCGATCTGGAGAAATACAGGATTGCCAAACGGACGCTGGTCGTCGGAATTCGCAAAACGCTGAAATTCGATACGTCCAAGCCGTCTGCCGAATATGCCATCCCGATCGCGACAGGCTGTATGGCGCACTGCCATTACTGTTATCTGCAAACGACGCTCGGGGCGAAGCCTTATATCCGGGTCTATGTCAATACCGATGATATTCTGAAGCAAGCCAAGCAGTATATCGAAGAACGATCGCCGGAAATTACCCGCTTCGAGGCCGCCTGTACGTCGGACCCGGTCGGGCTTGAGCATATCTCGGGCTCGCTCAAGGAATATATTGAATTTATGGGACGGGAACCGCTCGGCAGGCTTCGGTTCGTCACGAAATTTCACCACGTGGAACCGCTGCTGGATGCCAAGCATAACGGCCATACCCGGTTCCGGTTCAGCGTCAATGCGGACTATGTCATCAAACACTTCGAACCGGCGACCTCCAGCTTCTACGAGCGCATCGAAGCGGCAGGTAAAGTCGCCAAAGCCGGCTATCCGCTCGGCTTTATCATCGCTCCCATCATCTGGCACGAAGGCTGGGAAGAAGGATACGGCGAACTGCTGCACAAATTGAAAGAGGCCCTTCCGCCGGAAGCGACCTCTGATTTGACATTCGAATTGATTCAACACCGCTTTACGAAAACGGCCAAAAACATCATTCACCAGCGCTATCCGAAGACGAAGCTGGAGATGGACGAAGCCAAGCGGAAATACAAATGGGGCCGATGGGGTCAGGGCAAGTACGTCTATCCTGACGAACAGGCCACGGCGCTGCGCGAATTCATCAGCGAACGCATATTCGCCCATTTTCCGCAAGCGAAGATCGAGTATTTTACCTGAGCGTTAACCCATCCAGGAAGGCGTAATGCCCTGCAGCCAGATCGTGATCCGGGTCATTTGATCTGTGTACAGCAGCACGGCCACGACAAGCATCACGGCTCCGCCTACTTTCATCATGGCGGCGGAATACTTCAAGATCCATTTGGTTGATCCGATGAAGAACGCAAGGATGAAGAACGGGATCGCGAAGCCAAGCGAGTAAGCGGAAACGAGCGGCAGCCAGGAATTCGGTTCGGTTGCCGCCAGCATCAGCATCGCAGATAGAATCGGGCCGATGCAGGGCGACCATCCTGCGGCGAAGCCGATACCGATCAGCAATGAGCCAAGGTAACCGGCAGGCTTCGATTTGAGCTGTAGCTTATGCTCGCGCATAAGCCACTGCGGTTGAAAAATGCCCATCAGAAACAGTCCCATCACAAAGATCAAGATCGCCGAAATTTGCCGGAGCAAGTCACGGTAATCCAGGAAGGCGTTGGCGATGACGTTCGCCCCAAGTCCCAGCGTGTAGAAAATAATAGAGAATCCGAGAATGAAGCAGAGCGTATGGGTAATCAGCTTGAACCGGATTTCTTTGGCACTTTGCTCATCCTTGAGCTTCCCGACGGAAATGCCGGTTATGTAGGACAAATACGAAGGATACAGCGGCAGGCTGCAGGGCGAAATGAAAGAAGCGAAGCCAGCCCACAGCGCGATCCAAATGTTAAGTTCCACAGCGACCGTTCACCATCCTTTTTTATTCTTGCTACTTACATGCGAAGTCCCCGTTTTACCGTCAAAATGCCGATGAGCATCGCAATCAGCAGCAGCACGACCATCGCTCCCGGCGCCAGATCCCACACACCTGCGGAGACAAGCCCGGCAATGACCGCAAGCTCGGAGAACAGAATCGACCAGAAGATCGAATGCTTGAAGCTGCGGGCGACGAGCAGGCTGCATGCGACTGGAATCGTCAGCAGCGAGGAAACGAGCAGCGCCCCCACGATTTTGATCGAGACGCTGATGACCAGCGCCGTCAGCATCGTGATCATAATATTATAGAAGCGAAGCGGCAGACCGCTTACGCCGGCCGCGTCTTCGTCGAAGAACAACAGGAACATTTCTTTGTAATTGATGAGCACGAAGGCCACGACGATGGCCGCAACGCCGCCGACGACCCAGAGGTCGGTACTGTCCAGCGTATAAATGCTGCCGAAGAAATAGCTCATAACGTTAATGTTGAAGCCTTTGCCGATCGTGAACAGCAGAGTGGCAAGCGCAACGCCGCCCGACATAATAATCGCGATCGACAGTTCGGCGTAGGTCTTGTACGCTTTGCGCAGCCGCTCGATCCCGAACGAGGCCAGCAAGGCGAACAGCAGCCCGACGCCGATCGGGTAAACGTTGATCAGAAATCCGAGCGCGACACCTGCGATCGATACGTGCGCAAGCGTGTCTCCGATCATCGACAAGCGGCGCAGCACGAGAAATACGCCCATAAGCGGAGCGGTCAAGCCGATTAACAAGCCCCCGATCAGCGCCCGCTGAAAAAAGTATTCGCTAAAGATGTCCAAAGCCGGTTCTCTCCTATCTTCCCACTGCATCCTGCCGTCGTTATCCGGTCAGGGTTATACTTCAATCGTCTCTCTAAGCTGCTGCATCGAATGGGGTAGATCGGTTTCGCGGCAATTTTCCGGCTCGTGCGTATGCTTGACGTAGAACGATAGGTTTCCGCTCTTCTGCACCGAGTCCTCCCCGAGATACGATTGGATCATATCCATATCGTGCGTTACCATAATAAACGTGATGTGATGATGCTGGTGCATATGCCGGATCATGCGGAAAAAGCCGGCCTGCGTCTCGGCATCGATGCCGACGGTAGGCTCGTCCAGAATAAGCAGCTCCGGGTTATTAATTAACGCCCGGGCGAGGAATACCCGCTGCTGCTGGCCGCCGGACAATTGGCCGATCCGCCGGTCCGCCAAATCTTCGATATGCATCGCGTAGAGCGCGTCGTCCGTTTTGCTGCGCTCCTGCTTGGTCAGACGGCGGAACATATTCTTCTTGCCGAACAGTCCGGAGGTCACGACTTCGCGGACGGTAGCGGGGAACAGCGGATTCAACGCATTTTTTTGCGGCACGTACCCAACGCGCTCCCAGTCGCGGAATTGGCCGACCGGCTGGCCGAAGAGACGGATTTCGCCGCGGGACGGCTTCAGCAGCCCGACAATCATCCTGAGCAGCGTCGTCTTGCCTGCGCCGTTGGAACCGACCAATCCGACGAAATCGCGCTCCTGAATCGAGAAATTCAAGCCGCTAATCACGGATTTATTTTCATAAGAAAAAAAGATTTCATCGATCGT
The DNA here is from genome assembly GCA_042219835.1 of Paenibacillus elgii. Lineage (GTDB taxonomy): Bacteria > Bacillota > Bacilli > Paenibacillales > NBRC-103111 > Paenibacillus_G > Paenibacillus_G elgii_A. The sequence continues at coordinate 232,158 of JBHJMN010000001.1, forward strand.
CACGATCTGTTGATGACATCCAAAGCCAGCATTCGTTTGCATGACAAAGCTCCTTATACGCAAGGTCTCGCTTCTTATTGTAATGCTTTTATTAAATTATTCAAATTGTTTTCCATCAGGGACACATAATCGTCACCTTTTGTTGCCTGCTCTTCGGTCAACCCTTCGAGCGGGCTGAGGACAAGCGTTTCGACTCCGGCGTCCTTCGCAAGCGTCTTGGCCAGTTTGTCAGATACAAGCTCCTCAAAAAATATATATTTGACTTGATTGTCTTTAATGAATTGCAAAATATTTTTCATATCCTTGGACGTCGGTTCGGCATCCGGAGCAAGCCTCATAATCGCCTTCTGGTTCAGTCCGTAGGCTTTGGCCAAATACCCGAACGATTGGTGCGTCACGACAATGTCCTTCTTGGACACCTTGGCCAGCTCGCTCTTGTACTTCCCGTCCAGTTGGTCGAGCCGCTCGGCGAGCTTCTTGAAATTCGCTTCGTAGTCGGCTTTGTGCGCTGCGTCAACTTGAATCAGCGCGTCTTTGATGTTAAGAGCCATTTGCTTGGCATTGACCGGACTCATCCATACGTGCGGGTCCGTATTGCCGTGATCATGACCGTGATCGTCTTTGGCTTGGCTGTGCTCATCCCCGTGTTCCTCTTCCATGGCGGGAATCAGCTCGACGCCGCGGCTTGCTTCGACCACAACGGTCTTGCTGTCCTTCTTCAAGCTGCCAAGCGTGTCCTTTACCCAACCCTCGAAGCCGGCGCCCAAATAGACGAACAGATCCGATTTGCTCAAATTCTGGATGTCGCGGCTTTTCGGCGACCAATCGTGGGGCTCGACGCCGGCCGGTACCAGATTGACGACGTTGACATGATCTCCGCCGATTTTGGAGGCAAAATCATATAAAGGATAAAAGCTGACTGCGATATTGATCTTGCCGTTCACAAGCGCAGGCTGCGAACGTCCTCCGCAAGCGGACAGCAGCGTGGAAACCAGCAAAACCAGGATCACGGGAAGGACGGCCCGTTTGATAAATGTTCGCTTCATGAAATATTACCCTCCGAGATATAAATCGTAATTTTTTTCATTAACAACGACGATTATACGCCCCGCCCATCCGCTTGTCAACGGTAAATGTAGAAATTACGATAAAGCCAAAAATACCCCTTTGCGCCTGATGATGGCAAAGGGGTATTTCGATCTATACGGTTGAAAGCTACTCGACGCGAACCGCTTGCTGCTGAGCTTTCAAACACAATTCGGCTGCTTTGAAAGCATGCTCCTGCGTCATCGCATTTTCCGTCCGGTGTATACAATCGAGGAGCAATTGCCCGAAGTACGGATAGCCGGCTTCGCCGTGAACGGAGAAATGCCGCTCGCCTTCCTTGTTCACCAAGTACACATGGTCACCCTGCTTATCCCGGGCAATATCGATATACTTGCGCAGCTCGATGTACCCGTCTGTGCCGACGATGAGCGTCCGGCCGTCGCCCCAGGTGCTGAGGCCGTCCGGTGTCAGCCAGTCGACGCGGAAGTAGAAGGTCGCGCCGTTATCGCCGGTCAGCGCGGCGTCTCCGAAGTCTTCCAGCTCCGGGTACTGCTTGTTGTTATAGTTGGCTACCCGGCTGCTGACGACCGTGGCGTCCTTGGCGCCGGTGTAGAACAAGAACTGCTCGATCTGATGGCTGCCGATGTCGCACAGGATGCCGCCATATTTCTCCCGCTCGAAAAACCACTGCGGACGGCTCGGCGCATTCAAACGGTGCGGGCCCCAGCCCATCACGTGCACGACGCGGCCGATCGCGCCCTTCTGAATCAGCTCTCCGGCGAACACGGCGCTTTCCACATGCAGCCGTTCGCTGTAATAGACCATGTACTTCCGGCCCGTTTCCTTTACTTTCGCACGGGCGGCTTCAAGCTGCGATAACGCGGTGAATGGCGTCTTGTCGGTAAAGTAGTCTTTTCCCGCACCCATGACACGAATTCCAAGCGCTCCGCGTTCCGAAGGGACGGCCGCTGCCGCTACGAGCTGAATGCTCGGATCGTGCAGGATTTCTTCCTCCGAGGCAGCGGCCTTGGCTTGCGGGTACCGCTTGACGAATGCTTCGACTTTCGCGGGGTCCGGGTCGTAGACGGCAACCAAATCGGCACCCGCTTCCATCAGGCCGTTGCACATGCCGTAAATATGGCCGTGATCCAGCCCTATCGCGGCAAAAGCGAACTCGCCCGGCTTCACGACCGGATTCGGTTTCCCCTGCGGCGCGTAATTCATTCCGTCGTTCTTCTGCATACAAGAAGCCTCCCACTATGGTAATTCATTATTTGTTCACGTGAACAAACCTTATTTTACCACAGATCCGTTCGGAATTGAATCGGAAACTGTTGCAAGAGTCAACCGGTCTCCTTGCGATGCGGCCAGAATCATGCCCTGCGACAATTCGCCGCGCAGCTTGACCGGCTTCAGGTTCGTGACGCAGATGACTTTGCGGCCGACCATTTGCTCCGGCGTGTAATATTTGGCGATACCAGAGACGACCTGACGCTGCTCGTAGCCGAGATCGAGCTGCAGCTTCAGCAGCTTGTCGGCATTCTTCACCGGCTCGGCGGCGATGACCTCGGCCACCCGCAGGTCAACCTTGAAGAAATCGTCGATCGAGATTTCAGGGGAAGCCTCCGGCGCCGGTACGGCAGCCGTCTCCGCTTTCGCGTCCGCAGCCTTCGGTTCTTCGGACTCTGCCGCAGGAGCCGTTCCGCCGCTCATCGATTCCGCGATGAACGCGATTTCCTTGTCCGCCTCCAAGCGCGGGAACATCGCTTCGCCCTTCGCCACGCGCGTGCCAGCCGGCAGCGTCCCGAAAGCATGCACCGTATCCCATACGGTGAGCGGGCCGGCTTCGATGCCAAGCTGCTGCCACATGCGGCGCGGCGTCTCAGTCATGAACGGCTGGAGCAGCACGGACGAGATGCGCAGCGATTCGGCCAGCACGTACAGCACGGACCCAAGCGTCTCCCGCTTCGTCTCGTCCTTCGCCAGGTTCCACGGCTGCGTCTCGTCGATGTATTTGTTCGTGCGGCTGACAAGCTGCCAGATCGAAGCGAGCGCTACGGAAAACTCCATTTTTTCCATCGCTTCCTCGACTTTGGTTACCGTCGCTTCGGCCGTCTCCAGCACGGCGGCGTCGAATTCGGTCGCGCCGGCGACATACGGCTGCACCTCGCCGCCGAAATATTTGTCGATCATCGCCACCGTACGGCTGAGCAGATTACCGAGGTCGTTCGCCAGGTCGAAGTTGATCCGCTCCACGAAGTTTTCCGGCGTAAACGTGCCGTCGGAGCCGAACGGCACTTCCCGCATCAGGTAATAACGGAGCGCGTCTAGACCATAGCGGTCGATCAAGGTGACCGGGTCCACGACGTTGCCTTTGGATTTGGACATTTTGCCGTCCTTCATCAGCAGCCAGCCGTGGCCGATGACCTTCTTCGGCAGCGGCAGACCGAGCGCCATCAGCATCGCCGGCCAGATGATCGTATGGAAACGCACGATCTCCTTGCTCATCAAGTGCACGTCCGCAGGCCAGTACGTTTGGTAACGGCTGTCATCCTCGCTGCCGTAGCCGAGCGCGGTAATATAGTTGGAGAGCGCGTCGATCCAGACGTAGATCACATGCTTCGGATTGCCCGGCACACGGATGCCCCAGTCGAACGTCGTCCGGGAGACGGCCAAATCCTCCAGTCCAGGCTTGATGAAGTTGTTGATCATCTCGTTGCGGCGGGATTCCGGATGAATGAACTCCGGATGCTTCTCGTAATGCTCAATCAGCCGGTCGGCATATTTGCTGAGCCGGAAGAAGTAGCTCTCTTCCTTCACCCATTCTACCGGGCGTCCGCAGTCCGGACATTTGCCGTCAACCAGCTTGTTTTCGAGGAAAAACGACTCGCACGGCGTACAGTACCAGCCTTCGTAATGGCCGAGGTAAATATCGTCCTGCTCCATCAGCTTCGTGAAAATTTTCTCGACGGCCTGCTTATGGCGCGCATCGGTCGTACGGATGAAATCGTCGTACGAGATGTCGAGCTTTTTCCACAACTCCTTGATTCCAGCGACGATATCGTCCACGAACTGCTGCGGTGTCTTGCCCGCCTCCTGCGCTTTGCGCTCGATCTTCTGCCCGTGCTCGTCGGTGCCCGTCAAGTACATGACGTTGTACCCGCGCAGCCGCTTGTATCGTGCCATGACGTCGCCCGCCACCGTCGAATACGCGTGGCCGATGTGCAGCTTGTCGCTCGGGTAATAAATAGGCGTCGTGATGTAAAAGCTTTTGTTGGTTTCAGACATGTTCAAATGACCTCCTAGTGAATTGAAAATGCAAAAAAGCTCTCATCCCTATGGGACGAGAGCTTCGAACTCACGCGGTACCACCCAACTTCCCCCGTTCGGACGCATAGCGAACCAAAGCGCCGTTCGAGGCTTAACGGTCAATCGCTGACCATCCGTTAACGCCGGAGCTACGATGAAAGCTTACCGCCTGCGGTTGATTCGACCGCGAGCATAGCTCGCCTTCATATCCTCCCGGACCATCTTCCTTCGCATCGGCCGACCGGTTCTCAGCTTCTCCGGCTCTCTGTGCGGCTTCTATGGCAAAGTACTTATCCGTTCATAGGATCATTAAGCCAAATATATCGAAAATGAACCGCCCGTGTCAAGGGACATGATCCACTCCCCCAGGGTGGAACGGATGACATTTGCAGATCCGTTTCACCGTAAGCCACGAACCGCGGGCCGCGCCGTGCTTCTCCAGCGCTTCCAGCGCGTAGGCGGAGCAGGTCGGGTAAAACCGGCAGGTCGGCGGTTTCAGCGGCGAGATCCATTTGCGGTAAAAGCGGACGCCTCCTTGCAGTACCCTGTTCACGATGGTCGCGGCTCCTTTCCTCAGCTTGTTTCTATCATCATGCCTGAACGAGGGGACCGGTGTCAAACAGGATACGTAACGAGCCGACCATGCAAGTGAAAAAGGATCCGCGCGCGTCCATCTTTAAAATGGCTCACGGGCAGACCTTTGCAGACTTGGTTGAGAGTTACTTACGACTAGCTGCTTTTCTTCGTTTACTTGCTCGCTTTTTGCTCTTGCTTCTTCGCCTGCTTGCTTGCCTTCTGCTCCTGCTTCTTCGCTTGAATCTCCTTGGCGAGCTCTTGGGCGGTTTTGCCTTGGGTGGAAATGCCCAGCTTCTCCGCTTCGGCTTTCCGCTTGGCCAGCGCATCGGCGCGCTTCTGCTCGGCGAGCGCCTTGCGCTTCTCCCGGATGGCGGCCTTCAACTCCTTCGCCGTTTTGCCGTCAGTCGCGATCCCGAGACCCGATGCCGTCTTTTGCAGTTGCGCGAGCTGCTCGGCCTGCAACGATGCCTTGGCTTGCTTATGCTGAGCCTTGGCCTCCTTCACGGCAGTCTGGCTCGGCTTTTGCGCGGCAGCCGGCGCGGCGCTTGCGGATACCGCTCCGCCGAGCAGCATGGCGCAGGCAACGCCGACTGATATGAGCTTGTTCATCTTCATGGTCATTTCCTCCTACAGGCTATGGTCGTATGTAGTGCTGCAATAAAAATGTACCATGGATTTATTACATAACTGTGACAAGACCGGATCGCCTTACCGCAGCCTCTCCAGCAGGGCCTGCATCGGCGACAGCACCCGAGCGCCGGACACCGCTTCGGCCCGTACAGCCGCGTCCGTCATCGACAATTGAGCCGCTGCGACCGGGGCCGACGATTTCTGTATCAAGTCCAGCAGGAACGCTTCAACCTGCTCCGCATACGCCGCTTCTCGTCCTTGCAGCAGCATCTCGAAGCAGGCCGGGTCAGACAACGCCGTCTGCCCCTTGAACGCTCTGCCCTGCAGCTTGGCGTGGGCATGCAGCCGTTCCATCGTTCCTTCTACAGTGGCCGGGTTCGTGAAAGCGACGACCGCCTCGTCCCCGAGCTTCAGCAGCTCGTCAAACCACGGCTCGTCGATCGCGATCACCGGAATGCCGCCCGTCGCTTCGACCGCTTGCTCCCAGGGCGACAGTGCGGCGATATAATTGGTGCATGTGATGACGATGGCGTCTACCCCGCAGCCCGCAATCCATTCCAACTGGCCGCGCAGCTTCGCTTGCACCTGCCGCGCCCCTTCGGACGCTGCCGCACGGGTCAGCCAATGGATCGCGCCGGGATCGACAAAATGCAGGCAGGAAAACGCCTCGCGAGCCAGGCCTTCCTCCAAATACCGGATATTCGAATGATGCGCATGCAAACAGCCCAGCCGCTTTACCGCCATGACAACCGCCTCCCTATGAGCCTAAGCTTTTTTCATAGCTTAGCGGCAATTCCGTGAACGGTCAACGGCTTATGTTTCGCCCGCGCAGCAGCTCCTGAGCCTGAGCCGCCTTCTAAGCGTCCTGCCGCAGAGGCTCCTCTTCCGCCCGCGCGGCGGCATTCCGATCGGGGATAGCCGTCCCGCGGCTCCAGCCCTCCCGCTTAAAATCGATCATCATGCCCGCTCCCAGTGCCGTGCAATCCTGCGGCTCCGCCGCCAGATGGACGGGAACGCTGGTTTCCGCCTGAATGCGCTCGACCAGCCCGTGAAGCAACGAGCCGCCTCCGCACAGAAGAATGCCCCGCTCCACCACATCCCCGGCAAGCTCCGGCGGACAGTGCTCCAGCGTCACCCGGATCGCGTCCAAAATCGTCGCCAGAAAATCGTCCATCAGTCCGAAAATTTCGCCGGAGGTCAAGCGGAGCGACCGGGGCAAACCATCGATCAGATCGCGGCCTTTAATATCGATGGCCTTGTCCTTCTGCCGCTCGACGACCGACCCGATCTGCTTCTTGATCTCCTCCGCGGTCCGTTCGCCGATCGCCAGATTGTACGTCTTTTTGACGTATTCGATGATATCCCGATCGAGCGACATCCCTGCGCGCCGTACCGTATGGCTAACTACGATGCCTCCGAGCGATAGCACGGCCACTTGACTCGCTCCCCCGCCGATATCAAGCACCAGACTGCCGATCGGCTGGTCGACCGGAAGCCCGGCACCAAGCGCCGCGGCAAGCGGCTCTTCCACGGCTACCGCCTTCTTGGCGCCTTTATGCACCATCGTCTCTTCGACGGCGCGCTTCTGCACGTTCGTAATGCCGCACGGTACGGAGATGTACACTTGCGAGCTGCGAAACCAGGGGGCCCGGCCTTGAATTTTTTTAATAAAATGCTGAAGCATCGCGCTCGTAATGTCAAAGTTGGCGATCACCCCGTCCATCAGCGGGTAAATGATATCGATATTGCCCGGGGTCCGGCCGATCATCGCCTGCGCTTCCGTACCGGCCGCCACCATCTCGCCCGAATCCTGCCGGATCGCCACCACAGACGGCTCCCGCAGGACGATGCCTTTCCCGTGCTGGTAAATCACCGTATTCGAAGTTCCCAAATCAATGCCGTACAGCGTATCAAATCGCTTTAACATGTTGTCTTCCTCCTTCGTGTATTGCGTTCTGAGCCGCCGGCAGCCGGAACTCGAATACGGTTCCTTGGCCGACTTCGCTGCGGACGGTAATCGTCCCGCCATGCAGCTCTACCAGTTCCCGGACAATGGCCAGTCCGAGCCCGGTACCGCTGCTTTTTTTGCTCCGGCCGCGGTCCACCTTGAAAAAGCGCTCCCAGATCATCTCCTGATCGTCGGGAGAAATCCCGATGCCGGTATCCGCCACTTGAATCATAAGCAGCTCACTTTCCGCACGGGCGCCCAGCAAAATTTTGCCGTTTTCCGTAAATTTTACGGCATTCTTTACTAAATTTTTCATAATTTGCTCGAAGCGGTCCCGGTCCGCATACGCGTCCGGCAGTCCCTCTTCCGTCCGCGTTTCGATCGTCGTGCTGCGTTCCGCGGCTTCCGGTCCGAACATGGCGGCGATGTGCGCAAATAACTGCTGCACATCCACCGGGCTGCGGGACAAGGCGATCTCGTCGTTTTCCAGCTTGATCAGATCGGCGATGTCATCCACCAACCGGTTCATATGAAGCGTTTCTTTGTAAATAATGTCGTAATATTTCGGCTTGGCCGCATCGTCGATCAGGTCGTCCTGCAGCGCCTCCAGAAACCCTTGCATGGCCGTGAGTGGCGTCCGCAGCTCGTGGGATACGTTCGCCAGAAAGTCCTGACGGATTTGCTCCTGCTTGCGCTTGTCTTCGTCCGTCCGCTGCAGCTTGTCCGCCATCTGATTGATGGTGGCGGCCAGCTCTCCGATCTCGTCGTTCGACGAAATCTCAATCCGCTCGCCGTAATCCCCGTGCCCGATGCGCAGGGCCAGCTTGTCGATCCGCTGCAGCGGCCGGGAGATGGACCACGATAAATACGACGCTGTCGCCGCCGAGAGCAGCACGCCCACGAGCGTGACCCACAGGATCGTTTCGCGCATTAACGTAATCGTTTCGTTCATTCCGGCGACCGAGGCGTGCAGCACGATTCCTCCGTATACCTCATTGTCCTTGCCCCACGGGACGACGACGGACAGCATCGACTCCTTGAGCCCCTCGAAGCGCGGCTCGTTCAACTGCGCTTCTTCGCCGTTCAATACTTTGCGGACGACGGCAGGATCGACGGATTTGCCGACGTACACCTCGTCCTTGCTGGAGGTGGCGGCGATTTTGCCATTGCGGTCGAACAGCCAGATACGCGCGTCGAACGTCTGGTCGAAGAACAGCAGCAGCTCCTTGACGCGATCGTCCGGGACGACGACGGTTTGCACCGCCAGGTTGACCCGCTTCGCCTTACGCAGCAGCTCTTCCTTTTGCGAATTAACGATATAGCCCTTGGTCAGCAACGAAAGCAGAAACCCGACGACGCATAGACCCAGCAGCATGGTGAACATATGGCCGAACAGCAGCCGGCGGAAAATGCTTTTGCCGATGCCAAGCATTATTTTTGGACCTCGAATTTATACCCTACGCCCCATACCGTATGAATACAGTCGCTCCGGTATGGGAGCAGCTTCTCCCTTAATTTTTTCACGTGCACGTCGACCGTCCGGATATCTCCGATAAACTCGTAGCCCCACACCTGCTCCAGCAGCTGCTCCCGCGTATACACCGTCCCCGGCGACCGGGCCAGATGCGTCAGCAAATCGAACTCCTTCGGGCGAAGAACGATCCGCTCCTCCCCGGCCAGCACCTCGCGGCGCTCCGTGTTGATCGAGAATCCCTCGAACGTGATGGCGACCGGTTCTCCCGGCAATTTGCGGCGCTGCATCCGGCGGAAGATCGCCTTGATCCGCGCCACAAGCTCCCGCGGACTGAACGGTTTCGTGACGTAATCGTCGGCTCCGAGCTCAAGCCCCAGCACCCGGTCGAATTCTTCCCGCTTCGCCGTAAGCATGATGACGGGAATATCGAATCGTTTCAAAATTTGGCGGCAGGCTTCGAAGCCGTCCATCTTCGGCATCATGACGTCGAGAATCACGATGTCCGGCGCTTCCTTCTCGACAAGCTCAAGCGCCTCCTCGCCGTCCTGCGCCTCAATCATGCTGATGTGCTGTTTTTCAAAATAAAGCCGAATGATCTCCCTGACGTTCGGGTCATCGTCGGCGACCAGTACTTTCCAAGAATTCATGCAGACAATGCTCCTTTTACCGGTGAAGATACTATAGCATTCTCCCGCCCCCCCTATTTTGCGGGGGGATTAGCCGAAAAAGGTGCCGTACTCGCTAACGTTACACGAAAAATTTGAGCAAACGATGTTCAAAATCGGACCAAGCGGTTAAATATCTGTGACCAAAGGATGAGCGTGCTCGAAAAACAGCGAAAATCCCCTAAAAACGGCGGTTTTCGCCGAACAGTATAAAGAAGTCGGCTTGCGCATTCAAGCCCGTATAAATTGTGTTGTGGAAGGTGACGCCCGTGAGCAGTTCCAAGGAATTCATGCAAAGCCAGCTGAGGAAATGGAAATCCGCCGCATCCCAGCTCATTTCGACGGAGAGGGAAGCCGTCGAGACCGCCGCCATCGAGCTGGAGCCCGAGGTTTATGACAAGTGCAGACGAATGGCCGAAGCTGAACAGACGACCGTCAGCGCCGTGGTTCACTATATGATCGACCAATATTTTGCCGTGCGGTCCCATGAAATGAAGTTTCAAGCGACGATGGAGCAGAAGGAAAAAAATCCGCTGCTGCAGCTCGACAGCTTGACGAAGCGGAAAGAACGATATACAGGCGAGGAGGTGCATAGCTTTGATCGCGCATGATTCCGCAGCCTTGCAGCAGGCGATCTTTCTGGAGCAGTCCGCTCTGATGGCGTTTATGAATCCGGAGGACCCGTATTATTTGAAGGCCCGGTCGCTGTTCTTCGACCTGGACGATATGGACCGGCATTTGGCTACGACGAACTATGTGATCTTCGAAACGCACCAATGGCTGCGCAATCATTTTGACTATTCAGATGCGCAGTTCTTCTTGAACACGATGGAAAAAGCGGTCCAACAGGGCGTGCTGACGATCGTGCCGGGGACGCCGGACCTGGAGCGGGAAGCAAAGCGGCTCATTATCGATTTTCCGAACTACCGCTTCTCGCTGAACGAAGCAATGACGGCCGTGGTGATGCTGTCCTGCCAGATGAAACGGATTTTCACCTTCAATCCGAATTATTCGTTCCTGCCCAAGCTGGATCGTGAAATCAAGGTGCTGCCAAGTATTTGGTAACGAAGCGGGGAAAAAGAAAACCTGACGGTCAGCCCGCTTAGGGCTATGCACCGTCAGGTTTTCGCTGTTTTACGAAGAAGGAAGCGGGTACTTGTCGAGCTGATGCTCCTCGATGAATCCCGGCGTGCCGGTACGTCTTGCGGCATAATCGGCAATCTGCTTTCTTAGGTTGGGGTACAGCACGATCTTGTCCAGCTCGGAAAGCGGAATCCACCGTACGCCCGTTTGATTCGGATCGGGGCTCGCGGGCATTGCGGGCACAGACCCTTCCTTCAGCTTGCAATCGAATATCAGGTGGACGCTGTGCGTTGCGCCATACATATGATCGCTCCGATGCGGGGCGTATTCATATACGAAGGCCAGCGGTCCGACCTCAACGTGTGCGGCCGCTTCCTCCCGCGCCTCCCGGATCACCGCTTCGATGACCGATTCCCCGGCTTCGACGCCTCCGGCAGGTAAGTTGTAATGAAGTCCATTCACATCTATGAATTCGATCAGCAGCACGCTGTCGTCCCGGAGGATAAGCGCGCAGGCGCGAACCCGTATCGGATAAGTCACTTCGTTTCTCCCTACTCCTGTTTCCTCATATACATCTCGTAATGGGTGGAATTTACTGCTAAACTGTAGGCCGCGTTAGCGGATAATTCGATTCCTATATCCAATCTTCGAAATGATCTGTTACAAAACGAATCTCACTCTCATAGTGAGCCAATTGACCCTCATCAGCCATTATTTGAAGGGCAGGATTTCCGTCGGTGGCACCATTTCTCAACGTAGTACACAGTACTAACAAACGTTGAATAATCCACTGTCGCAGATTATTAGGAACGGGAATTCCATAAGATTCAAAAAACAAATGAATTCGCCGACGGCGCTCTGCGGCGTGTATTTCACATTGGTATGCTACCGTTGTTCCAGAAGAATGGTCAGGTGCGAAACTCGCAAGCGGAACCGATGTATAAAGGAAGTACGCAATGTCCCACATACGCGGACCTGGGCCTGCCATGTCAAAATCAATCAGGGCCACGGGAGCCCCCTTTTGAAAGACAACATTATACAAGGCTGCGTCATTATGACAGATCACTTCGTGCTCGGCCTCGTCGGCATAGCTAAGCTGCCACCTGTCTTCCGTATTGAGAGTGAACGCTTTAGTCGCATCATGGAAACGACGCAAAAGGCGTGCCAAACCCACAAGCGTTTCGTCCGACCACATGTACGGTTCAAGTTCTGGATAATCGTTCGCTGGAACTTCACCGGAAATAAATGTCAATATTTCACGACCAGAGTCATCGATTCCGAGAAATCTTGGTGCTCCCTCAAAGCCTTGTTTTTCCAAATGTTTGAGTAGTTCATGAACATTCGGACTCCAATAACCTATAGGGCGGCGAACAGTGTTCGCCATACGGACTATGTGATTTACATTACCGCCTTTTAACACTTCCTCCAGAGTCACTAGGTTTCATTCCTCCTTCAGTGCGCTATCTATTGCAGATTTTTGCCGGTTAATTTAACGCCGCCGCGTAAGTCTAATACTTTATTTTCACCGATCACACAGAGCCTGTAGAAGCTGAAATCCTTCGTCTACCCGCCAAGTCCCGTCTGCACCAAAGAAAGCAGATTCTCCAGACGGTCCGGAGGGCAGGCGACGATATACGGCTCGGGGTTCATGCCTTCGAACGCTCGGCCGTCGAAGTCGACGACCGCCGCCCCTGCTTCCTTCGCAAGCAGCAGGCCCGAGTACAAGTCCTCGCCTTCCGAATTGTACAGCACGATGCCGTCCAGATCGCCGCGCGCGAGCATGCTCCATAGCAGCGTTGGCGCCCATAGCGACAGGACCCGTTTGCTGTGCACATCGAGATGGTGCTTTAGCGACGTGGCCTGTCCGCCCTTGCCGACGTCATGCCCCTGAATCCAGCCCAAGGTCATTCGCCCGGCAGCTGCGGACGCTTTGACACGAATCGGCAGCCCGTTGCACAAAGCTCCCTTTCCCTGCTCGGCGACGTACAATTTTTCCAGATGCGAATCGTAGATGACCCCCAGTCGCGGCTCTCCCCGGTAAATCAGCGTCAGCGACACGCCGTACGCCGGCAGCCCGATCGCGTAATTGTTCGTGCCGTCCAGCGGATCGACCATCCACAGCCAGTCGCTATCCGCCCCGGACCAGCCGCTCTCCTCACTGCGAATCCGATGCTCGGGGAAGCGCTCTTGCAGCCGGTTCAAAATTTCCTTCTCGGCCAAATGATCGATCGCGGTCACCAAGTCCCCTTGATTCCCTTTGGCCATCACTTCTTTATCCCGGTCAAAATGCTCCTTCGCCAGCCTCCCTGCGGCAGCGGCCGCTTCGCAGGCGACCTCCCGGGCAATCCTTAACGTCTCGTCCATCAACAAGTTGTCTTCCTCCCCTACGCTTGATAAGGGAAATTATACCTGATGCTCCCGTACAGCCTCAATCAGCGGAAGCTGTTTATATTTATAGGGTACATAAACCGCAAGCACGAAACTTAGCAAATACAACACCAGCTCAAAGATTTGGATGGGACCAAGAGAGGATGGTTGCTTTGCAGAAATTAGACTGGTTGCAATAAAAAACAACCAGGGAATGAGACTAATGAGCATGCATGCGATCAGATTACCCTTAAATTCCACGCGGCCAGCTTTTTTTATGGACCGACGAACGATATAATGAAAAACAAGAAAATTGCAAAAAATTTGAAAGCCATGCATGATTAATTCGCTTGTTTCCGATATCGGAAGCGATGCGGCTTGCCAAATTTGGTTTAACAAAGGGTCCAGCAACGGCTTAAGAAGTTGAAACCCGACGAAGCAAACGATGAATAAAGACCAGCTCATAACCGATCCGATAAGGGTATGGGCGATCACCCTTCCAATATTCACCCGTTCCTCCGCATCCCACCATTGCCTTGTTTGTCGACCATAATCGCTCATCATCGAAAAACTCCTTATTTTACAAAAAGACTCACTCCTCGAAGCGCGCTAAGCAACATGAGTCCAAACAGAATATACATCACATAATAAGCTTCTTTTCTAAGAATCGAAACAAGAAGAAACAAGCAATAACTCAAGGTTGAAAATAGATTAAGCCATTCCAGCTTGGTGAAAGTCCAAGACAATACGTAGTAGGTGCCCCAGCATGCCATAGCCGCAATAAAGGCTGCATATTTCAGCTTCAAGGATAAGGCCGAGATCAGACCGGTTTCCTTGACATGCCAAGAGCCTAAATAATCCTCCGTTGTTGGTCCGGGACCAACGGGAGAAGTGAATTGGGTATACGCAGGCTGCAAATACGGCGCAGTTCCGTGCTGGGCCTGAAACCCCCAGGCAAACATTTCTTCACCTATATTTTGCAACTGCTCCTGATTCGTTGCCGCAAGCTGAGAACCTTCCGGAAACGGCGGGAACAGCGGCACATTGGGATCCAGACTGAAAACAATCCGTCTGCCTTCCAAGTTTCCAAAGTAATAGTGCTTCGCATTTCTCGCTCCGTATCCGGTAACGAATGCCAGCTTGTTCCATTGGCTTTTCATACTCACCTGGACACTTGCATCTACGGGGACCCAACCTACACCCTCTGCGAAAAATTCATTCCAAACGTGCGCCCTAAGCCTTCCTGTCGCCCAAGAACCGAAAACGGTGCGGCAAGGAATATGAAGCGAACGACAGTAAGCGGCAAACAAGAAAGAAAACTCGCCGCAATCTCCCCGTTGATTTCGACGCATAGCAGACGCTCCCCGTTCCTTCGGGGGATAAATATATTTATAGTGTTGAATCAAATGAAAAAATAGCTTTCGCGCCTGTTCAATCGGTTCCTTGCTATCCCCAACAATCCGAACGGCTTCTTGACGAATTTCATCCGTCAAGGGAACGAGTGGAGTTGAACGTAAATAAAACCGGCGTTCGTCCTCGGTTAATTCCGGTACTTCTGCTTTATTATCCTTGTTCTTGTTTGGATCGAATGGAACCAATCGGGTTTCATAACTATCGAATAAGCAGGAGAAAGCGACGTCTTCGCCCGGAAGCAGTTCATAGTAGGCCAGCTGATTGCCTGTTGGCAGCAAGTTCATTTCTTTAGGCGCCGTTTGCTGCAATATCCGAATGTTACGCTGCGTCATACTGTCAGCGGGTAAAGACAGCCATAAAGAAACGGGCGAATCCTGTTTGTTTAAGTACGTATAATCAACCCGGTAAGTTTTAATGAAATGATATTCGATCCGATACAATGGTTTCATGATGCTCCTTTTTATCACAGTCATTTTATTAGGATTTAATGGATGGGCGTGCTGTTGGCAAATAGCATGTGTCGTCGCAGCCGCCTGTCGGAATGATCGTTCGGCGGGAAGCGATAAAATCGTACGTTTTTTGTCCGATTCCACAGATCGCAGCCAAATAAAGCAGCGGCACAAGCGGCCAAAGCGGGACAAGCCGTTTGCTGATCTGGATGAACGCATAGATGCCTTCGTGGGATTTACCTTTTGTCTTCCGCTTGCTATGCATTCGCTTCTCTAATTTATTCACATCAAGATGAAATGTGTTACAAACATTCGGCTCGCGGAACGATACGAAATGAAGGAGCCGGAACCAGTCGAGCTTTCTCAGATTGCGAACCGAGGCTTGGCAGAAGGGGCACCACCCGTCATAAAACACGATAACGTGATGTGTTTGTGGGATCGACTTCCTCCCAAAGCTGCGCGTTCGTGTCCGAAACGCAAGAAGAAAGAACCGCCGCAAACGAATCAGCTTGCCGTGTATTTTCTTATATTCCTCATCCGATATGAGCATAAAATCAATAATGCACATGATGAGCGAGAAGGTGATAAGTCCCATTGCGATGCCGATGCCTAAATGAAAAGAAACGACACAAAACACAATGAAATACTTTGTATATCGGTTAAACAGCAAGAACGGAAAAGCAAGCTTGACGATCACGGATGCGTAAGTGAAAAGAACGATGAAGAAATCGTTCTGTAAAATCAGGTTGCGAAAGAAAGGATGGCTAAATTGATTCACTTGCATAATATAATATACAGCAGTTCCACTATGCCACATTTCACCCATGATTTGATATAGTCCGGAAGTCAGATACATGATGCACAGGTTGATGATGCAGAACAGTACGGCAAAGTTGTGAAAAACAGCTTTAATCTTGTACCATGTGCCCTCTTCCGCTACCGAACGTTTCTTCCAATATTTTTCGGCATCCGCGGAAAAGTAAGCTGTCGTGTTGGCAAAGATCATATAGCAAAGCAGGATGCGAAGAATATTGTCGCCGCCATCTCCAATAAGATAATTCCGGTCCAAAAGCGAATACGTAAAAATAAAGAAAAGAATGGACATTAACCGGCCTTTCCAGCCGATTATATAGAGGATCGTGACTATGATCCCTATATGATACACGATATCGAAATACAGCATCGAAGGGCTCCATGTGTATAACGATAACGAAAATCCTTTCGTCGTTGTTAAATAAGTAGCGTGATCAATTAAGCCTTGATCGGACCAGAGAAGATAGCGCTGCGAATAATGGATCAAATACATGTAAAGAAGAACGAGACCAAAGCCAATTCTGGCAAGAGACGTTCCAATCAGAAAGTTTTCGCGATAAAACCATCGCAACCAGATAGAACGGTTTACATTTGCAATAGCTTGCATGCAAAAGCACCTTCTTTATAAGGTAGTGAGCAGCTTTTAAATGGAAGGAATCACCGGGATATAATCCTTCCAATGGTAATCCACATATTGGGGAACCGTCTTATAGTCGGGATTGTTGCGTTCTGAAAATGGTTTAACCTTTGCAAAGGTGACACGCATGCGAATGGAATCCACCTTTTGATTCGGAAAATATTTTGACACATTAGAGTATCCCATACGGTACATCAGATCAATTCCTTGCGAACGAAAATCTTCCAGTAGCTTTTGGTTTTCTTTAGAAGTCGTTAAATCTTGTTTATTTAATTTTTGTTTTTTCACTTCTAATTTTTCCGCTAGTTCATCTTGATGAAATGTTTGCATAAACGAATCCGTACCAAAACGCATGAGGCGATTCACAGGAGAAATGTACTGCTCCCAATTGGAAGTAATTAATGGAGTGGTGAGGTCGATCCACTCGCTCTCCACTTGCTCATGATTGGCATTCTGCAGCTTGGCTTGCATATAGATCGTATAGTTCGTACTAATCGGATCAGGTGCGAACAGGTGCCAGTTTTGATAAAAAACAGTCGAGGTGTACCATCTAACCAAACCATTGAACTTGGATGTCATCGGATTAAATGGGAGAACATGCATGAAAATGATGCTGAAGTGAAACACCATAAATCCGAATAACAAGAAGGGGAGAAATAAGAGCGCACCCCGCTGAAGCTTTCCGGTTTTCACGAAAGGCACCGCCTTTCCGTTAAAAATATAGTAATTGATGAAGAGGAAGAGAGAATCGTTCTGCAAAAGAACGAAATCTCTCTTCCAACTTTAAGTAACGATAAACGTAATCTTTTACCTACAACCTAGTTGTCGAACAAGATGTCCGATTCCTGGATGTGGGGTGCTGGAGGGCTAAAACCAAAAATGCGATCCAGGCCCTTCCCGACAGCCCAACCAACCGCAGCGCTGGCCACGGTTGATGCCGCCGCTCTTACTGCAGGTGTAGCGGCAAGACGTGCCGCTGCTGCAGCTACAGCGGGAATTGCTAAATTTTCTTCATAAGATTGATCAACGTCAATTGCAGCAAAGTTCGTTGTTGTTTGCGCGTCCGTAGTGGAAGCGCCGGCAGAAGCAGACAACAGACCTGCCGAAACCAAAGACAAGGACAGAACAATAACAAGATATTTCTTTTTCATAAAACGAACATGCCTCCTTCTCTCTCACGATTTGGATAATCGAACCATTCCTGTTGTCGATCGGTTTCGCAATCAGGGCGAGCTGGCCAGCTTTTTTACACCCAGATTCATGCGAGAGCGAAAGACTTTCAAAAATGGCATATATCTACTATAAAGCAGACTGGAATAATTGTAAATATTTTCTTTATTAAGTTTATATTAATATATTTTAAATTAACTGGAATTTGACTTTTGATCATCGTATGTTTAGTTTTTAAGTCGCAATTTAGCGAAAGATTCTTCTTCCCGGCGATTCTGTGGTAAGATAGAGGAAATGAACGTAGAGGGGATACTGATGCAAACCGTTTCCATTTTAGGCGTACCATTTTCCAAATTATCTTTAGACGAAACTATAAGCGAGCTGCATCGCCGGCTGGACCGGAACGATCCGCGGCTGTTTCACTTGATTACGGCCAACCCCGAAATTGTGATGAATGCAAGAAAAGATAGCGAGCTGCGGCACATTGTCGAACAGGCTGACATGATTACCCCCGACGGCATCGGCATCGTCATGGCTTCGCGTTATAAGGGCGAGCCGGTGCCCGAGCGCGTGACCGGCTACGAAATGCTTCTCCGGCTCCTGGCGCTCGGCCACGAGCACGGATGGTCGTTCTACTTCTTGGGAGCCGACGAAGAAACAAGCCAGAAAGCCGTCGACCTGATCGCGAATCAATACCCGGGACTCAAGATCGCCGGTCGGCGTAACGGCTTTTTTACCGCTGAGGACGAACCGCAGCTCGTAGAGCAGATCGCAAGCGTGAAGCCCGATCTGCTCATCGTAGCCATGGGCGCGCCGCGGGCCGAAAAATGGATCTTTAAATATAAAGGCCGGTTATCCGCCAAGCTCGCGATGGGCGTCGGCGGCAGTCTGGATGTCATCGCGGGCAAAGTCAAGCGCGCCCCGGTCGTCTGGCAAAAGCTGAATCTGGAATGGCTGTACCGCCTGCTGCGGCAGCCTTCCCGCTGGAGGCGGCAATTGGTGCTTCCCCGATTCGCCATCCTGTTTCTGCTGAAGGGCCGCAAGAATTAAAGTGGCATGAAACCCTCCCATGAATATCATGGGGGGGCAACAAACCTAAGACTGCAAATAATTCCTGATTAATTGACTTATGCGGGTCTGAGAAATGCCTAACATTCGGGCCAACTTTGCTTGAGAAGCCGTTGGATGTTCCTTCATTGCTTTTCGCAGACGCTTCAATGTAGCACCAAGTCTCGGATTAAAGTTCTTCACCGTCGAATGGTCACTGCTCGAAGTATTGATTTCGATCTGCTGCATGATACTTCCGATACGCAATCATTTTTTTCTCTTCATCGAAAAAAACCTCTAAGAATAGCTCATACATTGCTGTGCTAAACCCAAGTACTGGACAAGTTAAAACAATATCATCCCCGTATCACGCGCTGGGATCTATTTGTGTCACTAAAGATGGGACTGCATTTATTCAGACAGGATTTTCCAAAGGCGGTACTACATGAAAGTAAGGTTTTAGTAACTGTCCCTGCGGGGGAAAAAAGAGGAGTTTATCTTATTGATTCACAATCACACAGTGTTAGCCTGTTTATCGATATGAAACATAAACCACGCGGTCCCAGCAATATTTTGATCGACCGGAGCAATCAAGATATTTTATATCTATTATATAATGGAGTTCCTCAGGATGATGTTAAAGAAAGGGAACGACTGCTCAGTAAATATGATTTGAAAGATATTGAACCTCACATCAGTATGTGGAGTATAAAAGAAAATAAGCAATTGAAGCAGTTTCAGCTAAAAAATGCCTATGTGCAGAATCAGAATGACAATCGGGGGACACTGAGATGAGAATTGTAATGCCAATCTTAGAGCCTCCTTCCGTCCCCCATAGGGGGAGATGCAGGAAACGCGTTCCCTACACCCCGTCGCTCGCCGCTCAGCAGGCCCAGCAACACGTTGCTGAGCAAGGGAATAGCTTGGAAGGAGTCGGTTGTCAAGGCTGAAATACACGCTTCGCGGCCTTGACTACCTTACGTTGATTGACGGCCCCATGACGCCAGTCTCCCTTTCTGTGTTCCGTCACTCCAAATGAGAATTTTGGACGGATTTACCGTCACGTTACGTGATCGAACATAATACAAACACTAGATCCAAATATCATTGGCTGCTGTTAATTCGGACTCAGTACCGCCAGTGTTAACTTCGCCTCTAGGCTCCACCAACATGATATGGCATTCCTTTTCGGCGGACGGCTTGTGCTCGACTCCCCTCGGGACAATAACCATCTCACCCTTGGAAATTTTCACCTGACCATCACGAAAATCAATGAACATCTCCCCTTCGAGCACGATAAATACCTTATCGGTATCTTGATGATCGTGCCATACAAAATCCCCAGCAATCTTAACGAGCTTAAATTGATAGTCATTCATTTCACCAATGACTTTCGGAGACCAATGATCGTTGAATTTAGATAGCTTCTCATTCAGTTTAATAGCTTGGTAATGGATATTAATCCCTCCTTATTTTTTGACCTTCATTATACCATACAGAGATATGGGTAGTATAAATATTTCGTCTCCGTCACAGAGAACAGGCAAGAGCTAACCAGCATCTAATTGTCATTCGGATGTTGCACAAGAGTGATTTCGATGGAATTCTTCTCGACTTTTTAGAACTTACGCAAGGCATTTGTTATATTTTGCAAGGCGTATTCGGTAGCTAATGGGCCACCAGTAATAGCGGAAGTATCCATTAAATAGACATTGCCTTTCTTCACGGCATTCAGATCATTCCATACATTACTTTGTTTTAAGTCATTCATTAATTTTTCCTTTTTTGTAATGTCACCTATAAGGAAAATATGGTCCGCTTGAACAGTTGAAATTCCTTCAAACGTAGTAAATTCAGTATTAGTACCTTTAAATGTATCATCTGGTGTAAGCCCCAGTCCCTTTTCTTTATCAAACGCCAGTGTATAGACAGGATTTCCTTCACCTAGAACATTAAAAGTTTTTCCATCCCAAGACAATATAAGTGCTACTGACTCTCCTTCAATCGACTTTAATGCTTCACGCCCAGTTGTGATTTCTTTCATCATTTTATCAATTACTTTTTCCGCTTCGTCTTCTTTTCCAATAATCTCGGCTACTGTACGAAGTCCATATTGCCAATTTTCATAGATGTCCTTGGATTTTAACTTAATGACTGGCGCAACTTTTTCTAGTGAATCATACATTTTTTCATGATGTTCTGTTGCTAAAATATAATCAGGCTCAATAGAAAGAATTTTTTCAATATTAGGAGACAACTTATCTCCTAATTCTTCAGTTGAATCCAGCTTTCCTTTTAAATAAGATAAAGAAGATAGATACTCTTTTTCAGTAGAAGCAGCAGGCGGCTCACCTAATGCAACTAATATTTCAGGATAAAAATACCATAGCGAGGCCAATTTTTCTGGTTTTTTCTTGATAACAATTTCTTTACCTAACGCATCCTTAAATGTTCTTGGCCAATCAGTTGCATCTACATTAACTGCTGATGTAGATGCAACTTCTGTAGTTGATCCTTTATTTTTAGCAGGTGTTTCATTACAACCTGCTAGTATGCCTGCTAATAATAGCATTGAGATTAGCAGTCCTTTCATCTTTTGCATACAAAATTCCTCCAGCATAATGTTTTCTTTGGCTTGCCACTAGTATAGTAAAGTCATTTTTAGATTAGAATGGATGCCTGTTGAAATTAGCATGGATTATTGATGAATTTCTCTCGATATTCAGTAGGAGAAATACCAAATTGTTTCTTGAACACTCTACTAAAATAAAAGGGGTCGACAATTCCAACGGTTTGCGCAATTTGTTGTACAGGCACATCACTTGTAAATAGCATTTCTTGCGCCATGTTTATACGATATTTTAATAAATATTCTGCTGGTCCCATACCTGCATGTCTTCTAAATACGTAAGAAAGTCGATTTCGATTAACGTTATTTTGTTCTGCAAGCGATGCTATTGTAAGGCTTTGATAATAATATTCATGAATATAATTAGATACCCGTTCGAATAAAGTATGTGATTCACAGCTATTTTGCCTATTAACAACACATAATAAGGCTTCATTCAGTACATCTCGAAACAGCATTTCGGTCTGAAACATCGAAATGCCTCCACGCTGATTATACACATGCCAAAGACGCATAATTAATTCGATAAGACGAGGAGATTGTCCTGTTGATAATTCAAAATGCTGATGAGAAAAGCTTGAGTCTTCTAGTTCTGAGTTACATATCCGATATAAAACAAGAATATATTCCCAGTTGGTTTTACCAAACATTTTTTGAGCTAGTTTCATTTTTGCGCCCCCATGCACAACTTTTCCTGGCGAAAGGATATAAGGCGTACCATTAAATTGAAATTGTATCTTCCCTGTAAGTGGAAACACAAATCCAGGAAAAGAATCTGTATAGTCAGCGTAAGGCACACCTGAATTTCTAGCATATCGATATACTCCTTCTACTTGAAAAGGAGTGTGCGCAAAATGCTCTGCTAACTGATTAACGTCGATTTTCACATTGCATACCTCATTTCAATAGTAGTTTGCCGGTAATCCGTGAGATCGATCGTTGTACATCCTGTGCCGCTCTTGACCACAAGTAGTACATACGATTCAACAAGCTGCTGTTCCAGTTGTCCGGTGTGGAGCAATTCCGCTTTGCGCAGCTTATACCACAGTTCTTCCAACTAATCAGCGGATCGTTCGGAAGGAAATAATGAAGGTTTCAAGATGTAATCGCTCCTGACTTCATTCGATTTTCCGAAAGGATCAAGCAGCATATCGACCAGAGAAGAGGGATGCTCCGACTGTCTGGCTTCTTCGTTCTCTTAAAGCATGCTCCAAAACTCTTCATGACTCGGGTCCCCTCTTTAATCGATTGCAAAATCCGATACCATTTCTTCATAAAAATCCAGAAACTCATCCGGCAGCTCCCCGTCCCCCCAAGTATAAGCGCCCAACAAAATACAATCATAATGTTCCAACTCGGAGGCATCGCGGGAATGCGGAAAGGTGGGCTGCGGACTCCCGTCTATTTTCACATTATTGATAATGAATATCATTGTCAACCTATATGAACAATAAAAATGCCGCACCCGGCTAATGTTCAAACAGCCGGGTAACGGCATCAGGTCAGGATGTTCTCAAAAATAGGGGGGCGGGAGGATCAAAAGTGCTGATAGTGATGATTGTAATTCGCTCCGTAGTTTTATTAGCGACTGATACACAATTATAAAACCGCGAAACGATCTGTAGGCTTAATTAATCAAATTAAGCATGATCGGCCTCAGTGGTAAGCACGATGCGGTAGTCCATCCGACTCAGCCTTGGAATCTGCAAAGCATGTGGAATTATCGTAAAAAGAACAAGCCACCGAACCTTATCGGTTCGATGACCTGTCCATTCTTTCGGTTATACGAAACGCCTCGCCTGTTGCACGCGGCGTTTTTTTGCTTGCCTGATTGGGCTCGCCTGCCTTAACCGAGCACGACACGGTCGTCCGCAAGCTTGACGCCACGAATTCGTTCGAACTGCTGCAGCAGCCCTTCGATGGTCAGCCCCCGCTTCTCTTGCTCCGGCACATCCAAAATAATACGTCCTTTATCCATCATGATCAGCCGGTTGCCGAGCCGGATTGCTTGATCCATATTGTGCGTCACCATGAGCGTCGTCAGCTTCAGCTCGGCGACGATCTGCTCGGTCAGCGATGTAATCAGCTCCGCCCGCGAAGGATCGAGCGCCGCGGTATGCTCGTCGAGCAGCAAAATGCGCGGCTCGGTGAAGGTCGCCATCAGCAGGCTGAGCGCCTGCCGTTCCCCTCCCGAGAGCAGGCCGACCTTGGCGTTCAGCCGGTTCTCCAGCCCGATACCGAGCCGGCTGAGCTGCTCGCGGAACATCGTCCGCTTGCGCCCCGTAACGCCGATGGCAAGCCCCCTGCGCTCGCTGCGTTTGTAGGCCATGGCCAAATTTTCTTCGATTGTCATCGTCGGCGCAGTGCCGGCCATCGGATCTTGGAACACCCGGCCGATCCATGCGCTGCGGCGGTACTCGGGCATCGATTCGACCTCGTTTCCGCCAATGGCGACCTTCCCAAGATCCGGCGTCATCACGCCCGAGATGATATTCATCAGTGTGGACTTGCCGGCGCCGTTGCTGCCGATCACCGTTACAAAATCGCCCTCCTTCAATTGGAGGTTAATATGCGACAAGGCTAGCTTTTCGTCCGGCGTTCCCGGGTTAAACAGCTTGGAAACATGTTCGACGCGTAACATTATCGGCCACCTCCTGCCGAAACGTTCCGTGCGCGAGAATGTTCGAGATCGGCCGCCCGTTGACGAATGACCGACTTTTGACGCAGCTTGCTCCGCACCATCGGGAGCGTCAAGGCGATAATAACAATGAGCGCGGTCATCAGCTTCATGTCCGTCGATTCCAGCCCGACGCGAAGCGCCAGCGCCACGATCAGCCGGTAGACGATAGCGCCCAGCAAGACGGCCAACGTCGCGCGGATGACCGTCTTCGCGCCAAACAGCGCTTCCCCGATAATGACCGAGGCAAGCCCGATCACGATCATGCCGATCCCCATGGAAACATCCGCGAAGGCCGAATGCTGCGCGATCAAAGCGCCGGAGAGCGCCACAAGCCCGTTCGACAAGCTGACGCCGACGATGACCGTATTGTCCGTGTTCACGCCGAAGCTGCGGATCATCCGGGGGTTATCTCCGGTTGCTCTAAGCGCAAGGCCCAGGTCCGTGTGCAGGAACCAGTCCAACGTGAATTTAATTGCCAGCACGACAACCGGCATCACCCAAAGCAGCGGCAAGCCAGTAAGCAGCGTATCTTCTCCAAGCAGCGAAACGTTTGCTTTCTTGTCCATAATTCGAAGATTGATCGAATACAGCGCAATCATCATCAAAATCCCGGACAGCAGCGCATTCACTTTGCCTTTGGTATGCAGCAGTCCGGTACACGCTCCGGCCACGAGACCGCCTCCGAAGGCCGCCAGCGTGGCAAGTAACGGGGATACGCCGGAAGAGATCATGACCGCGGCAATCGCGCCGCCGGTCGTAAAGCTGCCGTCCACCGTCAAATCGGGAAAATCCAGAATGCGAAACGTCAAATAAACGCCGAGCGCCATAACGGCATACAGCATGCCGAGTTCCAGAGAACCTGTAAATGCCTCATACATATGTCCATCCTCCTGCGAAGAAATGCAAAAGTGACCTTTGATCCGTTCGGAAGGTCACTCTGCCTGGGTCTTACGAAATTATTTTGCCGAACCGCTGAGCAGGTTTTTCTTATCCTGTACTTTATTTTTCATAGAATCGGTTACTTCTACGCCCTGCTGTTTGGCGGCATCGAGGTTGATGATCAGGTCAAGCTTGTCTGGATAGCTGACTTTCATGTCGCCCGGCTTGGCGCCGTTCTTGAGAATCTCGACGGCCATTTTCCCTGCTTGGTAGCCGTGATCGTAGTATTTGAAGCCGTAGGTGGCGAGAGCTCCTTTTTCTACCGAATCGCGGTCGCTGGAGAAAAACGGAATTTTCTTGTCGTTCGCCAGCTTGATAATCGAATCGACGGCGCTTACGACCGTGTTGTCCAGCGTGATGTAGATCGCATCGACGCGTCCTACAAGCGATTCGGCAGCCTGCTTCACCTCGGAGCTGTTCGCAACCGACGCTTTGACGACTTGAATGTTATGCTTCGCAAACGCCGCTTCCGCCGTCTTCACCATGAACGCGACATTCGCTTCGCCTTCGTTCGCCACGATCCCGACCTTCTTGATCTTCGGGAAATCGGAAGCGACTAAGTCGATCAGCTTCGGAATGGCGTCCGGATGCGTATCGGCGGCGCCGGTCACGTTGCCGCCCGGCTTGTCCAGGCTTTTAACGAGCTTGGCGGACACCGGATCGCTTACGCCCCCGAACAGCACCGGCGTGTCTTTCACGTTCTGCACAACGGCTTGGGCCGACGGCGTGGCAATGGCGAATACCAGATCTTTTTTGTCGGCGGCGAACTTCTGCCCGATGGTCAGGTTGGTCGTAGAGTCGCCTTGCGCATTCTGGTAGTCGACCTGCATCGTTTCTTTGTCGATGAAGCCGTTGTCCTTAAGCGCGGCCAGGAAGCCTTCGCGCGTCGCGTTAAGCGACGGATGTTCGACAATTTGGGAGATGCCGATTTTGACAACTTTCTTGTCCTGAGGCTTGGAAGCGTCTCCACCTCCGGACGGATTGGCGGGCGCCGGCGCTTTGGTCCCGCAGCCTGCGATCATGAGCGGTACGGCGATCAGCAGGGATAACAGTTTAGCGGATGTTTTCAATGATTTCGGACCTCCTGGTTTAACGTGTACATGCTTTAAAGCGATAATGTTATCATAGTATGAGGGTAGTCATCCGTCAATCTATAATTGAACGTCTGCTAAATTTAACAAATTCCGAATTAAAGCGGCTGCATCCGGATCGGAATGGCTATTGGGATCATTTACCACTCGCTCCGTATGGCAGGTTTTGATGCTTTGAACAGCGAAGTTTATTTCATTGTCGAAAATGATGTCAGCCCCGGAGGCGAATACCCGTGAAAATTGCAATCCTGGTTGCGCTGCTGCTGTTATATCCCCTTTTTTTGCGTTGGGTGCATATTACCGATCTGCGCGCCATTCCGCTTGTCGTCCCGTACATGCTCGGCGCGCTGTCGGTCATGATTCTGCTTACGGAGCTGGGCAAAGGAGCCGCTCGTCTGTTCCGCAGAAAAAAATAGCTTGTCTTCTTCATTCCGCAGCAGAGCGGATGGATCGATCGGAAATTGCAGGCACGAGTCGAAATAACTCCTTTTTTGTAAGCAAAGGGTTTATTTGGTAGTCACTTCTCCATCAAAACAGATTTTCCGCTCTGATTCAAGTTATTTTTTTGTGATTTTTTATAAACGCGGTTGAATACCCGCCCGGTCGCTGAAAAAAAGGCTCCCTCCAGCCGTGGCAGGCATGGCGGGGATGCCTTTTTTTGCTTACCCTCTGTCCAACATAGAGGCGAATCTATTTACGGTTGAAACTCCCGTACAAGCCGTTTGGCCGGTCCGTTCGGCGTATCGACCGTCTCATATACGCGGATCGTCACACCCGATTCGATCTGCTCCGTCTTGATGTTCGTGAACGAAATACGCTGTGTGCCGGAGATCAGCTTCTGCGTGCCGGTGAAGCCGGCGGATTGAGAGCCGAGTACCCGGCCGAGTCCGTCAACAAGCTCGAACTCCATCTTCGAAAAGTTCTGGTCGACGATTACCGGCTCCCGCTGCTCGATCGTTAGCGACACGTTCAGATGATACGAATAGCCGGCCGATTGGCTGTAAGTCGTCGCCAGATTATTCGCATCGATGTTGACGTCGAACGGATAGAAGCTGATCTTGCCGTACTCCTCTTCCCGCTGCGCGGCGACGCGGAACGTGCCAAGATTCAGCTTGGCCGGCGCGATCGTTTTCGGGTCCGTCACCCGGAAGGCGATATTGTCCCCTTTTTCGTCCGCCGGCACCATGAACGAATAAGCCACGACATAGTTCGTTCCGGGCATAATGGTGGAAGCCGCGGACGTTTGCCGGACGCCGGGGAACGCCAGCCCTTGCAAGTTCAGCAGCTCCGTGCCGATGTCCAGAAGCGTCAGGACCGAGCTGCCGCGGTTCGTGTACTTCACTTTGGCGATAGCCGTTTTGTACCCGTAATCGGTATTTTCGTGCAAATGCAGCTCAACAAGCGACATATCCAGCTTGGAGTCGATCAGGCTGCTTGCCGCAAGGGGCAGCGGCGTACCGTACTCGTAGTTCTTGGCCGCCAAAGTCGGGTTGTACTGCTGCGCAATGCCTTGAAGGCCGACGACCATAACCGGCCGCCCGTCCGTCTTCAAGCCGGATGCCGTGTTGGACGGGGAGCTTATCGTACCGCTTCCGCTCGTCCCTGTCTTCGTCTGTCCGCCCGTGCCGCTTGCAGCGCTGGCGCCGCCCGTGCTTCCTCCGGCAGAGGACGAGCCCGAAGCAGAGCCGGTGGCGGACGAGCCCGACGTTGTGCCGGTTGCGCTTGTTCCCGTGCTGCCGGCACTTTTGGCGGCCTCGGTATTGGCCGTATTCGCGCCGGAGGACGTGCTCCCGCCGCTGGCGGAGGAAGCGCCCCTGCCGGACGCTGTCGTTCCCGAAGCGGCACTTGTCCCTGCAACAGCCGCGTCCTCCTTCACGCGGACCACAAGCTCCGCTGCGTCCGGCTCGACGCCGGACGGGAGCAGTGCCGTGTAGCTGAACGTTATCGCGGCTTTCGGCGCCAAATAAGCGTCGCGCGTGGACCGGGCTTCCGAAGCCGCTATGGAGCCGTCTTGACCGAACTGGTAAGCTCCGGTCAGCGCAGGTACCGCGATCATCCGGCCGCTGTCATTGCGCACCGTCACGGCGGATTGTACGAGCATGCCGTCTTCCTGACGGATGGCTGACGCTTTCTCGGCGACGAGCGTCAGTCCGCTGCCCGTTCCGTATCGGGCCAGCGGCTTCTCGCTGCCGAGCTTAACCGCCGGCGGAAGCGCGCCGAGCCGCAAGCTGCCAAGCACCTTATCCTCGCCCGCATCCGGCGTCACCAATTGCAAGGTCAACGGGCCGACGGAAGGTTCCGAAAGTTCGGCCTTCACCATCCGCTGAACCGTTTCGTTCGGCAGCAGTGAAGAACCGTCCGACCCTGAAAGTGCGCCGGCAAGCGTGCGTCCGTCGGACGTCAGCAGCCGGTATTGAAGGCCTGACGGAAGCGTTACGCCCGTTTTGCCGCTGCAGGTCACATACAGATTCACATACAGATACGTCTTACCGTTCTCGACGACGTGAAAGCCGTCCCCTTGCACGAACGTAAGGAATGCATCCTCTTTCGCTGCAGAGTCTGCGTCTTTGAGCCGCACGACGGTCTGCGAAGCTGCCGATACCCCTCCGGGAAGCGAACCCGCTACAGGCAGCGCGCCGATGTCGCGCGTCTGATCGGCCCCGCTGCCGTCCCAGGCGTACAGGTCCACCTTCAGCCCTTCGGCCTTGACGCCCGGCGCGAGCTGGGAATAAAAATCGAACGTCTGCTCCTTGCCCGGCTGGACGCGGGCGCTTTGCTTGCTGCCCAGGCGCGCCGGATAACGGTTCCCCGCTTCGTCCACCACCCGGACGCCGTAGCCGTTGAAATCGACCGCTCCGCCGCCTCCGTTATGAAGCTTCAGCGAAAACTGCATCAAAGGCGAATCGCCGCCCGCGGCAAGCGATGCGTTTTCCAGTGTAAAGTAAGTGTCGTTCGCCAAAAAAACACCCGGCTTTCCCGCATAAACGGCCGGCGCAGAAGCCGACAGGCACACAGCGCTTATCGCCAGCGCTCCGAGCCAAGCCGTACGGGACGGTTTCGTTAATAATTTTAAGCTTTTCAAATGCTGCTTCCTCCTTCGGTAAAAGCTGGATGATAAGATTAATCGAAGCGGAGCGCGTCGATCGGACGAAGCTTGGATGCTTTGTTCGCCGGGTACAAGCCGAATACGACGCCGACGAGTACGGAGAACAGGAACGCATACAAGCCGATATCCATCGACAGCTTGGTCGTCTGGTTCGGATTGATCATCGGCCAGACAAGTGCCAGACCGCTGCCGAGCAGCAGCCCGATGAGGCCGCCGATGCCGCTGATGACCGTCGCCTCGACGAGAAACTGCATCAGAATGTTCCGCCTCTTCGCCCCGATCGACTTGCGGATGCCGATTTCCCGCGTCCGCTCGCTGACCGTGACCAGCATAATGTTCATAATGCCGATGCCGCCGACCAGCAGCGAGATGCAGGCCACGCTGATCAGCTGATTCGTCAGCGTGCTCGATGCGGCGACCCGCGCGTTCATCAGCTCGTCCTGATTGATGAGATTGAAGCCTTGGTCGCTTTTGAATTTATAGGTCAAATACTGCTTCATCGTATCCTGTGCTTTGTAGATGTCTTCCTTCGTCGGCGTATCGACATAGGTCGTCCGGATATTGCCGAGCTTGAAAGCGCGCTGCGCCGTCGTGAGCGGGACAAATACCGCGTTGTCCATCGATGTGCCGCCCGCTCCGGCGCCCTTGCTTTTCAGCTTGCCGACCACGGTGAAGACGACGCCGTCAATGTTGATCTGCTCGCCAGTCGGGTCTAGCGTGCCGAAATACGTTTTCGATACCTCGCTGCCAAGCACGGCAACCGGGTTGCGGAATTCGAGATCGGCATCGACGATAAAGCGTCCGGTCTCCAGCTGGCCTTTCATAATGCTGAGATAGCGGTCGTTCGTGCCGGTCACCGTATATTTCTCCTGCGTCCGATCGTACTTGATATTGGAGTTCGTTTTACTGATCGTCGGGGCGATCGAGGAAAACTCCGGCAGCTGCTCCAGCTGCATCAGATCGTTATAATCAAGCTGCTGCGCCCGCCCCGTCCCCAGCACGTTGACAACGAGCATGTTCGTGCCCAGGTTCTCGTACTGCTTCTCGATCTGGTCGGACGTGCCCCGTCCGATCGCAACGAGCGTGACGACGGAGCTGACGCCGATAATCACGCCGAGCATGGTGAGCATAGTGCGCATCGGATTGGAAAGCACTGTTCGCAGCGCCATGGTGATCAGTTCCGTCGTTCTCATGCCGTCACACCCGCCGCTCCGGCCGGAATCTCCGCCGGTCGCTCGTCACGGACGATCAGGCCGTCCCGGATCGACACCACGCGTTTGGCGTTCTCGGCGATATGCAAATCGTGCGTGATCAGAACTATGGTATTGCCCTGCTCGTTGAGCCGGATAATCAGCTCCAGCACTTCCTTGCCGGTCTTGGAATCCAGCGCTCCCGTCGGCTCGTCGGCCAGCATCAGCGACGGCGACACCGCCAGCGCGCGCGCAATCGCTACCCGCTGCTGCTGTCCCCCGGACAGCTCGCTCGGTTTATGGTGGCCGCGCTGGTCCATCCCCAGCAGCTCCAGCATCCGGAGCGCCGTTTCGCGGCGCTTCTTGGCCTGCACGCCCGAGTAAAGCAAGGGCAGTTCCACATTTTCCAGCGCTGTCAGTTTCGGAAGCAGATTGAACTGTTGAAAAATAAATCCAATTTTTTTATTCCGCAGCTCTGCGAGCTGGTTGTCCGTCATCTTCTCGGTAGCCACGCCGTCCAGCTTGTAGGAGCCGGAGGTCGGCACGTCCAGCAAGCCGATCGTGTTCATCAGGGTCGACTTCCCGGAGCCGCTCGGCCCGACGATGGCGACGAAGTCCCCCCGCTCCACCGTGAGCGACAGGTCGTTCAATATGCGCAGTTTTTCCGCGCCCCGTTCGTATTCCTTCGTAATGTGCTTCAGCTCAATCATCGGTTCCATGCCAGGATTCCTCCTTTCGCCGTTATCTGCCGTCTTGACCGCCGCCTCCGTTGGAACGGAATCCGCCACCGGCATTCCCGCCGCCTGAGCCGCCCGTGCCTCCTGCGCCGCCTCCGCCCGGATTCAACTGGAAATTGCCGCCGCCCGGAAATCCGCCGCCTTGGCCGCCTTGGAACTGCTGGCGCAGCCTGTCGATCTCGGTCTGGCTTAAATTTTGCCGCTGCTGCCGCACAGGTACGACGACTTTGTCGCCTTCCTTGAGCCCTTCGGTAATCTCCACATCGGTTTTGCTGCGGATGCCGATCTTGATCTCCTTCTCCTCGCGCGTGCCGCCCGCCCGTTCCACGGTAACGAACCGTTTGCCTTTTTGCTGCTGGAGCGCCTCCATCGGCAGGACGAGAATGTTCTTTTTGTCCTGGATCAAAATGTTCGCCGTTCCCGTCATGCCGTAGCGCAGGTCGCCCGTATTTTTGACCGCCACGACGGCGTCGTAGAACGTCACTCCGTTGGTCGTCGTTCCGACCGTGGACACCTGAGTCACTTCTCCTTCGAATTTGCGCCCCGGCAGCGAATCGACGGTCACTTCCGCCTTCATGCCGCTCTTCACATTCGGCAGATCGAGCTCGTCGACCTGAATGGGAAGCTGCATAAAATCGAGGCTCGCCACCGCTCCGAACAAAGTCGTCCCTTCGACTTTGGCCCCTACCGGATAACTCGCCAGCACATTCGTTTTCTTGTTGGCAAAATCCGTGGAAAATACCCCGTCAAAAGGCGCCTTGAGCGTCAGCTTGTTTATCTTGTCTTCCAGACTGGCAATCGTCGCCTTCTGGCGCTCAATTGCTGCCTGCTTGTTTAAAATATCGCCGGGCAGCGTATCGCTGCCGATCACGGCGAGCAGCTCGCCTTTGTCTACATGGCTTCCCGACTTTACCTTCAGTTCGCGGATGCTGCCATTCGCCCCGGCGAACACCGTTTCGGTTTTTATGTATTCGAGCGTTCCCTTCTCCTGCGAGTCGACGCTGCGTCCGCCGATCGTCGCCGTCCCTTTCACTTTCATCCCGGCATCCAGCGTCCCGTCGTTCGCTACGGCCACTTCGACATCGACCAGCTTGCTGCCGGAGCTGTCCGCTCTTGTTAACGTCCCTACCGACGTGATCGTTCCCGTCTTCGTCAACAGGAAGCCGTCGGGAGCCAGATCGAGCGTGTCGCCCTT
Source organism: Paenibacillus elgii (assembly GCA_042219835.1). Classification (GTDB taxonomy): domain Bacteria; phylum Bacillota; class Bacilli; order Paenibacillales; family NBRC-103111; genus Paenibacillus_G; species Paenibacillus_G elgii_A. The sequence continues at coordinate 264,353 of JBHJMN010000001.1, forward strand.
CTTCAGCTGCGTCGCATCCTCCAGCCAAAACGGCAGCTTCACCGTGAGCGAGGACAAGTCCGCAATCGTGCCCACGCGGCTCGATTTGGTCGTGTTCGAGCCTGTATCCAGATTGCCGGACAACGTCAGCTTTCCGCTGATCAGGGCGGTAATCCGCATATTCCCCTGCTGGGTCCGCAGATCGTTCAAATCATTTTCCATCTGCCGAAGGCTCGTTTGCGCCTCCTGCAGGTTCGTTTCGAGCGTCGGATCGGCGATTTCCACCAGCACGTCCCCTTTTTTCACCGGCTGGTTCCGGGTCAGGTTCATCGTCTTGATCGTACCGTCCGCAGGAGCGATAATGTTCTGCATGTCCCTTGCCTCGAACTGGGAAGTGCCGGATACCGTTGACCGGATTTCCCCTTTTTTGACCTCAACCGTCTTGTCCTGTACGCTGGCGGCCGACTTTTTCGGTTTTTGTTGCAAAACCACATACGTTCCGGCTCCGACCACCAAAAGGCCGAGGACGCCGATGATCCATTTTTTGTAGCGCAGCCACGCCATCCGCGTATCTCCTTTCTAAATCGATGTAGCTTGGTTACCCCTTTCAATGTAGCAACCGTTTGTGAAAAAAAAGTGAAATGTCGCTTAATCCCAACTTAAAGTGAGAGCGGTTTCCCGATGCTGCTAAGAAGGAACGCAAAAAGCCCGCAGCAACGACAAAATCGTTGATGCAGGCTGGTGCTGGTATATTCAAAATTCAGCTTTAATTTAACTGCGGACCGGCGGCGCGGACCGACTCAGGCGCATCCGCAAACTTCCCGAAGTTGCTGACGAACCGTTCGGCAAGCTCCCGGGCTTTCGCGTCGTAAGCTTGTTTGTCTTCCCACGTGCTGCGCGGCTGCAGCACTTCGTCCGGTACGCCGGGAACGCGGCTTGGCACCAGCACGCCGAATACCGGGTCCGGGGTAAACTCCGCTTGCTCCAGCGTGCCTTCCAAGGCCGCCGTGACCATCGCGCGAGTGTACGCCAAATTCATCCGCTTGCCCACCCCGTAAGGTCCACCGGACCAGCCGGTATTCACCAGATAGACGCGGGATTCGTGCTTGTCGATCTTGCGTCCCAGCATCTCGGCGTAAACGCTCGGACTCAGCGGCAGGAAGGGCGACCCGAAGCAAGCGGAAAACGTCGCTTCCGGCTCCGTCACGCCACGCTCCGTCCCGGCCAGCTTCGACGTATAGCCGGACAGAAAATGATACATCGCCTGCTCCTTCGTCAGCTTCGCAATCGGAGGCAGCACCCCGAACGCGTCGGCCGTCAGGAAGACGATCGTCTCCGGATGTCCCGCCGAACCGGGGATCACCGCATTCGCAATCGATTCAAGCGGGTAAGCGGCCCGTGTATTTTCCGTACGGGAACCGTCATGGTAATCCGCTTCCTGTGTACCCGGCCGCAGCACCACATTTTCCAGCACGGCTCCGAACCGGATCGCATTCCAAATTTGCGGCTCCTTCTCTTCGGTAAGCCCGATGCATTTGGCGTAACAGCCTCCCTCGAAGTTGAACACGCCGCGGTCCGACCAGCCATGCTCGTCGTCGCCGATCAAGCGTCGGTTCGGGTCGGCGGATAGCGTCGTTTTACCTGTGCCGGACAGTCCGAAGAACAGCGCCACATCGCCCTTTTCTCCGACGTTGGCCGAGCAGTGCATCGGAAACACGCCGCGGAAAGGCAGCAAATAGTTCAGCACGCTGAAGATCGACTTCTTCATCTCGCCCGCATATTCCGTACCGCCGATCAGTACGATGCGCTTCTCCATCGAAACGGCGATGAACGTGCCGGATTTCGTCCCGTCTGTGGCAGGATCGGCCTGCAAGCCGGGTAGCGCAATCACCGTAAATTCCGCTCGGTGCTCCTTCAATTCCTCCACCGTCGGGCGAATAAACAGCTGGCGCACAAACAGATTGTGCCACGCATATTCGTTCACGACGCGAATCGGCAGCCGGTATTCTTCGTCCGCGCCGGCGAAGCCGTCAAACACGTACAGGTCGCGTTCCTTCATATATTGTGCGGCTTTGGCTAATAAACGATCGAAGTGCTGCTCCGCCATCGGCTGGTTGACGGCTCCCCAAGCGATGTGCCCGTTGACGGAAGTCTCCTGCACGATATATTTGTCCTTGGGCGAACGGCCCGTAAATTTTCCGGTGAAGGCCCGCAACGCCCCGCTGGATGCAAGCTCCCCCTCCTGCCGCTTCAACGCGGCTTGAACCAAAACCGGAACCGGCAAATTATAATGAACGTTCCCCCCGGCCAGAAGCGCCGCAGTATCGAAGCTGTACTCCGACGTTTTCATGAAATGCCCCAACCCTTTCTATCTTCAAGTCACTCCCCATTTATTGTACACTATTTGTTTGTATATTGTATACTAATTGATCATAAAGTTCACGGTTTTTGCCAATAATTCCGCAACATAACTAAACTTATAGGTATTATTAAAAAAAGAGGATTTCTCCGAAACGACGGATAAACCCTCTCACGTTATTAAAAAGCAAAAGAGGAGCGGCCCCCGGCTCGGCTCTAATCAAGAGCAGGCCAAAAAGGCCGCCGCCCGACGATCTGTCAGGCGTGCAGCCTTTTTGGCTTCCTGCGTCTTAACGCTTGGCTATTGCATCCCAATCGGATGCGGTCACATTCCCCATATGCCACAGCGAGACGCCTTTTAGTCCGTAATACTTGGCCAGCCATAGCTTCTTGGCGATGCTGTCCGCATCCTCGTAGTAGATAGTATGGCTGCCGCGCTCGTCTTGAAAAGCGATTTGCTTCAAAAAATAAGGATAAGTTCGGTTTAATGCAATGCCCGGGGAAGCCATCCGCTTCTCCACCTCTGCGATATCCGGCTGCGCCAGCGCAACCTCCCCTCCAATCGTAACCCACTGATTCGCCTGTTTCGAGATACCCAGCACCAGCTTCTCTTTAGGAACGGAGAGGAGCGCTTGCTTCACCGTATCGCTGACCAGCGGCAGCGGCGCCGAAGGCAGCCCGGAATCTTGATGGGTGAAATCGTAAGCCATCAAAATGACGCTATCCGCGACCTCGCCGATTCCGCGCAGGTCATACCCTTTATAGTAGTACGTTGGCGGCACGGCCACCGCTAACGTTTTGCTCCCGAGGCCCGCCTTCACCTCACGCAAAAATGCCACATAATCCGCGGCAGCGTCCGCTTCCTTCAGCCCCTCCAGGTCGAGGCATACTCCCGTGAACGCCTCTCCCGTCTCAGACAGCACGGATTTCAGCGATTCGACGAAGCTTTTCCGCGCCGCAGCATCCCGGAGAAACTCCTTCACGCGGTCGCGCGGCTCGGCCGCGAAGATCATCAGCTCCTTGCCGAGCTTCGCCCGAGCGGACGCATCGACCGGCTCCTGCCAGCCTTCCGGAAACCGGTTCTCCGTTGTCTTCGTATCCAGCTTCGCACTTCCCGCGCCCTCGTAGGATAAACGGGACCAGCCGAACGCGACACGATCGAGCAACGGCATCCGCTGGATGGCGGGGTACGAACGGATCGCATAGAATCCGGTCACTTCAAGCTTTCGCTGCGCGATTCCGACATTCAGCAGCCGGTAAATCGTCGCGGCAGCTTCCTTGCGAGTCAAAGAGCTTGCGGGACGAAACCCGCTCGCGTCCCCTTCCATGATCCCTTGGCGGATGGCAAAATAAACGTAAGGCGCCAAGCTCTGACTTATGGACCCATGATCGGAAAAGCGCCGCAGCTCCCGCTCCTTCGTCCATTCGCCTTCCGTCCAGCGCTTCGCGGCTTCGGACGTTTCCAGGCTCAGCAAATATTTTCCGATAGCAGCGGCCACTTCCTCCCGCTTCACCGCAAGTTCCGGACGGAGCGCACCCGACGCATCCGGCATAAAATCGATCCACTGCTTATTCAGCGCCGCGGTAATGTAAGGATAAGACCATCGCTCCGCCGGCACATCCGTCAGCTTCGAGCCCGCTTCGCTCGGAACGTTTCCGGCATCTGGACGCGCCGCGTTCACGAGCAGCTTGACGAACGCTTCCCGGGACAACGAATCGTTCGGGCGGTACGTCAGGTCTTCGTAGCCCTCGATCACCCCGAGCGCCGACAAGGAGTATACGGCGTCCTCGGACCAATCCTTGGGCGACAGATCCGCAAAAGGCTTCAACTGCGCCTCGTAAGCGGAGGCCGTTCCTGCAGCCGCGAGCAGCAGACCTGCCGCAAGCAGCGCCATTTTCTTCATCATTCCGTCTCCCCCTCTCTCATGGTAGCGTAAAGTTATACGCCACGAAGAGAGTGGAGGTTGCGCTCGTACCGGCTGACAACCATCTGACAACTGACTGACACCAAGCTGACGTCTCTATCATACGCCGCGACAGCACAAAGCCCGACGGAGCGTTGCTTCCGGCGGGCTTTCAGGTACGGAATCAGTCTTGGTTGCTTTTCCGCTTTGTCGGCAGCTGCTTCCCGGGATGGCCTTTCCCCTGATGCTCCCGGTTTTTCTCATCCTTCTCCTGCGTTTCGTGCAGCTTGTCCAGCCAGGCTTCCGTATCGCCGGCCAAGTCGTCTCTCATCTGTGCGATCCCTCCTTTCGTCGTCGCTATTATGCCCTTGCCGCCGAAAAATATGGGGCTATACCGCCAAAGCTGCCTGACGCAATCCTGATAAACCGATGACTACGCTTTGTCTCGGTCAAGGCGTGTGATATAATGGGAAATCATAACTAATCGAATATTGACGGAATGTGGAGGGATTTTTATTCTTTACGTGGCAGCGTTTCTCATGTCATTTACCATCGTATTCCTGCTCATCCCCCCGCTGCGCCGCTTGGCGTTTCGCATCGATTTTGTGGACAAGCCCAAAGTCGACAACGAAAGGAAAATACATAGAGAACCGATACCGTTGACGGCTGGCCTCGCGATCTTCGCCGGATTCGTGATCACTTACTTGTGCTTCGTGCGGGACGATTGGAAGCAGTCCGCCGGCATCCTGGCCGGATCGCTGCTAATTCTCGTCATCGGTATGGTGGATGACTGGTACAAAACCCACGGCAAGGAACTTGCCGCGTGGCCGAAGCTGATCGTGCAGCTTTCCGCAGCCGTCATCGTGTACAGCTCCGGCGTCGTCTTTTACGGGTTCAACAATCCGTTCACCGGAAGCGATGTCATCCTGCCGGTCTGGCTGCAATTTTTTCTGACCGTCATGTGGATTTTCGGGGTAACGACCGTCATTAACTTTACGGACGGCATGGATGGATTGGCCGGCGGTTTATCGGCGATTTCGGCGGTCACGCTGTTCATTGTCGCGCTGGCCAAGGCACAGTCCGATTCGGCAATGATCGCCATCATCCTGGTCGGAGCGGCGTTAGCCTATTTGAAATACAACAAGCCCCCGGCCAAAGTGTTCATGGGCGACGCGGGCGCGACGCTGTTTGGCTTTCTGCTCGGCGTCATCGCCTTGGACGGGGCGTTCAAAGGCGCGACCGTCCTGTCGCTGCTCGTTCCAATTCTGGCGCTCGGCGTACCGATTTTTGACAACCTGTTCGTCGTGTTCAAGCGGATGATGAACGGCAAGCCGATCTATCAGGCCGACGCCAGCCAAGCGCATTACCGGCTGCTGCGCAGCGGCTTGAATCCGAAGCAAGTCGTGCTGTTTCTTTGCTTGATCAATATGTGCTTTAGCCTAACCTCGATCATTTTACTATTGCTAACGGTATAATCCATTCGTCATTATTGTTCATACGGAAAGTCGCAAAACAAGCCTGCCGCATCATTGCTGCAAGGCTTGTTTTGTTTTTTATAGCGCAAAAAATCATCTTTACCTTAAATATTCTTTATATTAACTATTCTTTAGATGCTTTTCGTATCTATATTTCAGTGAAATTCGTATAATAGATACATACTGTATAGTTTGGAGGTTAAAATCATGAATAACGACAACAAACACGACAATAAACAAATCAGTAGAAGAAAGCTTCTGACCTCCCTAGGAACGCTCGGAGTCGGCGTCGCAGGAGCCAGTCTTTTAAGCGGCGCCGACAAAGTTTACGGAAGTTCGGTGACCAATGCCGTTTACGACTCCGCCGCGCTAAATGTCCCAAGCACAAATTTCGTAAGTGTTACCGATGCTCCTTTCAAAGCCGACCCCACCGGGGACAAAGATAGTACGAAAGCGATAAACGCTGCTTTTGCCTTTGCTGCTCAAAACAAGAAAGCCGTATTTTTCCCGGGTGGAGAATATCTTATAAAAGAACCGATCAACGTTCCGTTGCACGTGAGCTTTTACGGAGTGGGACAGGCCTCCGAAATTAGAGCAACAGCTCCTATCAGCATGTTTAAATTTGCAAGCCAAGGCACAAGCGAGTACGGAAATCGGTATGGAGAAATGTCCGGGTTATACATCAATGGCAATCAGATTGCAACAATCGGACTGGAACTGGCCTATGTCGTCGTGGAGCGATTATTTCAAGCCGTTCAAATCGAAAATGTATCCGGTCCAGCCATACGTATGGATTCTTCCCAAAACAATACGTTCGTGTCCGTCAACATCGAACACTGCAAGCAAGGCATCGTTCTGCTTAACGGAGCCGGCAATAACGCCTTCTACCGCTGCCAGATTAACAAACCCGGAGACGTGGGGGTATTGTTTGATTCGAATGAATCCCTTACCGGGTACGGCAAAAATGACTTCGAAAATCAACCAACCGGAAACGAGTTCAATAAATGCATTATCGAAAGAGATACAAACGCTGATTACGGAGTTCACATCAAGAAAGGTTATCGAAACGTATTTTGGAATTGCGACATCGTCTCCGGCAGACTTGCCAAAGTAAAGATCGACTTTGGCAACAATCAATCGCTTAATGGATTTTACCGCTGCGCCTTTACATGCTCGGATAATGAAATCGCCATTTCGGCAGGAGGCTACCGAACGATAATTCAAGATTCGATCATCAAAGGGTATAAGGAAGCCAATCCGACCTGCATTGAAGTATTCAACGAAACGCATATCATTCATTGTCACCTTAGTGGGAAGACATACCAGATTGTGAACAAAGCCGGAGATCGAAAAATTAATATCCGCTTCACGCCGCTTAACGCGGTGGGATCAACGGAAAACCGGCCGAATCATGGGCATATGGGAGTCGGGGTTCAATATTATAATATTACCACCGATATGCTCGAAATCTGGAACGGCGAGGCTTGGAAAAGCGTAGCCTTCAAATAACCGCAACAATCCTTCAGTATAGCACCAAAGCTGGTTCCAGGCTTCTTCTTCGGAAGAGCCCGGAACCGGCTTTGCTCATGCTGCCCGCTTCGCTATGTTTAGATCAATAAGTTAGCAGTACGCCATGCGTTTCCTTTGGGGCACGCTGGTAGCATTCTCGGTCCACCGGAAGCTTCTTGGAAATCAGCGGAATGATGTCGATCTTTCGTTCGCCAAGCAAACGGATATATTCGTGCTTCGCGTACGGAGCCCCGTAGCAGGCGACCTAATCGCCCGGGTGCACATGTGTCACACCTTCACCGGTTTGGAGCACCGCGCCGACCGCACTGTATCCTAGCGAGGCCGGTGTCTCGCCGGCCCGCTTCTCCATTTCGATCTCGGTGCCCGCTGATCACCGAACATATCGTACGAACCAGAATCATATTCGGCTCCACGATCAGCTCGGGCAATTGTCTGACCTTCGTCTCTCCGTTGATGGCGATTGCTGCCCTCATCTTGGTCTCTCCTATCTCTTTCCGAACAGAACCCAAATCAATTTGTTTTTAAGCCGGACATCGTAATGCTTTCAGCGAAGTAACGCTGGAAAAACAAAAAGATCAAAAACGTCGGCACGAACGAGATGACCGCCCCGGCCATTTCGAAGCCGAAATCGCCCTCCTTGGCCAACAAGGAAGCGAGACCTACCGTGAGCGGGAACATTATCTCGGTTGTCGTGAAAATAAGCGGCGTGAACAAATAGTTCCAGCACTTGATGAACGCAAACGTTCCGACGGTCGCCAGCGCCGGCTTGGCAAACGGCACCATGAGCCGGAACAAGATTTTGGAATCCCCGGCCCCGTCGAGGACGTTGTCCTAAAGAGCCGGACGGCTTTTCTTTTTCTGCGGGCGGGTTCATGGGCTCCAGCCACTCCTGCCGAACGCAGTCGACCACAAGCTGATAATCGGCATGGTTGATCGTAAATACGTCGATCATACCGCCCTTCATATATTCTTCGATCGCCCGCGCATAGTTCTCGTAAGGAAGTAAACCCGGATATGCGGATAAGCGATATGAAAATCCGACAGAAGCCGGTTCAAGTCCATCTGTTCCATGACGGAGGGGTAACACCCCAGCTTGATCGTGACGCAGCCTTGGACTGCGGGGCTGCTAACCGATTGCCGACTTCTCGGTACCTTCTCGATCAACTTGCTCGTCCACCAGCATATCCAGTCCTTTGCGGACGGAATTTTTACTGAGCTGGTACTGCTTGGCCGAGCTCCATCTCAGATGGCAGGTATTTTCCAACGGGGAGCTTGCCGCTGACGATGTTTTCTCTGAGCTGTGCAACCATATGATCCAGACGCTTATGAAAGTCGTGCGGCTTGGCTTTTTTGGCATCGTAACATCCCTCCTGCCTGTCGAATAAACTGGTTTTCATCTGGTTTATATTATGGCGGGTACGATGTCAATGCGCGCAAGATTTGCAAAATTATATGCACCCAAAAAAACGCCTGCTCCGAGCTTGCGCCGGAACATTCGTTTTTTGGGTGCGAGCGTTATACCTCGTTGCCGGTGCTGCCACAATAGCTGTGAGTGTGAGGTATGCTGCCGTTTACAGTCGTACGGCCTTCAAAATAATGGTAGTGCCCTCCGCCGGACAGCGGGATGGCCGGTCCGGTCGTCCCGCGAATGGTATGGCTATGTCCGTCGTCAAACGAAGTGACGGCGAAATAGCCGTGAACATGCGGAACCCCAGTGGGCGCCGGTTCAGTCATGCCGGCATAATGATGCCGATGCCCGACATCGTACGAAGTCGTTCCCGAGAAAGGATGGACGTGAACCGGCCGGCCATCCCATGACGTAATATAAAGCCTGTGGGCATGATGGGGATCATCTCCACCGCGTGAATGAACCACGAATCCCGTAACGGGAATATCCATAAGCACCAACCTCTTCTCCATGATGAATAGTACTCCATTGTATGAGAAGAGAGCTTGGGCTGTATAGGCGTTTGTCTAGTGCGAATCGATCCGCTGCCCGCCCTATTTCAGATGCTCGGGATTCAGCAACTCCAGCTCCGGCACGACAAAGCGGCCGTCCTTGCGGATCAGACGATCATCAAAATAAATTTCGCCGCCGCCGTATTCCGGACGCTGGATCAGCACCATATCCCAGTGAACCGAAGATCGGTTGCCGTTATCCGCATCCGTGTAAGCGTTACCCGGCGTAAAATGGATGCTGCCGTCGATTTTCTCATCGAACAAGATGTCTTTCATCGGCTCCTGTATGTACGGATTGACGCCGATCGCGAACTCGCCGACAAAGCGTGCTCCGTCGTCGGTATCCAAAATTTCGTTCAGCTTGGCGGTATTGTTCGCCGTCGCCTCGACGATCTTGCCGTTGTCAAAGCGGAGCGTGACGTTCTCAAACGAAGTTCCCATATAAATCGTCGGAGCGTTATAAGAGATGACGCCGTTGACCGAATCCTTCACAGGCGCAGTGAATACTTCGCCGTCCGGAATATTGAACTGACCTGCGCATTTGATCGCCGGAATGTCCTTGATCGAAAAGCTGAGATCGGTGCCCGGTGAGACGAGCCGCACCTTGTCCGTCTTGTTCATCAGCTCGACAAGCGCGTCCATGGCCCCGGACATTTTGCTGTAATCGAGGTTGCACACTTGGAAATAAAAATCCTCGAACGCCTCGGTGCTCGTATTCGCCTGCTGCGCCATCGACGGGTTCGGGTAACGCATCACGCACCATTTCGTATGATTGACCCGCTGATCGACGACTGGGCGCTGATACACCTTCATGAATAAGCGCAGCTTATCCTCAGGCACGTCGGACGTTTCGGTGATGTTGTCGCCGCTGCGAACGGCAATGTACGCTTGCATCTGCTTCATGCGGTCCAGCTCAATCGCCGCCATCCGCTCGTACAGCTCCTGGTTGCCGCCAAGCATCAGCTTGCGCGTCACTTCGGGATAGCGGAACTCGATGAACGGATGTCCGCCTGCCGCGTACACCTCTTCTATTAAACACTTGGTCAATTCCTGATCGCGAAGTCCGATCATTTCAATCAGGATGTTCTCACCCGGCTGAAGGTCGACGGAATACCGTACCAGGTTTCTCGCAAACTGCTGCAATCGTGGATCTCGCATCTTCTTCTCTCCTTTGGGCACAGCATCTGAATTCACCTTCTCAACGTATCAAATTTTCGCGGAAAGTTCAAACCCTAATGAAGGTTTTCGGACAAAAGATCGCGATTATTTTACATTTTGAGGAAAGCTAATGCCGGACGGCTAAATCCAGCTTTGCAGCGCCCGATCGTAAGTCAAAAGCTCTTCCGGCCTGAAAAAGTTGGCAATTTCGCGTTCCGCGCTTTCCGAAGAATCGGAGCCGTGAATGATGTTGTTGCCGGTATGAACCGCATAATCGCCGCGGATCGTTCCCAGCGCCGCGTCCAGCGGATTCGTCTTACCCATCATGGCGCGGGACAGCGCAATGACGTTATCGCCCTGCCATACCATCGCAAAGACCGGACCGGAGGTAATAAATTGAACCAGCTCGCCGAAAAACGGCTTTTCCTTATGCTCGGCATAATGGGTTTCCGCTTTCTCCTTCGTGATGACCATCAATTTAGAGCCGATCAGTTGAAAGCCTTTATCCTCAAAGCGCTGCACCAGCCTGCCGATCAACCCCCGCTGTACACCGTCAGGCTTGATCATCAAAAATGTTTTTTCCATGTTCGTTTTACTCCGTTTCTAAAATGATAAATTGCTAATCTTACACTCGAAGGTGTGTGCATCCCAGTATAACCGTTTCCTTCATTTTCCATGCTTGCGGGTGTTTCGGAACAAGACACAAGAGCGCCGCCTGCACCCTTGCCCATGCAGGCGGCGTATGATCTCGTTCGATGCGCCTTGTTGCTTAAGCGCTCCGGCCGGACGTGACGGGTTCTTCCGAGGCCGTCACGTCCGGCGGCGTTGGGCTTCCCAAAGCCAGCTGTGCTTGAGCAGCGGCGATTCTGGCGAGCGGCACCCGGTAGGGCGAGCAGCTGACATAATCCAGCCCCACTCCGTGGCAGAAGAAGATCGACTGCTTGTCGCCCCCGTGTTCGCCGCAAATGCCGGTCTTGAGCTGCGGCTTTACGGCGCGTCCGCGCTCGACCGCCCATTCGATCAACGTTCCGACGCCGTCCCGGTCCAGCACTTGGAACGGATTGTCGGGAAGCAGCTTCGTCTCCACGTAATGCGTCAAAAATTTGCCTTCGGCGTCGTCCCGGCTGTACCCGAACGTCATCTGCGTCAGATCGTTCGTGCCGAACGAGAAGAAATCGGCGTGCTGCGCAATGTCCCCCGCCGTAACGGCGGCCCGCGGCACTTCGATCATCGTACCGACGCGGTAGCGGAACGTGCGGGCGAACTCGCCGAGCACCTCGTCCGCCTTGCGGGTCACGAGCTCACGCATCCGCTTCAGCTCGTTCGCATGGCCGACCAGCGGAATCATAATGTCCGGCCGGACGTCGAGCTGCTCGCGCAGACCACTGAGCACGGCGCGGAAGACGGCCTCAATCTGCATCTCGTAAATGTCCGGCAGCACGAGTCCGAGACGGCAGCCCCGGGTGCCGAGCATCGGGTTCATCTCATGCAGCGCCCGTACTTTGCGCAGCAGCTTCTCCAGACGTTCCTTTCGGTCTGGCTCCGCGTCCGGCTGGCCGTTCAATCGCTCGCGCTCGACAACCAACTGCTCCATATTCGGCAAAAATTCGTGCAGCGGCGGGTCAAGCAGGCGAATCGTCACCGGCAGTCCGTCCATCGCCCGGAAAATGCCCTCGAAGTCCTCCTGCTGCATCGGCAGCAGCTTCGCCAGCGCTTCCGCCCGCTCTTCCTCCGTCTCCGCCAAAATCATCGCTTGCACGACCGGTACCCGCTCAGCGCTCATGAACATGTGCTCCGTCCGGCACAGCCCGATGCCTTCGGCGCCGAAGCTGCGAGCCTTGGCCGCATCCTCCGGCGTGTCGGCGTTCGTATACACCTCCAGCGTGCGAATCTCGTCCGCCCAGGCGAGAAGCTGCTGCAGCTCGCCCGTCAGCTCGGGCTCGCGCAAGCTGACTTCGCCGAGGATGACCCGTCCGGTCGCGCCGTCGATGGAAAGCGCCTCGCCCTCGCGTACCGTGACGCTTTCTCCGTCAGCGGTCGTCACGGCAAAAGCCCGATCCGTCAAACGCAGCGCTTCGCAGCCGCAGACGCACGGCTTGCCCATCCCGCGGGCAACGACCGCCGCATGGCTGGTCATGCCGCCCCGGCTGGTCAGCACGCCTTCGGCCGCCAGCACGCCGTGAATATCCTCCGGCGTCGTCTCCGAGCGCACGAGGATGACTTTGCGGCCCGCGCGGGCCCATGCCTCGGCCGTGTCCGCGTCGAACACCGCGACGCCGGAAGCGGCTCCCGGCGACGCCGGCAGGCCGGCTGCCAGCACATGCAGCGGCTTGTCGGTATCGATCGCGCGGTGCAGCAGCTGATCCAGATGAAACGGCTCGATGCGATTGACCGCTTCGCCGGTATCGATCACACCCTCGCGCACCAGATCGACGGCGATTTTGACCGCAGCTTGGGCCGTCCGCTTGCCGTCTCGCGTTTGCAGCAGGTAAAGTTTTCCCTGCTCAACCGTAAATTCGATATCCTGCATGTCCGTATAATGCCGTTCCAGCTTCTCCGCCGTCCGCACGAGCTGTTCAAAGACAAGCGGCATTTCCTCGCCGAGCTTCGCAATCGGAACAGGCGTCCGTACGCCGGCTACGACGTCTTCCCCTTGCGCGTTCATCAAGTATTCGCCGTACAGCACGGGTTCCCCGGTAGACGGATTCCGCGTGAACACGACGCCTGTCCCGCAGTCGCCACCCATATTGCCGAACACCATCGTCTGAATGTTGACGGCCGTTCCTTGTTCGTCGGGAATCTGGTGCACCTTGCGATATACTTGTGCCCGCGCATTGTTCCACGAACGGAATACCGCTTCAATGGCCAGCGCGAGCTGCTCCTCCACCTGCTGCGGAAACTCGCGTCCCGCTTCCTTGCGGATCACCGTCTTGTACTCTCCGATCAGCTCCATCCAGCCTTCAGCGCTTACTTCGCTGTCCTGGCTCACCGTTAACCGCTGCTTGAGGTGGTGCAGCAGCCGTTCGAATTGATACGTTTCGATGTCGAACACGACGTTGCCGAACATTTGGATCAAACGGCGGTAACAATCGAACGCAAATCTCGGGTTGCCGGTCAATGCTGCCAGCCCTTGCACCGTTTCGTCGTTCAAGCCCAGGTTGAGAATCGTATCCATCATACCGGGCATCGAAGTCACCGAGCCCGACCGGACGGACACGAGCAGGGGCTTGGCCGGATCGCCGAAGCCTTGATCCTTCGCCTGCTCCAGCTCCCGCATCGCTTGGTGGACCTGCTCCATCAGCCCCGCCGGAAGCTGCTTGCCTGCTTCGTAGTAGGAGCGGCACACATCCGTCGTAATGGTAAAGCCCGGCGGCACCGGCAAACCGGCGTTCGTCATCTCTGCTAGATTGGCCCCTTTTCCGCCAAGAAGCTGCTTTAAGCCAGCATGACCCGAATGAAACGGCACTAAAATTTGCATGATTGATAATCCTCCCGTCATTTTAGAACCTACGGTACGCAGACCGCGAGCACACACATGAAGCGTTATGGATGTTTAATGATGTATAAAACATACCATAGCTTTATTCCATTGTAAATAGTGTGTATTATTTATATTTAATACACACTATTTATCATGACTTCTGCGCTCCCGTAAGCGTGAAAAGTAACGTTGTCCAATAAAGCTGCAGACCGGATTGGGGATGATGCGAACGGACGGAAGGATCTCGAAACTTAGCTTGCATACTTAACGTGTAGAAAAGAAGAAGACTGTGTGGGGGGGTTGTTGGTTTGGTCAGTTTTGGAATCGTTATTACGTTATTGACAGGTGCCGGATTGCTATTCATACGCTCGAAATCATCATTATCCGGTTTAAGCTTGCGATGGGTAGGTTATGCAATTATGATCATGACTTTTTTTCTCGTTGGTATGGTTATCTTGTGGAAACTCAATGAAGCATCCCACTATCAATAATCCGACATGTCCTGTCGGCGGAAGCTGTCGAACAGCAAAAAACCTCTCCGCAGAGAGGTTTCATTGAGGCATAATAAAGCTTGCCCAATCCGTTTCGATGATCTTCTCACGCCATCCCGGCAGCCCGGCCATCCTGCTCCGCCTCCCGCTCATGCAGCGAAAGCCCGGCGCCCAGCGCGCGGAAGCTGCCGATCACATCGTCGTAGCCGCGCTCCAGATGCTCCACGCCCGTAATGCGCGTGCGGCCTTCGGCTGCGAGTCCCGCCAGCACCAGACACGTGCCCGCGCGTACATCGGTCGCATGCACCCAATCGCCGATAAGCGGACGCCCGCCCTGAATAAAAGCACTTTCTCCGCGGACCTCGATCTCGGCTCCCATACGCCGAAGCTGCGGCACGTGATTGAAGCGGTTCGGGTACACCCGTTCCGTGACGATGCTCTTGCCTTTGGCCTGCGTCAGCAAAGCCGTCATCGGCTGCTGCAGGTCCGTAGCGAAGCCCGGATACATCGTTGCGCGGACCCGAGTCGCGCGGATCTGGCCGGTACTGCGTGCGGTAATGCTGTTTTCGTCCCACTCCATCTCAAGCCCCGCCTCACTCAGCTTGGCGATGCACGCCCCGAGGTGCTCGGGAATAACATCCTTCACGGTCACGCTGCCGCCAGTGATGCCTGCACCCATCAAGAATGCCCCGGCGACGAGCCGGTCGGGAATCACGGCATGCCTTCCCCCGTTTAGGTAAGGCACGCCCTCAATCCGTATACGGTCCGTCCCTGCGCCGTAAATGCGCGCGCCCAGACCGTTCAGGAACGCTGCCGTATCGACGACCTCCGGATCGACTGCGGCATGATACAGATTCGTCCGGCCTTGAGCGCGGACCGCCGCCAGAATGGCGTTGATCGTTGCGCCCGACGTCACAGTGTCGAAGTAAATATCCGCCCCGCGCAGCGTTTTTGCCTCCACAATGTAGTGATCCTCGCGGAGCTTCACCGTCGCGCCCAGCGCTTGGAACGCCTTCATATGCTGGTCGATCGGCCTGGAGACAAAGTTGTCTCCCCCCGGAAACCCGACCGTTACCCGACCGAATTTGGCAAGCAAAGCTCCCGCAAAATAGTAGGAAGCCCGGTAAGCGGACGCCTTGCCCGGATCGATGATTGCGCTGTGGATGTAGCGCGGGTCCAGCACAATTTCGCCGGATGGGCGGCGGGTGATTGCCATACCGATGTCTTTGCCGATCTGGGCGATCAATTTCACATCGTCGATATTCGGAATACCCTCCAGCGTCACCAGACCGTCCGCCAATGAGGCGGCGGCCAACAAGGCGAGCGAGCTGTTTTTAGAGCCGGGAATATGTACGCAGCCGTTCAGCGGGCCGGCAGGTTCCACTTCAATCCATCTCATTGACCCTTACCCACTTTCCAATGATGTCGTTATTTGTTATGAAGCTCCAGCACATATCCGCTGCCGCGAACCGCACTGATGAGAAAGGTGTCTTTGCCGTATTTTTTACGAATCCGGTACACCAGCGCATTCAATTCGTCCATCGTCACATCCGGAATCCCGTCCTCGCCGACCGAACGCTCCGGCCATACGGCCTGCTTGATTTCGGCAATCGGCACGAGCCGATTGGCATGATCGTACAACAGCTGAATAAGCAAAAATTCTTTCTCGGACATTGCAATCCGCTTCCCGTCAACCACGCACTCCCGTTTCTCCCAATGAATCGTCAGCGGGCCGCTCGGCTCGTCCCACCGCTGCGTAATGCTGAGCGGCTCGAATTCCAGCGTCTGATCGGCGAAAAGATAGGAGAAATGCAGTACTGTCATTCCCTTGGCCAGCTTGATGATATCAAACGATTTCAGCGGATACGGTTGATTCGGTTCGACGATCACGCCGTTGATTTCCGTGCCGTGCATGCTGCCCAGATCGTACAGGACCGCACGCTCCTCTTCTTTTCGGATAACTATATGTTTACGGGAAATAAACGCGTTCGAAAAAGCGAAGTCCGGAGAATACGAGTTCGATGCCCTGCCGATAACCGTTTCGGCGGCGGTCAGATTGAGGCACGTTCCCGAGCGGAAAGGCTCTCCGCGAATCACATAAAGACAAGCGAATGTATCCAGTTTCGTTCCCTCCGAGTGCTGCACAGCGGCCTTTCGTCGTTGTGCGGTCGATAAAAATAAGTTGACCTCCTATCATCATAGCTTATTTCAGCCTTGAAGGAAAATAGGCTACGCTGACGCATCAGTTATATTTCGGTAATACGACCTTGTCAGGGAAAAGCGGAGCGCCTAAAAAGCCGCTTCGCCGAATGGTTCTGTGGCAGTATGCAGCTCTACAACGACCCTAATCCACCGTACTATCTACAAGACGAAGGTCCGTGGTATAATAGCACTACTTTAACGAAAACGCATTCATACAGGAGATCAGCCTATGCCTTTGTTTCTTCGCCTAGCGGCTTTGACTTGCAGCTTATTTCTTCTCATTATTCTGCAATCTTCGGGCTACATTCGACCTCCCGTCCCTCTGCCGCCCGAGATTGAAAGTCAAATCGCGTGGACGCCTGAAGAGCTGCAAAAGCCCCCGAACATCATCGTCCTGCTCAGTGAAGCATTTTGGGACATTACTCAGATCAATAGCCTGCGCTTCAGCAAGGACCCGGCGCCGATGTTCCATGCGCTGCAGAAGAAATTCACCCACGGCACGCTGCTCTCCCCGATGTTCGGCGGCGGTACGGCCAACGTCGAGCTGGAGGTGCTGACCGGGCATTCGATGCGCTTTTTCCCGGAGAATTCCATTCCTTACGAGCAGTACATCAAGCAGCCGACCGCTTCGCTTGCCAGCCTGTTGTTGGGACAAGGTTATACGACGACAGCGATCAGTCCGTTTTACCATTGGTTCTTCAACAGCTCGGAAGTATATAAGCATCTCGGATTTTCGCGCTTCATCAGTCTGGAGTATTTTAATCCGGACGAATATGTCGGTCCGTACATGGGAGATCATGCCGTCGTGCGGCGCATCATCGAGGAGACCGAGCGAAGTCCCGGTGCGGACTTCATTTTTGCCAATACAATGGAAAACCATTATCATTACTGGCCGGGCAAGTTTAAAAAGAACCATATCCAAGTGAAAGGCCCTATGTCCAACGAGGGCACAGGCATTGCCGAGACGTATGCGCAAGGCTTGTCGGGCGCCGATCGGGCGCTTCAGGAGCTGGTTGTGCATTTCAGCAAGTTGAAGGAGCCGACGATCATTGTTTTTTTCGGCGACCATCTCCCTTCCTTGGAAAAGCTTTTGGTTTATAAGGAATCGAATTATATTAGCGGCGAGGACGACCCCGACTTCTTGGAAAAAATGCATAACACTCCCGTCGTCGTCTGGAGCAACTATTTGCCGAAGGAAGCGAAAGAAGAACTCCATATGAGTCCGTCGTTTCTCGGGCCATACATTTTGAATCTGGCGAAGCGCCCGGGCAGTCCGTACACGGACTATTTGTCCGACCTGTACCGAAAAATGCCGGTGCTCCCGCCGAAAACGTACTATGAAGCGATGAACATCGACGTTAATCTGGTACAGCAGTACGAGGCTAGGCAGAAGGCCATCCTGGAGCTGGAGAAGCAGGCGGCTGCAAGCAGCGGAAGCTCAAGCGCGACTGGCGAGGCCGGGATGGCGGACAGCGGCGCAAGCGGCGCGGCGGGCGGTAATACGAAAGAAAATCCGTTTATTCTAGGCTATGGCGAACCGCTGATCGAACAGGTAAGCCCCGCTTCCTTAACTGTCGGGGGCAATGCTTTCGGAAGATCGCAGCTTACCGTACATGGCGGAAGATACGGCCTCGGCAGCACCGTATTCATCAACGGCGTACCGCAGCAGACGACTTGGCAGAGCGAACACTCGCTTAGCGTCAACCTGCCGAATGCCCTGACGGCCAAAGCCGCAATGCTCGACGTCCAGGCCTGCGTCGTCGATTCCAAGAATCGGGTGCTGGCAGCCTCGCGAATCGTAAAAGTACCTGTGCAAGAAAATAAGCACTAAAAGCCGTGCATACGCACTGTAGAAGCATGTCGACTCCTGCGCTTGCCCGGGAAATGGACGAATCCGCCCGGGCCAGCGTCTTTGCCGTATTCGCCAACGGCGCCTCATGGCCAACTTGAAATCAGGTTTCTATGTTATCGAATGCTTCGTCCCGCTCCACCGCTCGTAGAACAGTATCCTGTCCCGCCGCACGAAGCAGAGCAGCGCATGGATGCCGAAGACAAGGTTCAGGAGCCCTGCGACAAGCAGCAACGGGATCATCACCATCGAAGGAAGGTTGTTCATTTCGCCGCTGATAAACAGCACATTAGGACCGCCAATCACGAAATACAACGAAACGCAGCGGACCAATAGCGCGTGCAGCGTCAACCCGCCATCCTTTCCGTTCAGGCGAATGCGCACGATCCGCTTGCCCAGCGTCCTGCCTTCGGTCAAGTATGGCACGACGACAAAATAGAAGAGGACGGCCCCTGCAATGGGAAGCAGCATATGCCGCCCGAGGAAAAATAGAACGAACGGCGACAATACCGCCCAGTCGATCAGCCAGGCGACAAAACGGCGGGTGTAGCTGACACGCGTAACGGAAAGATCGACGCCTTCGTCCAGCGTATCGCTTCGGGGCATAAAGGCCGTCAGCCATGGAGCTACCGCATAACCGACCAGGCCGCCTGCCGTATTAAGCATCAGATCGTCCACATCGAACAGACGGTAGGGGCAATCATAAATCCCGTACAGCCCCGTTCCCTGCGTCACTTCAAAAAACAGCGACACCAGAAACGTCGTAACCGTCGTCCGGAGAATGCGGCGCCGAAAATAATAGCGCAAAAATACGCCCAGAGGGACTAGCAGCAGCACATTGAATGCCACTTGCAGAAACGCCCGTTCCCCGAACACCTTAAGATACGTTGCCGGATTGTTCCACTGCAGACCGGTTTCCCGCAGAAAATCGCGGACAAACTGGAACGGTGCCCACAGATTGTACGAACTCGCCGTCCCGGAGCAAGTATGCCGGGTATCCGGCAGCGGCAGGATGACCAAATACAAGGCGCACAATAAATACAGTAGAAAAGAATACAGGACAATGACGCGTATTTTATTGACGTAGCCGTATTTCCGGTACTGCACGATCAGAAACGGCAGCGTAAAGACGAATGCCAGCAGCGGAAACGTCTGCAACGCGTAGCCGATTGGAAACAAATAAGCTTGAAGCATTGTTGTTCACACCCATGCTGTAATATTTGATAAAAATTATAACGGAAATACGGCGGTCTTCCCATAGATTTCAGCTTGCAGGAGTGACATTATTGTCACCCTGTATACGCAAAAAAACACGCTGAAAACCAGCGTGTCATGCGATTTTGTACAAAAATGGCCTGTCCCGCTAAAACTTTTTTTACAGCTCCTTGCGCATACGCACGTGCCAGATTCCGGCGTCGAGGAACGGCTCGGTCGAAATCGTTTTGTAGCCTAATTTCTCGTAAAACGCCTCTGCATGGGTCTGGGCATCCAGGATGATCGTCGGAACGCCCTGCGTCCGTACGTCCTCTTCCATCGCCTGAATGATCTGGCGTCCGAGCCCGTATCCGCGGTACGGCTTCATTACGGCAATCCGCTGGAGCTTGGCCGTCTTCCCGTCGTACATGATCCAGCGGGCAGCCGCGGCGGGCTCATTTCCGTTCTTGATCAGAAAATGCCTTGCGGCGCTTGGCGAAGCATCGTATTCGTCTATCTCTTCTTCCGGTGAAACCCCTTGCTCTTCCACGAACACGCGAACACGTACGGCAAAGCAGTCGCGAAGCTGTTCTTCTGTATGTACTGGCATAATGCTCAAATCCATGATGTCTTTTCCCCCAAGCTATAACGTAAGTTTTTCTCCCGGCTGTAATGCCCGGCTCTGGATGCCTTTATCCCGAAGTCCGGCGGCGAAACGATCCGCATCCTGAACAATCGGCGGGAACGTATTGAAATGAAGCGGCACGACCGTTTTCGCGCCCAGCCACTCGGCGGCTAAGGCCGCATCGTCCGGTCCCATCGTAAATACGTCGCCGATCGGCAGGAACGCCAGATCGATCTTGTGGCGCTGGCCGATCAGCTTCATATCGGAGAATAACGCCGTGTCCCCGCTGTGAAGAATCGTCAGCCCGTCCCACTTGATCACATATCCGCCGGGCATCCCCCCATAGATGATTTTCTTCTCTTCTTCCAGTACGATTCCCGAGCTGTGGATCGCTTGAATCATCTCGATCTCCGCAAATCCGATCGACGCTCTGCCGCCGATATTCATCGCGAAGGTGTTCAGGCCCTGCCAGCTCATGTACGTCGCCAGCTCGAACGTTGCAATGACCGTTGCATTGTTGTTTTTGGCGATGGGCACGGTATCGAGAATATGGTCGGTATGTCCGTGTGTAAGAAGGACATATTCCGCCTTCACATCCTCGGGCTTGGTTGTCGCCAGACGGTTCCCGGAAATAAACGGATCGATGATTAAGGAATGTCCTCCGTGAGTCAATTGTACGCAGGAATGACCATGATACCAAATCTCCATACGACCAGCTCCTTCTTTTGATTCGAATAGTTGCTTTTACACGAATTCTATTGTACCAAAGAGATGACGCGAAACTCAAAAAAAAGGCATCCGTTTCTGACGGCTCCTTTCGCGGCTGCACTATGCATCGTCAATCCTGGCTCGCAAACGCCTTCTTCAAAGCCTCCCGGACCCGGTCCTTGCTGAACGGCTTGACGATAAAATCGCTTGCTCCCATCGAGACGGCCCGGATCAACAGCGCCTGCTGGCCCATAGCGGACACCATGATTACTTTTGCGTCGGGGTCCTTATTCTTGATCTCCTCCAGTGCCGTGATCCCATCCATTTCGGGCATCGTAATGTCAAGCGTAACAAGATCCGGCTTCAGTTCAGAGTATAATGTCAGCGCTTCCAGTCCATTGCTCGCCTCGGCTACCGTTTCGTAACCCAATTCCTGAATTACGTTTCTCAGTATCATCCGCATGAATAGCGAATCGTCCACGATCAAGATTTTTTTCACGCCGAATTGCCCCCAACCCGTTGTTTTTATATACAAAAAAATAAGACCACCCCAAACGCCAAAAGGGAGGCCGTGTTCGACTATTTCCTCTTGTCCTTCGGCAGCTGGCTGACATCGTGTTACACCTTAGTCCCTGTAGCTTTGCGTCCTTGACTTTCGCCAAGTTTGCCATATCGGTGACAAAAATCGATTGTAAATTGTATTATAAGCATCCGGGGGGGAAAATACAAGTACAGAACAAAAAGACCTCTTCGCAACGTCTCCAGCCACTTGAGAGTTTGTTTGAAAGGCCTAATGCTTTGGGATTACGCAGTCTCAGCGGAACGGTCCATGTTCTTCAAGAATCGTTCAAATTCATCCGGCGGCAGCGGCCTGCTGTAATAGTAGCCTTGCACTAGATCGCATTTTTTGTCACGTAAAAAATCGATTTGTTCCTGTGTCTCCACGCCTTCCGCGATGACCTGCAGGCCGAGATGGTGCGCCATGGCAACAATCGTAGCGACAATCGACGCCCCGCTGGACCCATAGGCAATGTCGCGTACGAACGATTGATCGATTTTCAGCTTGTCGATCGGGAACCGGTTCAAGTAGCTGAGCGAGCTGTAGCCGGTGCCAAAATCGTCCATGCTGACTTGCACGCCGATTTGCTTCAGCCGTCGCAGCGTCGTTTCCGCATTGTTCGCGTCCGCGGCCATCATGCTTTCCGTAATTTCCAGATCGAGATATTTCGGCTCCAGACCCGATTCCTGCAGCGCTTCCCGGATCGATTCGATCAAATGCGGCTGCTCGAACTGCTTGTTCGACAGATTGACGGAAACGGGCATCGGCTGGAATCCGGCTTCCTGCCACAATTTGTTTTGCCGACAGGCCATGCGCAGCACACATTCGCCGATCCGATGAATCAGTCCGCTTTCCTCAGCGACCGGGATGAATAGTCCCGGCGAAACGAGACCTTGCTCGGGATGCCGCCAGCGCACCAGCGCCTCGGCTCCGATCACCCGGCCCTGCATATTCACCTGCGGCTGATAGTGCACCTCGAACTCATTCCGCTCCAGCGCAAGCCTCAAGCCGTTTTCAAGCGCAAGCTTCTGTTCGGATGCTTCATCCATTTCCGAGGAATAAGCCTGTACCCGGTTGCGCCCTTGTTTTTTGGAATAAAACAACGCTGAATCGGCATGCTTCAACAGCATTTCTCCGTTAGCGGAGACAGGCTGCACCGCGTAGCCGATGGTGAGGCTGAGATACACTTTGTGCGCTCCCAGCGTAAAGGGACGCTGGAGCCTCTCGTGAAGCCGCAGCGCTTCGACGGCCGCTTCGCTCTCTCCTCCTGCAATCCCGCACAGCAGCACGGCAAACTCGTCGCTGCCGATTCGCGCGATGACCTTGTCTTCGCCGGCGGCGTGATACAAACGGTCCGACAGCTGCCGCAGCAGCCTGTCCCCTTGCTTCTGCCCGATGGAATCGTTGATCAGCTTGAAGCGGTCGATATCGATGACCAAAAGCGCCCTTTCGGTTCCTTCTTCCGCCTCCGTCAGCACGTTCAACGTTTCCAGCAAATAACGGCGGTTCGGCATCCCTGTCAGATCGTCCCGGTAAGCAAGGTCGTTAATCCGGCGCTCCGCTTGTTTCTTTTCCGTGATGTCTTGGCATATTCCGAACAGTCCGGTGACCTCCCGGTTCACGACTATGGGAACGCAGGTGACGCTGAGATCGATAGCTTGCCCCTGCTTATGCTTGATGGTCATTTCGAACTTCTGGGGGACGCCCTTTATGGATTCCGCAACCCTCCAGCCAAGCTCATCGGTATTCCAAACCTCCGAGATGCCGCTTAAGCTGCATCCAACGGTCTCCTCCGCCGAATAGCCCGTAATCGCCTCGACCGCCGGATTCGCGGCGATGAATCGCCCTTCCAAATCAATGGAGAACACCGCATCCGTATTATAATCAAACAGCGATTGAAAATGCTGCTCGCTTTCGTGAAGCTTGGCCGCATGGTACGCAAGCCGCTTGTCCACGAACGACGTCACAAGCGCAATCCCCAGCAGCAACAGCGTCATCATGACGATTCCATAAGCAATCAACGACGTTTCCACGCTGAGATCGTTGTTCATCCAATGCACATGATCCAGACTGATGAAGCGGGCTGCCTGCATCCCCGTATAATGCATGCCGGAAATCGCCGCGCCCATAACAAAGCCGCTGCCGATTTTATAGTAAATGCGGGACCTGCCGATATCATCGCGAAAATGAAAGGTCAGCCACATCGCAGCCATGGACGCGACCACTGCGACGATAACGGATAGGACCAAGTACAGCGGGCTGTACTGAATGACCGCGTTCATCTTCATCGCCGTCATTCCCGTATAATGCATGCCTACGATGCCGAAGGCCATAAACAGACCTCCGACGATCCAATTCCGCCATCCAAAATGCCTTCCTCCGACCGCGGCCAAAGCAATATACGAAGCGATGACGGCAAAGATCATCGAAAGCAGAACAAGGGCAACGTCGTAATGGACCTCCATCGGCATCCGGTAGGCAAGCATTCCTACAAAATGCATCGACCAGATCCCTAGCCCCATGGCCAGCGCCCCGCCGCTAAGCCATATTAACCTGGTACGCCCCCGGGCCGCTTTGACTCTGCCTCCCATATCCAATGCCGTGTAAGAAGCCAGGACCGAGATCACATAGGAAAGAAAGACCAAAAACCAATCATAGGTGCCAATCATTTGCTGCATAGTCTTTACCTTCTTTCCAATTCGATCCTTTTCTTTTCTATATTATACCTACGAGGCCTATATACCGTCTACATCTTTTTGTCGAAATAGCTCGAATATAACGAAGATGCCGGAAGAGCGCATTTCTTTTCGATCGCATGCAAAAGAAGCAGATCTGCGCAGACCTGCTTCTCTCTTTAAACTGTTATTTACGCGGTGGTGCGCTTCGATCTGCCTGCGGACAGCAAGCCGTCGAGCGCCAGCAGCGAGCTTCCGGCAATGGCCAAAGCGAGCGCCATGACGAAGAACGCCAAATCCAACTCGTACCCGGCCATCTGCGGACTTCCCAAAAATCCGCCCGCCCATTTCGCCTTCACGATCGCGCCGATCATGATCAAGGCGAACAAAGAAGCTACGATCCGGGTACCAAGGCCCAGGATCAAGGCGATTCCTCCGACCACCTCGATAATTCCTACGACATAGGCGGCGAAACCCGGAAGACCTATGCTTTCGAACCAACCGGCGATGTTGCCGATGCCGCTCTGAAATTTAACCACGCCATGAACCAAAAAAGAAATGCCAAGCACAAGCCGGATCAATAGCAGACTCACTTCATAGTTCCTATTCAAAGTTCTCTCTCCTTATTTTCCTATAGATTTCGTTTAAAATTGCAAACACATATAGCTGAGCGTGCCTAAGTCGTAGCTCCGATGGATCACCTGAGCCTGTTCTTCCCCGCTTCCCATCGCGATGAACAGCGGCACGAAATGCTCCGCTCTCGGCACGGCCTGGAGGGCATATGGGGCTTGTTCCGCATAATGGAACAACGCATTCAAGTCGCTGGACTGCAGCTTCTCAAGCAGCCAGTCGTCGAAGGCTACCGCCCATGGCTCCGGCGTCTTCTGGCCCCAGTTCAGCATCCGGAGGTTGTGCACCGTTACCCCGCTGCCGATCACCAGGATGCCTTCCCGTCCCAGCCCGCGAATCGCCTCGCCGATCCGGTATTGCCGCTCAGGGGCAAGATAAGGATTCACCGATATTTGGATTACCGGAATATCCGCCTTCGGAAACATGCGATGAAGCAGCGTCCAAGAGCCGTGATCGAGCCCCCTGGCCGAATCGGTGCGAACTTCGATACCGTTTGCCGTCAGCTTTTGCTCCAGCATCGCCGCGATCGCTGTGGACCCTCTGGCCGGGTACTTGACCTGATACAGCTCATCCGGAAACCCGCCGAAATCGTAGATCGTATCGTAGACATCGTCCGTCGATGAAATCGTTAGCGTCTCGCTTTCCCAATGCGCCGTAAAGATGACAATCGCCCGGGGTTCGTACTGCTCACCCAATTTCGCTAAAAAATCGGTATAAGGCGTCTGCTCGATAGCGAGCATCGGAGAGCCATGCGCTAAAAATAACGCTGGAATCATCATGCTACCCCCTAAGTAATAAGGTTACTTTATGTAAGTAAGTATATGATCATAATTAAAGTATGTCAAGTAACTATATTTTCGTTTGCTACTATACTAATTTATTTGATCATGCGGTATAATAGAACTAGAGTGAGGTGACGGGATATGAATCAGAATTCAGTATGCCCCAGATTTGAAAAAGGCATGCGGATCGTCAGTAAACGATGGGCCGGGCTTATCATCCATCATCTGCTTAAGGGCCCCCAGCGGTTCTGTGCCATGGAGACCGCCCTTCAGATCAGCGGAAGATTGCTATCGGAGCGATTAAAAGATTTGGAGCACGAGGGGGTTGTAAAGCGGGACGTGTATCCGGAAACGCCCGTTCGCATCGAGTATTCTCTCACAGACAAAGGCCGCGCTCTGGCTCCCGTTTTCCGGGAATTGGAGAAATGGACGAGCGCCTGGGTGGAGCTTGATGAGGAACCTGCGGCTGATCCGCTTACGCCCTAAAAGCATGCAAAAAGGCGCCGCTTGGCGCCTTTGCGTGTTGAAAAACTTAGAGCATTTTGTATTTAAACACCCCTACCATAGTGGGGGCGCATGCTGCTGTAGAATTTGCTGCTGATCAACTAAAAACAAGTGTAAGCTCCATCAATGCGGAAGTCCGCCCCTGTTGTATAAGAACTCATATCTCCCGCTAGATAAACGGCAATAGCTTCTAACTCTTCCGGTTTTCCCATTCTATGCACCGGAATCAATTTTTCCCACTGACTAATTAATGGCGTTAATCCCGGATCATTCAGTGTCATCTCCGTCGCCATATATCCCGGACTGATCGTATTGACACGCACATTTTTATCCGCCCACTCCACAGCCATATTTCTTGACATCGCTATTACACCTGCTTTCGATGCCGCATACGAACATTCTTTCTGAGGAATATTTGTAATATGGGCTGACATCGAGGCGGTATTGATAATCGAGCCTCCTCCTTGTTTTATCATCACTCTCCCGGCTGCCTGCGCGGTTAAGAATGTTCCATTTAAGTTTACGTTGATTACCCTTGTCCAATCTTCCAGCGTATCCTCTTCTACCGGGACCACGTGTCCTATCCCTGCATTACAAAAGGCTACATCTAGTCTGCCGAATTCTTTTAGAATCGTCTCAATCATCTTGTTCACTTCGTCAGGCTTCGTAATATCCGTTTTAATCGCAATCGTTTTATTATGATGTGCCTGTGCAATTTCCTTTGCGGTTTTCTGCGCCTCTTCCAAATCAACATCAACGATGGCCACATCTGCCCCTGCTTCGGAAAGTGCAATCGCAAAGCGTTTTCCGATTCCCCTTGCTCCGCCTGTTACAAATATTTTCTTCCCGTCCAATCTCATTTTTTCCAAAATTCCCATGTTCTTTTCCTCCTCTTACTTTTATATTCTCAACCTCATTTTACAACCTTGTAATTTTTTAATCAAAAAAATGTACCGCTTACAATTGTCTTTTATTTATTTTCAAACGTTGTAATTTAACTTTTTCTATTGAGTAATATTTTTAGGAACCTTCTCAGGCTCGTCCAGGAAATTAGTAAGCAAGGCACCTATAAAATAAAGGATAGCAACTACCCAAGTGACACCGCTTGCACCAATGTAATTTATGAATAGACCAACTATTGCTGGGCCAATAACAACAGACAACCCTGTTCCTAAGTTCAATACTGACATGATTGCCCCTTTATCATTTTCAACCATATTAGCTGACATGGCATCTAAAGGTATATAACCTGCTACACCGGCTCCCCAAATCATCCCAAGTATAAGTATTATAATGTAGTTTGCTCCAACCAGTTGTGGAGCAAAAAATAGAAGCAAAGATGCTACTCCAGTCAGGACTCCACCACACCAAATAATAGTTCTTTTATATCCTATTTTGTCTCCAACTATTCCCCAAATCAAATTAAACAGGATATTACTAGTAAAAGCAGTACCCCATATACTTAGCCATTCGGAGGTAGTGAAACCTTGAGATATCATATACATAGGCAGGTAGACAGGAAAAGCATACTGAGACAGTGAATTTATAATTCGAAGGATACAAGCTATAAATAACTTAGGATGTTCTTTAAGAATCGTTATTCCTTTAAGAACCTCTTTAATTTTATCCATTGTACTATTATTAGTTTGAGGAATAATATTATCGCGATTAAGTACTAACGCAAAAAAAGCGCCAGCAATAATAAAAATGAGCGTAGTCCATAAAGTATTAATATGACCTAGTTCATTTACAGCCCAACTAGCATAAAAAGTAGCCAATACTTGCATCCCGCCTGAAAAGACAAAGTAAAACCATCCATATGCTGTACTTAGTTTTTCGGCTGGGCTTCGATATGCAATCCAAACTGAAAACGCATAGGCAAACAGAGGGTATCCAAACCCTTTTATGGCCTGAGTAATCAATAATATCGAATAAGACATTTCTTTTAACCCTAAGCTTACGAAACCTACTGTACCAACGACACAAAAAATTGCTCCTAACAGCATTGTTCGTTTAGCACCAAATGTTTCAAAAAATACTCCGGCAAACCAGGATGATATCGCTACGGTCACACCATACATACTAAATAAAGTAGAAACTTGTTGAATATTTAATCCATTATCCTCCAAATAGGGACTTAACCAACCTATTTCAATCCCATTACCAATCATAAATACTAAAACACCCAAATAACTCCACGATAAAACACTTGGTATACCAATTCTATCTAAAAAGTTCTCTCTCCCAGCCTTCATCCTATCCCCACCTAACTAATTTATACGAGCCTGCCAATGACTGCCTCCGTCTAAGAATGGTTCCCCAAAAAAGGCACGAGAATTAGATTACTCTTTTGGGTGTGATTCCCTGGGCATAGTCCATCGACTGCCATAGTTATAAGCTTTCGAAATTTTAGGTTTATATAAGGAACTGTAACCGCATTCATCCAAAGCTAATAAATCCAGCTTTTCAATTTGCTTGAAAATGTGGACAAATGGCTTTTTTGTGCAGCACCGTAGGCGCTGCACAAATTAAATGCCATTAACTTTACCCTAGAAGCAAGTGTAAGCTCCATCAATGCGGAAGTCCGCTCCTGTTGTGTAAGAACTCATGTCCCCTGCAAGATAAACGGCAATAGCTTCTAACTCTTCCGGTTTTCCCATTCTATGCACCGGAATCAATTTTTCCCACTGACTAATTAATGGCGTTAATCCCGGATCATTCAGTGTCATCTCCGTCGCCATATATCCCGGACTGATCGTATTGACACGCACATTTTTATCCGCCCACTCCACAGCCATATTTCTTGACATCGCTATTACACCTGCTTTCGATGCCGCATACGAACATTCTTTCTGAGGAATATTTGTAATATGGGCTGACATCGAGGCGGTATTGATAATCGAGCCTCCTCCTTGTTTTATCATCACTCTCCCGGCTGCCTGCGCGGTTAAGAATGTTCCATTTAAGTTTACGTTGATTACCCTTGTCCAATCTTCCAGCGTATCCTCTTCTACCGGGACCACGTGTCCTATCCCTGCATTACAAAAGGCTACATCTAGTCTGCCGAATTCTTTTAGAATCGTCTCAATCATCTTGTTCACTTCGTCAGGCTTCGTAATATCCGTTTTAATCGCAATCGTTTTATTATGATGTGCCTGTGCAATTTCCTTTGCGGTTTTCTGCGCCTCTTCCAAATCAACATCAACGATGGCCACATCTGCCCCTGCTTCGGAAAGTGCAATCGCAAAGCGTTTTCCGATTCCCCTTGCTCCGCCTGTTACAAATATTTTCTTCCCGTCCAATCTCATTTTTTCCAAAATTCCCATGTTCTTTTCCTCCTCTTACTTTTATATTCTCAACTTATTCGCCAATAATCTGCACACGCACCATGCGTGTACGCTCTCTCGTCTGATCCATATCCGAAAAATAGATTCTTCCGAACTCGCCTAAAGTCATTTCACCTTCCAAAAGCGGAATTGTCTCTGACCGCCCAAGCAAAACAGAACGTAAATGTCCGTCTGTATTCAGCAACCATTCCGGCTTTTCATCCCTTAATTCCATTGCATTTTTTGTATGAATTGGACCCGGATGCAGGTATTGCCCCTCATACTGACATGTCGGAATGATTTTTTCCAATGCGTTTATCATATCCTGAAGGATCAGCGGAGTGTTCCAAAAAGTAACATCCTCCGAATCCTCTTGCAGAAATACACTGCAGCTTGTGTGCTGTGAAAAAACATTTACAAGCCCGTTTTTAATTCCTGATTTTTTTACACATTCCTGTACCTGTTCTGTAACGTCATCAAAGCTCACTCTTCTGCCTGTTTCAATTTTAAATACTTCATGAAATACCGCCATAATATTAATTCTCCTTTTCTTCTTTTCTTATTTTCCATGCTTCCGCTACGGATGCAATCATTTTTTCCATCATTTCTACCGGCTTCTCCGCCTTTAGGATTCCGCTGGTTGAACCCGTGGCATCAGCGCCTGCTCTAATGATTTCGTAAACATCTTTTTCATCGGTTATTCCCGCTCCATGCAAAACCAGCATATTAGGATTCACCTGATGTATTGCATGATTGATTTTTTCAATCTCTTCCATATCCTGAGGGCCGCGTGCGCCCTTCCCTATGAGCGCAGGTGATTCGGCTAAAATAATATCCGGGTTCAGACATGCTACTGCGGCACCTTCTTCACTGCTTCCGGCACATACTAATGTTGCCAGACCTACTTCACGTGCTCTTTTGATACTTTGTGTCAGCACTTCCATTGTTAATGGTTTCTCTGCATGATTCAAAAGAACGCCAACCGCTCCTGCTGCTTTTACCGCCTCAGGTAAAACCGCTCCCACTCCCCTTCCCGGATATATGGGGTCCATGTGCTGTGCAAATACTTTAATGTATTTGGTTGCCCTTGAGATCGGCTCTATATCTGTATACTGAGCAGTAAAAATGATATCAACTCCATATTTTTCACAGAGTCTGTCAGCTTCTACTGCCAGTTCTACCGCTTCTTTTCCATAGAGATATGTCTTGGGGCCAATTTCAAAAAACGGCTTGCTAATTTTAAAATCATTCTTCATAACATCACCTATTTCAACATCTTCTTTAAAAACTCTGCGGTCTCAGGCAACGTCTTAGATGGATCTCCGGAGGTGCTGCATTCTAAATTGAGAAAGCCATTGTAGCCAACCTCTTTCAACGCATTAAAGCACGCCTTCCAATCAATTGCGCCATAGCCCGGAAGCAGACGGTTATTGTCACCTAAATGTACATGTTGAATCGAGTCTCCTGCGTATTTAATGCTTTCAACCATATCCGCCTCTTCTATGGACATATGGAAGAAATCTGCTAAAACTCCGGAGTTATCTATGTTTAATTTGTCAACTACATCCTTGCATTCTTTGATACTGTTTAAGTATGGGCTTTCATATCTATTAATCCCTTCAAGCAGCATCCTGCCCGTGGTCCCCATAAGGGGCTTGGCCACTTCTTTGTACATTTCCAGAAACTCCAGCTCTTCTGTTTCTGTCATTTTTTGATAAGGATGAAACAATGGCAGCGGATTCTGCGCACCGTATGCAAATTCAAGCTCTGTGACTGCTCCGATTTCACCACTGATTTCAGCCGCCAGCTTATACATGTCCCGGCTCTTTTTTCTGAGCTCCATATTGTCATCCATTAAGTGTCCGTAAATGTCATCTCCAAAGGCAAACTCACACGGGATGATTCCTGTTCTTTCTTGTAATGCAAGTATTTCCTGGTGCAGCTCTTCGCTCCATTCGCTATAGTTCACAAAGATCGCGATGCCATCGTAACCCCATTTGTACAGTTGCGTGGCCTGCTCGGTCAAATTATTTCCCGGCAGCATTAAATTCGTGCATGCTAATTTCATTTTGAGCCTCCTAATTACAACATTGTAATTTTTAATCAAAAAAATATGCACCGCTTACAACTGTCTTTTATTTATTTTCAAACGTTGTAATGATCATATTAGCTTTTATCCATTTTGTCAATCACTCTGTCGAATCTATTCATATTTCCATCTATTCACTTTTAAACTCTCGCAGCTTATTGACAACGTTGTAAATATATTGTACTCTGATCTAAATATTTACCCGCATAAACTTCTGCGTTATTGCTCCTCATTATAGAAAGGAATATCCAGCAATGACAGATACAAACAAACCTATTACGATTAAAACCATTGCAAAGGAATTGAATATCTCATTTTCAACTGTATCTAAAGCCTTGAACAACAACCCTGCCATTAAAGAAGAGACCCGAAAGATGGTTTTAGATAAAGCAAATGAAATGGGCTATACCCCTAATTCACTTGCCAAAGGCCTGCGAAGCAATTCTACCAAAACCATTGCAATCATTTTTAATGATATTGAAAACCCTGTACTTACCTATATTTTCCGCACCATTTCGATCAAGATGGCTGATCATGGATATACCACAATGATTTTTGATTCGCAGTTCAGTGAAAAAATTGAGCGCGCCAATATATTGACTGTTCTTTCCAGGCAGCCGGATTTTATTATCCTCGAACCGACATCGAGGAACTCAAATAATTTACAGCTGTTATCAGAGATGTCCAATCGACTAATCCTTCAGGGCGTTCGCTACGAGACCATGAATTGTCACCATGTTCATGTTGATTATGCGCATGGCGGATATCTTGCTGCTAGTGTCATGCTGTCAAATGGACATCGGGATTGTTTAGTTATCACAGAGCCCTTATCCTTTCCCACGAGTGAACAGTTTGTATTAGGGATCGAACGGGCTTACAGCGAATATAATATTCCGTTTAACAGAGATATGGTTAAAACAGCACATTCATCCATCACAAGCGGCTTTCAGACCATGCAGAAATTATGGGATTATGACACAAATGCATTCAGTGTTCCCTTTACAGGTGTACTGACCTTTGATGATACTCTGGCTTATGGAGTATACAAAGCTGCTATGCAGTACAATTTTAAAATTCCGGAAGATATAAGTGTTATTGGATTCGACGATAATCCTCTTTCAGCTTTTTCCATGCCTCCTCTGACCACCATACACCTGCCTAAAGAAAAAATGGCGGAGAACTACATCAGTATTCTACAATCAGTGTTATTGGAAGGACGTACTGAAACATGCTTTTTCTCTTCTGATCCAATCCTGATTCCCAGAGATTCTGTATGCAATTTATTTAGAAGAAACAGGAGGAACTAAACTATGAATATCATATCTATTGATTTAGGTACGACGAATATCAAAGTTTCTGTATACGACAAGCATCTGAATCCGCTTACTACACTTTCAGAAACCGTACATTATAACCGCAGCGGTGATTTTGTAGAATTTGACCCTGACCAATACTTCACATGCATTAAAGAAATGATCTGCAAAACGGCTGCTATCGGAAAAGCTTCAAACAACGAAGATGTCATCCAGATTGTCCTGACCGGGCAGGCAGAATCTCTTATTTTACTGGACGAAAACAAAACGTCCGTACATCCCGCAATCTCTTGGCTGGACATGCGCTCCCGCAAAGAATGTGCAGAACTATCTTCTGTATTTGATTCCGAGCTGTGCTACCGCATTACAGGCCAGCCCGAATTAATCCCGACATGGCCGATTACAAAGATGCTTTGGATGAACCGAAATAAACCCGATATATTTAATCAGACTGCTCATTATTTATTATTGAAAGATTATATCATCTATCGATTATGCGGCCGCATAGCCGGAGACTACTCTATCTATAGCTTTTCTCATTATTTTAACATCACAGAGAAATGCTACTGGGAAGATATCCTTAATTACTGCGGCGTGAAAACAGAGCAGCTGCCTGAAGTGCTTCCTTCCTGCAGTATTGCCGGGACACTTTTATCGGAATGGGTTGATTCCAACATCGGGTTGACTTATGATACGAAGATCAATGTAGGAACATTGGATCATTTTGCCGGCATGATCGGAACCGGAAACATCAAAGAAGGCGTCATCAGTGAATCTGCGGGAACCGTTTTATCTATCGCTACTCTGGTAAACGCCCCTCTTTTCAGTGAAGGCCGGATTCCGCTTAATTGCGGACCTTTCCCGGATACCTACGTCCTGTTACCGGTATGCGAGAGTGGCGGATTTAGCTTGGAATGGTACAAGAATGAGTTTTTGGAAGATATTTCATTTACAGATATAAATGAGACCCTTATGCAGCGATCCAATCGTATACCGCCTGTATTTTTACCATACTTGACAGGAGTAAACGCTCCTGACTTCGATGAAAATGCTTCCGGTGTCTTCTTCGGTATCCATGCTTCGCATGATAAATACGATTTCGCTCTGGCTATTATGCAGGGTGTTGCCTGTCTGTTGAAAAAGAATCTGGACTATATGCGTGATTCCGGAGTCAAGATAAATAAAATCATTTCCACCGGCGGCGGAGCAAAATCGCCTTTGTGGACCCAGCTGAAGTCAGATATTACAAAGCAGGTAATTGAACTTCCGGAAAACGAAGAGGCGCCTTGCTACGGCGCTGCCATTATTGGCGCCGTTTCGGAAGGGTTTTTCCCGACATTCAAAGATGCTGTGGATCATTGTGTCGTCATGAAGAAGAGATATGAACCTGCTGAACGTATGGAGTATGATAAGACCTATGCTGTATTCACTGCCTTGTATAGTTCTCTGAAAGATGTGTATGAGTTGAATGCAACTGAAAGAATGAGAGACTTTTAATAGGTTTTAAAATAAGCTTGAGGCCACCGGGAGTATTTACTCCCGATGGCCTCATTTTCTTGGGCGACAATGACCGGACTGCTATTTTATTATACTCTCAAACTTTGCTTGTAATTTATCCAATGTATCTTTAGGGCTGGCTTGTTTCGTTACGGCTTTATGAAGCTCCTCGGACATGGCCGAATCCATTTCTCCCCATTCCGAGATTCTGGGGCGCAAATCGCTTATTTTAAGAGCTTCAAGCGTCATCGGCATGTATTCGATCTTGCTGATTTCCGGATCTTTAAAGACGGACTCTCTGGCTGGAATCCCTCCGAGCAACGTCCATTTTTTCTGCGTCTCCTTGGATAACGCCCATGTGAAGAACTGGTAGGCCTCCTTCGAATGTTTGGAATTGGCCGGAATCATGTAGGTCCACGAGCCATAATTGGCTGTTGGACGATCATTCGCCGGTTGTAGAGCATATCCCATTTTTCCGGCTACTTTGGACTTGGATTCATCGAGCAGGTTTGGAATTTGATCGTTATAGTTAATGGCGGCGAAGGTCAAATCCTGCTGCATCGCTGTCGTCACTTCATCCCAGGTGTAATCCACACTGCCTGGTACGGCATAATCGAATAAGGACACATAATAGTTGAGCGCCTCAATGTTTTTATCGGAATTCATCACGATTTTTCCATTTTCATAGCCTTTATCAAAAATACCGCCACCATATGCCCATGCCCAGCTTAGCCAATCCGCTGAGAGTGCCGAGTGCCTTTTGGCCATAATCGACATCCCGTAGAAATTGTGGTCCAGTACCTTGCCCGCCAAAGTTTCGCCTTTCTTGCGGGTAAAAAATTGGGCCATATCCTTCATTTGTTGTGGCGTCTTAGGCACACTTAATTCATATCCGAAGCGTTTGAGAAACGATTCTTTCTCGGACGAGTTCTCCAACAAGTCTTTACGGTACCACATGAACGTAATCGTAGGATTAGATGGAAACCCGTACATCTTGCCTTTCCAGTTAGCGCTTCCATTCCACATTGCAGGAATAATGTCTTTCGCATCAAAATCATCCGGCGTTAAAGTCTTGTCGTTCAAATATTCATCGATTGACTTGACGTACCCCTTATCAACCAGCCGCCCCAAATATTCGTAGGGTAACGATACTGCATCGTAAGATCCCGTGCCGGAAGTAAAGTCCAGCATCGTTTTCTGCACGACCATATCGTATGGAAGCTTTTCAAACTCTACCTTGATGCCCGTTTTTTGAGTAAACTCGGGAACCAGACTCTCCAATGCGTCCGTTAATCCCGAGGCCTCAGCCACAAACCGAATCGTCGTATCGGGCGCTTTGTTCTGATTCTCTGTCGCCTGCTGAGTACAACCGACAGAGGTGAGCGTAAATATGGAAACCAACGAAACTGCAAGTAATTTGCTTCTAAGCTTCATCTATTTTCCTCCTTGACTGGATTCGTTTTTATGATCGTTGGCTGGTTATTTCACAGCACCCATAGTCATTCCTTTTACCAAATGGCGTTGAACGGCGAGCGTAAATATCGCGATCGGTACTGAAACCACGGTTCCGACTGCGCATATTTCCCCCCATAACGTACCAGTCGAGCTGATTAGGCCCGGAATTGCGACTGGCAATGTGGCGGTACTTTTTCCTGTTAAAACGCTGGCTAACAAATATTCATTCCATGAGGTTATAATACACAGGATGGAGGATGCGCCAAGTCCTCCGAGCACAAGCGGCATCACGATTCTGAAAAAAACCGCTATGTTTGTACAACCGTCTACTGCGGCCGCTTCTTCAATTTCTTTGGGAACGGTGTCAAAAAAACTTTTCATCATCCATACCATTAGTGGAATGGTCAATATAGAGTGGGCAAGCACCGCACCCGTCATTGTATTCATCAATTTCAGCTTGACCATTAACACATAGAAGGGAATCGCGATGACGACAGGGGGAACCATTCGGGTAAGCAATGCCATCATAAGTAACAGCCCGTCTCCCCTTGCTTTGGAACGTGATAAAGCATAAGCTCCCGGCACACCGATTAAGATCGCTATCCCCGTAGAAGTGACGGCCAGTTTCACACTGTTCATCAAGTTCTGTAGGAAGGACTTGTGAACAAACGCTTCTGTATAGTTGGCAGTCGTAGGACTGAATACGATTTTTGGAGGAATGGAGAAAAGGTCCAGCCTCCCCTTCAACGAGCCGAGTAACATCCACAAATAAGGGAACAGCGCCATAATAGATAAAACGCCTAGGACGGTATAGGTTATGAACACTTCTTTTGTTCGGATTTGCCGCATTTCGTGAAATCCCTCCGCTAGGTCTCTTTTCTTGTTACTTTCAGAGACAATAAGCTCATAAGCAACACCATAATCAAGGTAATTACGCCGATGCTGGCTCCGTACCCCATATCCCAATTATGGAAATTTACTTTGTAGGTAAGCATTTCGACTGATTCCGTGCTGGAACCAGGGCCTCCCCCCGTAAGCACCAATATTTCATCGAATATACGGAACAAATCAATGGAACGAAACAGCACGGCGGTAACTAGAATCGGCTTCAGTAAAGGCAAGGTTACGTACCAAACCGTTTGCAATTTGGAGGCGCCTTCCAATTCAATCGCTTCATACGGCTCCACTGGAAGCGATTGCAAACCAGCTAACAGCAGCAACGCGACATATGGTGTCCAATGCCAAATATCCAATATAATGATGGAGGCAAGCGCAGGTATACGCTGACCCAGAATAGAACCTCCAAGATCGATGCCTAGATACTCCAAATACCATGAAACCAAACCGAATCTATCAATGAGCAGCAATCTCCCGATGAGTCCGACTACAATGGGCGCAATGGTCATCGGAAGAAAAATAAACGAAGAAAATATTTTGGTGCCCCGCAAATTTTTGGCAAGCAGCCCGGCAATGAAAAAGCCGGCAACCAACTGTGCGGGAATAACGAACAGGATGATCGTGAATGTAACGCCCAGCGAGCCCCAGAAGTTGGGATCAAGCAAGGCCCTTGTATAATTGTCCAATCCGATAAACTGGCCCTCATATCCCGGCAAAGCGAAGCTGAACTTGCGAAAGCTCAAATTAACGGTATACAGAATCGGAAAACCTGCTACAAGTAGCATATAGACCCAAACCGGGATTCGAAAATAAAAATTAACAGATTTTTTTAACATTGCATTCTCCCTTGCTATCAAGTATGCCATTTATTCAGAACTGAGATTCTGAGTACGACCCCCGGCGCTCACGACTGTGCTTCGAAGTAAATCTTTTCTTTTTTCACCAAAAAAAGCACTTTCAAATCATCATAGCGCTTTCTGCTTTTTGCTTTTTTCATTGGCATGCCTCCTCTGTTGTTTCCCCCGCAGTTAAGTCTTCCAATGGCTTGTTATGCGGGATATTTCTATTGTATGAAGTTTTGGTCAGACGTGAGGTAGGTAATTGGATGGTTAAGGTGTCTTATCCTACTGTATTTCTACGAAAAACAGAACATTAGGAATCCTTGTAGATCACGGCTGGAAAAAAGAGCTCCACACAGGTGCCTTTCTCCGGTTCACTGTCAATTTTTATGCCATATTCTTCTCCGAAATAAAGCTTAATTCGCTGCGTTATGTTTTTTAATCCATAACTGCCACTATGATTGTCGGCTTCAATAAGCCCCGCTTCCAATTTGGCGACCGTCTCCCGGTCCATACCGGCACCATCGTCTATAATTCGCAGCTTAATGATTTGATCATCCTTAAACCCAATAATGCGGATTACACCCTTCTGGTCGGGCTTCTTTTGAATACCGTGAAATATTGCATTTTCAACGATAGGCTGAAGTAAAAGTTTTATTGTGCTGTATCTGTAAAGCTTCGGGCAAATATCGAAATACGCCTCTATGTCGTCCTCGAATCTGTTTTTCTGAATATCGATGTACGTTTTGATATGTTCGATTTCATCCTCGATATTGACAATATCCCTGCCCCCATTGAGGGATAACCGATAAAATCTACTGAGCAGCTGAGTCATGTGCATAATATCCCGTGCTTTATATTTAAGAGCCATCCAGTTGATCGTATCCATCGTATTGTACAGAAAATGAGGATTGATTTGTGCTTGAAGCGCCCTCATTTCCGCTTCTTTTTTGCTTACTTTTTCCTGATACACTTCTTTGATCAATGTACGGTTGCGGGCCACCATCTTATTGAAAGAAATCATCAGACTACTCAGTTCGTCATTATGCTCTACCTTGAGTTCATAATCATCGTCCTCAATATCCACCCTCCTCACATACTCAATCAATTGAAGAACCCGTCCTGTCACATTTTTTGATAACAGTACGGCCAGCAGGATGGATACAAGAAGGATCAGTGCGAATGATTGGAGCAGGAATTTCATAATAATTCCATTCTTTTCCGAAATGCTCTCCA
This sequence comes from Paenibacillus elgii, assembly GCA_042219835.1. Taxonomy (GTDB): domain Bacteria; phylum Bacillota; class Bacilli; order Paenibacillales; family NBRC-103111; genus Paenibacillus_G; species Paenibacillus_G elgii_A. The sequence continues at coordinate 303,068 of JBHJMN010000001.1, forward strand.
TCGGGATAATCGAGACGATGTTCATATCTAACGATTCAATATTTTTCACCTGAACCAACGAGTTTTTGCCCATGACATCAGCGCGAACGAATTTTTTTTCATTCAGCGACAAATGTTCGAATCCTTTCATCGTGTATATCGATGTACCAATTAGTGCGCTGTCCCGGTTGGATAAAATTGTGCCGCTGCCATTAACGATAAACAGCCTTCCGTTAACGACTTCCTCCGTCGCCTCCAATATCTTAAAAATATCTCTTTCCTTTAAATCAATGCTGACATATCCAAGGCGCTTGTCCAATTGCTTGAGATCGTTAAGGACGCGAACGCAGGAAATAATATTTTCCTGCCATGCATGATAAAACTTGTATGGATAGGTGCTGGTCCAGACAATTTTGCCGTTGCGGTCATTTACATCCTTATACCAGGGGGCCGAAGCCGCCTGCTCCATCCCAAGCAGATTCATTTTATTACTCGAATAGAAGATAGGGGTATCGAAAAAAATCCGTATTTTAAAAACTTCCTGCTTGTAAGGAAAAGACTGGATAATATCATTGATCTTTCTGAAATCTTCCATGCTTTGTTGAAAATCGTCGTCCGTAACCGGTCGTCTTAAATACTCTCGAATATTCGGATTCGCGCTGATGGAATCGGATACTTGTCTAATACTATCCGTCAGGTTCACCACATCGATAGCAACTCTGGACAACGTGTTTTGAATGTTTTTCGCCGTTTCCTCCTGCATGATCTGAGTCGATTTCCAATAATAAATGATGCCTAAACTGGACATAACAATGATGTTTATAATAAGAAAATAAATGATGATCTTTGTCCGCAGACTGTAACTGCCATATTTTTTCTTAAAGAAAGAGAACTCTATTTTCATTGGTCGGATCTCTCCATTGGCATCATTTATATTCTGAGGGGCTTAGGCCAGTTATCTTCTTAAACAGCTTGCTGAAGTATTTAGGGTCTGAATAACCAACGTCGAGACAGATTTCATACAATTTGCTTGAGCCCTGCCGCAGCAGTTCCTTTGCTTTTTCAATTCTGACACGCGTCAAGAAGCCGTTAATCGTTTCCCCCGTTTTTTGTTTAAAAAGAAGACTTGCATAAGCAGGGGAAAGAAATACTTCCTTGGCGATCAGCTCGATGGTTACATTTTCGGCATATCTCTGTTCAATCAAGCTTTTTATATAATCAACAGTTTGAGATTGCCGGTCACGACCAATGGCGACATAATGGCATACTTTTGTGCAATGAGTCAACACAAACTGCTTCATATCTTCTATAGTTTCTAACCTGAACAATTGATTGGTAATGGCGAAAACATCCAGCGAGGGACCCTCTGATCTGTCGTCCGCATATTCAGCATAGATGCGTTGAAAAACAGCAGTGAACTGCAGGCATACACTCTGAATGTATTGCAGGGAGCATGAGCGGTTCAAATGTTCAAAAACATCCTCTATCCGGAGCTGAGCTTTGTCCATATCCCCCGCTTTTAATGCAGCGTAAGTCTGTTCGTAGATTTTGTATCCGAAGGTTGCGTCCTTTTCATGAAGGATCGACACGTTATCCGCATAGATGATATGATTTTTACCTCGATACAGCTTTTGATTTACTGCATGCACGGCCCTGTAATAAGAAAAACTTATTTTCTCGACACGGTTCACCCATTCCCCGACGCCGATGGTAACGCTTAAATCAAGATCCCGATTCAGACCGTTCTGGATCGTTTGTATCCATTTACCCGCACTCTCTGCTATAGCCCCTCCATGTGCAGTATGAGAGGGGATAATGCCGGCTAACTCCCCTTCGGTCAGTTGAACCATAATTCCCTTGCCATCTATCGTTTTCTGGGCAATACTGATTATTTCCATAGATAGTTGTTTCAACTCAAACGGCTCTTTATCCGAGCTAATCACAGTGTAGTCATCAACATCGACAACAAAAACAAGATAACCGGTATTTTCGACTGGAAGATCGATAGCAAGATGTCTTATCTTTTCACCGATCAAATCCTTTTCGCCGATCTCACCCAAGATGAGCATGGAAAGAAACTGGTCCCGAAGCAACGGAATGCTTTCGTGAAGCCTGCTTTCCAGTTCCAGTCGGTTCTGCTCTTTCTTTTTTTCGATTTCGCAAAGTTCAGCCGTCTTCCTGATGACACTTTCCAACTCGTCTATATCTATAGGCTTTAGTATATAATCGATGATGCCTTCCTTGAAGGCTGACTTCATATAGGCAAGATCCGAATAACCGGTAATAAAAATGATTTTGGTTTCCGGAAGAAGCCGTCTCAACTCCCTGGAAAATTCAATGCCATCCATGACAGGCATCCGGATATCTGTCAAAACAATATCGGGCCTTACTTGAACGGCCAGCTTCAATCCGTCGCTCCCATTCCTTGCTTGTCCTGCGATTACAATCCCGAAATCTATCCAATCGAGGCATTCCTTAATACCCTCGACCGTTTTTTTCTCGTCATCAACAATAATCATTTTTAACAAATGAGCCACCTCGCCTTGATTGAGATAACGCTTTCATAAAATATAACAAATATTCGCGTGACTTTATTCTGACATGGATACCGCCTTTATTTGTTCATTTTACTTATTCCACTCATTTTTGCAACCGACTTCATTATCCAATTCCGTGATAAGGCGATTGGGGCCGTGGTTTTTGCTACGAATACTGCTACGTAAACCGATCATCATGCACCTATTGACAACGATGAATTTACGTAATAATATATTTTTACGTGGTAAATACTGTTTTACGGAGATGAACCATTGTGACCGAAGACATACTGGAAAGCCTGCGGATTGAAGCCCCGGAGCAGGCAATGGCCCTGCTTAATCCGCTGCGGGCGGATATTGCCGCCCGGCTGGCGTCGCCCGCTTCCGCGGCGGAAGTGGCCCGAGCGATCGGCGAAGCGCCGCAGCGGATTAACTATCACTTGAAAGCGCTGGAGAAAGCCGGTCTGGTGCGCCGGGTCGGTACGAGGCAGGTACGAAACCTGGTGGAGGTGCTTTATCAAGCCGTCGCCAAGACGTTCATCCTGTCCGATCAACTGGGAATGAAGCCGGAGACGGTCCGCCGCCTCAAGGACCAAGGCTCGCTGTCCCATTTGGTTCAAACGGCGGAACGCATCAAGCAGGATGCGCTGCTCCTGATGGAGCATTCGGACGAAGGCCAAGACATTCCAAGCGCGTCTCTGCAGTTTCAAGTCTCTCTCAGGGATGCGGAGGAGCGGCAAGCTTTTGTCAAGGAGTACGCCGCCCTTGTCCGGCAGTTGACCGCCAAGTACCGCAAACCGGCGAACGAAGCGGAACCCGCAGACCCATATCAAGTCGTGCTGGCCGTGTATCCGCAAATCGATCAAACCTCGGGAGGAAATGCGTAATGAAACGTGAACTGGAGCACAAAGCAAAGCAGAGCGGCAATACCGAAGCTGGCGGAGAAAACTCCCCAGCCGTCGTATGGCAGTGGTCGGAGCCGCAAAAGGACCAGGAAGCCGAACGAGGCTGCCGGCCAGTGACGCATTTGGACGACTACCGGCAGGCCGGAAACGATCGCTCGGAAGCGACCGTGACCCGCTGGCCGCTGCCTTCGCGAACCGGAGCGCCGGGCGCCGAAGAAGTTCTCATCATGGTCTCCTCGGGCTTTACGGCACGAAGCCAACGCGGCGTGAGCCGTGGAGACACAACGATTCAAGCGCTGGCCGCGTAAGCGGTACGAGCCACAAGGAGGGCATCAATTATGAACTATGTACCGGTCGTCGTGGAACAAACCGGCCGCGGGGAGCGTTCCTACGATATTTATTCCCGCTTGCTGAAAGACCGCATCGTCTTTCTCGGAAGCGAGATCGACGATCAAGTTGCCAACTCGATCACCGCTCAGCTGCTGCTGCTGTCGGCGGAGGACCCCGAAAAAGACATCCATCTTTACATCAATTCGCCTGGCGGCTCGACCACCGCAGGCTTCGCGATTTACGATACGATGCAGTTCATCAAACCCGACGTGTCGACCATCTGCGTAGGCTTCGCCGCCTCCTTCGCCGCCGTTCTGCTCGTCGCCGGAGCCAAGGGCAAGCGGTATGCGCTGCCTAACGCCGAGGTCATGATTCATCAGCCATGGGGCGGGATGAAGGGGCAAGCGTCCGATATGAAAATTCATGCCGACCGCATCCTCGATACCCGGGACCGGTTAAACCGGATCGTCTCCGAGCGCTCGGGCCAGCCGCTGGAAAAAGTGGCGCAGGATATGGACCGCGATTACTTCATGTCCGCGGACGATGCGGTGACCTACGGTCTGATCGATAAGATTATGCAGCCTTGAGGCAGCCGTTCCCTAACCAAAAAGCACTCTTCGTCCCGTATGACGCGCATAGCGCCGCCGGCTGGCGAAGAGTGCTTTTTTTCATCAAAAGCCCTTAGATTCGGTTAAGCTGCGAAAACCCCGAGGGTTAAGGCAGCGGCTCTGCAGATACATCCGAGATGGTGACAGTCTCCGTCTTCAAGTTGTCGCTCGCTTGTCTAAGCCGGAGGCTCGCCGAACCGCTCGTTCCGGGTTTAATCTGAACCGTCAAATCTTTCGTAGCCTTTCCTTGACTGTTGGCCGTAAGCGAAAAATTCGCGCTGTAACCGTAGCCCGCCGGCCAAGAGCCGTCCGCATTGCGAATTTTCGCCACTTGGGTTCCGCCTGTCAAGTAAATGCCCAGTTTTAAGTCCGACACCGTGGCCCCGGGAGCCAAGTTGTCCACGACGACACGAATCTGGAACTCTTCGTCATTCGGGAGCGGCTCCTGCTTGACGAAGCTGTATGTCGGACTGCCGACCGCCGGCCCGGAGCCGTACGATCCCGGCTTGAACGTCGAACGGTCCCACCATTTATATCCGGGCGCCGGCGCTGCCCACGGCTCGGGCTTCGGCTCGGTCGAGCTTGCCGGGTTTTCAAACGGGAGCAGCGCAGTCGGTTGGTCCAGCTGCAGGTTCGGGACTTGGTCGAGCCGTGTGTAGCTTTCCTTTTTGGCGAGCCAGTTTATGACATTCACCAGCAGCTCGCCGTCATCCTGTTCCTCGAAGCCGTCGTAAGTCTTCTTGACTTGTCCCGTTTCTTCGCGGCGGTATTTCGGCGTGGCATCCTCAACCGGCGACGAATCGCCAATGAACGCCGCCTTGCCGGCAGCCACTTTGGCGACAGCCGCGTACGGCCCTTCCTCCTTCCCTCCGCCGTTATATACGCCTTGATCCACCGCATTCGGCCACGCGGCGTTCGTCTTCGGCAGGTATACGATGCCTTTCGCCTTGAGAGGATCGATGATGGCAAGAGTCGAACCGGCATGCATTGCGACCGTCGAGACGCCCTGGGTAATGCCGAACGCCTGGTTAGGCGGCACGATCTGGTTGGCCGTAACGTCTCCCAGCGCATTGTAACGGAAACGGACGCCGAAATTCGTGGCGAGCCAATCCGAGCTGGCCACTCCCTGCATGGCCTCGGAAGCGCGCTCTTCAGCGCTCATGCCTTTCGCCGGATCGGTCCAGGCTCCGCGCCGGTAGCCGTTCATCACTTCCGAGGAGTCCCAGCGGTTTTTGTTGCGGTCCGCATTATAATGGTCGGCGATGAAAAAAATGCTGCCGCCATTCTTAACGTACTGCAACATCGCCTCCTGCTCGCTTGTTTTGTAAGGATTGTTGGCTTCTCCGATCACGAACACGTCGTAACCGCTCAGATCGCCCAGCGTGATCGGCGACGTTTTGCGAAGCTCCTTCACATAGTAGCCGTTGTTCGCGAGCGCATTGGCAAAATCCGAGAATGCCCCGTCGATGACCCAGTCGGCAGCTCCGGCCGTCTGGCCGTGCGTGTTGTCGAACAGAATTTTTTTGCCCGCATTCTCGTTCACAACCGTAGGATTAAGGAACGGGGCAGGGTCCGTCGGTCCTTCCGCCAGCGCCTTCGGCGTCTCCCCTATCCATCCCGGTAGCGGAAGGAGCAGCGAAAGCGCCAGTGCCGTTTTTGCAAGAACAGCTTTAAAGGATCTCATGAGTTACCTCCAGTATCTACTATATTGGGGCATGCCACCCAGATCCATTTTATCATTTTGTCAAAGCTTGGGAGATTAAGTTTTCGTAAAAATCTGGATGAACTGCGGTTCACAGTTCGGTGCATGAAACCAAGACGCCGCCCCTTCAACCCGGAAGCGGCAGTTTTGACTGCGGCTATCCCAAGGCAGAAGGAGCGGCGCTCCGGAATCGACGGCCAGCGGCAGTATCGGGCAACAGGCCCGCTGCGCGCTAGAATGTGTTAAAAATGTTTTCGCACTCTTTCGCGGACGGCTCATAGAAGCAGTGTTTCTTGTACCGGGCCACGAGCGGCTGGTTATACCATGTTGGCACGGCTTTTTCTCCTAAACGCATGGGAAAGGCGGTGTGCAGGTTAAGGCGGCCATAGCCTTAGTAAGGTCTAAGAATGTGAAGCAAATATTCATTCCGGTTTAACGGATTATAATCGGTCCGCGCTTTTGTCGGCACGTCTCCATGCATTCTGACGTATCCAGCAGGTTCAACGAGCATAAAGCCTTCCCCCTGAGTAAACGCGTGCAAGCTTCTCTTGAAGCTCTCCGTTGCGGCTACGGGAATGCTGCCTGTTATTAGACACATGCCGTTATGCATTGCCGTTTCGTGCACTGCCGCTTGGATCGCGGATAACTTGTAGATCGCCTTGCTCATCATAGCGGCGGGCACCGTTAACTCGAACGCATGAATAGGCTCATAAACATACGTACCCGCCTGCGCCAGCGCCTCCATCAATACAAGAGGGACCAGCTTTCTAAAGTCGCCCGCCGCCGATACCGGACTGAAATAACCGGTATGGGTCAGGGTCACGACAATATCGGTAACCTCCCAGCCGTACAGCCCTTGTTTTAAGGTCTCATGGACCGTCTCCTCAATGGCTTTATGGAAGGCCAGCGGCAGCGAACCTAATTCGACTTCCATGCGATAGGCGATTCCGCTTCCGGGCAAGCCGGGCTCGACTTTGAACCCCACGGTCGCATAAAAAGGATTATCGCCTTCCTCGATAATCTCCAGCGCCTGACCCGTTCCTTCCGGCTTTTCCAGGCAAACCGTTCGGGTCTCCGAAAACCTGACTTCCAAATCGTAATATTCCTTCAAGGCCGCTTCGATCACTTCTTTTTGCACTTCGCCAAAAATGCGGATATAAAGCTCTTGATGAACATCATCTTTCATCACTTGAATTAACGGATCTTCCTCCGACAGGCCGATAAGCGCCTTGTACAGCAAATGGTCCTTGCTTGGCTCCACCGCGTCGATTCGCGTCTCCATTTGAGGAACTGCGAAGCTGAAATGCTTGATGAGATGAGACTGCTCGCCGACGATGTCCCCGATCCGGACGTCTTCCAGCCCCCATACTTTGCCGAAGTCCCCCGAGATTACCTTGGCGGCGGGAACAATCTCTCCGTTCGTCAAGGCGTGAAGCTTTTTGATTTTGCAGGTGCGCGCTTCGAATTCGCCCTCCCCGTTTTTCCGCTGCAGCTTCACCTGCTCTCTTAGGCTTAAGCTGCCCGAGAACAGTCTGACATAAGCGATCTTTTCGCCGGACGGTTCTTTTTCGAGCTTGAATACGACCCCCGACAACGGTTCTCCCTCTGCGTGTTCATTCACCGGAAACCATTGAGCCACGCCCTCAAGCAGGCTGGACACGCCCACTCCCGTCATGGCGGACCCGAAATAAACCGGGCAGATGTTCGCTTGCCTTACTTGCTTTCCGAAGGCCGCTTTCACTTGTTCTTCCGTTACCGCTTCGCCGTTTATATAAGCCTCCAACAACCGCTCGTCATGCGCTGCCGCTAGCTCGATGCATTGTTCCATAAAATCGGGGTTCGCAGCCCAATCGAAACGGTGTTCAACAACAGACGCATTCTTCATACCTGCATGTTCAACCCGACACAGGGGAAAAGCGTTCGGTGTCAGCTTTTCACGAATCCCCTCCATCGTCGTATCGGATTGTGCGCCCATACGATCGATTTTGTTCACGAACAGAATCGTGGGAAGCCCCATTTTCTTCAGCACGGAAAACAGGATCTTGGTCTGCGCCTGAACGCCTTCCACTGCCGAAATAACCAGTATAACGCCGTCCAATACACTCAGAGACCGCTCCACTTCCGCGATAAAATCCGCATGGCCCGGCGTATCGATCAAATTCACTTTCAACCCGTGGAGATCAAAAGAAACGACGGAGGCCTTAATCGTGATGCCTCTTTTCCGTTCCATTTCCATGGTATCCATCTGTGTATTTCCTTGATCTACCTTTCCCAGCTCGTCGATGACATTCGTATCATATAAGATCCGCTCAGTCAGACTCGTCTTTCCAGCGTCTACGTGCGCCAGAATCCCTATATTTAAAGTATGCATGCGTTAAAATCCTCTTTTCTCCGTTCATATTATTCTCCTTTCGAATGAGGTTAAGTTGCCGCATTCAGATCACTCCAATCTATAGTATTAACTACAGTATATACGGATTTTACGGATTATTCCAATGAATGGCGCTTATGTCTTTCGATCGGAAATGATATCCACCGAACACTCCCCACCTGCTGTTCCTGAAAACGGGACAGTCGGAACATGCTTAAATCGAACGCGTCGGATTTTCCTTCGATCCGGTCGGCCAAAATTTCGCCGACGACGCTGGCAAACTTGAAGCCGTGACCCGAAAAGCCGCAGGCGATCTGAATGTTCGGATCGCACGGCGCCCGGTCGATGATGAAATGTTCGTCCGGCGACAGCTCGTATTTGCACACCCCGCCGCGCAGCAGAGCGCCCGCCGCAGCCGGCATATACGTCTCCAGCGCCCGGCGGACATCGCCTTCGTCCTCCGGCAGCGTCCCGAAGTCAGCCGGCTGCTCGACCGGCGAGAGCGGCAGGCCGGTCTCGTGCCGCCCGATCTTCACGCCGGACCCTTGTATGCTCGGAAAGCCGTAAAAGCCGCCCTCCGGAGTGCTTAACGTGAATCCCGGGAACCGCTCGGAAGTGAACAGCGCTTCGTCGGCCTGAAACCAAGCGACCGCTTTGCGGACCGGCGTCACGGGCAACGAAAGCGACGGAAGCAGCACGCTGCCGACTCCGGCGCCCGCGCTTACAATAAGTCGGTCGGCGTGGAAGTCGCCGACCCCGGTTTTTACGGTGACGCTCGCGTTTCCCGGCACGACCTCCGTTACGCGCGTGTACGGAAGCAGCACCGCCCGATGCGCCAGCGCCGTCTCGCGGTACGCCTGCACACATTGCTCGCTGAGCAAATAGCCGGCCTCCGGCTCGAACAACCCCGCGTAATCGTCCGGCAGTTGAACGCCCTGCCAGCGCTTCGCAATCTCCTCCGGCCGCAGTAGTTCAACCGGCAATTGAAGCGCAACCGACGATTCGAGCTTGTCGCGGAGTCCCGAATGCCCTGCCGGCGCCATATTAAGCACGCCGCTGCGAAAGAACAGCTTCCGGCCGCTTTCCTCCTCCAACTCGTTCCAGAGCCGGTGCGCCTGGACCGCCATGGCCGCGTAAGGGCCCCCTCTGGCATAGGCATGACGAAGCAGCCTTGTCTCCCCGTGATGGCTGCCTCCCCCATGGGGCGGGTCGAACGCGTCGATCAGCAGCGTGCTTATCCCTCTCCGCGCCAAATTCGACCCCGCGCTCATGCCTATGGAGCCTGCGCCGATGACGATGACATCGTAAGACGTACGGATAACGGTCACTCCTTCCCAATCGTATATTAAACCGCTTATAATTAGGTATAATCAGACTATGAATACCTACATTTCCGAAGGAGTGAACTTTTTTGGAACATAGACCTTTCGGCGCGTCCGACAAGCAATTTCCGATTCTCGGCTTCGGCGCCCAGCGCATCGTGGACGAGCATCAATGTACGGAGGAAGAAGCGATACGCATCGTCAACCGGGCGATCGACGAAGGCATCACCTACTTCGATACGGCCCCGAGCTATTCCGACGGGCAGTCGGAGGAGCGGCTCGGCAAAGCGCTCCGGCACCGCCGCAGCGACGTATGGATCGCTACGAAGACGCACGACCGGACCAGAGACGGCTCATGGCGACTGCTCGAAGCCAGCCTGAACCGGCTGCAAACCGACCGTGTCGACGAATGGCGTCTGCATAATCTGGTGACGATGGACGATTTGGAGCAATGCTTCGCCAAGGGCGGGGCGATGGAGGCGATGCTCGAAGCGAAGGAGCAAGGCATCATCAAGGCGATCAGCGTCAGCGGGCATACGAATCCGAAAGTGCAGCTCGAAGCCATCGAGCGGTTCCCCTTCGACAGCGCGTTGGTTGCGCTATCCGCCGCCGACCACTTCATTTACAGCTTCGCGCACGAATTTCTTCCGCGGGCCGTCGAGAAAGGAGTCGCCGTGATCGGCATGAAGGCGATGGCGCTTGGGAAGCTCGCCCCGTGGTATGAGCAGGCGCTGCGGTACTCGTTCTCGCTGCCCGTTGCCACGACCATTATCGGAATGGAAACGATGGAGCAGCTGGAGAAAAACCTCGCCATCGCCAAACAATTCCGCCCGATGTCCGACACGGAGCAGCTCGACTTCATGAAAGAAATCATCCATCTCGCCACGCCGGACGTGCTGCGCTGGAAAGCAAGCGAGTGGATGTCCGGCGAATGGTACCGGCGCGACTAGCCCCGCAATCGATCCAAAGCGTGAACCGCCGTAAGCGCAAATAAAGCCGCGCCCGGCGCCAGCGCATCCTCGTTCAGCGTAAATTTCGGATGGTGCCATTCCTCCGTTCCGCTCGTGCCCATCCAGAAGAAGCAGCCCGGCACCTGTTCCTGGTAGAGCGCAAAATCTTCGCCGCCCGTGGAACGCCGGGCCTCCGTCACCTGGAGGTTCAAAGCTTGCGCCGCTCCGCGGACGATCTCCACCGCTTCCGGATGATTCGTAACCGACGGACTTCCCGCAAACCAAATCAGGCGCGCCTCCGCGCCGTAGCCCGCAGCGATGCCGCTGGTGATGCGCCGCAGCAGATCCGGCAGCTTCTGCCGGACCTCCGGGCAAAACGTCCGCACGGTGCCGTCCAGAACGGCTTTGTCCGGGATGACGTTCCACGTGCTGCCCGCGTGAAAGCTGCACACGCTGACGACCGCGCTGTCGAGCGGGCTGATGCTGCGGCTGACCGCGGTTTGGAGGCCGCCTACGATCGCGCTGGCGGCGACGATCGGGTCGATCGCCGTATCGGGCATGGCCGCATGGCCCCCCTTGCCGGTCACCGTCAGCTTGAAGCCGTCGACGCTGGCCATCAGCGGCCCCGAGGCCAAACCTACGGTGCCAACCGGCAGCTCTGGCTTGTTATGCATGCCGAAGATCGCCTGCACGCCTTCCAAAGCGCCCGCTTCAATCATCGCTTTCGCTCCCGTGCCCTTCTCTTCCGCCGGCTGAAACAGCAGCCTCACGGTTCCCTTCAGCTCTGCGGCATGCCGCTTGAGCAGCAGCGCCGCGCCGACAATCGCCGCGGTGTGAAAATCGTGCCCGCAAGCGTGCATTTTCCCCGGAATTTCCGAGGCGAACGGCAGCCCGGTTTCTTCCGTCACCGGCAGCGCGTCAATATCCGCCCGCAGCGCGACCGTCGGCCCGGGCTCGGCCCCTTTGACCTCCGCCAGCACGCCGACAGGCAGATCGAGCGGCAGCAGCCGGATGCCCGCTCCGCTTAACGCTTCCCGGATTTTGCGGGTCGTCTCCACCTCCTGCATCGACAGCTCCGGATGGCGGTGCAAGTCGCGGCGAAGCCGCACCAGTTCGGGCTTCAGTTCCTCGGCCTCTTGAAGCAATCGTTCAGGGTTCATGTGCAAACTCTCCTTGTTTCAGCCTGTGGTGGCGTGGACTTCGGGCAGCAAATTTTTGCGCAAAAAGACAAGCTTATCGTCCCGTCCCAGCTCCCGTTCATAGAAGCGCACATAGCCTTTCCGTTCGTACATGGGCAGCAGCCAAGGATGCTTCGCCGAAGTCGCGAGAACAACAGCCGGGGAAAGCAGAATGTCCCGTACGACCGCTTCCTCCGCATAGGCCAGAAGCTTGCTGCCGACTCCGCGGTTCGCATACGCCGGATCGACGGCAAAGTTGTACAAGAACGGCAGATCGGTTACTTCCGGGAGCGACCGGAGCGAAATGGTCGCAACGATCGTCCCGCCGATCTCCAGCACGTAGCTGGCATACTCGGCGATATTCGTCCGCACCATTTCCAAATCCGCGTGGACGGCCGCAAATTCGATTTCCAGCTCCCCGATACTCCGATAAGCTCTTCGAATCACGCTCAGAACCCGCTCGGCATCGTCTAGAGTCGCTTGACGGTACACCTCGTTCACGGAACTCACCTCACGATTTTGGCTTTTTATATCACATAACTCCATTCCGGCGTAATTCGTCTTAAGAACTGCTTGGTGCGCTCTTCTTGGGGGCGGGAGAAAATGTCCTCCGGTTTGCCCTCCTCAACGATGACGCCTTCGTCCATAAACACCACGCGGTTCGACACTTCGCGGGCGAAGCTCATCTCATGCGTCACGACGATCATCGTGATGCCTTCACGGGCGATTTTGCGGATGACGGACAGCACCTCGCCGACCAATTCGGGATCGAGCGCCGACGTCGGCTCGTCGAACAAAATCACCTCGGGATTAAGCGCCAAAGCCCGGGCGATCCCGACCCGCTGCTGCTGCCCGCCCGAGAGCTGGCTGGGGTAGGCGTCGACTTTTGCCGCGAGGCCGACCTTCTCCAGCACCTGAAGGCTGCGCTCCCTCGCCTCTTCCTTCGGCAGCTTCTGCGCAATCACGAGGCCTTCCATCACATTTTCCAGCGCTGTCTTATGCTTGAACAAATTGTATTGCTGGAACACCATCGCCGTTTTGCGGCGCAGCATCAAGATGTCGCGTTTGCTCGGATGCTTGCAGTTGACCGTAAAATCGCCGATCGCCACCTCCCCGTCCTGCGGGCGCTCCAGCAGGTTGACGCAGCGGAGCAGCGTCGTTTTGCCCGATCCGCTGGGCCCGAGAATGACGACGACTTCCCCTTTATCCACCGATAAGTCGATCCCTTTCAGCACCGTCTGCTTGCCGAACGACTTTTGAATGTTCGTCAGCCGTATCATGTCACGCCTCCCCGATTGTATGTGGTTGCCCTTTTCTCCAAATAAGCCGTCAGCCGCTCCGCTACGACCGTAATTCCCCAATAAATCAGCGCCGCCGCGATATAAGCTTCCAGAAACTTTAAATTATTCGATGCTACGACGCTGGCTTTACCCAGCAGCTCCATCTGCGAGAACGCGAACGCAAACGTCGACGTATGCAAAAATCCGACGAACAGGTTGCACAGATTCGGCAAAATGACCCCGATCGCCTGTGGCAGCACGATGCGTCTGAGCGCTTGCGGCGTGCTCATGCCGACGGAGTAAGCGGCCTCGATCTGACCGCGGTTTACCGCCAGGAGACCGGAACGGATGATCTCGGACATGTAGGCGCCGGCCGTCAGGGAGAACGCCGTCAACACGAACGACAGGATCGGAATCGAAGCCGTCTTGATCCCCCATCCGTAATGCGTCGACAGCATCGGCAGCCCCCAATAAATGAGGAACACGTGCAAAATGACCGGCGTTCCGCGCAAAAAGGAAACATAGGCGTCGGCGATCCGGTGCAGCACCTTCACCTTGTACATACGGATCAGCGCCGTCGCCACGCCGATGACGAACCCGAACAGAAGCGGGACGATCGTAATGACCAGCGTCAAGGGCAGCGCGTCCAATAGTTCAAAAAAAGCCGTCACAATAAACCCGACGTCGATACTCATTCGTTCTCACTCCATCCCCGGACCGGCAGCCGGTCATGCGCTCGCGATTTTTTGTTCGTGCCGCTGCAATCGGATTTCCGTCAGCGCAAAGCCCTTCTCCAGCACGAGCACGGTCAAATAGTAAATGATCGTCAGGCCGATATACACCTCCAGCGTGTGGGCGGTCGTCGCAATTAGCGTCTGTCCCCGTCCCATCATGTCCATGACGCCGATGGAGTACGCCAGCGACGTATCTTTCAAAAAGCCGATCACCGTGCTCGCGAAGTTCGGAAAAGCAACGACGAACGCCTGCGGCAGGACGATCCGGAAGAAGGCCTGCGGCCCCGTCATGCCCACCGCGTACGCGCCTTCGAGCTGGCCGCGGTCTACAGCGTTGACCGCCCCGCGGATCACCTCGGAGATCGAGGCGGCGCTGCCGAGCGCATACGTAATAATAACGAATACGATCGGATTCATCCGCGACATGTCGAAGTCCACGAGTTGCAGCAGCGCAGGCACCCCGTAAAAGACGAGAAACAATTGGATCAAAATCGGCGTTCCGCGGACAAACGAGACGTAAACGGCGGCGATCCGGTTCAGCACCAGAACGTTGTACAGCCGGGGCAGCGCGATCAGCAGTCCCAGCAGTACGCCGAAAAAAAGCGAAGCCGCCAAAATAAACAGAGTGACATGCAGATATGACAGCAGTATAGGAAGGAACTCCCCTATGAGCGTGGCGTCGAACGATTTTCCCATTCCCACCCATACCTTTCTGTAAGGAAATTTGGCTTATTTCTCCACCGTATAGTCGTCGCCCAGCCATTGCTTGCTCAGCTTCGCCAGCGTCCCGTCGGCCTTGATCGCCTTCAACGCCTCGTCGATCCTCTTTTTCAGCTCGCTTTCGTCCTTGCGAAGCATGAAATACACTTTCGAATTGGAAAGCGTATCGCCGACCGTTTTGAGCTGGGCGTCCGCGTTTTTGTTCAAGTATTCGATGGCAAACTGCGTGCTGATCAAGGCGTCGACCCGCCCGGTTTTGACTTGCGCGCTCGCGTCTTCGCCTGCGCCGGTGTACACAATCTGGATCGGGTTGCCGTGTTCTTTATTGTATTTTTCGGCCAGCGCCGCCGCATTGCTCGTCGCGGTTGCGATCAGCTTCTTGCCCTTCAAATCGACGATCGACTTGACGTCGGTATTGTCCTTGTGCACGACGATTTTGTTCGGGAAAATGTTGTACGCTTCGTCGTTGTACAAAAATTTCTTCTGTCTTTCCTCGTTCACTTCCATTTGATGCGCGATAAAATCGATTTTTTTCGTTTCCAGACTCAGCAGTAAATTTTTGAACTCCATCGTTTTCAGCTCGAACTCGTATTCCGGCAGGCGTTTGTCGATTTCTTTGACGAGCTCCACGTCGTACCCGGTCAGCTTGCCGTCCTTGTCGATGAAGCAAATGTTCGGAAACTGCGTGCCTGTGCCGACAATAATTTTTTTCACGGCCTGACTTCCATGGGAAGCCGATGGGCTTGAGCTGCCCGCTCCCGCGGCCGTTTCTTTATTCCCCGCCCCTCCCGTAGAGGCTTGAGCGCCGCAGCCTGCCAGAAGAAGGACGGTGAGCAGTGACGCCGAAAGAAATCGTTTTTTCATATGGTAACCCCCATGGTCATGATGAATTGTCAAGAACGAATCCGTTCAGGAGCTTTTCACAAAATCCTGTGGCGTTCGTCTGGCGAGCGTATAGCGGTTTTCCGGCTTGGCGAGGCCCAAATTCCCGCGCAGCGTGTCGGACTCGTACTCCTCACGGTATATTCCCCGCCTTTGTAGGATCGGCACGACCAGCTCGACGAAATCGTCAAGTCCTCCCGGCACGCTCGAATGAATAATAAATCCGTCGGCCGCCTTCTCCTCGAACCATTGCTGTACAAGGTCGGCCACCTTCTCCGGCGTCCCGATGAACTGGCCTTTCGGCGTCGCCGCCTGGAGCGCCACCTGCCGCAGTGTCAACCGCTGCTCCTTGGCGGTCCGCTTGATTTTGTCCGTCGTGCTGCGGAAGCTGTTGCTGCCGATTTCGCCCAACTCGGGAAAAGGCTCGTCGAGCGGGAACGGCGAGAAGTCGAAATGGTCGAAGAAGCGGCCCAAGTAGTTCAGCGCGTTCTCGATCGTCATGAGGCTCGCGATCTCTTCGTATTTGCGCTCGGCCTCCTCCTGCGTCCGCCCGACGATCGGCCCGATGCCCGGGAAGATGAGGATATCGTCGGCGCTGCGGCCGTAAGCGACTGCCCGCGTCTTCACATCCTGATAAAAGCGCTTGGCGTCCTCGATCGACTCGTGCCCAGTGAACACCGCGTCGGCCGTTTTGGCCGCCAAGGTGCGGCCGCTGTCCGACGACCCGGCTTGGAAGACGATCGGGTGCCCCTGCTTGGAGCGGGCAATGTTCAGCGGACCCTGCACGGAGAAAAATGGCCCTTGGTGATCGAGCCGGTGCATTTTGTCCGGATCGAAGAACACGCCCGAAGCTTTATCCCGCACGAACGCGTCGTCCTCCCAGGAGTCCCACAGCCCGCGGGTCACCTCCAAAAATTCCTCGGCGATCTTATAACGCAAGTCGTGCGATGGATGCTCTTTTTTGCCGTAGTTGAGGGCGGAGCCTTCCAGCGGAGAAGTGACCACATTCCATCCGGCCCGGCCTCCGCTGATATGATCGAGGGAAGCGAACTGTCTGGCAACCGTGAACGGTTCGCTGTAGGAGGTCGACAAGGTGCCGACGAGACCGATCTTCGAAGTGACCGCACCGAGCGCGGATAAAATCGTAAGCGGCTCGAACCGGTTCAAAAAGTGCGGGATCGACTTTTCGTTAATGAACAAGCCGTCGGCGATAAACACCAGATCGAACTTGCCTTCCTCGGCCTTCCGGGCTTGCTGCGTATAGAACTCGAAGCTGACACTGGCGTCCGCCTGAATTTTCGGATGTCGCCAAGCCGCCATACTTCCTCCGACGCCGTGGATGATTGCACCCAACTTCAGCTTTCTTCCGTTTGCCATTCCGATTCCTCCCTTGTTTTCCACGTTTATACGACCGACTCGGCGAATGCTTCCTTAAGCTCCGACAACGCTCGAAGCCGCTGTTCGAATTTCTTCAGAGCGAGAATCAGAATCAGTTCGTCCACGCCGTACTTCCGTTGGATGTCCAGCAGCTTGGCGCGCACGGTTTCCTTGGAGCCGTGCACGACGTCCGCATCCTTGACCTCGATCGTATATTTTTCCTCGCTTTGCCGCCCGAACTCTTCCGCATGCTCTATGGTTTTGACGGTGATCGTCCTTCCACTTTCCAAGTGAATTTTCACGAGCTTGGCGTCGGCGGCAAGCCGTTTCGCTTCCTCGTCCGTATCCGCCACAATGACCGACAGCGCAAGAATGGCCTCCGGTCGGAGGGACTTCCGGGGAACAAACCGGTTCCGGTACGTATCCAGCGATTGCCGGACAATCGCCTCGTCCCCGTTAATAAACTGCGCGAAGACGTAGGGAATGCCCCGGCTCGCCGCAAGCTCCGCGCTGGCCGGCGACGCTCCGAGCAAGTACAAGTCCGCAGGCTCGGCCGGAACCGGAATCGCTTTGAGCCCATGAAGCGGATGGTCACCGGGGATCGTATCGCTCAAATACTGCTCCAGCTCGATCAGCTTATCCGCCAGCGGTCTGCTTTGCCCGGCCGTCTCCTGCTGGAGCGCCTTCGTCGAGAGGGGAAGCCCTCCCGGCGCCCGGCCGATGCCGAGGTCCACCCGTCCCGGGGCGAGCGAGGCGAGCACGTTGAAATTTTCCGCTACCTTGTACGGACTGTAATGCTGCAGCATGACCCCGCCGGAGCCAATGCGAATCCGCTCCGTCTGCGCCAGCAAATGCGCAATCAGCACCTCCGGGGAAGAGCCCGCAACGGCCGCCGAATCGTGATGCTCGGATACCCAGAACCGGTGGTAGCCAAGCTCCTCCGCTTTGCGCGCCAATGCTACTGTATGCCGGAACGCGTCGACTGCCGTTTTTCCTTCGTCAAACGGACTCTGATCCAAGATGCTTAGCTTTAGCCCCATCGCCCATCCCTCCTGTAATCCGGCTATTGAATTAATTAAAATCCAATAGGATTTGTCGGTTTTATTTGGTTAAAAAAAGTCTATCACCGCCCCTGTCGTCCGTCAACGGGGTTCGTAATAGAGGATTTCTATTCTTAAATCGAACAATTCGATTAAGTATTTCGCTTCCAATCGATCTCCCGGCTGAGCTCCAGCACCATTTTGCCGAGAGCCGAGCCTTCCCCTTTGAGCGAAACGAGATTGGTGTGCAAGGTGATGCCGGTGAGGGAAGGAATGTCGACCGGCCAGAGCAGCCCTTCCTTCACTTCCTTTCGTACGCACAGCTCCGGCAGGAAGCTGATTCCCATTTCTTTCAGCACCAGCTTCTTGGCCGTCTCCAGGTTATCAAGATGCAGCTCAATATTCGGCGGGCGATCGAGCGTATCGAACAGCCGGTGAATTTTCATCCAATCGAGGGCCCCGCATTCGAAAAACACGATCGGCTCGCTTCCGATATCCTCCAGCGCAATGCAATCCTGGCTCATAAACGGATGCCCCCGGTATACGAAGAGGCGGATCGGGTCCTCATAGAACCGGACGGAGTCCACATGCGGATGCGTAACGTTGCGCACAAGTCCGACGTCCACTTCCTTGTTCAGCAGCTTTTCCAGGATGATGTCGCTCGAAGCCGTCACTAATTTTAGCTGGAGATCGGGGTATTTTTGCTTAAAGAGCGGCGCCAGCTCCGGGATCATGTAATTGGCTGCGGACACGGTGCAGCCGATCCGAAGCTCGTGAGGCGCAAAGTTCATTTGCTGCAGCTGCTGCTTCCCTTTCTTGTAGGTCTGCAGCACTTGCTGGGCGTAGGGCAAAAATTGCTTGCCCTTGTCCGTCAGCGAGAAATGTCGGCCCTCCCGATCGAAAAGCTTGACGTCCAATTCGCGCTCCAGCGACTGGATTCTGGCGGTAATGGACGGCTGGGACAAGAACAGCGCGTCGGCCGCTTTGTTAAAGCTGTTGAAATGAATGACATAAACGAACGCCTCGAGATTCTCAATATTCACGAGCGCTCCCTCCTCTTTCCAGCTCTTGGCGAACTCGCTAAAAATCAATATATCATAAGTATTCCATTAGGAATAGTGTAATTTATGCGCGGACAAAACGATGATCTGTCACGGCGAGGGCGGCGATACGTACCAGTAATCCGAACGAACTAAGGCCAGCCCGGGGGGCTGGCCTTCAGTGTTGAATTCAAAGCAGTTAGACAAAATGAGATAAGCTCAACCTGCCGCCTTCAGCTCGCCTTGGAGCTTCTCCTTCCTTCCGAAGCCCTGCTGGCCCAAAAAAAGCATGGACAGCAAGGACGATTTGGACATGGTCCAAGCCACCCCTAACGGAAGCAGCACGCCGGCGAGCGTAAAGACAAACGAGCCGTACTCCAGGCCTAAACCGTACTTTAGCACGATATTGACCGGAATGTGCAGGTACATGATCGAGATGGTCACGGTTCCCAAAAACGCCAGAACGGAAGATACCCGCCAACGCGAAATCCAGTAGCACAATTGAAGCACGACGAGGACGCACGCCAGCGGAACGATGAGATCCAGCATCGGCTGGGTGTAAACCTTCATTTTCAAATCCATACGGAAAATCCAGATTTGTTCTATATTAAGAACAATTGCAGCTGCCGAAATCAGCAGCGCCGGAATGAACCAGGTCCCCCGCTCCAGCCATGAACCCAATTGGGATTTAACAGTATAGCCCAGAAAAAAGAACGCAACCGCGATCAGCGCCACATCCGCATTCCAAGGGATGTCCTTTTCGGCCAAAGGCGTCATGCTGACGAAATGAGCGGCCGTATAGGACACAAGCACCGCTGCTGCTTGGACCTTAACCGGATATCGGGTAAGAAACCCCATCAAAAGATGCACCAGCAGCAAACAGGTGATGAACCAGAAGACGCCGTACCACCCGCCTAACACCGTTCCCCCGTAAATGAGCTTCCAAATATCGCGGGAAACGGATAACGGATCTCTCAGCTTGGCTGCAACCAGTAAGGCAATGCAAATCCCGTAGGCGAAATAGGGAATCATAAACGTTCGAATACGTTTCAGCGCCCACGATATGTACTTGTCCGGCTTAACGCTTTTGAACAAAAGCCCGCTGACCAGAAAAAACAACGGCATACGGAACCAACCGAAATAATGGTCGATCACTTCATTCCCCGAATGCCCCAATACGACCAGAATGATGCTTAACCCCCTGGCGACGTCAATCCATTTTCTGCGCTCCTGCATGACCGCTCCTCCTCCCGGTTTCGTAACCCAGCTAAAACGATACTAGATTTGGGAAGAGGATTAAATGGGTTCATTTGTCGAAAACTGTAGGTCTTCCGGATGGAATATGGACAGCCTTCGGCAGCGGCTCCCCAGTCAGACGCAGAAAGCTACTCCTAATGGCTCATTCATTTTATCGTTCGTGCAGCCGATAATCCGTTACCCGGAACCGGCGATCATGACGATCCCTGCGACGACGATGACCGATGCGGCGAGCCTTCTTGCCCCCTGCCGTTCTTTGAGTACGATCAGGCCCAGCAGCGTGCCGAAGACGATGCCGATTTCCCGCAGCGGGGCAATATAGGATACTTGAGCGTGCCTCATCGCCAACAAAAACAACAAATACGAGCCGGGAGACAAAAGCGACCCGAGCAGCACGATCTTCCACCGCCCGCGCACCGCCCGCTTCAATCTCCCGGAGGCCAGAGCGGCCGGGGTCAGACCAAGCACGAATCCGATATTGGAGACGGCAAGCAGCGACAACGGCGACAAATACTGCAAATTTTGCTTGTCAATCAGCGTATAGCAGGTAATGCAGAGTCCGACCGCCAACGCGAAGAAGAGAGGCTTCCGGACCGCAGGCGCGCGTTCCGCTTCCCGCTTCCGTCCGCTCATGGCGGCAAAGCCCAAGAGCATGCACCCGATCCCCAGCCACCCCCAAAGCGGAAGCGATTCCCCCAAGAAGAGGACTCCCGTCGCGGGAATGAGCAGCGTGGACGTTCCCCGCATCACCGGGTACACCTGCGACAAGTCTCCCAGCGTGTAGGTATGGGACAGCAGCAGGGCATAAACGCTTTGCGCCAGCAAGGAAGCGATGATGAAAATGAAGGCTTCGGCCGGAATCCCCGTCCGGATAAGCTCAAGAACAAGATACGGGATGAGCGCGATCGTCGTAGGCATGAAGATCGCCCACAAAAACGCGCTTTTGTCCTCGCTTTGCTTGGCGAACAAATTCCACACCGCGTGCGCCATGCCCGATCCAATCACAAGCAGCAATGAAAGTACAATATTCAAGCACCTCCTGAGATTTTCAACTTTTCCAACATAATAACACACATATACACATATATACAACGACTTATTTTTCCTTGCATAACCTAAGGCCGCCGCATCCAAAGCAAAAAGTCCCGGACAAGCTCCGGGACTCCAGACTTACTGCGTATTTTTTTGTAGCCGACGGGGCGGTTCCCGCTATTTATAAACGATCTCAACGCCATGCTTTTTATATTTGTCCACGATGGCCGGATCGATGCTCGAATCGGTCACGAACCGTTCGATCTCCGCGCAGCCGCACACTTTGATCAGCGAAACCGCCTCGAACTTGCTGCTGTCGGCCAGCACAATTGTCCGTTTGGCATTCTTCAGCATGATTTTCTTCATCTGCACTTCGCCGAGACCATAGTCTGTAACGCCTTCGGTCAGCGTGACGCCGCTCATGCTCATAAAAAACAAATCGGCATGGAACCGGGAAGCAAACTCCTCGGCCAAATCTCCGATCATGCCCTGCTCCTCGTTGCGGATCACGCCCCCGATCAAAATGATCGTGTACCCCGGCATATGAACCAGCTCGTTTGCAATGGGCAGCGAATTTGTAATGACCGTCAACCGTTCGATCTTTTTTTTCAGCGCTTTGACAAACTGGGTATTGGTCGTGCTTACGTCCAAGGCGATGGACTGCCCTTCTGTCACATACCGCGCGGCAATTTCGGACAGCTCGTTTTTCCCGTCCAAATGGACCTTTTCCCGGACCGTCATCGGAATCTCTTCGCGGTAATCCCATTCCTTCAAGATTGCGCCGCCATGGACGCGCTTCAAGTACCCCGCCTTCTCCAGATGCTCCAGATCGCGCCGGATCGTTTCGAACGATACGCCGAACAGCTCTATCAGGTCCGACGCTTTGATCGACTTCTCACGGTTTAATTTTTGAATAATCGCTTGATGTCTTTGCTCTGCGAACAACCCCGCCCCCTCCTCTCCGTGAAATGCCGGACACCTCCGCATTTCCATGCAAGTAGTCTACCACAAATTAAAGCAAACACAAGCATTTGCACATCGAACGGCGAGCTGCTTACGGAAAGGAGCGACTTGGCTTCGGGCCGCTTAAAGCAAGAAAACCCTTGATTTTCTCAAGGATTTTCCTGGATCGACTTATTTGACAGCTGCTTGCATGCTACCGGGCAAGCCGTCCCTGTCTTAGCGGATAACGCGACGGGCGGTAACGAAAGTCTTGTCCCATGCGCTGCCTTTAAAGTTGGAAATGGTAACGCCGACGCCGACCCGATACGTATGGAGCAGCTTGCCGTTCCCAATATAAATGCTCACATGATTGATTTTTCCGTCTCGATTCGTGTCCGAGAATACCAGATCGCCCGGCTTCAGTTGACTCTTGGCAACCTTGACGCCAACCGTAGCTTGTTGTCTGGAGGAACGGGGAAGATTGATTCCGTTCTTCTTGAACACATATTGAGTAAATGAAGAGCAATCAAATACATTCGTTCTTCCCGCAGGCGCCCCGAACTTATAGGGGACTCCTAAATAACGCTTCCCCGTAGCTATGATTTTATCTGCAACCGATGCTTTAGATACGGTAGCCGCTTGAGCCGATTGCGGCACTGCAAGCATATTTCCCGTGACGGCTATCGAAAGACTCAACGTTATTCCTAATAATGTTTTCGCGATCCGGCTTTTCTTCGTGTTAATCATGACTTCCTCCTTGGTTTGGCGAATTGGGTAAGTACCTCAAAACCACCATAACACAAATAAAAAGTACATAATTTACCAGCAAATTCATTTTCCCGCGCCCCGCCTGCTGTAAGACGCTATTATTAGAAATGAATGAGAAAATTTTTAACTTTAACTAGTTGACAAAAAAAGCCGCGCTCCAAGAGCACGACTTCCTGCCTTCCCTACACGAATAAAGATCAATCCATAAAATCTTTCAGCCGCTTGCTGCGGCTCGGATGTCTGAGCTTGCGCAGCGCCTTGGCTTCGATCTGCCGGATGCGCTCCCGGGTTACACCGAATACCTTGCCCACTTCTTCCAGCGTTCGCGTGCGCCCGTCATCAAGACCGAAACGAAGACGCAGCACGTTCTCCTCCCGCTCCGTAAGCGTGTCGAGCACATCTTCAAGCTGCTCCTTCAACAGCTCGTAAGCTGCCGCGTCCGCCGGCGCAAGCGCCTCCTGGTCTTCGATAAAATCGCCCAAGTTCGAATCGTTTTCCTCGCCAATCGGCGTTTCGAGCGACACAGGCTCCTGTGCGATCTTCATAATTTCCCGCACCTTCTCGGGCGTTAAATCCATTTCCTTCGCAATTTCTTCCGGGGTAGCTTCCCGGCCAAGCTCCTGCAGCAGCTGTCTGGATACGCGTACGAGCTTGTTGATCGTTTCCACCATATGTACCGGTATCCGGATCGTTCTCGCCTGATCGGCAATCGCACGCGTAATTGCTTGACGAATCCACCATGTGGCATACGTACTGAATTTGAAGCCCTTGGTATGGTCGAACTTTTCCACCGCTTTGATTAAACCCATATTGCCTTCCTGTATCAAATCAAGAAACAGCATGCCCCGGCCGACATAGCGTCTTGCTATGCTGACCACCAGACGTAGGTTCGCCTCGGCCAGTCTGCGCTTCGCTTCTTCGTCCCCCTGCTGAATTCGTTCCGCCAGCTCGATTTCATCATCCCCCGAAAGCAGCGGCACCCGGCCGATCTCCTTCAGATACATACGCACCGGGTCATTGATCTTGATCCCCGGCGGGAGCGACAGATCGTCATGCAGCAGGTCGTGTTCCTCATGATCCGGTCCGAACACAGGCTCCCCGTCTGATTCGCCGCCCACCTCGATGCCAAGCTCGCTAAGCTCCTCGACGAACTCGCTGATTTGTTCCGGATCGGGATCGAACGGAGCGAGTTTCTCCGTAATTTCTTTGTAAGCGAGCGAAGCTTGCTCTTTACCCTGCGCGATGAGTTGCTGTTTCACACGATCAATCGTAAGCTCTGTCTCCGCTTCCTTGTGCTGATCGTTCGCCATATGCTGCCCCCTCTTCTCCGAACCCACTCTTTATTAATTCTTGACAAAGCCGTAAAGATATGATAGTATAAAAATGGATATTAGTGATAAATATCACATTGCTTCGACTGCTACCCATCATTTTAACACAAAATTGATTATAATTCAACTGTTTCAATTAAACCGGTATCTGCTTTGGCGGACGCCGGTTTTTCGCATCTGTCGCCAATATGAGCAATAGCGTGCTCGTTAAATTGTTCCCTCGTTTCTCCGAACGCGTAATAAATTTGGATGCATAATACAAAGCCGAGAAAATAAGCTAAGGCGTCAAAATGTATAAGAACCGTCGTTGATAAAACCGTGCGATTAATTTCCCGTTTAAATGCCGATCGAAATAGCTGTAAAAAAGCACAAGGGCGCTAAGAAAAATAAAAGTTGGCGTACCAAACCTGTTAAAGATGTTCAAAAAATTAAAGTAAAAAAACACCTCTTCTACATGCCTACAAGAACCTAGTATGGGAGGTTAATTATGAAATAATTATAACCCTAGTCTTAATATTAGCTGAAAAAATGAAGTGGCAAAATATTGTAAGGTTGCGACCCGAATATGGATAGGAAAAAACCGTCTGGACATTTCCAGACGGTTTTGCTTTGCCAACCGAAATCATCTATCCAAGAAGACCGGACTCCCGCACTTGAGCATAAAAATTCCCGAACTCCTCGATATTGAGCTGCTGGGCGGCATCGGACAATGCTGTGGACGGGTCCGGATGCACTTCGACCATGACCCCGTCGGCCCCGGCGGCTAAAGCCGCTTTAGCGCATGGGGCAAGAATATCTTTGCGTCCTGTCGAGTGTGTGACGTCGACAAGCACCGGCAGATGGCTTTCTTGCTTCAGGATCGGCACGGCGGAAATATCGAGCGTATTGCGGGTCGCCTTTTCGTACGTGCGAATGCCGCGTTCGATGAGCATGACCTGCGTGTTGCCTCGGGCCAATATATATTCAGCCGCGTGAAGAAATTCGTCGATCGTTGCCGCCAGCCCGCGCTTGAGCAGAATCGGCTTGCGCACCTCGCCCGCCGCTTTCAGCAGCTCGAAGTTTTGCATATTGCGGGCGCCGATCTGAATGACATCGATATACTCGCATGCCAATTCCACATGAGCGGGATCTACGATTTCGCTGATCGTTTTCAGACCGAATTCGTCGCCGACTTCCTTCAATATTTTAAGCCCCTCGATACCCAGCCCCTGAAAATCGTAAGGGGAGGTTCTCGGCTTAAACGCTCCTCCGCGGAGCACGGTAATCCCCGCCTGCTTCAGCGCCGCGGCTACCGTCCGCGTCTGCTCATAGCTTTCTACCGAGCAAGGTCCCGCAATCAGAACGGGACTTCCTCCGCCGACCTTTACGTCGTCTCCCAACGTCACGACGGTATCTTCCTTTTGCTTCTTCCGGCTGACCAGAAGCTGCTTTTTGTGATCGGTTACTTGAAGATTCAGCGAAGCCTGGAAAATTTGCTTAAACAGGTGCCGGATCGTATCGTCGGTGAAAGGCCCTTTATTGCTGGCCACCAGCTCCGTCAGCATCTGCTTCTCCCGTACAGGGTCGAATTTCGGAATGCCCTGCTTCTCCTTGATGTTCCCGATTTCCTGGGCAATCTTGGCGCGTTCCGACAACAGCTCCAGAAGCTGGCGGTTCGTTTCGTCCAATTTTTGGCGTAAAGGCTCTAAACTAGGTTGGTTCATTTCTCATCCGCTCCTTGAATTGTTTTTTTGTTGGAACATAAAAAAGGCCCCCCGTCGCAAGGGACGAGGAGCCGTGGTACCACCCTTATTAGAAGCGCGCTCCCTTCGCAAAACGAA
This sequence comes from Paenibacillus elgii, assembly GCA_042219835.1. GTDB lineage: Bacteria > Bacillota > Bacilli > Paenibacillales > NBRC-103111 > Paenibacillus_G > Paenibacillus_G elgii_A. The sequence goes on from JBHJMN010000001.1 coordinate 329,173, forward strand.
CCGGAGTGCTCTTCTCACTTTCCATCCTTTAACGCAGGACCTTACGGGTGACCCTACCAAGAAGCCTTATCGTTCAGGCTGCTCTTCAGGCACCAGCTCCGGAGTGAACTTCAGCGCAGTGCTTCTTCGGGTGCTCTCAGTCGCCGGCACACCGTCCCTGGCAAGAAGCGTTCTTCGCTTACTCTCTCCTTCATTGCTTGTCAGAATTTAGTTGATTTAATTAAGATGCATTTTATAACGAAACAAGCATAAAATACAAGCGTATGATTTAAAGCGACTTTGCTTTATAGCAACGAAGCGTTTTAGTTTATATAAGGCGGATTGATTAACAGAGCCGTCACAGCTTCAACTGTGCGGCTCCGTTTTCATGGATACAGCTTTCGAGAGCGGTCCTCATCTTCTCATGTACGAGAGTGATAATTTGTGCAATATCCTGCTTCGTCGCGTGATCGATATGGATTCCCATAATCACGACGGCACGATGGCGCAGCTTCGATGCTGCGGTTTCGGCCAGTTCCTTGACCAGCTCCCCTTCCCGGTGTCCGGGTACCGATATCGTCTCCGATCGGACTCCTCCTTCGTGCCAGTAAGCGCAAGCGACCGCGCCCACATGTGCATCTCCCCCGGTCACCAGAAACACATAATCGTCCCCTGCCCGATACAAATCGATTCGAATTCGGCAGTCGTTACCGTTATTTTCCACTGCTATATCCCCCCTCGGATACGTTTACCCTACTCCGTTTCGTCTCGGGAAGCTATGAGCCGGATCACGAAGGATTGTTACCCGTTTGTCCTGGAATCCCAGCTGGAAAAAGCCGTACTCTGCTGTTTGTAGCATGTTTTACTTTTTTTTACACAAAAAAACCTAACCCCCATCAGGGTTAGGCTACTCCGGCTACAGAAAAACAAAATAAATAACAGCCGCAAGCACCAGGCGATAGATCGCAAACGGCGCAAGCTTAATGCGGTTGATCAGCTTCAGGAAGAAGCGGATCGACAGGAGCGCGAAGATGAAGGCGCTGATAAATCCGACGACGAAAAACGGAATGGCGTCCGCCGTGATCGAGTCCCAGCTCTTCAAGAGCGACAGGAAGCTTGCCCCGGCCATAATCGGCACCGCCATAATGAAGGTGAAATCCGCAGCCGCGCGATGGCTCATCCCAAGCAGGACCCCGCCGGAGATGGTCGATCCGGAACGGGAAAAGCCCGGCCACAGCGCCAAGCATTGAAACAAGCCCATAAAAAACGCCTGCTTGTATGTAACCTGGTCGGCCGTCTCCGTCTTCGGGCGGCGGGGCCGGAACCAATCGGCCGCGAGCATGAGCACAGCTCCGAGCACCAGACCGACGATGACTGTCTCGGTAGAGAACAAATATTCATCGATTTTTTTATTGAACAGTACCCCGAGAATGCCAGCGGGAACTAAACCGACGAAAACCTGCAGCAGATTCAAGCGCGGGCCGGAAGGCGTTTGCCCCGGCAATTTTTTAAGTCCGAGCAAATTCATGAACCGGTCCCACATCAGGACGACGACGGCCAGAATCGAACCCAATTGGATCACGACCTTGAACGTATTCGCTACGCTCGGGGAGAAGATGTTCTTGGACTGGAACAAGAAATCGTCAACAATGATCATGTGACCGGTCGAAGAAACCGGCGCGAACTCGGTAAGGCCCTCCACGAGTCCCAGAATGAATGCAACAAACAATTCCCACAAATTCAACAGCTCCACACTCCTATTTTCTCGTCTGTGTTTCTATATCAATGAATATCTACCTTCTTGAAGTAGATAATCGTTGCCGCAAGTCCGATGATCGAAGCTGCTATAATCGCGGCGTAAGAAAAAGCCGGCGGATATTCGGGAACGAAAGCTTCGTTTGCGATCACGTATGAGGCTGACCAAGGAAACAAAGCCTTATATTCCGATTCGGAAAGCACCACGTTGGCCATCGTGACCGAAGCCGTAAAGATGATGGTGGGAACGAAATTTTTGAACAAAAAGGTGACCAACATCGTCGGCGTGCACAGAAGAAACAGAAGCGCGCCTCCCACGACGAATTGTTTCAAGGATTGGAGCACCAGCGCCGCAGTCAAGCCTTCAAACTGTCCGATCAGCCCCAGGATCAGCGTCAACGACCACATGATAAGCGTCAGAACCATAATCCACAGGAACAGCAAAATCAGCTTGCTGACGATCAGACTAACTCGGGGTACCGGGATGGTCAACAAGTTTTTCAAGGTGTCTTCCGCGTATTCCCGATGAAACAGATACGCCGTAATGACTCCGTAGAGCAGAGTTCCCACGAGCAGAATCACGTACATATTCGTGTTCGTAAAAGCAACGTCGAACTCAATCGGAGTCTCGGGCTTCTTGCTTTTCATATTCAGTAAGGCGAGAAAGATCATGATAGGGGCCGACACGGCTCCGAGCATGCTGACCATAAACATCTTGGCCCGCTTCAGTTTGATCAGTTCGGTATAGAGCAAGTTAATCAATCGTCCCGCCCCCTATCAATTTTATAAAGTAATCTTCCAATCTGTCTACACTCATTGTCATTTTTGTGACTTCTATCCCATGCTCCACCAGCATCCGGTTGAGTTTGCCCTGCTCGCCGATATGGCTGTATACCCGGATCACCCGTTCGCCATGGACCTCATAATCCGTAATGCCGAAGTGTTTCTCCAGCAGCATCGCCGCTTTATTATCGTCGGACACTTGAAATTCGAGGTATTTGCGGTTTCGTTTGCGAAGCTCTTCGAAAGAAATCTCCTCCAGCAGCTTCCCTTGATGAACGACTCCGATCTGATCAGCCAACTGCTCGACTTCGGACAAAATATGGCTGGAAACGAGAATCGTTATTTTCCGTTCCTCAGCGAGAGACTTGATCAGTCTGCGGATTTCCTTAATGCCCACCGGGTCCAGACCATTGGTAGGCTCGTCCAAAATTAACAGCTCGGGATGGTGGAGAATGGCTCTGGCGATTCCAAGCCGCTGCTTCATCCCCAAGGAATAGCTGCCGACCAGCTTTTTCTTTTCCTGATGGAGACCGACGATTTCCAAAGCTTCGTCCATGGCGTTTCTTTTATGCACGCCCATCAGCTTAGCATTGATCAGCAAATTTTCGCGGGCCGTTAAATTCTCGTAAAATCCGGAGAACTCGACAATCGACCCGATTCTTCTTAAAATCTCTTTCTGGTGCTTGAACAAACTTTCGCCAAAGATTTCAATCTCTCCGTGCGTCGGCTTGATTAAACCGAGCAGCATGCGGATGGTCGTCGTTTTGCCTGCGCCGTTCTGGCCGAGAAAACCGTAAATCTGCCCTTGACGCACATTCATGTCAAGGCTGTCCACCGCTTTTTGCGTCCCGTATATCTTCGTTAACTGCGTCGTTTTGATAACCGCACTCAAATCGTGATCCCTCCTGCTTTCATCAGATCGTAATTCCATGATAAGCAGGCGATTTTAAATGCCTCTTAACCAGTTCTTAATTGTTTCTTAATCCCGGCTCGCAGCGCCCCGTTTCGGGATCGCGAAGCCGAAGGTCGTTTTCACGCCGGGCTCGCTTTCGGCCCATAAGGTCCCCGAATGCTTCTCAGCGAGCGCCTTCGCGATGGCCAGACCTAATCCGCTTCCTTGAGCGGAAGGATTCCTGGCCCGGTCTGTACGGTACATTCGTTCGAACACGCGGGGCAAATCGTCCGGCGAAATCCCGCTCCCCCGGTCCCACACCAGCAGCCGGTACTTATCCGCGGCTTCCATCAGCTCGATGCCCAATACTTTACCATCTTTTCCATGCTCGACGGCATTTTTGATCAGATTGCTGACAATCCGCAGCATGCTTACCCGATCGGCCTCAACGAAGCAGGCTTCTTCCGGAATGTTGACTTTTAACTCAATTGCATATTTTTTCAGCTCGGGCAAAAATTCGATCACCGATTCCCGGACAATTTCCGCAAAATCCAGCGTTTCCGGATTCAATGAAATTTCGTCCGCATCCAGCTTGGCCAGCTCGAAGATTTCGTCGATCAGCTCTTTCAAGGCGACGGCCTTCCCGGACAAAATGTCCAGATACCGCTCCTTCTCTTCGCTCGAAGCCGCGATGTCATCCTTCAACGCATCCGCATAGCCGATGAGCGACGTGAGCGGAGTCCGGATATCGTGGGAAATGTTGGACAGCAGACTTTTTCTCGCCGCCTCGGAGCGGATCGTGCGGACGTGAACCTTGGCCAGCTGCTCAATCAAGTCGTTGATCGAAAAGATCACCTCGTCCAGGTGACGGTCTTCACCCGCAAGCAGGCGGGTATTCGTATTCCCTTGCGTGGCGCGCCTCAGGGCAGCCGCCATATCCTTCAGCCTCGCCATGAAACGATACCGGACGAACAAATGGATGACCGTAACGGCAAACAGCGCAGCGAATAAAGCCCCGCGGACGATGCCTTGGGGCTGGTAATTCCAATCCAGGATGAAAAGCGCGGACAAGACGATGAACTGCACAATCAGGAGAACGGCGCCCTTGTCATGCTTCATCTTTGTCACCTGCAAATTTGTACCCGATTCCCCATACGGTCTGAATCCATTTCGGATCGGACGGGTCCTCCTCGATTTTCATCCGGAGCTTGCGGATATGGACCATCACGGTATTATCGTCTTCCAAATAATCGCTGTCCCATACTTGCCGGAACAGCTGCGTCTTTGTAAACACCTGTTCGGGGTGTGAAGCCATAAACTTCAGCAGCTCGAATTCTTTACCTGTTAGCGAGATCTCTTCCCCTGCTCTCGTGACCGTATACTTTTGCAAATGAATCGTCATGTTTTTGAAGCTCAGCACCGTCTCCTGCTGCGAGCCGTTTTCGCTGCCTAAGACGAGGAAGCGGCGCAGATGGGCTTTAATCCGGGCGACCAGTTCATGGATGCTGAAAGGCTTCGTAATATAGTCGTCCGCCCCGATGCTCAGCCCCAGTACTTTATCGATTTCCTGATCCTTGGCCGTGAGCATGAGAATCGGAACGTTCGTCTTCATGCGAAGTCTCCGGCATACCTCGATGCCGTCGATCTTGGGCATCATCAAATCGAGCAGGATCAGGTTATAGCGGTGCGCTTCGAACAGACGGAGAGCTTCTTCCCCGTCTGCCGCCGCATCAATCCGATACGTTTCTCTTTCCAAATACGTTTTCACCAGCTCGCGAATTTCCCGATCGTCATCGGCAATAAGAATTCGAATATCGCGCTGCATCGTTCCACCTGCTTTTTTCTGGACATTCCCCGACTAAGGGCCGGTTGCCATCCACATTAAAATGTCGCTGCACGGCCATTTATGGGTACAAAATACGTCGCCTTTGAGTATACCATTTCTCATGATCCAATGGCTATCGCCCGCCAAAAAGCGGCCTTCTTCCTTCAAAGCAAAAAAAAGCTTGATTTCTCAAGCTTTTTCATTCAAACGAGGCACTTCGATTAACTTCGATAAGTAACTCCGGCTCGTCGTACACAAACGAGCGCTCCCGCCGCCGTTGCCAGGTCATGTAGGTTTTTTAGGCAGTCAAGCAGCGGACAGCCTCTCTTTTATCCGTTCAGCGCGTTCCTCAAAAAAGCCGCGGTGTAAGATCCGTCCGCTTGCGCGACATGCTCAGGCGTGCCCTGCGCGACAAGATAACCGCCCGCTTCTCCCCCGTCCGGTCCCAGATCGACGATCCAATCCGCCTCGCGGATCAAATCGAGATGATGCTCGATAACGATGACCGTATTCCCTGCGTCTACCAGTTTATTCAGCAAAATCAGAAGCTGTCGCACATCGGAAGGATGTAGTCCCGTCGTCGGCTCGTCCAGCAGGTACAGGGTATGCCCTTTTGCTTTTTTGCTTAATTCCTTGGCCAGCTTGAGGCGCTGGGCCTCTCCTCCGGACAGCGTAGTCGCCGATTGGCCCAGCTGCAAATAACCGAGCCCCACTTCGCACAGCAGCGCCAGCTTTTCCGCCAGCTCGCGATGTCCGCTGAAGAAATGCAAGCTTTCCTGCACCGTCATATCCAGAAGCTCGGAGATGTTCTTGCCCTTGTATGTGACGCTCAAAATATCGTCCTTAAACCGTCTTCCGCCGCAGTCCGGGCACACGGCTTCCACATCCGGCAAAAAGTGCATATCCAGCAGCAGTACGCCCAGCCCCTGGCATTTCTCGCATCTCCCCCCGGGAACGTTGAACGAAAAATGCTTCGACGACAGCTTTCTCCGTTTGGCCTCCGGCAGTCCGGAGAACAGATTGCGGATCAGCGTAAATACGTCGGTGTAGGTGGCGATGTTGGAGCGCTGGATACGTCCGATGGGCGATTGATCGACCGTAATCCATTTGTCGATATGCTCGAACCCGTCGATGCTTCCGCATTCCAAACCGCTTTCCGTGCGCCCCTGAACATACTGTCGGCCGGCCGGGTCGATCAGATCGAACAACAACGTCGATTTTCCGGAACCGGAGACGCCGGTAACGGCAATTAACGTGCCTAAAGGAAGCTCGACCGTGATGTTTTTCAAGTTTCGCGTGTACGCGTCCCGGACGGTCAAGAAGGCTCCGTTACCGGGTCTTCGCCCGGAGGATAGCGTCCGTCCATGAACGTTTTTCAGGAATTGTCCCGTCACTGAGCCCGGATTCGACATTAACGCTTCAAGCGTTCCGGTACCGACGACCACTCCCCCTTGACGGCCTGCGCCCGGTCCCATATCGATGATGTAATCGGCTGCTTCCATCACATCGACGTCATGCTCAATCACAAGCACGGTATTTCCCAAGTCGCGCAGCTGTTGTAACACGCCAATGAGCGAAGCCGTATCCCTCGGATGCAGCCCTGCCGTGGGCTCGTCCAGGACGTACAAGACCCCGGTAAGACCCGAGCCTAACAGCGAGGCCAGCCGGAGACGCTGCGATTCGCCGCCGGACAGCGTATTGGCCTGCCGGTCGAGGGACAGATACCCCAAACCGACCTTTGCAACCCGCCTCATGCGCTCCGCGATATCGTGGATGATCGGGTCCAGCACCTGTTGCCCCGCTTCGGAGAGGGCGGGCCGCATCTCTTCCAGCCACGTCATCAAGCGGTGAAGCGGCCATGACGAAATTTCGGAAATCGATTGTCCGCTTATCGTGACCAAGCGGCTCTCGCTTCTCAGGCGCGTTCCTTCGCAAGCGGGACAAGGGCGGCGGGTGAAATAGCTTGCCAGCTTCCTCGACTGTGCGGTATCTCCGGTCTGCTCCCGGTGCCGCCGGTTCAGATAGGTCAGCGCGCCCTCGAAGCGGCCTTTTCCGACCGACTTGGGCGGCTTGATTCCGGGAAAACGTCCGGCAAACGGCTCACTCTCGACGCCGTGAAGCAGCAAATCCCGCTGAACCGGACTATAGTCCTTCATAGGAGCGTCCGGGTCAAACGTGAACCCGTAATGCTTCGCCGCAGTCTGAAGCACGTCCGAATAATAATCGATGAACATCCCGTCCCAAAAGGTAACGCAGCCATCGCGAAAACTCCGCTCTTCATCGAAAACCAAGCCTGTCTCCAAGCTTGTAACGACTCCCATCCCGGCGCACGCTTCACAGGCGCCTTCCGGCTTATTGAAGGAGAAGTGGGCCATTTTCAGCTTGGGGACTGCGCACCGGCATTGGGGACAGCGGTCCATTTCCGAACCATGGCTCTCCTCCAGAAGCCTCGTTCCATGGTCCGCCTCTTCCCCGGCCGGTTCGAACGAGGGCCTTATCGTGGCGCCGCATGATGGACAAGGCCGCTCCCCGAGCCTAGCGTACAAAACCCGTAAATACGTATAAATCTCCGTGATCGTCCCCAGTGTGGACCTTGGGTTCCGGTTGGCGATCTGCTGACCGACCCCAATCGACGGGGAAAGACCGGTGATCGATTCCACCTTCGGCTTGTCGATCGCATCCGTAACTATGCCCATCGATTCCATGTATTGCCTCTGGCATTCCTTCTGCAAAATGTCCATCGCCAGCGTCGATTTTCCTGAGCCGGATAACCCGGTCAAGACGACGAGCTTGTTCTTCGGAATGCTCAGTGAGACGTGCTTCAGATTATTTTCATAGGCGCCTTGAATGACAATGGCTCCTCCCATCTTGTATCCTCCTCGTTTCCATCTGCCTTAGGTACCGCACCTTCCTAGATCAAGTATACTTGCTGCACATGACATCTATTGTCATATTAGACAAGGCCTGTACTTATACTGCAATTGAAATGGGAGGAGTGTGGAAGGAGTGTCAAAACGAAGCGGGCATAGGACCCTGTTTGGAAGATACTATTCCTGCTCCAAAACGCCGGCCGTTTCCTGCGATGCCATTTGCTTCTGCGCGGAGGCAACCGGATTCCGGTTATGCTCGAATTCGTTTATTTCGCTAAATGATTCCATCGTGCTTTCTTGCGTCTGCATTTCTTTGTCGGAGGCTTTGAATTCCGCCATCGGGTTCCCTCGCTTGTCAGTCGTTTTAGTTTCAACATGTATAGAATATCCAGTCCGTCCGGAATCGTATGCACGGCCTCTCGCACTTCACGCCCCAAGCTCCAGCTTGACGCCATACTCCTTGAGCCAGCAGTTCACCTGCACCAAATAATCCAGAATCGCGCGAGCCTCCGTTTCGTTCTCTACGGTGCTTTTGCCTTCCGCAATAAGCCTCACCCTCCCGGCATCGATCAGCGCATGAATCGGAGCATTCGGGTCATCCAGAACGTCAAGCATCCACCGGCTGATCAGGTCGAAGTAAACTTTGTCCTTCGTGCTCGGGTAAGCGCTCTTCCGGCGGTTTCGGACGTCATCCGGAAGCACGCCTTCGAAGGCACGGCGCAAAATTCCTTTTTCGATATGATCGATGCTTTTCAGCTCGAACGGGACGTTCCACAAATATTCCACGAGCCGGTAATCGCAGAACGGCACGCGCACTTCGAAGCCCGTCATCATGCTGGCCCGGTCTTTCCGGTCCAGCATATAAGGCAGGAACCGCTTGATGAAAAGGTACGAGATCTGCCGCTGCTTCCGTTCAAGCTCCGCTTCCCCTTCGAGAAACGGAATCTCGCCGACGGCTTCTTGAAAACGCCGCTTGCGGTATGCTTCGAGCTGAAGCATGTCCCGAATCTCCGTTTTCAGCACATCCGAGGTATAGCCGAAGTTCATCAGCCACGGAAACACTTCGGCATTCAAAAACTGCTCTTGATAAAAGAACGGATACCCCGAAAACACTTCGTCGGCGGACTCACCGGACAGCGCCACCGTTGCATTCTTCTTCATTTCCGTAAACAGCAAATAAAGCGAGGTTTCGATCTCGCCGACGCTCGGAAGGTCACGGGCCCGCATCGGCTCAAGCAAATGCTCGATCAGCTTATCCGGCCCAAAGACGACGGAATGATGCTCCGTGCCGACATGCTCGGATACCCGCCTGACCCAAGGCTCGTCTTTGTCGCGCCGCATAAAATCCTCCTCGAAGTCGCGGTCGTTGTTTACAAAATCGATGGAATACGTGTGGAGCTTCTTCCCTTGTTCTCGGAAATTTTGGCCGGCCAGTGCTGTCAATCCGCTAGAGTCAAGCCCGCCGGACAGCATGCAGACGACCGGCTTATCCGCGATAAGCTGCCGCTTCACCGTATCTTCGAGAAGCGAGCGGATCGTGCGGACCGTGGTCTCGGTATCATCCGTATGTTTGCGGCTTGCCAGCTTCCAGTAGCGGATATTGCGGCTGCCTTCGGCTGTAAACGTCACGTAATGGCCTCCTTTGACCTCCTCGACGTCCTTGAACACCCCTTGTCCGGGAGTCCGCATCGCCCCCATGCCGAAAAGGTCCGCCAGCCCTTCACGGTCGACGACGGGTTCCACCAGCGGATGCGCCAGCAGCGCCTTGATTTCCGACCCGAAAATAACGGCGCTTCCCCTTCTGGCAAAAAACAGCGGTTTTACCCCAAGGTGGTCCCGGCCGAGCATCAGCTGCCCGCGCTGCTCATCCCAGATGCCAAACGCATAGATGCCGTTAAAATGCCTTACGCAATCCTCCTTCCACTCGACATACGAATGCAGAAGCACCTCCGTATCGGAATTCGTTTCAAACCGGTGGCCTTTTCCTTCCAATTCCCTTCTCAGCTCCCGGAAATTGTAGAGCTCGCCGTTGTAAGTCAAGGCTATGGTCTGGTCGCCATCCCGATAAAGCATCGGCTGCTTCCCGCCCTCGGGATCGATCACGATCAAACGGCGGTGTCCAAACGCAGCCCGTTTCGAAAACCAGAAGCCTTCGGCATCCGGCCCGCGATGCGCAATGGACCTTGTCATCTCCGTCAACACCGGCCGTTCGTCGGAAAGGTCTTGGGACCAATCCACCCATCCTGCAATTCCGCACATAAAGTTCTACCTTCTTTCCTCATCGTTTAGGTTTGTAGCGTATTTCGGCTCTATCGTTGACATCACACCGCCTTTCATTCGACCAGATTCGCAAAACGGTCGAAATTTGAGTGAAAAAATCGACCAAAATTACACATCGGTCATAAATCAATAATAGGACATTCCAACAATTTTGGCAATGGTTGACTATTTAACCAGGTTAATGAATAATAGATAGAAGATCATATACTATGGGGGCATGGGCGGGTCAATGAAACAACCGGACAAAAAACTAAAAATCATCGAAGCGGCAACCGAGCTGTTCCTCCATTCGGGGGTGCGGCGGACAACGCTGAGCAAGATCGCGGAGAAGGCAGGGATCGGCAAAGGAACAATTTATTATTATTACGAGGATAAGACTCAAATTCTGATGGATTGCTACATGAGGCATGTCCACCTGATGCGGTCGAAGGCTTTTGGCGAGCTCCAACAAGAAAGCGATATTTTGGTGCGTTTGCGAAGCATTCTTCGCTATTTAAGCGCGGAGGTGCATCAGGACCCTTTCGTTTCCACCTTGTTTGAGGAGTACAAGGAATTTCGGCTCGCGGAGATTGAAAAGTGCTTCGCCCAATCGGAAGAAGCCGCCGTTCAATTGATCGGCAGCTTGATCCGGGAAGGACAGCAGCAAGGGCACTATGCCGAGGTTCCGCTGCCGCTTACCGCGTTTATGTTGGTCAAAATGATTTTTTCCTACGAGCTCGATTATCCGAAGACGGAGCAAAGCGATCAGGACTTGAAGCAGCTCCTTCGTCATATGCTGCGCAAACGGACCGACGCTTAAACCGAAGCGGCAGCCTCATATTGGAGAAGCTGCCGCTTGACCGGAACTTGCCGGCCTATCCTATCGAGTTCTAATCCAGCACGGTGTTCTCCCCCGCAGGGGCATTCGCCGGCCTTACTCGGGCCAAGTAATAAAGCACGGCTACCGCAAAAATGACGACAACGACGCCCCAGAGCGGAACACTCATGCCGAACAGCGGAAGCGAGGTCGTCATGAGGCTGTATCGGATCACGCAATAGAGGAATACCAGCCCCAGAATTAGCGCGATGGCCGGAATGACAGGAAAGGCCACTTTGAAAGGACGCTCCATAGTCGGTTCCTTCACGCGCAGAATGAACAAGGAAATCATGCTGAGACAATACATGACGACGGCGCCGAATACCGCAAGCAGGATCAAGGCGTTGGCAAAAGCCGCCGAGCCGGCGCAGATTACGCCGATCACGCCCGGTACGATGAGCCCCCATACCGGTACGCTTTTGGAATTGAGCCGGGCCAGAAATTTCGGGAAATAGCCGGCGCGAGCCAGCGCGTATGTCTGCCGGGAATAGCCGATAATAATGCCGTGCAGGCTGGCAATCAGGCCGAACAATCCGATAATCGCCACACTCATGGCAAGCCAGCTGCCTTCGCCGTAAACGCTTCCAAGGGCCTGAGGAAGCGGATAGTCTGCCGGTTTTCCGATACCTCCTCCAAGACCGGCTGTCACGAACAACGTCAACAGCGTAGCTGTAGTCAGCGTTAAAATACCGGAGATAAAGCCGCGCGGAATGTCCCGCTTCGGATTCTTGACTTCTTCAGCCGCCATCGCGCCGCCTTCGATTGCGAGGAAAAACCAGATCGCAAACGGAATGGCCGCCATGACGCCGCCGCCTCCCCCGATAAACGAGTTCGCGTTCACCAAATTCTCAAGCTTCACATGCGGCAGTCCCGCTACGTAAAAAATCGCAAGGCCGATCAGCGCGGCGATCGTCGCGCCAAGCTCGATTAACGCGGCTCCTTTCATGCCCACCAGGTTGATCAAAATAAAAAATACGAACACGCCGATGGTCACATAGACCGGTTGAACCGCCGGAATCAGGAAGTGGACGTACGCCCCCGTCGAGACCGCAATGGCCGGCGGCGCAAACACAAACTCCATCAGACACGCAATTCCGGCAATAAAGCCGCCGAACGGCCCCATCGCCCTTGCCGCATAAGCCGAAGGTCCGCCGGCGTTAGGAATGGACGTGGACAGCTCGGAATAGCTGAATATAAAACAGGTAAAAAATACGATGACGAGCAGCGAAGCGATCGCAAGGCCCATAATTCCGCCCTGCTCAAACCCGTAGTTCCACCCGAAATATTGACCGGAGATGACCATCCCGACCGCGATTGCCCAAAGATGAATCGGCTTTAACGTTTTTTTCAATTCATGATTTTCCATACGTCAGTTCTCTCCTTCATGTGGGCTATGAGGACTATTTTAGCAATTTCTCTTCGGACGATCCTAAGCTCACGCTTTTTTCGGAATTTCGGAAGGCTCCCGTATTATCGTCCCTTCCTTGCAGCAAATATTTGGCGTTTCCTGTGCCTATGCCGTTAGCCGCCGTTTTCGACAATTCCCCGAGTTCCCCTCCCTTCAACCGATTGACGATCAATCCCAGCTTCATGTCTTTAAAATCCGTCAGCATCGCCGTATCGCCATCGCTGTCTCCGGCCACGAAGATAGGCCCGTGTCCGTATTTGGATACCAGAAAACGTTCGATCGTCTTCGTCTTTCCTTTGCCCTGCGTCTGATCGTATCCCTTGCGATATTCCGGCTGGATGATCCCAGCAGCATCCCGTTCCAGCTCCATTGCCAGAACGTGATCCTCCGGGAGGGAATAGCCGTATTTCGGGTTCGACGCAAATTCTTTGACGACATCGACGAAGGAAGCGGAGCATACATAGACATCGATTCCGTTGTCCATGAACGTTTTATACAAATTTTGCTGCTCCGTGAACGCCCGCAAGCCGGTTTTAATCTTCACTTCGACAACGCCCGCTTGACCCGGCAGCTCGCTCGGACTGGTTAGGGTTTTTTCGCCGATGGCGTCCTGCAGATTGTAATCGATGGAGGCTCCCGCCAATTGACGCACTTCCTTCTCCGTCATGCCGGAGAACAAATATATTACCCAAGGATAGCTTACATCCGGGCTGAAGGTTCCCCCGATCGCTTCGTACAGATATCTGGTCTTGGTGACAAAATCTTGATACTGCGGGGTTACTTTTATTTCCTCCAACGACTTGGTTCCCTTGAACCCTTTGTAATTTTCATAAAGATACTTGTAATCCGCGCCCAGATCTTCGCTGATGAGATCGATCTGAACAGGCTTCCCAGCCTTATTATTGAATTCTTTCTTGAAATTATCCTTCGGAATATTCATTTTGATTGCGCTTACAAATTGTTCCGGCGTCATTTTAAACTGCAAGTTCGTAAGCTGATACGTTAACAAGGTTTCTTCGACGTCGTTGAATGCGGAGGTATTGTCCCAATCGAAGACGGCATATGGCCTTTTGTCCTTATTGTAGTTTTTGCTGCGGATGCCGTAGTCGTCGATTATGGCTTGAATCGCTTTGTGATTGGCCGGGGCCCACTGCAAAAGGGCCAGTTGTTGCGAAGAAGATGGTGCAGGTTGTTCCGTTTGGGTTTTGACTTCCTGTTGCGTTGTGGCAGATGGGCTGCAGCCTGCCGACAAGCTTACGAATGTGGCCGCTAAAATCAAAGTGACCATTTTAGGTATTTTGGCGCTGCCCGGTGGTCTTGCCGTTCTCTTTGGTTCAACCAGCCTCATGCTTATCTCCCGCCCTCCTATTTTTGATCCCAATCTTTCCGGAAACAAAAAAATGCCCTGGAACAGAAGCGTAATTGTACACTTCTGCAGCCATGGCACCGTTGCCCTGTTTATCCACTTGTATAAAATGATATTAAAACCAACCGCCTGAATTTGCAACCTAAATTTTTTAGAAAATTTCACCGCTTACATTTTTCACTGTATCCCGGACGACGATACGATGCGGAAGATACGTTCTAAGTGTGGGCGGACCCGCTCCGTTCAGCACTTCCTGAAGCGTTCGGACGGCCTTGTAGCCGATCTCGTAAATCGGCTGGGCGACGGTCGTCAACCGCGGCAGCGACATACTGGCGACTCTCGTGTTGTCCAACCCGAGGACGGACACCTCGTCAGGCACCCGGATTCCGCTTCGATAAAGAAAATATATCGCCCCCAGCGCCATCTCGTCACTTGCCGCGAATACGGCGGTCAGCTCCGGATTTTTGTTCCACAGTTTCTCCATCGCCGTATAGCCGTCATCATAACGGTAGTTCCCGAACTCCACATACCGGGCGGAATCGAAGTCAAGCTCGTTTGTTCTCATTGCTCGCATGAAGCCCTGCAGACGGGACATGCCCGCGATCGGGTCCAGATGCGGCCCGCTAATCATGGCGATCCGCCGGTGCCCGCAATCAATCAAATATTGCCCCGCATCGAAGCCGGCCTGCTCGTCGTCGATTTTGACGGAAGGGATGGCGTACTCCAGGCTTTGCGTGGAAGCCAGCACGATCGGTAAGCCGAGCTGATTGAAGATGTCGTAGTAATCGGGATAGACCGGCTCGCTGGTGAACACGAAGCCGTCGATCTGCTTCTCCTTCATGCTCCGGAGCGCCGAGATCATCCGCTGCTTGTCCTTATCGGTGTTGCAAATGATAATGTTATGCCCGAATTCCTGCGCCGCATCCTCCATGCCCCGGAACATTTCGGCGTAATAATAATTGGAAATGTCAGGTATAAGGATACCCAATGTTTTCGTCTTTTTATGGATCAGACCTCTGGCTAAAGCATTGGGGTGATATTTTAATTGTTCGATCGCGCGAAGAACCCGTTCCCTTTTGTCCTTCGAAACTTTGTCCGGAGCATTCAACACCCGCGAAATGGTGCTGATGGACACGCCCGCCAGTTTTGCAACATCTTTTATCGTAGCCATGATATTGTTTATCTCCCGACTCAGGGGAATAGATTTGAAAAGGTTTTCATTCCTGTATCATTGTAAATGATTTGCCATCCTTCGTCAAATCGCCTGAAAGACAATCAACAATAAACCCCCGGTTCTATGTTCACAGCGGCTCCGGAGGTTTATTTTGCTTTTATTCGACGACTGTCTGTTTATCGAACTCGAACTTGCGGCAATATAGCTTCCAATGTAAGCTCGGCCGTGCTTTCGTACACCAGATCGGCATGGGCGAACAGCTCCTTCGCGCCGATCGCTACCGCGAGCATGCCCGCTCCTTTAATCGCCTCTACTCCCGCCGCCGCGTCTTCCACGCCAATGCAAGCGCCGGGCTCCACTTCCAGCAGATGAGCGGCTTTCAAAAAGATTTCGGGGTCCGGCTTGCCGCGCAGCACCGTCTTGGCATCGACAATCACATCAAATTTGTCCTTGAGGCCGAGCGACTCAAGAACCGCAAACGCGTTTTTGCTGGCCGATGCCAGTCCGATCTTAAGCCCTTGGGCTTGAATCTCGGCAATGAACTCGTTAATGCCCGGCAATACGTCCGCAGGACTAATGTTTTGAATCAAGGTCAAATAATGCTCGTTCTTTTTGTCCGCCAGCGCGTTTTTTTGTTCCTCGGTAAAATCGTGCGCTTTGCCGCCGAGAACGAGAATTTTTTCCAGCGATTCCATCCGGGAGACCCCTTTCAGCTCCTCGTTGAATTCGCGCGTAAACGGGATGGACAGCTCCTCGGCCAGCGCCTTCCACGCCTCGTAATGGTATTCGGCCGTGTCCGTAATGACGCCGTCCAGGTCGAAAATGACCGCTTGCACCGGTGTGTTCATGTCTGCTTCTCCTTTCAAATGCCAGGCTTAGGCCGCTCGGTTAGTTTGCTTTCAAGGCTTGTTCCAACGGCCGATTGTGCCGCAGCGTCACTTCGTCCCCGTACAGCTTGAGCGTCAGCGCTTCGCCTGCTTCCAGCGTAAGCCGGATGCTCTGACGGTCGAGTTCCACGGCGAGCTTGCGTCCGCGGTATTGAAGACGGAACGAATACCGGTCCCACTGCCGCGGAATCGCCGGCGCCAGCGACAGCCCGCTCTCTTTCAAGCGGAGGCCGGCAAAGCCGTAAACGATCGACATCCAGGCGCCGCCCATGTTCGCCATGTGCAGGCCGTCTTTGGTATTGCCGTGCGTGTTGTCGAGATCCAGACGGGCCGTTTCGATAAAATAATCGTACGCTTTGGCATTGCATCCCAGCTTGGAGGCCATAATGCTGAAGATGCAGGAAGACAGCGACGAATCATGGGTCGTGATCTTTTCGTAATACGTATACGAGTTGCGGATCGTCTCCAGCTCCTGCTCGTCCTCCAACAGGAAATGAGCGAGCACCGTATCCGCTTGCTTGCACACCTGGTAACGGTAGAGCGTCAATGGATGATAATGCAGCAGCAGCGGGTAGTTCTCTTCCGGTGTGTTTTCAAAATCCCAAACTGCTTTTTGTAAGAACGTATCGTCCTGAGGGTTAATCTTCAGTGTCGGATCGTACGGCAGGTACATGCATTCCGCCGCTTTTTGCCATGCTTCCGCTTCCTGCTTCGTCACCTTCAGCCGTGTGCACAACAGCTCTAAAGTCTCCGGGGCGATGTCGGCCAGCAAGCGGTAAGCCTTGACCGCCCACTTCAGATTATGCTTGGCCATCACGTTGGTATAGTAATTGTTATTGACAACGCACGTATATTCGTCGGGTCCAGTCACGTTGTCGATCCGGAACTCGCCGTTTAAATAATGGCCCATATCCAGCCAGAGACGCGCCGTTTCGAACAGCAATTCGGCGCCATACGCTTTCATAAATTCATCGTCCTGCGTGCCGAGATAATACTGAATGTAGCTGTAGGCGATATCTCCGCTAATATGATACTGCGCCGTGCCTGACGGGAAGAACGACGAGCACTCCGTGCCGGAAATCGTGCGCCATGGGAACAAGGCCCCTTGCTTATGCCCCATTTCTTTCGCCCGGGCCCGGGCCTGATCCAAGGTCGAATAGCGGTAAATCAGCAGCTGGCGGGCAATCTCCGGCTTCGTCATCAGAAAGACCGGAAACATGTAAATTTCCGTATCCCAGAAGTAATGGCCTTCGTAGCCCTCCCCGGACAAGCCCTTGGCCGAAATATTGCTGTGTTCGTCCCGGCCGACTGACTGGAGCAAATGATAGAGGTTAAAGCGGATGCCTTCCTGCAGGCGGCTGTCTCCTTCGATATGGATATCGGCGTTTGCCCAAAAGTCGTCAAGGTACGTTTTTTGGGCATCCAGCAGGTCTTCAAACGTTAGCCCGCCGAGCTGTTCATGAATGCCGATGGCCTGTTCGACAAGATTCCCCTGGTGGCGCAAAGTATCCGTATACACGTTCCATTTCGTCACCCGAACCGGTTCGGTCAAATCAAACGTCAGTGCAGTTTCGCCGTTAGCGCTCTTGACTTCGGCCGCGCCGGATGCCGTATGGCGGCTGACGCAAGCGGTTTTCAAGCCGGACGCCAGCGTGCGGTCCACCGCGAAGACATAGCCTTGCTTTTCTCCGGCTTCTTCTACTTGCAGACGTCTGGTATGACCGGAGGCGACCCGGGGATCGTTCGGATCGGCGAAGTTGGACACGTCTCCGTTGACGGTCGACACTACTTTAACCCGCCCGGTGAAATTGACCGGTTCGATCCGCAGGTCGATAGCGAACAATTCTCTGACAGTCATGGAAACGATGCGCCGGAAGTGGAGCTTGATTTCTTTGCCGCTCGGAGAACGCCAATGAACCGTTCTTTCCGAGTAGCCGCGGTCAAGGTGCAGCCGCCGTTCATAAGCCACCGTTTCCCCGGCAAATAAAGAAAACTCTTCTTCTTCGTCGCCCAAATAGATCCTGATCGTCTGCGCGTCGATGATATTGAGCAGCTTCTGCTGGGTTCCCGGGAACGCGTAAAGCTTTTCTCCGTAAGGGATTTCGATCACATCATGAAACGCGTTCTGGTACGTACCCCGGATTGAGACCATCTCCGGGCGGTAGCCTTCTTCAAAGTTGCCGCGAACGCCAAGATACCCGTTGCCTAAAGAAAATAAGCTTTCCAAATTCAGCAAAGCCTTCGGGGTTAGTTCATTGTTCGTCAAAGTCCATGTCACCACTTATCACTCCTGGACATAAATTTTTTGAAAAGCTTTTCAAATTCGATCAAAACATAGCTTCCAGCCATAAAGAACCATTCCACTCTATTATTATTGTGATCCAGGGCTATTGTAAAGTGTTTTTTGCTTTTTATGAGAAACCTTAGTTTTCCCGAATTAGCGGCGAAGTGCGTGAAAAGCTTTTCAAACTACATCGCTTGAATGAGATTCCTGCACATGGTAGGATATTTATGCAGTCTGTTTATTCAAGCGATTGCGGGATTGGAAGCAACGATGGTCTTCTCGGGACGCGCTGCTTCCTTCTTTATTTTTGGAGATCGTCATACACCTTCTGAATCCCTTTACGAATAACATCCGAACGGGTCGTATTCAGCTTCTCGGCGCAAGCATCAAGCATACTCAAAATGGCTTGATCGGCACGTACTCGAATCAATTCGCTTTTGGGATTTTCAGATGGAGGACGCCCCAGCTTTTTGGACGACATCGCTTCACCCCACTTTTTGTATCCATAACAAGCATATGAGTGTAGCAACAAAAAGTCAATTCGATTTTCATCAAAATAAAAGGACACACACTCTAAAGAATGCGTCCCCTCTACACAAATGGATTGCCGCTTAACACAGCACCTCGTAAAAAACAGAAGATCTGGTTAATATAGCTAAATGTCAAAAATCATATTTTTGCGTTTAATTAACTCCCGATTTTCCCATAAAAGCATGCGCAAATTCGACTTAGATCCTTGAATAACAAAATGTGGAATTTGTCTTTGCTTTGCAATTTCAACGCAGCTCCATGTAGCTCGGTGCGATGTGGCCGTCAGTAAAAAAAATAAAGCATCGGCTTTGCTTAAATCCGAGTGAATTCGCTCCGGGGCATCGCCGCTATCATGTATGAGTATTGCGCCAGTCTCCGCGACAACCCCCTCGAACCATTTTCGCAGACCGCCGACAATGACTATTTTACAATTTTCCAAGAATGGATCAGGCTTTGTCTTCTTAACTTGCCCCCTAAGTAAAGATGGCTTTTGCGTTTTGAATTCTTGCTCGGCTGTAGACTGTTTTGTTTTCCGGTATAAGCGAGATAATCGGGCAAATTGCCCTTCATTAGCAATATTGAATAAACATGGATCTCCGTCGTTCGGCCGTTGGATTTCAATATCTCGTTGATGCAATGGATATCGGTTTTGAGAATCGTTCATGTCTACACAGTACCAGGTGAAATAATCTCCGAGCTCGACATATCCAACAAATTGACGGACTGGAGCATAGGTATCATCTCCTTGAAGCAGGAGCTCGATATCATATAGTGTCGTTCCGTTTTGTTGCTTGCCTGGTGAACATTTTACTTCGGCTTCATGCTCAAGCCCGTGTTGATGGACGATCGATTCCGTAACGTTAAACGTTTTTCCGTCCTCCAGCACGACGTAACCGCCATGATCGCGACGATAGAACGTACCAACACAAGATTGCCCGCTCACCTCTGGTACGCTTGGATCGGATTCAAACGAATGATCGCTTAGCTGTACATGATCAGTAGATCGCGCTTGCCCATTTTCGTGCTGAAACTGCTCCAAAAAATCAATCAAGTCAAAAATTTTCCTTATCTGAGCTCGAAGAGCAGGCGCATTTTCCGGATTTCCTTGCCGAAGCTCCTGAAAAAGTTTGTCTGATTCCGGTAACAAGGATTTTGAAAGAAGCACGATCAGATCGTGCGTGTTACGCTGCTCCTTCATCTCATGCCGTTGTTTCCATTTTTCCAATTCGTGCTCCACTTTTACCACATTGGCTTTCATTTTCTCGACTTTCCATTCAGCTTCTTTCACCATATGCTGCAGTTCGTTTTTTTCCTTATTCAGACGACACAGCCGACCTTCCAGCTGATCCCGAAAGGCTTCCGCTTCCGCTTTTTGCTTCGTCGCTTGTTCTTTCACAATCGTTAATTGCGCCGCGAATTGCTTCTTTTCGCTTTCTATTTTCTCCAACTTTTTCGTTTGAATTCCAAGCTCCTTACGCAGCTGCTCTACTTCCTTTTCCCTTGTCTGGCGTAAGGTAAGCTCGTTCTTCAGCTTTTGCTCAATAAGCGTAAGCTTTTCTTCGCTTGAGCGGCCATCTGGCGTGCTCTTCGCTTCCTGAGCCTTCCCTTTTAATCCTTCTTCAAACTCTCTCATGGCCTCTTCCCAAGTTGTTCTTCCTGTCGTGCGACCGGGATGGAACCGAAGAGCCCAATAAACATGCCATCGCCCAAATTTTAAGATGTTATCCTCTTTCGCAGCCAGAAATGTTTCCAGGGAGTCGGGAGATTCGTTTTTCAACACATCTAACACTGTAAATATGATAACCCAATAAAGTCGTTCTCGATCGGAGATGAGATATTGTTTTTGTTGTTGGAGGAGCAATTTATGAAAGAGAGCATCGGGAAATTTTTTATACTTGGAGAAAACGATGGGGAAATGTAAGAAATGGGCTATCGCTCGTTTTTGTTGAACGGATAGTTCACTAATAAAATACCTGAACTTATCGCTAGGGAAAGGAAGACTTATCTCTTCTTGTATAGCTTGCATAAAATTCGGCTTTTGTTCCTCATCTCCCTCAGCTAAGGAGCAAATTTGACGGACTTCGGCCTTCTCGCTCATAAACACCCTCCTATATAATGAATAATTCTCCATTATCTAGGATTCGATGTTCGCATTCTATTTCCTCCGCATTTATAAAAAAAAATTTATGTTCCAGTTAAAATTTCCCGCATGACCGAATCCCCCGCAAAGTACCCGGATTCATCTTTCTTAATTCAACCTGGCTTTGCGGGGCGGTGCAGCAACCGGAAGTGGGTTCCCCACTCGTGTCTCTAATGATCTATTCCTGCCTTGGCGGCTTGTTATATCCTTTGTCCCCGTAGGGCTGCAATTTCTCCAGCCACGGTTTTTCCATCATTTTGAGCTCCCATTTCATATCCGTCACATCATCCGTTTTCTTTTCCTCCAGCACTTCATAGGTGAAGGCTTCAGCCCCGAGCTCCTTCCAATCCTTTTGCAGCTCTAAATTGGCGAATCTCCCCATATCCAGCTGCATCTTAATGGTCATCCATTTGTTTTTCAAATTCGGATAACTGTCCACGAAAATTTTACCGTTGTCTTTGTTTGTAATTTGGATGATACCCATGTAAGTCTTAATCTGCTTAAACTCCTCCAGCAGCTCCTTGCGCTTGCTCTTATCCATCTTTTTTCTCTCCTTTCACGCTCATAAATCATAAATACCGGGCGATCATCCGAACCAGCTTAGCCGGAAATTCATGTAGATTGGTAATATCCAGGAATCGCTCATTGCCGTAGATTTGACTAATGACGTCCTTATCTTGACCGATCGCGGCGGCAAGAAATGTAATTCCTTTCCGTTCGTATTCGGCAATCGTTTGCTGCATGTCTTGAATCGCGTAGCTTCCGGTATAATCGTCCATGGCTTTGGGCTGCCCGTCGCTAATGTTGATTAAGAGCTTCGTCTTGTGCGGCGTGTTAGCCAGCCGTTCCGCAATCATTCTTAAAGCCATGCCGTCCCGATTGTTGCTTCTGGCCCGAATCCCCATCAACCGGAAACGGTCATTGGCATCGGTTCGATCAAAGTCGATATAGGCATAAACCGACATTTGCTCCAGCTTGGAAGTATCCGCCGTATCGCCATAGATCAAAACGGGGATATGACACAGCTGACAAAATTCATATACGGCGATCACTGCGCGTTTGGCTGCTTCCAATCTGCCGAAAGCCGTCATCGATGCCGATTCGTCCACCCTCAAACCGACCACAAGCGATGGCGATTCCGCCGGAGGCCGTTTTTTGGCAAAAAATTTGAAATCCCGGTAAGCCACGCTATCCGCTTGAAATTTGCTGCCATAGTAATGATTCCTGGCAAAATCAAACGAAGCCTCGTGCTCCAGCAGCGGAAGCGTTTTTCTTGCAATTTCCCGCACCACTGGCATCAGTCCCTTGCTCAGGCGGACATACTCTTGCTGGCTTGCCTGATCGTAATCCGGCCGGCGAATGACAAGCCTTACCTTATGATGAATCGAATGGGACACGACCTCCCGTGCGTCTTGGTTCAGCTTTTTACGGAATTCGCGCTCTTGCCGCTTCGCCTCCTCCGATACGGGTTCGGGGTCGGCCGGGTGGTAGGCCGGAGCATGGCTCTCCCCCAAATCCGGACTTTCCATCCCGGCGTTATCCTCGGAACCATCGGAATCATTGGTGATATTGGACGGGCTTTCGTCGCTGTCCGCGCTTTTTTTCAATGCGATCGCGTCATCGTCCGTAGGCGGGTCGGGGTCAAAAAATTCGGTGCTGCTGATCTCTCCCGTTATTTTGATCTCTAGCGCTTCAGCATCCCGTTTTTTTTTACTTGAGTTTCAACCTCCTCCAAGCTTGCCGTCAAGCCATGGCTTGCTAGCGCATCTTCCAGCAGCTTGATCTCCTCGGAATCGGTTGTGATCTTGTAGATGACTTTATGATAAAGGGATTGTTTGACGGAAGCCCCTCCGGCGACCGCATCGGCCCAATAGAAATAAGAGCGCATCCCCGCCACCCCTTTAATTGCATTGGCGCGGGCGGTTTTGTCCAGAATAATAATGGCGTCTGCCAAAATGTTCAGTACCTCTTCATTTCCGTAACCGGTTTTGGCCATGGCGCGTTCCATCATCACTTCTTTCGTCGGCAGATCCATTTTTTCCGAATGCTGAACTCTGTCGCGCAATGCCTCGTTTAACGGCCTGGCCCCTGCGTAGCTGCGGTTTGTCGTGATGACCGCTATAAAATCCGGATGTCTGCGCACGACTTCCATAGGAAGGTTGATACTGCCATCTAGTTCTAATGCGGAGTTCAGTGCCATCAACACCGCGGCATCCCGAATGACGTTCGGCTCTTGGATTTCCAGAACGTAACCCATTTGATAAGCCCGGACGATCTCGGAAGGGTAAAATCGATACTCTACCGCTTCGCCGTCGGTGTTTTCCGCGGCCAGCTTCAGCAGCTGCTTCATCTTTAAAGCCGCCTGCTCCGGGGCGATTCCCAGGGCTTCGGTCAAAACCCCTGCTGCGCTTTGAAAACCGTCGCTCTCGTATAATGCCTTCAAAGCCGCCCGGTCCGCAGGCTCCTGCTTCTCCAACCGTTCCGAGGAAATCACCGGCAAAATCGCACCGATCATGTCCGATTTATCCATGTCCGCAAAGCAGGTGACCTTCGTATACGGCAGCCCGAAATTCGCCGATAACGCTTTGGCGAGCTGCGTCTTACCCGAGCCTGCGTCGCCCTCCAACAAAATGTTGGCGATTTTCATCTCGCCGCGGTTCCAGTTGCGCTTGACTTCCGCACAAATGCGCCGTTCTTCTTCGCTGGCCTTATGCGTTGGCGGCTTTTGCCAAACAAGCGCTTTTTCCGCCTCGGTCAGTTGTCTTGCAGGAGATAACGCATATTCCTGATTCATTCCTAACCTCTTCCCCTAATCCAAGTTAATACCCCATGTCCTTCAAAATTCCGGATAACGTGCGCAGCCGTTCCCCGATCAGCTCGCCGTCATCGCTCAAAGCCTGATTGAACAGCTTGATATCTTCATTGATTCTTTCGTTGTCCGTACAGATGGCCACGGTCATGGCATCCCCTTGCAGACCGACCCGGTCGATGACCGGCTCCTGCGGATCATACAATTGCTCATATCGGTAAGCTTCGCGAAAATGCGCCATTGTCCGGCAAATCAGAATGGACAAATCAAGAACGCGGTGAAGGGGCATTTCCTCCGATTGCCGGGACCATTTCTCTCCCGTGTACCGCCATACCTTGGCCGAAATATCGATTTTCCCCCTGTCGTTCCATTGGGCCAATCCCAAGGAAAGACCTTTGGCATCCGTATTGCGGGCGAACCGGCCGTCAACCTGCTCGTAATTTTCGGAAACGACAACGGGCTTATGCTTTAACGTAGTCGGTATTTTCATATGACATCCCTCTTTCCATTTTACTAAATAACTGATTTACTAAATTACTAAATTACTAAATCGCAGTTTTATTTTATCCTGCACTTGATCGAATGTCAATCCGTTGGTTGACCTGCTTTCCCAAAAAGAAAAAAGAGCCGTTTCGGCTTCCCTTATTATGGGGAACCCCGGCTCACTGTACTATTCCGAAAATTAGAAAACGGAGCCCGCAAAGCTGCGTGACTCCGTTTTTGTTGTTGCGTGAATGTCCGGACGGACTCCGGACACCCCCCACTTATGACAAGGAACCGACCGCCAGGCGGTCTTCGATTAGGGAGCACAGTGCCTCCTCGGTTTCCAAACCGGCCCAATACGTCTTAAGTTCCTGGTTGATGACGGACAGCTCCCTTGCGCTGATCGCCAGATCCGTAAAATACCGAAAGCCGGGAATCGTTTCGCGAAATAGCGAATATCTCGACGGAAGATACCGTTTTTCGTCCCCTACCCACTCGGCGGCCGATTTTCTGGCAGGAAGACTGTACGTGTTCTGCCGTACGAAAAGCTGGGCACTGGTACTGGTCAAAAATTCCACCAGCTTTGCGGCGGCAGCCTTGACGTGCGACTGGCGATTAATCGCAAGCCCAATGTTCAACAGCATCGTCATCGGTGTACCCATATGCGGTACGGGCGCAATGTCAAAGGATACCCGCTCGCCAAGCAAATAATTCAAATAAAAATAACTGGTCATGGTCATCGACGCTTTCCCCTTGGCCAGAAGCAGCTCCGATTCGCCGGTCCTAACTCCTTCCGATAAAGAGGGAATACTATGCTTCATCTCTCCGCAGTAGCGGAGCGCGTCCATCATCGCCGTACCGGCAAGCTTAAGGCGGCCGCCTTCATAACGTTCGAACTTCCCTCCGGTTTGCAGCAGCAGAAGAGGCCAGCGGTTCGACGAATACAAGTCGCAGTGAAAGCCGAACCGTTCGCCCGGAATCGCGAGCCGCGACGAATATTCGATCAGATCGTTCCACTGCCAGCTGCTGTCCGGCTCGGATAAATTAGCCTCTCGAAAATGCTCCCGGTTATAGCAAAGAATGAGCGGAGAAAAAATAAACGGCTGCACGAGCTGGCGGCCGTTCACTGTAAACGCGTCCGACAGGAAGGAATACAACTCCGGATTGCGTTCCATCGGCTCCAGCAACTCTTCGATCCCGTTCTCCACACATTCCTGAAAATTCATAAAGTTCATCATGACCACATCGAGAATGCCGCCGGACAAGTACTCGTTGATATAGTTGGTGCTGGATGTAGGCACGGCTTGCACCCGAATATGCGGGTTTTCCTTCTGAAAGACGGACAGCAACTGATGTATACCCGCTTCTCCGGTGACGGAGTTGTGAAAGCCCAGCTTCACGGTGACGAAAGCTCCGTTCTGAGGGCCGACAACCTTCGTTCCGACGCGCGGTATTTTTTCGATCAGCCCCTCTGAAACCAGAACCTCCAGTCCTTTTCGCACCGATTGATTGCTCAACTGGAATTGCGCGGCGAAAGATTTTTCCGAGGGCAGATAATCCCCTACCGGCCGCTTCCCGGTCAATATGTCTTCCCGCAGCGTACTGACGAGTTCACTCAGCCGCTCGCGGGACGTTTTGTGACTTGTCCTTTCTTCCATACTTAGACCTCATTTCCATCCGATACACGGTAAAAAACAGGAAATAGGGACGAATCCTGTATCCGCTCTAATAGTTGTTATTATAGCAATGTTTCACTATTCCATGTCAATGTACGAAGGATTCACGGGCATAACGATTGCCGCTATACCGTGAATCCCGTCAAGATCAAGACATCAAAAAGTTGCCGGCGCTGTGTTTCACCGTATCGTTTTCCGCCGGCAGCGCTGTCCGGTTAACCTGCTCTTCCAGACACGAGGTCATGAAGAAGTACCCTCCGCTACCAAAAGCGCCGCCCGCCGCTTCATACTTGCCGCCCGTGAAATGAGAGCCGACGGCCTTCAATTTGTTCGTTCCGCCTTGGATGTGGAAATGTGCCGTGTTCGCGTCCGCAGCGGCGCTCCTGTAGTTTCCGAAGCTCCACATGATGACGTTCGCCGGATCGACGCTCTTCAGGAACGCCTTCTCGCCGTTCGTTCCGACGAATACGGCGCCGCCGTCGATCGTGACCGACTGGTCGGGTTTATTCTTCGCATTGTTGACATCGCCAATCTTGTCCCATGCGCCGGTGAACAATAAGCAGCAATCTACAAGCCCGCCCCCCTGCATGACGATTTCACGCGAGCCGATCTTGACCGTGCCTCCTGCCTGAGGCAAGCCTTTGAACCACGTATTGATAAGCGTCAGCTTATCGATGCTCCCCAGGTTGACGTCCTCGACGTTGTAAAACTCGCTGTTGAGAATCGTCAATTCCCCATTGCACGGCGTGTAGCCGACTTGGGTCGTTCCCGTTCGGATCGGACGGGCGACTTCATATCCCTTCAGCATACCGAAGGAACAGCTGTCGATCATATTTTTCCTTTTGCCCCGGGAGGAGCCCTTCGAAATCGTTATCATCTCTTGCGCCGTGCAGCCTCTCATCTGCAGGCCATCCATGTTGACCCAGAACGAGCCTGAATTCGCCATTTTCACACCGGGCTTCGTATACGTTACGACCGCATGGCAATCTTCAAGCGTCAGGTCGGTGATCCGCTTGTGCGCGACGATCCGCGAAGCGATATGCTTCTTGACGGTCACCCGCTTGGCGCTGTCGCCCCAAGTCGAGCCGCTGTTCGCGAACGATAACAAGCCGGAGTTGTTGATATATGTCAGATCGTGCTCGAATTGACCGTGCGTGACGAACGGGCCGTACTCGTCGCCGTCTCCGTGGCAGTTCTCGACCATGCAGTAGGCTGCGCATGTAAAGTCGTTCAAGTGACGGGCATTGCTCGTATTGCAATCCCTGACGTGACCGTACAGCACGTTGATCTGCTGCGTCAAGTAGCCGGTACCGCCCCAGTCGCGTTCTTCCGGGTTCATCAGCTGACAGCGTTCCGTCACATAATGCGTGTTGTATCTCCGCATGACGACCGGCCAGAACACTTTGGTCGCCTTGATGCCCGATGCGTCGCATTCGACTGCGAATTCGTACGCAACCGGATTCGATCCGATCTGGTCCCAGGTCGGGAACGGTCTGGAGCTTGTGCCGTTAGGCGGCACCGGGATGCCGGTAAAACTCATATTCCGCACGTGGCAGCGGAAAGCCGGGTTGATTTTTCGGTAGGTCAACTGGCGTCCCTTCGCCAGCGGCCAGCCGAGCTTATAATTGAACCGGACATGGGTGGCGTCAAGAATTTCCGTTACCTGGATCAGGTAATCGAGCTCACGCTGCGCGCTTCCGCCCGGATTGTTCTTGATCTGGGCATGCCACCAGCTGTTCGCCACGAAGATGGACGAATCGGCGACCTCAAAAATATCCGAGTACTCCGGCAGCTCTTCGGTCAGCGTCACCGTGCGGACCATGTCGGTTTTGACCCCTTGGAAAAACATAATAGCGCCGAACGGATTGTCTACCGTGTTCAGCTCGATGCCCTCGGTCGTTACGGTATGTCCCTGAAAATCAATCTCGATATCGCTGCGGTGAAATACATGGCGCTTCACGAAGTTCAGATCCGAGTACGCTTCGACACGGCGGATCGACAGATCGTTGACCAACGCATCCAGCGCCCCGTCCGCATTCGTCTTCGCATCGAAAACGCCGAACCAGCGAAACTCCCCTACCCCGTCATGCACGACTTCAAAGCAGCCTTGGCCTTTTAACGGCTTGTGTACCGTACCGCCGTTATCGGCCTTGTCGCTGCCGGCCATATAGCGAACAAGCTTGCCTCCCCCGTCGCCGCTCATGTAGTAGCCGCCAACGAACACATGCAGACCGTCCGTGAGCTGGCCGGGCGGGAGGGATTTCAGCTCCTCCACGCTGGCGACCCACATCACTTGACGCTCTCCCTTGCCGCTGGACTGCAGACTTTCTGCCGAGGCAAACCGTGAACCGCCGAAGGCGGTGCCGGCCAATATCGCCCCTCCAATTCCAAAGGTTTTCAGCACTTTTCGTCTGCTGATTGCTTCGTTTGCCTTACCGTTCATACCGATCGTTCTATTCTCCTCGCTGGTTACGTTCGCTGCATTCGGCTTTCCCGTCTTGTTGTCTGAGAAGAACATCGTTCAACAGCTCCTTTTTCGCTGGATATCAGTTTTCCGATTTGAACTTGATCGTCTTGCCCTTTGCTGCGGAAGCAAGCTCGGCATAGTTGTCGAAAATCGCTTTACCGCCGAATTTCGTCATGATTTCTTGGCGGTATTGCGGCCAGTTGGAAGCATCCTTTTCTTTAAACACGATTTGAACATGCTGCTCGTTCATACGCTTGCGCATGGCGCTCAGGTCCATGCCTTCCTTGACCGTGAGAGCGGTGCCGACGGACGGAAGCAATTTGTACGAGTTGATTTTCTCAACGATTTTTTTGTCGCGCTCGGTCACTTTCGGATCGACGACGTCAAGTCCGAACACTTCCGGCTTACGAGGCGTAAACCAGCCGTATACTTCAATAAAGTTGTTGTTGTCGGTAATGTCCTTTTGATAAGCGTCCTGAATGATTTCGACCTTGTTGCCGCTGCGCTTGTAGTGAACCCCCTCTTTGCCGTAGCGTGTCAGGAGAAAGCCTTCTTCGCCGGCGAGCCAGTTGAGAATTTCGATCGAGCGCTGCACTTTCTCATCGGACGATTTGGAGCTGATCAGGAACGGATTGTTCGGAATCGTTTCGACCCATGTGCCGGTTTTTTCCCAAGGATGGAACGGCTGCCAGTCGGCGGTCGTTTGACCCGCTTGCTTCGATTTCATTTGGAGGCCGGCGGGATTGTTATCGAAGGCGAGTTCCCGGCCTTGGCCGACCACGATACCGGCTTTGCCCTGCGCCGCTTTGTCAAAATGCTGACCGTATTTGTTCAAGAACCAGTCCGGATCGACGACTTTCAGATCCAGCAGCTTCTTGATATCGCCAAGCACGTTTTGCATGCGGATGTCGCTGCGGACATCAACGAACTGGTCGCCTTCTACGTATGTGTCTCCGACCAGCCCGTTCTTTAGGTATTCCGGGAAGTCCATCGGAATGCTGGTACCGTTGCCCGCCGCTGTAAAACCGTAAGTATCATTCTTGCCATTGCCGTCCGGATCTTTTAATGTGAACGCTTTCATAACGTCGACCAGCTCGTCGTAGTTCGTCGGCATGCTCATGCCGAGTTTGTCGAGCCAATCTTTCCGAATATAGAATGTCCGATAGTAGTTCGTTTCGTACGGGACGGGAGCGCGCTTGAATGCGCCTAGTACCTGGTACGATTTCAGATTGGCCTCGGTCACCCAATACTTGAAGTAGTTCGGCATTTTATCCGGTGCAACGACGCCGGTCAAATCGCGTGCGACGCCGTCGCGGATGTAGTTGCTGGACGATATGCCTTCCGCGTAGAAAACGTCCGGAATGTCGCCAGATGCGATCATGGTATTCAGCTTGTTCGTATAATCTTGACCGATCGGCATATAGACCATTTTCAGATTAACGTTGAACTTTTCTTCGATCGCCTTTTTCACGAAATCTTTGTCGGCCGAAGGAAGCTGGGTGCTCGCGTCCGCGATGACCATCCATTTCAGGTCCAGCTTCCCCGTGCCTCCCGACGAAGCAGTCTCTTCTTTCGCGCCCGAACATGCGGCAAGCACAAGCGAAGAAGTCAATAGTACGGCAGTCATTTTAGATAACGTTTTCAAAGTAAACCCTCCCTATTTTTTTCCGGATCTTATCCTTTCACAGCGCCCAGCAGCATACCTTTGACGAAATATTTTTGCAGGAACGGGTACACGATCAGAACCGGCACAATCGCCACCACGACGGTCGCCATCTTGATCGTTTCCGGCGGCATCGCGTTCAGCGCCGATTGAGGAACGGCAAGCTCCTGGCTGACGGCCGGCGACACGATCATGTTGCGAAGCACAACCTGCAGCGGATAAAGACTGCGGTCATTCAGATACATGACCCCACCGAAGTACGCATTCCAGTGATTCACGCCATAAAACAGTCCGAGCGTCGCCATAATCGGCAGCGAGAGCGGCAGCACGATCCGGACCAGCGTACCGATGTCACTGCAGCCGTCCACCTTCGCCGCCTCCTCGATTTCGTACGGCAGCCCTTCGAAGAAGGTTTTCATGATTAATACATTAAACGACGATACGAGACCGGGGATGATAAGGGCCCAAAGCGTATCCATCAGCCCGGTCGCTTTGACCGTCAAATAGGTGGGGATCAGGCCGCCGGAGAACAGCATGGTGAACACGACGCCCAACAGGACGGCGTTGCGCCCCGGCAAAAATTTCTTCGACAACGGATACGCCAGCATGGTCGTCACCGCCAAATTGCACGCCGTGCCGACCACTGTGATGAAGACCGTCACTTGAAGCGCTTTCGGAACGGTGTTGCTGGAAAAAATCGTTTTGAACGCTTCGAACGTGACGGATTTCGGAAAAATGACAAAGCCGCCGTTCTTGAGCACTTCCGTATAGGGCGTGATTGACATAACGAATACAAAGAGTATGGGAAACAGCGTTGCCAAACAGAACACGGTAAGCACCGTGAAAATCACAGCGTCTACGATACGGTCTGACTTGGTTTTCTTGAGCGCGAATGGCATGATGAGGCCTCCTTTACCATATACCGGAACCGCCGACTTTTTTGGCCAGTTTGTTGGCCCCGATCACGAGCGCCAGACCGATCACCGATTTGAACACGCCCATAGCCGCCGGTACGCTAAATTCCATTTGTTCGATCCCGCGACGGAAGATCCATGTGTCGAGAATGTCGCCGACATCATACACACGGGCATTCAGAAAAATATAGACCTGCTCGAAGCCGGCATCCATAATATGACCAATCCGCAGGATCAGCAGCAAAATGAACACTTCGCGAATGCCCGGCAGCGTAATGTGCCACAACTGGCGCCATCGGCCCGCGCCGTCGACGACGGCCGCTTCGTACAGCTCGTGGTTGATCGAGGACAGCGCGGCCAAATAGATGATAGCGCCGAAACCGGTACTTTTCCAAATATCCGTCGTCACCAGCAGCGAACGGAAATATTCCGAGTTAGCAAGCACATCCAGCTCGCCCCAGCCCAAATCGCGGAAAAACGTCGTCACCAACCCCGCGCCAGGCGCAAAAAACGAAAACACAAGGCCGTACACGATAATCCATGACAAGAAGTGAGGGCCGTACGTGATCGTCTGTACGATGCGCTTAAACCAGTTGACGCGAATCTCGTTCAGCATAAGAGCCAGCAGCACGTCTGGAACCATGTTGAACAAAATGCGGTACACGCTGATCAGGATCGTATTTCGCAGCAGGGAAGGAAATTCCGGCGACGTAAAGATCGTCCGGAAATTGTCGAAGCCGACCCACTCGCTTCCCCACATCCCTTTCATCAGGTTGTACTTCTTAAATGCGACCACAAGCCCGAACATCGGGACATAGTGATAAACGAGGTAATAGACGATTCCCGGAACCATAAGCAAATACAGCCATTTGTAGCGGAGAAAAGTTTTCCAGAAACTAGAATTACTCCGTTTTTTTACGATAGGCTCGCTGGAAACCGCAGTAGCGTCCGCTCGCATATACCATCGCCTCCTTTACCCTTTATCCAAGGAATCCGTTACTTGAGCGGAGCCGGGTCCGTCATAGCGAACGACAATTCCCATCGATTCCTGCGGCTTTTCCAAGCAGCTTCGGTACATCGCGGGCAATTCGTCAAGCTCGCATTCGTGGGTGATGAGCGATTGCATGTCAATCCGCTTCTCCGCTATCAAGCGTAAAAACTCGCCCATATTTCGACCTTCCGTCCAACGCACGTAACCGATCGGATAGTCGACTCCTTGCTGCTCGTAAGTTTCCTCATAGCGGCCTGGGCCGCCTGCGCGCGAGATATGTATGCTTGCTTCTTTCATAAACAGCAGATCCCGATCGAATTCCGTTCCCGTATCCCCGACAATCACGACGCGACCACGGTCGCGAAGCCAGCTAATCGCATCATCTACCATACTGTTTTTCCGGCTGCTCGCACAAAGCATGACGGCATCCGCGCCATTGCAGGATGGGTCGGATTTAATAGCCTTTTGCAGCTCTTCTTGAGAGCGGCAGGCGATCGCTCCGATCGCTTCGAGCATGCGGCACCGCTCCTCCATCAGCTCAAGACCGATCACCCTGTAGCACGCGGCATGCGCGATTTGGGCGATCGCCTGCCCTAAAATACCTAATCCTACAACAATGATCGTTTCCCCGAACCTCAGCTCGGCTTGGCGCAGGGCATGAACCGCAATCGCGCCGATGCCGACAAACGCCGCCTCCTGCTGTGTGACGCCTTCCGGCACCGGCACTACCAGATGCTTCGGCACGAGCAGAAACTCCCGGTGCGCCGGCACCCCGTAACACGCAACCCGTTGCCCGGGAACGACGTGGGTCACTCCCTCCCCCACTTCCACGACAACGCCGCTAGCGCTGTAACCCAAATTCGCATCCTCGTTACTTCGTATCATCAACAGTTCGGTCCCTACGCTCACGACGGAATAATCGGTTCTCACTTTGACGAATTGAGGAAGCGCTTCCGGGTTTGGAAGCTCCAATACTTGCGCTGTCCCGTTTATACCTTTTACCGCTCTCACAACACCGGCTCCTTCTTGTGGTTTAATTCTGATTAAATCTATCCATTTATTACTTCAAAATTATTCCACTAATTTGTTTCTAGTTTGTTTTATTCATTATAATTAGCGAATTCTAATATTGTCAATCATTTTTGTAATCGCTTACTCTTTCTTTACAAGAAAGCCTGTCTTCCGAAAGACAGGCTCCCGTAATGATTAGGGTAGGATCATGATTCCCGCCTTGTGTTTCACGACATCGCTTTCCACTGGAAGAGAGGAGCGGTTCACGCCTTCCTCGATGCAAGCCGTCATGAGCAAATATGAGCCGCTGCCAAACGATCCGGCCGCAACTTCATACCGGCCGCCCGAAAACCGGGAGCCGACCGCTCTTAATTTGTTGCAGCCGCCTTGGATGCTAAAGTGGGCCGTCTCGGCATCCGACGCCGAGCTCTTGCAATCGCCCAAGATCCATGTCACGGTTCCTGCCGTATTGCTGCTCTTCAAAAATGCCTTCCCCGCATTCGTTCCACGGAACGATGCGCCGCTGTCTGCCGTAATGGACTGGTCCAGCGTGCCCGTCACGGCAGGATCAAATACGCCCGTCAGCTCCATTCCGCTATTCACGAAGCCGCCGCCCTGAACGATGACCTCAGCACACCCGACACGAACCGGGCTCGCTTCCGGAGAAGCGCCTATAAACCATGTGTTTATCAACACAAGACGGTTTATGCTTCCGACCACGTTATTGTCCACGTTGTGAACTTTGCAATTTTGCATGACAAAATCCGTTGTGACCGGACGAAAGCCTGCATGGGGGACTCCGGGAAGGCGGGCGATTTCGGCATCCTTGGTCATCCCAAAGGAGCAGCCGTCCGCGAGATTGCCCCGCTTCGAGCGGGATGAGCTCTGCGAGAGCGTAAGCATCGTGTCGGCGGTGCAGCCCCTCATGTGCAAGCCGTCCGCGTTAGCCCAAATCGTGCCGGAATCGACCAGCCCTTCTTTCCAGACCGCATGAACATCCTCCAGCGTCAAATCGGTAATTCGCTTATGCGCAACCACTCGCGGGCCGACGTGCTTTTTAACCGTAATCCGTTTGGCGCTATCTCCCCACGTTGTACCGCTGTTGGCAAAAGAAAGCAGCCCCGAATTGCCGATATACGTAAGATCATGCTCATATTGGCCATGGGTAACGAACGAACCGTGCTCGTCGCCATCGCCATGGCAGTTCTCCACCATGCAGTATGCGGCGCATGTGAAATCGTTCAAGTGACGCGCGTTGCTCGTATGGCAATCGCGGACATGCCCGTACAGAACGTTTAGCTGCTGCGTCAGATAACCGGTGCCGCCCCATATCACTTCCTCGGGGTTGATTAACTTGCAGCGCTCTGTTACGTAATGGGTACAGTACCGCCGTTCAACGACGGGCCAAAACACCTTCGTCGCCTTGACATCTGCGACATCGCATTCTACGGCGAATTCGTAGGCAATCGGATGGGAGCCGATCCGATCCCAGTGATCGAATGGCTGCTCGGTCGTAGACCCATTATCCGGCACCGGTACGCCGATAAAGTTCATATTACGCACATGGCTGCGGAAGACAGGATTCATCTTCGTGTAAGTGATCTCTCTCCCCGGAGCCAGCGCCCAGCCGAGCTTGTAGTTCACTCGAACATGGGTACGATCCATGATTTCGGTGATCTGAAGCAAATAATCCAGCTCGCGCTGCGCACGGCCTTCCGGGTTATTGTTTACCCTGGCGATCCACCAATCCCCTACCTCGAAGGCCGACGATTCCAGCACCTCCAGCACATCGGTCTGCTCCGGGAGCTCCGCGGACAGCGTAACGGTTTGCGTTACGCCGGCGGCCTTTCCCTGGAAAAAAATAACCGCTCCGAACGGATTGCTTTTCGTATTTAACTCGATGCCCTCGGTAGTGACGGTATGTCCGTAAAAATTAAGCTCGATATGGCTGCGGTCGTAAGTATGGCGCCGGACAAAGTTAAGATCCGTATGCGCCTCGATCCGGTGAATCGAAGAATCGTTCACCATCGCGTCCATCGCGTCGTCCGCAGGTTGGGCCGGGCCGAATAGTCCGAACCACCGAAAATCTCCCACTCCGTTATGTACTGTTTCCCAGCGGCCGCTGCCGCCGAGGCCAGGATCATGAACCGTCCCGCCGTTGTCGTCTTTGGTACTGCAAGCGATCCAGCGGACAAGCTTGCCGCCCCCGTCCCCCTCTTGATGGTATCCGCTTACATAAACAAGCTGTCCGTCATCCTTAGGAGAAGGTCTATACGCAAGCAGCTCTTCCAAGTTTGATAGTTGGATCATCGCATGGCCTCCGATTGCTCATCTGGTTTTATTCTGATTTATAGTCATGGAGTAATACCTGAAATTCCACGTTATCTAGTTTGTTTCAGGTTTATTTTCTATGTCCATCATTCATGAATTTGTAATCGTTGTCAATCATTTTTTTTAAATGCAGCATAAAAAAAGACATCACCCCGACTTGGTCAGTTTTCAAGCGATCAAGCCCGAAAACAACCAAGGAAGTGAAGTCTCTTGTCTATTCTTCCGTTTTTTCTAAAACAATTTCCGCTATTTTATGAGCATACTCGTCAGGATCAAGTTCGCCGCAGTTACTGAATACTGCAACAGACAAACGATCTTCGGGGAACCGTATGAAGTATGAGCTGTACCCTGCCCAGCCCCCTGAATGTTTCAAGCATCGACAACCAAAATCTTCTGCATGTATCAGTCCAAAAGCGT
Source organism: Paenibacillus elgii (assembly GCA_042219835.1). Lineage (GTDB taxonomy): Bacteria > Bacillota > Bacilli > Paenibacillales > NBRC-103111 > Paenibacillus_G > Paenibacillus_G elgii_A. The sequence continues at coordinate 364,965 of JBHJMN010000001.1, forward strand.
AATCTTCATTATCTATAATCGTCTCTCCTGTTGGAGAAATTTGGGGACCTGTTTCACTCATTCTTTGAACAAGCTCTTTTCCGCCAACGGTACCTGTAGTTAAATTTTCTCCCCATTTTACCAAGTCTTCAACCGTTGTATGAACTGCCCCATCCCCTGTATGTTCCCAAGGGCTTTCATAGATTTCATAGGCTCCTTGCTCGTTCTTCAAATATCCGCTAGCAATGAACATCGTCGTTGGATAGCAATCGACAATTGTTGTGTCGTTCATATGTAAAGGTTCAAAAATACGCTCCTTCGCAAACTCACGGTGAGACTTGCCGCTTGCTTTCTCTATGACTTGCGATAATAAAAAATAGCCTGTATTGCTATACTCAAATTTCGTTCCGACCGGAAAAGTTGCTGCTTGATGGTTGATAAGGTGTTCCAGCGATTCTTCCGCAGTTAATTTATCCGTATCTTTAATATTCGCCGCTTCAGCCAATTCCATATAATCAACTAATCCACTAGTGTGATGAATGAGATGTCTCAACGTTACAGGCTCAGCATAGGCCCCTAAGGAAGGCACAAACTTTAAAATGGAATCATCCAGGCTCAATTTTCCTTCTTGCTCTAAGAGTAAAATGGAAAATGCCGTGAATTGTTTGGAGACGGAAGCAATATTAAAAATTGTAGTTGTGGTGATCGGCAGGCCTTCCTCTATCGAAGCTAAGCCAACTGCGCCTTTATAAGTTACTCCGCTATCGAAACTGGCAATATACGCACAACCAGGACCTTCCGGTGAAAGCTTGTTAAATAATTGTTTAATCGACGTGTGTGTTTTTTCATTATACGTAGGATTCATTAAAATCCACCCCCCTGGCTAATTATAACCCAAGGGGGTAATACTTTTCCATTTTCGCCAGACTGTCGGATTGTGTTGGATAAGCAGTTCAGCTTCTCGCCGCGATGTAACGTTTTACAAAAACTGTAGACAGCAATCCCAACAGCAAGCAGCCCGCCAAGCTTGAAAACGTAAGGACATAATTGCCGGTCCCGAGCAACTGTACGACCAGGATAGGTCGATGGTAGCGCCTAAATTCACAATAACCGTATAGATGGAAATCGCTGCACCTCTTGCAGCACCCCCAAGTTCACCGACCAGCGAAACCAACGAAGGGATCGCAACCGCAATTCCGGATACAAACACTACGCTTATGACAATCATATACACCATGTTTGAGCCAAATCCTAAAAGGATCAATGAGGCAGCGGATAAGATTATTGCGCTTCTGGGTACCGGGATCAGGCTAAATTTCTTAACCAGAGTACTCGCAAATAAAGACAATACCATTCCTATGATCCCTACGGATCGTACACATAATATCTGCTCATTCGAGAACCCGAAAAGAGGGCTGCTTAAAAATTTCCCCAATGCCGTGTACATGCCTACAAAGGAAAGCAGCATGACTAGTGCGATAACAAATGCAAACCATAGTGACTTTTGTCCTAGTGTCTTTCCTATTAGTTTAAATGTTTCCGCAATACGAACCCCATTCGCCGGGAGGGTGGGTATAAAAAATATCATGAGTAGTGTTAATATAAAATAGATCGCCGCCAAAATAATGAATACATATTGCCAGCCTAGATGAGAACTTATAAAGCTGCTGAATACCTGTCCGACAATTCCTGAACCTGCACTCATACAGCTAAGGGCGAATACTACAATAATGGAGTTCAAATTACTTTGAAACCCTAAAATGATAGTGACAATTGTTAACGCAACTAATCCCCCAAGCATCACTTTTTTCGGCCAATACGATCTGATAATGGCCCAAACACTAAGCAGCCAATGGCGAAACTAAATGTAAACAAGCTGCTCGTCCATACGGCCTGCCCCTCAGGAACCGAAAACTCCTTTGAACAGACGGAGATTAGGGAGATCGTAGCATAGAAGCTGGACATAATGGTTAATCCTGAAAAAAACAAGATCAATCTATCCATTCAGCATTTCTTCAATAAACCGACAGGCACTTCGTCCCTCCCTTAGGGGTATTCTCTTGAAAAAAAGACATTAAAGAGTTCTTATATCCTTGAAGTACTTAAAAAAAATCATTAAGAATGAGTGTAACAGCATTTCCGCGAATCAAGGATATTATTAGTCTATAATATCCTTGAAAACACGAATATGTCAAGCTGTATTTCTCGTAAGACTGCAGCTTATCGAATGAGCTTTCTTGTCATTCCAACGGAAAATTTCTTGAATCCAAAAGACGTATAATAGGATTCCAAGCTTTCTGTACACATAAGCTGGGGAATGACGCGATTGTGCTCACAATGGTCAATCATTCGATTCAGCATTTCTTTGCCGATCCCTTTGGACTGATAAGTAGGCAGTACGCACAGTCCACATATCATCCCGGTAATCACTCCATCTGAAATAATACGTCCCATCCCCACCAATTGTTGATCATCAAAAGCATAAATTGCGTACCAGCTTTGATTGCACATTTTTTTCAATTCATCAACGGACAAGTTAAGTGAATTCCATCCTAATGATTCATAAAGGGAAAGTAATTGCGCAAAATCTGTAGGGGGTTCGGTTGTAAAATGAATCGTGTTCATGCCTTTGCCTCCAATACATGTGTGGATTATTTATGTGTTTTCCATTTGCATTCCGTTATCTCCATCTCGCTAAAAACAGATTTAAATGAAGAATTTTCAGGACTGCATGCATAGATTCCCAGCTGAATTTCCCCTTTAGCTTCAAACAAATGAAAAATGCGCATTTGTTTATATTCGATGCCATCATACGAATTCTCGATGCAGAAATCACTCTCGCGGCGGCTAACTCTGTAAAACATACTTTTAATATTCGAATCAATATCTGTCGTCGCCCAATCCGAAAATCCATGGTTCGTCACAACGCTTCCTAATCGTTGATACTCTTCATTTTCATACTCAATTGAAGCCTTGAACCAATTATCACTGTCCTGGTAAATAATGACACCGCATTGATCAAAACGATGTTTGCTGTCAAACTGTGTTCTGACTGTGAAAGAAAAGTATGGTTCATTGATCTTGAATAACAAAGCCGGAGCATTATCGTTTCTAAACCCGTAGTATGTACGCTGCCAGAAGTCCGTGCCAGGATCAGTTGTAATCACAACCTCATCTTCCTGAATAGAATAACTCGCAGGTTCATTTATCCAAAATAATTTGTTCACATCGTATCTCATTAAACGTCCCTCCTGAACTTTTCCCAGCTATTCATTCATGCTTTTTGTATATTTATTCTTATCTTCATCCGTGATTTCCCTCAGTACACGACAAGGATTTCCAACAGCGATTACACCTGAGGGAATATTTTTGGTGACAACACTCCCGCCGCCAATAACGGTATCGTCGCCTATCGTTACTCCCGGCATAACAGAAACATTTCCCCCGATCCATACATTGTTTCCGACTTTGATCGGATAGGCATATTCCAGCCCCATATTACGCTGTTCCACATCCAGTGGATGACCTGCTGTATAGAACCCACAGTTAGGAGCAATGAACACATTATCTCCAAAGGTAACCTTTACACCGTCTAATATCACCAGATTATGATTAGAGTAAAAATTCTCGCCTATTTCAATGTTATACCCATAATCACAATAAAAAGATGGTTCGATCAAAAAATTATTCCCCGTTTTGCCAAATAGCTTTTTGATGATATCTTTTCTTTCTTCCGCTCTTGAGGGGGGAAGCTGGTTATACCGAAAGCATATCTCCTTGGCGTATTCTCGTTCTTTAATGAGCGACTCGTTGCCATTCGCATCATAAAGCAACCCGAGCTTCATTTTTTCTTTCTCCGTCCTATTCACCATTGTCGTTTATACCTCCCGCTTTGAGCTTTTTGAATAAATGCGATAAGCTGACGCCCGTATTCAAATGGCGTCAGCCTGCTTAAGCATTAGATTTTAGCGATTAGACCAATGCCATTTGAGGGCTTCTTTTTCTATTTTTTTGACAAAATCTTCTTTGCCGTCGCCATAGCTATCAATGTCCGTTGGATGTTTGTCAGCTAATTTACTTTTTAATTCTCCATATTCCTTACATATTCCCGGATTCAGGCGAAGATAATCTCTGAACGACAGGTGTCGTTCGATTTCCTGAATATTGTCATACTGGAAAGCATGAATTTGATGCGTACGGTGATCTCCGCCTTTGCGGAAATATCTTCTTCCCTTGATTCCAAATTCGCCCATGACCTCGTAGCCAAGCTTTTCAAATTGGGCGGAGTACGTATCACATTCATTGATGTCGTTGACAACAAGCAAAATGTCGATAATAGGTTTTGCTTTTAAATCGGGAACGGAAGTACTTCCAATATGAAAGCTGTTCACCAATTCGTCTTGAAGAATTTCCTTTATGGCGTGTTCTTCTTTGAGATACGCGTTTTTCCAATTCGGATCATATTCTACGACTGTGATATACATTTTTTCGACCTCCAATCAGCACAACTATTGCTAAATTTTATATTAGAAATGACTTTAATACAAATTTTAAGTTCAAAAAAATAGTTGCTACGCATGAGAGGTAAACGGAAATCTAAAATGCTTCCCTTCATCCAGGAATAACGGTCGAACAAACAACGTATCATCCGTCTCTGTGATCAAGGTGGGCTGGATATTCTCATCATGCAACGTATTCTCTTTTTGTTCAAATAAAAGTATCGCATCCTGATCAGGGTCATAGTAAATGGCATCACGAAAAACAACAATAAAGTAAACCATCAACAAATGCTCATTATTCTTTACGCCAAATGTTGACGAAACAGGTATTCTTTCAATTGCAAACTCCTTCATGAGCTCGAAGTCCGCCGGATTGTCGACATCCAGCTTGCGCAGAGCCGGCAGCCGACAACCCTTGATGCCGATAATCGGGATGGGTCATTACGTCCCCACTTGGATGGCCTTATATTCTTTGCCATTTGACGTAAGAACCGTCTTATTGATCGAAGCATTTGCAATAATCGTATCCCCGTCTACGAATGAATAACAAATATAATCATCATTCCAACAACCCTTATCATACCATTCTTTAAAATCCAGCCCAAATGTCTGCTTTGCGAGTTCATTAAAGCTCTCTTTATATACTTCGTTCTGCCTGTAGTCACTGATTAGTCGTACCTCTCCCATCGTAAACTCCTCTATTTTCTTTTGAGGCGACAAGGGGTCATCGGCAAGTTTTCATTTTTCTTAACGATTCGATATCCCCGCTTACGATCGCCTCGATATTTTGATTGATGATTTCAATATCATTATCCCACCAACGGATTTCCAACAGCTCCTCAATGATCTCCGGTGAATAACGTTTTCGTATTTCTTTTGCAGGATTTCCGCCAACGATCGTGTATGGCTTCACATCCTTTACGACCACCGACTCGGCGCCTATGATGGCTCCATCACTAATACGTACACCCGGCATAATGGTTGCACGTCTGCCTATCCAGACGTCGTTGCCAACAACCGTGTCCCCTTTAAGCGGCAGTTGTTCAATGTAGGGGTATAAGCTTCCCAGCCGTTACCGAAAATGTTGAACGGGTAAGTTGAGCCATCCATTCTATGATTACCGCCTCCCATCATAAATCTTGTTTCAGGAGCGATTGAACAAAACTTTCCAATGATCAGTTTCGTACCCAAGACTTCATAATGGTATAGCACTTGATCCTCAAACGATTCTCCATGTGATGCATCATAGTATGAATAATCCCCAACGATGATGTTGGATTTTGTAATCGTATTGTTGATGAACTGTACGTTTTTATTCCCGGGTATAGGGTATTTCTCTCTTGGGTTAGGTCCTAGCATAGACTGTCATCCCTTCTTCTTTGTTTATGAT